>JBOHGG010000011.1:0-121617 GCA_050700115.1 Pseudonocardiaceae bacterium
GCCGCGTTGCGGCCACCCCACCAGCAATGTGAATCCCTTGGCCGTCGTTAAAGCCGGGGTCCCGTGCCGAAGTTCGCGGGCAGCCGTGGCGAGCCGGTGCGGACCCAGATCGGACGGCCCCACCCACCACGTGGGCGGGCGGAGCCGTCGCGGGTGTTCGGTCGCTCAGCCGAGCTCGCCGCCGCGAACTCCGGCGGTGAACGCGGCCCACTCGGCCGCGGTGAACGTCAGGGCCGGGCCGGTCGGGTCCTTAGAGTCCCGGACGGCACGGCCTGCGCCACCGAGGTCGGCCACCTCGACGCACGCGCCCGTGTTATTGCTGAAGGTAGACTTCCGCCATAGGGCGGGAGCCAGGTCATCCCTCATCGATGCCCCTCCTAGCTTTTACTCGCGTTTGCGGTTGGCGAGCTGCGCGATCATGGCCAGGCTCTCGTCGGCATCGAGCGCCTGGCCGCGCAGCTCGTCAAACAGCCTAGCCAGCCGAGCGACTACCGAGGGATCGTCGATGATGTGCCCGCCGACCGCATACTCCTGGTAGGCCGCATCGGCCAGCAGGTGATCAGGAAAGGCAAGCAGGGTGAATGGCCCCGTGCCGACATGGAGCCCCAGGTCGAACGGCAGCACCCTCAGCTCGACGTTCGGCCAGGTGGCCCGGTCGAGCAGCTGCGCCAGCTGAGCGCCCGCTACCGCCTCATCTCGCGCACATCGCACCAGGGCACCTTCGGACACCACGGCGCTGAGCTGGAGTACATCCGGTCCAGAGAGCCTGCCCTGCCGTTGCAGCCGCGCCCGCACGAGCCGATCGATCTCCTTGGCGGGCGGTGGGTCGCTGAGGGCGTAGAGCCTGCGCATGTACTGCTCGGTCTGCAGCAGCCCGGGGAGGATCTCGAGGTCCAGGTAGCGCAGCGAGACAGCGTCGGTCTCCAAGCCGACGTAACCCGCCAGCCACTTGGGCAGCCGGTAGGTGGACCACCAGCCGCGCTTGCTGGCCTCCTCGCGGAGCTCTTCGAGTGCTGTGAGCGTCGCCTCGTCTGCACCGTAGAGGCGTTCGACCAGCACGATCAGGTCGGACTTGCTGGGTGCGTTGCGGCCGGTCTCGATGTGGCCGATCCGAGGCTCTGAGCATCCGATAGCCGCTGCCGCATCCGGTCGGCTGACACCAGCGGCCTCGCGCAGCCGTTGCAGCTCGATCCCGAGCTGGAGACGCCTGACTGTAGGTCCTGCCATGCCGGAAATCATAGTCACACCTCGACTCCTTACGTAGGAGGATATTATGTAGATATAGACACTGTAGAAATACTGACATATGGTCTACGAGGCGTCAGCGCAGGGCTGGCGTCCAGCCGCCCGGCCTGCCGTCCGTTGGGGCCGGGCCAGGCGGCACCACGAACTAGCCGGGAGCGCGGGTGGACGCGATGGCAGGTAAGCACCGACTCGGTCACGTGATCACCAAGCGGCGCACCACGGAAGTGGTCGACGTCAGCGGCGAGGCGCACTTGTTCACCGCTGACGCCTTGACTGCCGGACGGGGAGCCAAGGGCCGTTACGTGGCGCTGTGCGGTGTCGAGGTGCTGCCCGCTGCGATGGTCGCCGGCCCGGATCGCTACTGCCGCACATGCGCCGCCGCCACCGTGCCCACCCAGCGGACACGATGACCACCGACCCACAGCCGTACGTCGATCGGCTGGCCGCGACGGTCGAACTGCTCGGCGCCGCCAGCCGGACTCTCCGGCAGGTCATTGCGCTGGCTCGCGCACTGAGCCGATCGCTATGATCCGCGGCATACCAAAGCACCTGCTGTTCGTGGCCCTCGCCGGGCACGGGCATGTGAACCCGACGCTGCCACTGGTCGAGGAGCTCGCGCAGCGCGGGCACCGAGTGGACTACGCCACCGCCGCGGAGCACTCCGGCGCGGTTACCGGTGCCGGTGCGCGGTGGGTCGCGCTGCCACCGCTGGAGCCTTTCATTCCGCCACCGGAGGTCGGCCCCGAGATCATCGCGGGGTGGCTGCGGCACTACTTCGCCGCGATGCGCGCGACCTATCCGGTGCTGCACGAGCGCTGCGCCGCCGAGCGTCCGGACGTGGTCTGCTACGACGCGACGAACTGGCCGGCCCGGATCGTGGCCGGGAAGCTGGGCATCCCGGCTGTGCGATGCGTCCCACACCTCGCCTCGAACGAGACGTACTCGCTGGACGCGCAGTTGACAGCCGGGCTCGCCGACCATCCCGTGATGACTGCACTGGCCATCGACTGCGCACAATTTTCCGGTGAGCACGGTGTTGATCTTGACGTCGCCGCCACGATGGACGTGGCTGAGGCACTGAACCTCGTTTTCGTTCCACGGGAGTTCCAGCCGGCCGGCGACAGCTTCGACGAACGCTTCCGCTTCCTCGGACCCTTGCTCGGCAACCGGGAACAGGCCCAACCGTGGTCGCCGCCTGATCCCGGGGCCCGGGTGCTGTTCATCTCGCTGGGCACGATCTTCACCGATCACCCCGAGTTCTACCGCACCTGTATCGAGGCCTTCGGCGACGGGTCGTGGCAGGTGGCGATGACCGTGGGCGAGGTGGACACCGCCGCGCTGGGCCCGGTTCCCTCCACTGTGGAGATTCGACCGCGGTTCCCGCAACTGGCGGTGCTCCGGCATGCCGCCGCGTTCGTCTCGCACGCCGGGATGAACTCCACGATGGAGGCGCTGTACTACGGCGTTCCGCTGATCACCTTCCCACAGATGCCCGAGCAGCTCGCCAATGCCGATCGGGTGCAGGAGTTGGGGCTTGGCGAGCGACTGGACGCCAGCACCGTGACCGCCGAAGCGCTGCGCGCCGCGGCCACCCGGGTCGCCTCCGATCCCGGGGTACACGCCAACCTCGACCGAATGCGCGAGGCCATCCGGGACAGCGGCGGGGCCACCCGTGGCGCGGACGTGATCGAGGAATACCTCCGCTAACGTGATACGCGCGCTCGATGAGCCTCGGCGGCTGCGCGGTCAGATAACCGGCCGGGAGCGGACTACCCTCGTGTTGCCCAAGCCCGGCCGGCCCAGGAGGTCTGACGTGATCACCGCGATCGTGCTGGTGCACGCCGCCACTGACCAGATCCCCGAGGCCGCTCAGGCCATCGCCGACCTGGAGGGCGTCGCCGAGGTCTATTCTTGTGCCGGAGACATAGACCTCATTGCGATCGTCCGTGTCACCGAGCACGAGCAGCTCGCCGACGTGGTCGCTGGCCGACTGTCAAAAGTCCACGGCGTGCTAGGCACCGACACCCACATCGCGTTCCGGTCCTACTCGCGCAGGGACATCGAAGCCACGTTCTCGATCGGCTTCGACGACGCCTAACGTGAGCCTCGGCCATTCACCGAGACGGGAAATGATCTCTGCCCGCCGCCGTCGCCGCCGGGCAGCGGAATGAGCCCGCGCAGCCATCGATTGAGTTGTCGAGGGTGAGCAGTGGTTCGGGCTCGCCGGTCACCACTGGCCAGCCCCGGGTTCTCTGGGGGTCACTTTCTGTGCGTGATGTCATGTTGGAGCATCATCGCAGTTCATCGATTTAGCTGCGGAGCCTGGCGGTCCGAACAGGTGTTGCGCAGGCAGTGCCGGAGAAGTTGGCGCGTTCGCGACTGTGGCGCGGTGGAGTCTAGGACCCGACTGGTGAGACGCCGCCTCCGCCGGGTCAGCCCGGCAGGACGGCTGGCGCTGGTCTGGTGGGGGTCGCCTCGGTGAATGCGTTCCACAGCAGGTTCAGTGGGTGGTTGTGGGCGTAGCGCTCCCGTTCGCCTTTGCGGGCGAAGATGCCGGTGACGATCTCCAGGCGCGGTTGGTAGTCGTCGGCGAGGTCGATCTTGCGAAGGTTTCTGCCGGGCAGGCGTCCTTCGAGGGCGGCGTCGGCGACTCGTTCGGTGGTCAGTAGGCATCCGTGGAGTAGTTCGGCGGTGAGCAGATTCAGGCCGTAGGTGAGGGAGTCGATCTCGGCGATGACAGTGAGCACGCCGCGGTAGTCAGGTCCGTACCAGCGGCCGAGGAACTGCGCTAACAGTCCGGCGGTCGGTGCCAGTAGCGGTAGGTGGGGCAGCTTGGCCGCGGTGACCGGGGTGTCGGGCAGCTCGCGCGGGGTGAGGTTGGTGAGCAGTGCGACGCGTTCGCGGTGCCATTCGAGAAAGTCGTAGTCGAGCGCTGGCGGCCGGTCGTGTTCGGTGGCGAAGCTGCCGCACACCATGTCGACCTGCTTGGCGTCGAGTTTGCGCCACAGGTCGCGGGTGCGGACGTGCTCGATTTTGAGCTGTACGCCTGCGCGTTCGAAGTCCGCGCGCAACCTCGGCCAGATCGCGCCGAGGAACTCCACGGTGAACTCGGTGGTTCCGAAGGTGACGGTGGATCCCACCCGCCGTCTGCTGCGGTGCAGGCTCTCGGTCCAGGAGAGCAGGGTTTGGGCCGCCAGCTCCACGACCTCCTCGCCGGAGGGGGTGAACAAGAACTCCTTGCCCCGGCCCTGTTTGGCCACCAGCATCTCGCCCAGCA
The DNA here is from genome assembly GCA_050700115.1 of Pseudonocardiaceae bacterium. GTDB lineage: Bacteria > Actinomycetota > Actinomycetes > Mycobacteriales > Pseudonocardiaceae. The sequence goes on from JBOHGG010000011.1 coordinate 4,523, forward strand.
GGCGGGCGGCGATCTTGTTGAGGTTGTCGAGCTGTTTTTGCACGCTGGATTGCTCCCGGCCCAGCGCGCGTGCGGCCCGTTGGGCAGTGCCGGCCACGTGCACCACAGCGAGCGTGCGTAACTGGTCGAGGGTGATGTCGAGCATCTCGGCTGGAGCGCCCAGCAGGGTCGCCAGCAGACCGGCCGCATCGGTCTCGTCGTCTCCGCCGTTGGGCACCGCGCCTCCTCGTTCTGGCAGTGACTGACCCACCCTGACATGCGAGTTGTTCGAGCGGGCAGTTGGGTTGTCGATGCTCGCAGTTCCACCCGAGTTGTCCAAAGTATGTTCGGTTGAACAACACTAGTCGCGATAGTGTCCTAACGAACATTTAGTGACGGCTTGCGCCGGTGCGCCACCCGGGCTGCGCCGCACACATGAGCTGCTCGCGAGCGCAAGGATGTGGAGGTTTCCCGATGGTTGGAGCCCGCAGCGTCGCCGGGGACGGTCTGGCCAGGTCCTGCTACTTCCGGACCACGGTGGATGCCCCGCACCGCAAGGCTTTGGTGCAGATCAACGAGGACTGCAATTTGCGGTGCGCTCATTGCTTCGTGGCCGCAACTCGGATCGGTCAGCAGATGCCGCTGGCCCAGGTGATCGACACGGTGATCCCACGCCTGGCCGGCTGCCGGGTCCAGCGGGTCACCCTCACCGGAGGCGAACCGACGATCCACCCCGAGTTCATGGCCATCGTGCGGGCGTTCCGGGGCGCCGGGATGGACGTCGGGATCTGCACCAACGCGACCACTCTGAACGACGACCAAGTCGGAGAACTCGCGAGCCTGGGTGTGCACTGCAACGTATCCCTGGACGGCTTCGCCGCGGAGTCTCACGGCAAGTTCCGCGGCGATCGGGCCTGTTTCGAGGTCACGGTTGCCACGGCGGAGAAGCTCGGCGCGGCCGGGATTCTCCAGGGGCTGCTGTGCACTCCGAACACCCTGGCCCAGAACCAGGAGTACGCGCGGCTGTGCGAGTTCGCCCGCCGCAATGGGGCTCGCTATGTACTGCTCAACCCGCTGGGCAGCATGGGCCGAGGGGTCAAGTCCCAAGACCGGCTGGCGAAGACCACCCTGCACATGCAGGAAATCTTCGAGCTGACCGCGCCGTTGGACGGGCCGGATTTCGATATCATGCACATCCGCTTCCCCAATGCCGCGGGCCAGCCGCTGTCGGGCTGTGAGGCCGGCACGATCATCTACGTGTTCACGCCCGGCGACGTGACCGTGTGCCCCTACCTGGTCTTCGCTGCCCGGACTCCGATCTCCCAGCACGCCGACACCGAGTTCATCGTCGGCAACATCTTCACCGATCCGGACCTGGCGCAACTCCTGGACGACTACCATTTCCACGACCGATACCAGGTCGGCGTCAATCCCACCTGCGGTTCGTGCGCATTGGCCTCCGGCTGTGGCAAGGGCTGCCCGGCCGCGGTCATCGCCGCCGGCGGGCTTATCGGCGACGTCGACGCCGAGCAATGCCCAGTAACTGTCGAAGGACACCGGCTGCTGCCGCTGATCCCCGCATGACCAGCGGCCCCGACGACCAACCCCGCCTGCCCGGAACGTTGATCGCCGTCGACGGGCCGGGTGGCGTCGGCAAGTCCAGCGCCGTCACCGCAGCGGTCGAGCTGCTCACCACGGCGGGCCTGCCGGTGCACGGCACCCGGCAACCCTCCCGAGCCGAGATCGGCGAACTCGCCCGGCACGGCACCGACACCTACCGGGGCATGTCGTTGGCCTGCTTGTGCGCCGCGGATCGGCATCATCAGCTCGACACAGAGATCAAACCCGCCCTGCGGGAGGGCAGAATCGTTCTCTGCGATCGGTACGTCGCTTCCTCTCTCGTGCTGCAGGGACTTGACGGCCTATCCAGCCAGATCGTGTGGCAGCTCAACTACGGCGTATACCGGCCTGACCTGTCCCTGATCCTCACCGGCGATCCCGCGGTGATCAATGCCCGGCTGCGGGCCCGTGGCGGGCACAGCCGCTTCGAGCGGGCCGCGGACAACAGCACTCGGGAATCCGCGCTCTACGCCCGCGCCGTGGCCGATCTCCAGGACCAGGGGTGGCCGGTGGAGACCGTCGAGTGCACTGCCGAGGGCCCCGACCTGGTCGCTGCCAGGATCGTGTCCCTCATCTACCGTGCCCTTGGCGAAAAGAGCCTGGTATGTCCTTGAGCCTGATCACCGTCAACGTCGGCGCTCCCTCGCCTGCGCGGGCACGCCGACAACTCGAGTGGCTCGCCGCACGCCCCGAGGACATCTTCGTGCTCACCGAAACCAAGGCCACCCCCGGCAGCCAGCTGCTGGCCCAGGGGTGCACCGCAGCGAACTACTCGGTGACCTTCCCCGAGCACGGCCCCGGGGAACTCGGTATCATGATCATCAGCAAGGTGGCCACCACCCCCGATCCGCTCACCGGAGCACTGCGCTACCTACCGGCCCGCGCGGCAGGGGTCATCATCGGCACCTCGACAGGGCCGATGCGGGTGCTCGGTGCCTACGTCCCCTCGCGGGACGCGACGCTGGACAAGACCGAGCGCAAGAAGCGTTGGATCGAGGGCTTCCACACCGCGCTGGACGCTACGACATCCAGCGTCCCCGTGCTGCTGCTGGGTGACCTGAACGTCCTGGAACCCGATCACCAGCCCGAGCACCGCCAGCAGTTCGCGCCGTTCGAGTACGACTTCTACCGCGCCCTGACTGATCGTCACGGTCTGGTCGACGCATTCCGGCACCTGCACCCTCGTCGGGTCGAACACAGCTGGGCGCGACGGCCCGACCTCGGCTACCGCTACGACCACGCCCACTGCTGCGCCCAGCTCCTGCCGCTGCTCCAAGGCTGTGACTACGTCCACCAGACCAGGGACGTTCTCGCGGACGGATCGAGGCTGACCGATCACTCCGGACTCGCCGTGCGCCTGGCCACGACGGCGACGACACCGCTGCTAACCTCTGACCCCGCTAAGGCGATAACCAGCGAGCCTGGGCTGGAGCCAACCCTGTTCTGACCTGGGCGTTCGTGCTGGCCGCCACCTCCGACCAGCACGAAGGACCCCGCCTGCATGTCCCACATCAGCGTGGCCCCGCGGCTGGGCGCCCGGGTATTGCTGCTCGATCCCCTCGATCGGGTCCTGCTCATCCACGCCAGAGACCCCGAGGACCCCGGCCACCACTGGTGGGAACTGCCCGGCGGCGGCCTGGACAAGGGAGAGGACCTGGCCGATGCCGCCCGCCGCGAACTCGCCGAGGAATCCGGGATCATCCTCCAGGAGCTGGGCCGCAAGCTGTGGGTGCGCGAGTCACGATTCGTTTACCGGGGCCGCGCTCATCATCGGATCGAGCACGTGTTCCTCGGTCGCACCCCCAGCACCCTGGCCCAGATCCCGCTCAAACCCACCGAGAACGAGAAAGCCGGGCTGATCGAACGTCGCTGGTGGCCCGCCACCGAACTCCGGCACTGTCAGGACCAGCTCCTGCCAGCCAACCTGCCTGAGCTGCTCGACAACCTCCTTGATGACCGGCTCAGCGACAAGCCCCTGATGCTGGTCGGCTGACTACACCGGGACCCCGGCGACCCGCGCTCGACGGCGTGCCGAGGAGGCGCCGGGCTGTACCTGGCCGGCCTGTCGCTGCGGGAGCACACCGACCGCATGGCGTTCCTCGACGAATTCGCCGGCACTGACCGCTTCGTACTTGACTTCCTCGGCTCCGAGGTGCTCGCCGCACAGCCGCAAGACCTGCGCAGCTTCCTGCTGGAGACGTCGATCCTTTCCCGGCTGTCCGTGGAGCTGTGCCAGGCGGTGACCGAGCGGGCCGACAGCGCCGGGCTGCTGGAGCGCATCGAACGGTCCAACCTGTTCCTCGTCCCGCTGGACTCCGAGCGGCGGTGGTTCCGCTATCACCGCCTGTTCGGTGAGCTGCTGCGCCACGAACTGAGCATCACCGAGCCGCAGCAGCTCCCCGGGCTGCACCGGCGGGCGGCCGCGTGGTTCCGATCGGTGGGCGAGGTGGGCGCGGCGATCAGTCAGGCCACCGCCGCGGGGGACGTCAGCGACGCGGTGGAGCTGATCGCCACGCATTGGAACACCTGGTTCAAGGCCGGCCGGCTGGCCACCGTCGACGCCTGGCTGGATCAGCTGCCGGCTGCGGCGCTGCTCGCCGACCCCCGGACGTGCGTGGCGCGGGCCTGGTTGCTGCTAGACGCGTGGCGACTCGATGACGTGGATCGTTGGCTGACCGCGGCGGACATCGCCGGGCCCACGAGGTGTGCGCCCTCGTCGGCGTCTCGACCGGCAATCAGCGAGTGCTGCTGCACCGGGCCCGGGCGGCGGTCCGGGCGGCCCTGACTCCGTACCTGGACGACTCCGGCCGCGCCGATCTCGCACCGGTTTGATGGCCCGGCCGGTTGGTTTGCCGCAGCCTCGGTAGCTACTCCCCCCACCCCGACCGCGAGCAGGGTGCGAGCGCAGTTGGCTGGCACGATGCTGGGCGTGAGGAGGTGACCGATGACGGTCGTGGACAACGCGGTGTACTCCGAAGGCCGCCGCTGCGTGGCACCCGAGTCGTTGGAGACGACCTACCAGCTGTTGCGCGAGCACAGCTCCGGCAGCAGCGAGTGTCTGGCCTGGATCGGGCTCTACCGGCCCGACGAGCAGGAGCTCGCCTCGGTGGCCGCCGAATTCGGCCTGCACGAGCTGACCGTCGAGGACGCGGTGCAGGCCCACCAGCGGCCGAAGCTGGAACGCTATGGCGACATCCTGTTCGTGGTGCTGCGCCCGGCCCGCTATGTCGACCCCATCGAGGTAGTAGAGATCGGCGAGCTGCACGTGTTCATGGGCGTGGACTTCGTCATCACCATCCGGCATGCCGACAAGCCGGACCTGGCCGAGGTCCGCCAGCGCTTGGAGGCGGAGCCCGAACTGCTGAAGCGGGGGCCGCTGGCGGTGCTCTACGCGATCCTGGACCGAATCGTGGACGACTACCTACCCGTGCTGCACGGGCTGCGCAACGACATCGACGAGATCGAGGACCAGGTATTCAGCGGGGAACCCAACGTGTCGCGGCGGATATACCAGCTGTCCCGCGAGGTGATCGAGTTCCAGCGGGCCTGCGAGCCGCTGCTCGACGTGCTGGGGTCGCTGATCAGCGGGTTCAACGGCTTCCCGGTGGACCTGGAGCTGCAGCGTCAGCTGCGGGACGTGCAGGATCACGCGGTGCACGTCGTGGAGCGGGTGGACGCCTTCCGGCAGCTGATCGGCAACGTCCTGACCGTCAACTCCACGCTCGTTGCGCAGCGGCAGAACGAGGAGACCGCCAAGCTCACCGAGGCGAGCCTGGCGCAAAGCGAGGAGGTCAAGAAGATCTCCTCGTGGGCGGCGATTCTCTTCGCGCCGAGTGTGATCGGCACCGTCTACGGGATGAACTTCACCCACATACCGGAGTTGCACTGGACCCTGGGCTATCCGATGGCACTGGGTATGATGCTGCTCGTCGCAATACTGCTTTATGTCCTTTTCCGTCGGCGCGGCTGGCTTTAGCCCCTGCGCGGGCCGGTGCCGAATGAACACCGCCCAGCAGGTGCAGCCACTGCAGGAGAGCGGCAGCTACCGGCCCGCGGCCGGGTGTACCTCGCAGTCCGGGCCCGGGAAGACCAGGCGTTCGCGGCCGTCGTCGAACCGCACGAGGAAGGGCGGCTGGCCGTCGGGCCCCCGTACCTCCACCACGTCGCCCATGCGATCGGGCCGGTTGACGGTTCGGCCATGTACGCAGAGCCGGTCACCGATGGTCGCTCGCATGATGGATCACCTCGCTGGCACAGGTCAATGTCGCTCTACCAGAGCTCGACGCTAGGCCCGTCGGGTTCACAGCTCAACCGCTGAGTCGGTCGAGCTGTGCCACATCCGGGTTTTGCGGCATGGGCACCCGCGGCGGACACACCGGGCACAGGAGACGGACACGCCGGGCACAGGAGACGGACACGCCGGTGCGAGGGGATGATGGGGCGCGTGCCTGTTGTGCGATCAGCGCTGCGGATCGGGCCTTACCGGGTCGACCCGCCGGTCGTGCTCGCCCCGATGGCTGGGATCACCAACGTGGCGTTCCGGCGGTTGTGCCGGGAGCAGGGGGCGGGGCTGTACGTCTGCGAGATGATCACCAGCCGCGCACTGGTGGAACGGCATCCCGGCACGTTAAAGATGATCAGCTTCGACGCCGAGGAGCAGCCCCGCTCGATGCAGCTGTACGGAGTCGATCCGGTGACGGTCCGCAAGGCCGTGGAGATGGTGCGCGATGAGGACCTCGCCGATCACATCGACCTCAACTTCGGTTGCCCGGTGCCGAAGGTCACCCGCCGAGGGGGCGGTGCCGCGCTGCCCTACAAACGGGCCCTGTTCGGCGAGATCGTCGGCTGCGCGGTCGAGGCGGCCGGGCACCTGCCGGTCACAGTGAAGTTCCGGATCGGCATCGACGACGAGCACCGCACGTTCCTCGACGCCGGCCGGATCGCCGAACAAGCCGGGGTGGCAGCGGTGGCCCTGCACGCGCGCACCGCCGCGCAGCGCTACTCGGGCACCGCAGACTGGGACGCCATCGCTGCGCTCAAGCAGGCCGTCACGTCGATCCCGGTACTGGGCAACGGGGACATCTTCGCCGCCGCGGACGCGATCCGGATGGTGGAGCACACCGGCTGCGACGGGGTCGTGGTGGGTCGCGGCTGCCTGGGCCGGCCGTGGCTGTTCGCCGAATTGGAGGCTGCCTTCGCCGCCACCCCGGCCCCGATTCCGCCGACCCTGAAGCAGGTCGCGACGATCCTGCGCCGCCACGCCGTGCTGCTCACCCGAGCCCTTGGCACCGACAAGGGTCTTCGTGACCTGCGCAAACACATCTCCTGGTACCTGCACGGCTTCCCGGTCGGCGGGGACGTGCGGCGCGCGCTGGGGATGGTGTCCAGCTTCGCCGAGCTGGACGACCAGCTCGCCCGGCTGGACCCCGATGCCCCGTTCCCACCCGACGCGGACGGTCCCCGAGGCCGCCAGGGCTCGCCTGGACGGGTGGTACTACCCGAGGGCTGGCTGGACGACCCGATGGACCGCACCGTCCCCGCGGGCGCCGAGCTGGCCCATTCCGGCGGGTGAGGTTGCGCACCTAGTACGATCCCTCACCCGGATGGCGTAACACCTGGTCCAGGGGAGGAGGTCACGGTGTCCGATGGCCCGGAAGGTTCCCCGCCCGGTGGGCGCCACCGCGTCCGACGAACCGGCAAGGTGCTGGTCGCTGCGGTGGCGTTGCTGGTATTCCTGGCCACCGCCGCGGGATGGACCACCACGCAATGGGTGGACGGACAACTCCGCGACGTGCTCGCACTCGACCCGCACTCCGCGGCGATCACCGACGCGGCAGCGCAGCGCGGCGACGAGAACGTCCTGCTGGTCGGATCGGACAGCCGGGTGGGTGCACAGGAAGAAGACAACGTGGGCGACAGCGCGGAGGTGGCAGGTGCCCGCTCGGACACCGTGATGGTCGCCCACCTGCCCGCCGACCGGTCTCAGGTGGTGATCGTCTCCTTCCCGCGGGACCTGCAGATCCAGCGGCCGCAGTGCGACGTATGGGACCCCGTCTCGGGTTCCTACACCGGACGGATCGACCCGGGCGCCAGCGTCGCCAAGCTGAACACCGCCTACCAGATCGGTGGGCCGCTGTGCGTCACCAAAGTCGTTCAACATCTCTCCGGGCTGGCCATGACCCGGTTCGTCGGTGTCGACTTCAACGGATTCAAGAGCATGGTCGACGCCTTGGGCGGGGTGCAGATCTGTGTCGAGCAACCGCTCAAGGACAGCCGGCTCGGCACGATCATCCCGCAGCGGGGCCACACCACGATCACGGGCGCCACCGCCCTGAACTACGTCCGGGCCCGGCACATCGTCGGCGACCCCACCTCTGACTACGGCCGGATCGCCCGCCAGCAACGGTTCCTGTCCGCGCTGGTGCGCCAGGTGCTGTCGCCAGGCGTACTGCTCAACCCCGCCAAGCTGCGCGGGCTGATCACCGCGGTCGCCGCGAACACCGTCGGCGAGAACGTTGACTCGTCGACGCTGCTCACCTTGGCCCAGTCGATGAAAGGGCTGGACCCGGCCAACGTCACCTTCGTCACGGTGCCGACCACCGGGACGGCCAACAAGTACGGCAACGAGGAGCTCCGGGAGCCCGACACCGCAGCACTGTTCCGGGCGATCATCGACGGCGCGGCGCTGCCCGGCGAGCAACCACCAAGCCCGCAAGCACCGTTGGCGCGGAAAGCAGACAAGCCACCAGACGTGCGGGTGCAGGTGCTCAACGGCAGCCGGGTCGCCGGCGCGGCCACTCGGGCATCGGAATCGCTGCAGGCCGACGGCTTCGGCGTGCTCGGGGTGGGCAACGCTACGTACCTGGTGGACACCACGGTGATCCGCTACCCACCGGATCAGGAGGCCGAGGCGCGCACCCTGCTCGCCACCATTCCCCAGGCGGCGCTGCAGGTCGATCGGGGGGAAACCGCCGACAACGTAGTGCTAGTGGTTGGCCCCGACTACCGCCCCGACTTCCACCCCGGCCAGAGGGACGGCCACGGGGCGGGGGCCGCCGCGCCCTCGGCTGTTCCCAGCCCTGAGACCCCTGAGGCCACGGCCCCGCTGGCCACCGTCAACGGGGCCGATACCGCCTGCAGCTGAGCTCCAGTTCGGCCGTAACCTCACGGTTACCGATGAATTCGATTGGCCGCTGACACGGGTCGATCCTTCCGCCGTACCCTCGGGCCATGCGGGAGATCTTCCACACCGAACTGGACAAACTGATCGGCGACCTGGCCAGCATGGCCCGGCTGACCGGGCAGATGATGACCAACGCCTCGACCGCGCTCCAGCAGGCCGACCTCGGGCTAGCCGAGCTGGTCATCTCTGGCGAGGACGAGATCATCGCACTGTGCGACGACATGGACCAGCGCTGCGTCAACCTGCTCGCCCTGCAGGCGCCGGTCGCCACCGACCTGCGGGTGGTGATCGCGGCCATGCACGCGGTGGGCGACCTGGGGCGGATGGGCACCCTGGCCCAGCACATCGCCGAGATCGCGCGGCTGAAGCACCCGACCATGCCGATCCCGGTCGAGGTCGGCCCGGTGTTCGCGCGGATGAGCGTGCTCGCCGCCGGTCTCGCTGAGGAGGCCGCGAGCGCGATCGAGAGCCAGGACCCGATGTCGGGTATCCGGCTGGCGAAGGCCGACCAGGAGGTTGACGCGCTGCGCCGCCAGATCTTCCGGGTTCTGTTGTCCGAGGGCTGGTCGCACGGCGTGGAACCGGCGGTGGACGCCGCACTCATCGGCCGCTACTACGAGCGCTTCGCCGACCACGCGGTCGCGATCGCCCGCCAGGTCAGCTTTCTCGTCACCGGACAGCGCCCCGGGCGGTGATGCGCCCGCGCCGGACCTGCCCCGGCCATCGCAGTGGCAGCTCCGACGCTGTGACCGTTCGTGGAACTCATCGCCGGTTCCTGTGCGGTATCGGGCCCAGCCCCCGCCAGCGGCACACCACAACGCCGTGCTTCTATTGCCCGGCCAGGCTCCACAGTGGCCAGCGGAAGCCTCAGGTCCGGCGCGGGCACAGGCTCTGGCCGCGCCTGCTCGCGCCGCTCATCTCCGACATTCCTGCAGTCGGTCATGTCATGCCTCCGCTGAGAAGCTGCGACCTGCCGGGGTAAGCGGGCGGTGATGGATCGTCGGGTGGAACACGGCGGGGTCGAGGGTCGTCGGAGTACACCTCGACCCCGCCGCGGGTAAGGTCCGGCCGTCCCGCCCGGGGGTACCTTCGGGGAGGCGGGGGCGGGACGGCCGGGGTCTGAGCTGGCTCAGTGCGCGGGTCGCTGGGGTCGGGCTCGATGCCGGGCAATATGTCGGTGTCGCCCGGATCGCCGGTTGCCGTAGGGGTTGCGCTGCTCTGCGCGGGTGACCGGTCGGTCAGGCCTAAGCGGGCTTCGCCCCACCCCGACCACGCATGTTCCCTGGCTGGCTTGCCCGTGAACTCGACGCCAGCGACATTTCAGTCCTGCCAGACGTAGCTCTGGTCGAGTTCACGGGGCGCGGCACCGACAGAAACACGCCCGATTATTGCCCTGGAGCCGACTCGACCGCACAGTTGACTCGATCATGACGGCCGGACCGTCTGAGCCCTCTAACTCGCAGACCAACCGGGAATGCAGGAACTCCGTGGGCTGCTGGCGGAGCCAGAAGGGTGTCTCAGCGTGCACCCGGCAGCGGCGACGACGGAATCCGAGTACCGCGCCCGGACGCCGACAGGACCGGCAACGGCCCCACCGATCAACCGGATGACCCCTCAACAGGGCATAGAGCGCCGCGCTGGCCTGTGATGGCACCGAGCCGATGCCCTCTGCACCATGCCCGGCTAACACCGTATCCACCAAGATCCGACGCAACCGCTCGGCGTAACTGGCCTCAGGGGTGCTTGGTTCCTTGCCGGTCATGCCGGGCCAGCCAAGGCTTGGGCGAGGTCAACGCGGCGGGTGATCGTCACCCGGGAGAGGTTGCCCGTGTCCCGATCATTGTTCCAAGTATTAGCCGTATGCTGCATCGGTTTACCCGCGGCCTGCATATTTTGGCGGCTCATTCGGCGTGTGAAGGTCTACAGTCTGGGGTAGTGGTGATGCATCCAGCGTGTGCATCGCAGGCAGTGCGGGAGGCTGCTGCGGCCGGTCGAGTCGGCGAGGTCATTCGCCTTGTCCGGCGTGCGCACGGACTGAACCAGCACCAACTGGGCGCGGCCACAGGCCGGAGCCAGTCGACGATCTCGCGGATCGAGCGAGGCGGGTCAGGAACCCGCGACGTGGAGACCCTGCGTCGGCTCGGAACCGAGCTGGGCATTGCCCGCGTCATGCTCGGTCTCGCCGAGCAGCCAAGCCAGAACAGACACAGTGAGCCCCCCGTGGACCGACGAGAGCTTCTCCTGGGCGCAGCTGCCGCAGTGCTGGCCAGCGCCGTCCTACCAGCAACCGTGCTGGCAGATGATGAGTCGGCGGCTGCCGTGCATGCCATCACGACAGCGCAGCGCAAACTCGAGGGAACAACCTCATCACCCGAACTCACCAAACCGGTGCTGGCCCATCTGCGCATGGCTACCCGCATGCAGGCCGGGATCTGGGACCCGATGAGCGCCAAGGCCATGGCCGCCGCGGTCAGCGAGGTGGCGGGGCTCGCGGGCTGGCTGCACTGGGACACCCACGACCTCGGCTCAGCGCGGCGTCACTACCGAAGTGCTGTCGAGCACGCCCACCGCGCCAGCGACTCCCTGCTTACCGCGTACATGCTCGGTAGCCTGGCGTCTTTCGTGGTGCACGAAGGCGAGGCCAGTGAGGGTCTCGCTCTGATCCGGCACGCAGCCAGAGCCTCCACCCGACAGCGTCCCGCCACCGCCGATGCATGGCTAGCCGCCATGGAGGCCGTTGCCCACGCGACAGCGGGCGACGATATCCACACGTGGCAAGCGCTCGATCGCGCCGACGCGGCAGGCGAGCGGATAGCCACGGAGGAACCCCCGCCATGGCCCTGGGTCTTCCCGTTCGACGCTCGGAAGATCGCAAGTCACCGGCTCACCTGCGCCGTGCGCCTGCGCCGCCCCGATGTCGCGTACGCGGCCGTGGATGACCTTGCGCTGGTGGCTTCTGGACACCGCAAGCAAGGCGCGCTGGTGCTGCTGGATCTCGCCTCGGCTCACGTCCAGACTCGGGAAGTAGATGAGGCTCTGCGGGTGGCTACTGCCGCCGTTGACCTCGCCGCACGAACACAGTCAGAGCGTGTGTTCAGCCGAGCGCGGCAATTCCGTCGGACAGTTCCCGCTCAGGCACCGCCCGGACTCCTGCGCGACTTCGATGACCGCTTGCGTACCGCCAACACCCGAGACAGGACCCGTGGATGACGCTCATCGGCATCACTGGGCATCGTGGCCTATCGCCACCTACCGCTCGACTTGTCACGCAGGCTCTACGGGCGGCACTGGCCGAATACGGCGCCAGCGTCACAGGCGTCACCTCACTGGCTGACGGCGCCGATCAACTCTTCGCGCGCGCCGTGGTCGACCAGGGCGGACTGATCGAAGTCATCGTGCCAGCCGCCCACTACCGCGACGGCCTTCCCCCAGAATCACACACGGAGTACGACGACCTCCTCGGCCACGCCATCAAGGTGCACCGGCTCGACTTCACCGAGTCGACATCCCAGGCGCACATGGCCGCCAGCGAGCTGATGATCTCGATGATCAGCGAACTGTTCGCCGTCTGGGACCAACAGCCCGCCCGCGGCCACGGGGGCACCGCCGACGTCGTAGCGCACGCACGTGATAAGGAACGGCCGGTACGGATCATCTGGCCAGATGGCGCGACCCGCGACTAAGACACCTCAAATCATTACAATTAACGGTCACGACCAATCCGCATGCAGAGCCGACCGCAAGGGGCCGAGCCCCAATGCTATCCGCACTGGCTCTGCGTTGCGATCCGATGGCTCGCACGGAGGGTGTCGATCACCTCGGGCCGTAGGTAGTCCCGGGCGTGGACCTTCCCCGCGACCGATGAGGTTGGCTAAAGCTCGCATCGTCACTCACGAGTTCCAGTGCCGCAGGAACTCCACATCAGTGTGGTGGTGCAAAAAGCCCAGCTTCCGGTAGGTCCGCAGCGCGGCAGCATTGTCGGACTCGACGTAGAGCATCACCTCCGCCAGCCCTCGCTCGCGCAGGTGCTCCAGCCCGGCCGCAGTCAGCGCACCACCGAGGCCGGTGCCCTGGGCATCCGGGTCCACCCCGAGCACGTAAACCTCCCCACGCCCGTCGAGGTGCACCTTCGTCCAGTGGAAGCCGAGCAGCCGGTCTTGCGAGTCGACGGCCAGCAGGAACCCCTTCGGGTCGAACCACGGCTGCGCCTCGCGCACCGCGAGCTCACCGATGTCCAACCGGCTCTGCTCGGGATGCCAGAAGAACGCGCGGTTGTTCACCCGCACCACCGCGGTCTCGTCCTCGCCCGGCACGAAGCTGCGCAGCGTCACCCCGTCAGGCAGGGCTCGTGGTGGGATCGGAACGGCCAGCCTCCGGCGCAACTGCCACAGTTCGCGCTCGCGGACCAGCCCGGCCCGCTGCGCCAGCCGTAACGCCGCCGGGTGCTCGCCGTGCGCCCACACCCACAGCGGTCCCTGCACCCGGTCCAGCAGCGCAGCGAGCAGAGCACCGCCGACCCCGCTGCGCCGATGCTCGGGATGCACGGCGAACTCGGCAGTGTGCCGGTGCGCCCTTTCATCCAAGCCCGCGTAGCCGACCAGGGTGCCCTCCGGGTCGTGGGCCAGCAGGTGCACCCCGGTAGTGGGCCTCCTCTGGTGCAGCCGCAGCGCAGCCGCTTCGGAGATGGGATCGACGCCGTCCTCGATCGCTGCGGCGGCCAGCAGCCCCGCTGCGGCGGCGATCTGTCCCTCGGACGGCTGGACGATCCAGGTCAGCGCCAGGGTCACCCCCTGGTCAACCCCACTGCACGGGCAGTGATTCCGGGGCGGCCAGGTCTGGGTCGGCCCGGTCTCGGTCTGCTCGATCTGAGTCAGCACTGTCCGCGGTCTCGGCGTCCTGCTCCGCCGCGTGCTGCTGCTCGGCCCGCTCCCGGGAACTCATGCTGCGTAGCGGGCGGACGAACTTGTAGCCCACGTTGCGCACGGTGCCGATGAGCTGCTCGTGCTCCGGGCCGAGCTTGGCCCGCAGTCGCCGCACATGGACGTCGACCGTGCGGGTGCCGCCGAAGAAGTCGTAGCCCCACACCTCCTGCAGCAACTGGGCGCGGGTGAACACCCGGCCGGCGTGCTGCGCGAGGTACTTGAGCAGCTCGAACTCCTTGTAGGTGAGGTCCAGCGGGCGGCCCTTGAGCCGGGCGGTGTAGGTAGCCTCGTCGATCACGAGCTCACCGAGTACCAGGGCGCCGCTGCGTCCGGCGCCCGGTTCGGCGGCGCGCCGAGCCACCAACAGCCGAAGCCGGGCGTCGACCTCGGCCGGGCCTGCGGTGGGCAACAGGACCTCATCGCAACCCCAGTCGGCGGACAGGGCGACCAGCCCGCCCTCGCTGATCACCACCACCACCGGCACGTCCAGCCCGGTGGATCCCAGCAACCGGCACAGGCTGCGCGAACCGGCCAGGTCCGAGCGAGCATCGACCAGCACCACGTCGTGCGGGCCAGCGTCCAGCAGGGCCGCGACCTCCGGGGCGGCCGGCCGCACGCCGTGCGCCAACAAAGCCAGCGCAGGCAACACCGAACCCGGTCCGGGGTCCGTGGTGAGCAGCAGCAGTTCCATGCCCGCTCCCTCCTGCCGCTGGAGGCTGGCGGCCGTGACCTACAGCATGTCCTGGGAGGATACCGGTTATAGCGACGCTCACCTTGACTCGGTGCGCCCCAATCATGCCGAACACGACGAAAAGACGGAATGGGGAAGCTGCGTGCGGAAGCTGGTTATCGTTGTGCTGGTAGTCGTGGGCCTGGCCGTGGCGGCGGACTTCGGAGCCGCCGCCGTAGCCGAGTACACGCTGGCCCAGCAGCTCAGAGAGCGGCTCGCGCTACCCTCCGACCCGTCCGTGCGGATCAACGGTGTCCCGTTCCTGACCCAGGCACTGGCTGGACGTTATGCGGCCATTGACATCCGGGCGACCGGGCTGCCGGTGGACCCGCTGCGCGATGTCGCCGTCGAGGCGACGCTGTATGACGTCGACGCACCACTGCCGGAGGTGATCTCCGGCGACCTCCAGTCGGTGCGGGCGGCCCGGGTGGACGGCCGGGTCCGGATCAAGGACTCCGACCTCGGTCGGGCGATCGGGATCGAAGATCTCCAGATCCAGCGGCCCTCCGACGAGGAGATCAAGGAAGTGCTACCGGAAGGCACGTCGTCCAATGGTGATTCCACATTGGATAATCAAGCGGCGATCCGGATGGTCGCGACCACCGACCTCTTAGGCCAGCGCACCGAGATCATCGGGATTGGGGTGATCGAGCTCACCGGTGACCTGGTGCGGATCACCATCTCGAACGTGCGGCTGGCCCGTGACAACGTCGGTACGGTGAACCTGCCGCGGGAGATCCGCCAGTTGCTGCTCAAGACGTTGAGCACCGACGTGAAACCCGGCGGGCTCCCGTTCAGCGTCACGCCTACCGGGGTGTCGGTGCAGACCGGATCGTTGATCGTGGAGGGCACCGCGACCAACGTCTCGATGGGCCGGGCCGGGATCGGTGCCGGATGACGGAGTGGCAGCTCAGCGGTCTGTCCGGCTTGTCCGGCTCGTGGAACAACGGTCCCGCAAATCGGGAGTCTCCGGTAGTGTCGCCTTCGTGCACTCGCTGCTGACCAAGCGCCGGGCGGTCGACTTCTGCCGTCTGCACAGCAGCCTGTGTCGGATGCCCTGACCGGGCGGTGCCTCGCACACGATCGCGGGTGCAGCAGGCGATTAGCCGGGCCACCGCCCTGACCTTCGGATACCCATCCCCCACGGTCAGGAGCCATCCATTGACCCAACCCAGCTTCCCATTGACCCAACCCAGCTTCACCGATCCCCCTGTTGATCCCCGAGGTCCCAGGTTCGCGGCCTGCGTGACCGTCGCGGTGCTCGTCATCGTGCTGGTCACGGGCAGTGCCGTGTTGCTTGCCGCCCAGGCGGTGGTGTTCGCACTCGGTGCGTTCGCCGGCCTGCAGCTGCATCCCTACGGCTTGGTCTACCGCACCTTGGTGGCGCCCCGGCTCGGACCGCCCACCGCGCAGGAAGACCCCGCTTCGGTCCGATTCGCCCAAGGAGTGGGGCTCGCCTTAGCCGCGATCGGCTTTATCGGGTACGTCAGCGGGCTCACCGCGCTGGGCGTCACCGCCACGGCCCTGGCACTGGGCGCGGCCTTCCTCAACGCCGCGTTCGGCTTCTGCCTGGGCTGCCAGATCTACCTCCGGCTGCCGTCGTCGTTGACGCCGTTACGCGGCCGGCAAACATCCCCCAAACAATCCACTGTGAACGATGTAAACACTGAGCGAGGAGCTGTCGCATGAGCCGCGAGAACGTCCTGGTCACGCCGGATTGGGCAGAGCAGAACCTGAACACCGATGGCGTCGTCTTCGTCGAGGTCGACGAGGACACCACCGCCTACGACGCGGGGCACATCCCCGGGGCGGTGAAGATCAACTGGAAGACCGAGCTGCAGGACCCGGTGATCCGCGACTTCGTGGACCGGGGCAGCTTCGAGAAGCTGCTGTCCAACAAGGGCATCAGCAACGACGACACCGTGGTGCTCTACGGCGGCAACAACAACTGGTTCGCCGCCTACGCCTACTGGTACTTCAAGCTCTACGGTCACCGTGACGTCAAGCTGCTCGACGGCGGGCGCAAGAAGTGGGAGCTCGACGGTCGCACCCTGACCACCGACGAGGTGAGCCGGCAGGCCACCAGCTACACCGCGCAGGACCAGGACACCACGATCCGGGCGTTCCGCCAGGAGACGGTCGACGCGATCGGCACCAAGAACCTGGTCGACGTCCGCTCGCCGGACGAGTTCTCCGGCAAGATCCTGGCGCCGGCGCACCTGCCACAGGAGGCTGCGCAGCGTCCTGGGCACATCCCCACCGCGCTGAACGTGCCGTGGTCCAAGGCCGCCAATGAGGATGGCACCTTCAGGTCCGACGACGAGCTGCGGGCGCTCTACGGTGCGGCCGGGCTGGACGAGAGCCGCTCGACCATTGCCTACTGCCGGATCGGTGAGCGCTCCAGCCACACCTGGTTCGTGCTGCACGAGTTGCTGGGCCAGTCCGACGTCAAGAACTACGACGGCTCGTGGACCGAGTACGGCTCGCTGGTCGGCGCACCGATCGAGCTGGGTAGCTGAGCCGTCATGTGTGGAGCACCGGATCAGGACCAGGATCTGCCGCCGGGGACGGATCTGGGCAAGCACACCGTGCTGGCCGGCACGGTACGTTCGGGCGGTGAACCCGCGCAGGGCGCGTTCGTGCGGCTGCTCGACGGCACCGGGGAGTTCACCGCCGAGGTGGTGTCCTCGGCCTCCGGGGCTTTCCGGTTCTTCGCCGGCCCGGGTAGCTGGACCGTCCGGGCGCTGCACCGATCCGGCAACGGCGAGACCGCCGTGACCGCCGACGGGCCAGGCCTGTTCACCGTCGCCGTCGCGCTGTCCTGACCGGGTGGGTGGCTCTTCAAGGGCCACCAACCCCCACTCGGGACGTCTCGAACGACAGCCAACCCCCGCCGGCGAGCCGGCGGGGGTTGGCTGTCGTTACGAGCAGTGTTCCGGGGGGTTGGTGGTCCTTGAAGAGCCACCCACCCCCTCGGCAACCAGGGCCGCTGGCAGCGCTACCTCGAGAGACGCCATCAGCTCGTCGGCGGTCGGCGCCCGTTGCGGGTCGAGCAGCAACTGCACCTGCAGGCCGTCGTACACCGCGATCAGAAACGAGGCGACGTGCCGCGCGGTGCGATCGGGCAACCCGTCGACCGAGGCGCGCACCATCTCGGCCACCCTGGCGCGTAGCCGCTCGTAGCAGTCGGCCAGCTGGACCCGCAGCTCCGGCACCCGCTCGGCCTGCGCCAGCGCCTCGACGAAGGCCGCCTGCAGCGGACGGTACTGCTCGAACGTGCTCACCAGCGCCTCCCAGGAGGCCCGTACCCGCTGCAGCGGGGTGGCACTGGGATCGGCGAAGACGACGCGGGCGATCTGCTCGATGTACTCGTCGAAGCACTGCTGCATCGCACCGTTGAGCAGTGCCTCCTTGGACCCGAAGTGGTAGCCGATCGAGGCGAGGTTGGTGCCCGACGCTGCCACCAGGTCCCGTGCCGTGGTGCGCGCGTAGCCCCGCTCCAGCAGGCAGCGCCGAGCGCCGTCGAGCAGCGCCTCCCGGTGTCCCATGACCGGAATCCTACCGCAGCTAGACAAACGTATGTATGATCCTGGCCATGGCGAGCACGATGCCGCCCGGCCCACCGCTACCGGCACTGGTACAGGCCGGACTGGTCTGGTTGATGCCCTTGCGCTTCCTGTACGGCTGCCACCGACGTTACGGCGATCGGTTCACCATGCGGGTTCCCGGCTTCGGCACGATGGTCTATCTGGTGGACTCCGACGACATCAGAACGGTGTTGCGTGCCGACCCGGCAATCTTCCACGCCGGAGAGGCGAACATGGCGCTCGCCGAGATCCTCGGACCGAGGTCGGTCCTCGTGGTGGACGACGAGACACACCGGCGCAGCCGGGGGATGATGTTGCCCGCGTTCCACGGCGACTCAGTACGCAAGCAGGTCGCCCAGATGGTCGATATCACCGCCGAGGACGTCGCGCACTGGCCGGCGGGTGAGCAGTTCCCGCTGCTGCCCCGGACACAGGCGATCACGCTGGAGATCATCTTGCGCGCCGTGATCGGGGTGCACGACGAGGGCAGGCTGGCCGCCCTGCGCACAGCGCTGCCACCGATGGTGGAGATCGGCTCCCCGCTGGAGCTGGTGGCGCCGCCTCGGCTGCTGCGCAATGTCGGGTTGTGGCGCCGCCGCACGCAGAACAAGGCCAAGGCACACGCGCTGCTGCTGGAGGAGATCGCCCGCTGCCGCCGCGATCCGAACCTGGCGCAGCGGACCGACACGCTGGCAATGATGGTCCGCGCCAGCGACGACGACCAGCAACCGATGAGCGATCAGGAGCTCGTCGATCAGGTGGTCACACTGCTACTGGCCGGGCACGAGACCACCGCTGCCGCGCTGGCCTGGACCTTCGAGCGGCTGACCCGCAACCCCGCCCTGCTGGAGCGCACCGCACAAGCCGCTTCGAACGGAGACGACGCCTGGCTGGACGCGGTGTGCAAGGAGAGCCTGCGGTCCCGGCCGGTGGTCTGGCAGATCGGCCGGAAACTGACCGCACCGGTGGAGCTGGCATGGTACCAGCTCCCGGCCGGCACCATGCTGGTCCCCGCCATCAACCTGGTGCACCATGACGGTCGCTACTACCCCGAGCCGGCAGAGTTCCGGCCGCAGCGATTCCTCGACAAGCGCGCCGACACGTCGGTCTGGTTGCCTTTCGGTGGCGGGATACGACGCTGCCTCGGCGCTACCTTCGCCCAGACCGAGATGCGCACCGTGCTGCGGGAAGTCCTTCGCAGAGTCGAGCTGGCCCCGACCGCCGAGCCGGCCGAGCCGGTCCGGGTGCGGCACGTGACGCTGGTGCCGCACCAAGGCGCGATGGTGACCGTACGCCGCCACCTCGCCGTCGACACTGCCGTCCACCGCGTCGCGACGGCTTAAGTCGCCATCGTGTGACCGTTCGCCCACATCACGTGCGTCTCGCCCAATAATCGCGGGTTCCGTCATCGCGAACGACGGCCTACTTCGTGTCGCAGCTGCCTCGACGGTGTGAAGTTTCTGCGCAATCAGCTGGCCGCGAGGCGCAGACGTGTCACGCGAATGGGCCACCCGATTCACACGAATGGGTCACCCGGTGTTTAGTGATCTTCCGTGGGGGTATGCAAATTCGCGCACGGTAAGGCAAGCAGTAGAACCACAGAAGGGAAACTGGCGATGACCGACCCCGAAGGCACCCCTCGGGCAACCGAACCCTATCCCGAGCCTTCCACTGAAGAGGAAACAGTCGACGTCAACCCGGAGGCAGCGGAAAGGGGGTTGCAGGAGGCGGAGAGAAAGGGATTGACCGCAGACTACCAGGTAGCAGGGGAAAAGGCGGCGGCCGCCGACTACCAGGCACGACTGGAGGAGTTCGACAACGTCGAGACCCCGGTTCCGGTCGAGTCATTACCGGTGAAAACCCCCAGCCTGGAGAACAGCGACGAGGCGTGAGGCTGATCTGGCTGGACCCCATTCGCTTCGTGCACACCTGCCACCGGCGTTACGGCGATCGGCTCACTATCCGGGTTCCCGGCATCGGCACGCTCGTCTTCCTGACCGACCCGGATGACATCCGATCAGTGGCCCGTGGCGACCCGGCGATCTTCCACGCGGGGGAGTCGGCCGCTCCGCTCGGCGAGGTTCTCGGAACGAAGTCGCTGGTCATGCTCGACGGCGACAAGCACCGGCGCAGCCGCGTCATCGGGGTGCACGACGAAGGCCGGCTGGCCGCGCTGCGGGCGGCGTTGCCGCCGATGCTGGAGATCGGCTCACCACTGGCGCTGATCCCGCCGCCACCGGTGCTGCGCCGGTTCGGCATGTGGCGGCGCCGCGCGCAGCGTAACGCCGCCGCCCAGGCACTGCTCGCCGACGAGATCACCCGCTGCCGCGCCGACCCGCAGCGGCTGACCCGCCATCCCGCGCTGCTCGAGCGCACCGCACAGGCCGCCTGCGACGGGGACGACGCCTGGCTGGACGCGGTGTGCAAGGAGACCCCGCGCTGCCTCGGCGCGACCTTCGCCCAGGTCGAGATGCGCACCGTGCTGCGGGAGGTTTTCCGCAGGGTCGAGCTGTCCCTGACCACTGCACCGGACGAGCCGGTCAAGCCGCGCCAGGTGACCATGGTGCCGCGCCAGGCGGCGAGGGTGACCGTGCGCCGCCACCTCCCCGCCGCCGACCGCGTCGCATGACGTTGCGGCTCGGATCGAATGAGTTCGGCGGCGATCAGCTCATCGTGATGGCGGTAGTGAATCGAACGCCCGACTCCTTCTACGACAAAGGCTCCGCCTATCAGCTGCACGATGCAATCATTCAGGTGGACAGTGCAGTCGCCAATGGCGCACAGATTATCGATATTGGCGGGGTAAAGGCCGCCCCGGGACCGGATATATCTCCGGCCGAGGAGATCCGGCGCGTGCGCAGCTTAGTTCCGGTCGTTCGCGAACGTCACCCGACAGTGGTGATCAGCGTGGACACGTGGCGGTCCGAGGTCGCCGAAGCAGCGATTGTCGCCGGCGCGGACATGATTAACGACGCGTGGGGAGGATACGACTCTGACGTTGCCCGCGTGGCTGCCGCGTACGACTCCGGACTGGTGTGCACCCACGCGGGCGGGCTGACGCCGAGGACCGTTTTTCGGGACATCGATTATCCCGACGTGATGGCAGATGTTCGCACGACGCTGGCTGCTCTGGCGGAAAAGGCGGTATCGGTCGGAGTTTCGCGTGACTCCATCCTCATCGACCCGGGACACGACTTCAGGAAGACGACAGCGCACTCGTTGGAGGTGACCCGCCGGCTGGGAGAGCTGACCTCAGGGCCCTGGCCGGTACTGGTTGCCGTCTCCAACAAGGATTTCATCGGCGAGACTCTCGACCTGCCCGTGACGCAACGGGAAGAGGGGACGCTGGCAACCTTGGTCGTGTGCGCGCAGCTCGGAGCAAGAGTGTTTCGGGCACATAATGTGGCGCAGGCGCGCCGCGCTCTCGACGTTGTGTCCGCAATGCGGGACACAACGAGACCTTAGGAGTTTTGGCAACCACAACCAGCGCCACTGCTTCCAGCGGGCTGGCACCGCCCTTGGCGCCCTGGTCATCAGCGAACCCAGGTATGACTGTAAACGTAGTACGCCACTGGTTTCTGGCTTGTGTCAGGCGCGACGAGCAGAAAGCCGAGATCACCCTCGGCCGTCTTGATACAAAAAATTCTGTACTTGGCGTTGAGGTCACTCTTACTGAACGCATCATTCTAATCCTCGGGTCGCCTTTGCTGGCACTCTTGCTCGCTTGGGTAGTCACTTCTCACGTCAGGCTCGGTCCAACTGTACGTATCAAACGTAGAGGCCTTCGCTCCGTGGATTGGTTTCAGCTCGGCACTGATTTTCCTGTCCTGCTCAGCGTCAGGGTGAGCGCACCACTGTGAGGTCGCTCACCTCGGCCAGATGATCGAAGTCCCTGTCGTCGTGCAGCAGCGGGAGCCCATCCCGGATGCACACTGCGGCGATGAGGCAGTCGGTGATGGCGCGAATCGGGGTGCCGGCCTTGCGTCCAGCTCGATGCAATGCCGCAGCGAGCCGGAAGTCGTCCAGCGACTGCAGCCGGGCAACCTCGAACGCGGCGAGATAGCTCTCCAGCCTGGCAAGTTCTCCATCATCGCGGGCGCCCTGCAGCAGCTCGGTAAGCACGATGTCGGTCAGACCGATCTGCTCATCAGTCAGCAGCCGGCGCGACAGGTCCTCCACCTGCCAGGTCGCGCGGTCAGCGAAGAAGTCGATCCACACGCTGGAGTCGACGAACAGCTCGATCACGAGAAGCGGCTTCGCCGCATCTCCTGCAGGTCACCCTGCCAGTCGAAGTTTCCTCGCAGCTCGAGCACTCGTTTCATCTCATGACGGCGGATGAGCTCACGCAGAGCCGTTTCCACCGTCGACTTCTTGGTCGACGTACCGGCGATCTCGGCCGCCTTGGCCAGCAGATCGTCGTCAATTTCGATGTTGGTCCGCACGGGTTTCACCTCCCGATGTGTATGGGACTACTATCCCATACACATCACTGTCAGGCCGTGGGGAGAGGTGACCGGGACGTGAGACGGACTGCTATCGGTGTAGCTGCGCTGGCCATGGCCGGTGCGCTCGGTGGTTGCGGGCAGGAGCCGGGGTCTTCCTCGGCGCCCGGCGCCAACCTGGCACGAGAAGCTCCGGCCGGGTCGTCGGTCCGGGCGGCACCGGCACCGGCCGGACCGACCATCCGCACGATCAGCATTACAGTGCGCGGCACGCAGGTCACCGGAGAGACCGGCAGGGTGACCGTGGCGCTGGGTACCCCGATCACCGTGTCCGTGGCCAGCGACGTGGCTGACCAGATCCACGTGCACGGCTATGACCGGAAGGCCGAGATTCCGGCCGGCAGCACGGGCTCGGTCAGCTTCACCGCGAACGCACCCGGAGTCTTCGAGGTGGAACTGGAGGGATCCAAGCTCCAGCTGGTTCAGCTGCAGGTGAGCTGATCATCCACCCGCACGGCGCGCGGTGGGTGTCTGCGACCAGACCTCTATGATCCCGGGCGTGGACAGTGTTGCTTCCCACGGTGCGGCGGGCGGGCCCCAACGAGCGCTGATCGCGCCGTGAGCGCCGAGTCCAGCGGCGACCAGGTGCTGCGGGCCGCGGCCGAGCGCGCACAGAGCACCGGCGCGCTGAACCTTCCCGAGTTCACCGACCTGCCGATTTCCGGTGACACCGCGAACCTGCGCGAGGGGCCCGAGCTGCACCCCGACTGCTTGACCCTGCTGCCGCTGGTCGGTGTGTGGCGCGGCGAAGGCGAAGTCGTCTACCCGACCATCGACGGGCCATACCGCTTCGGCCAGCAGATGGTGTTCTGCCACGACGGGCGGCCGTTTCTGCGGTATGAGTCGCGGGCATGGCTGCTCGACGACGCCGGCGAGGTGATCCGACCAGCCGCCCGGGAGACGGGGTTCTGGCGACCCCGCCCCAACGACACCATCGAGCTGCTCGCCGCACACACCACCGGCATCGTGGAGATCTACTACGGGCAGCCCCGAAACCAGACCTCGTGGGAACTGGCCACCGACGCGGTGGTGCGCACCTCGTCGGCCAAGGAGGTCACCGGCGCGCACCGCCTCTACGGCATCGTCGACGGCGGCGACCTGGCCTACGTCGAACAACGCGCAATGGTCGGCCAAACCCTCCAACCCCACGTCTCCACCCTCCTGCACCGAGTAGCCGGTTGACCCCGCTCACTCAGCCTCAGCTGCGTTCTGGATGCAGTCTCCATGCGCGGCTGCGCCGCGCATGGAGACTGCATCCAGAACGCGCTGGGGGTGGCCCCGGACAGCAGTCAGCCCCCGGGTGCCGCGCAGCTACGCGCCCGAGCGGGACTAGCGCTCGGGTTAGCCCGGGGGCCGGGTGACTGCCTTGGATTCGCCGGCCGCCTCTCACAGTCCGCCGTTGTCGTCAACGCCGTCCAGAGGAGGTGGCCTTCCACGGCCGTCGGCGGCTCTAGCTGACAGCCACCTCACAAGTCCTATAGCCGTTCAACCTTGGACCACCTCCCTTCGCGTGTACCTGCCACGCTAACCGCACCGTGGCGGCCCCGGCAACGTCTATACCGAGGCGCCCCGATCGAGCTCCAGCGCCACCACGTCGACCACCAGCACAGGTCTCGAAGATCCCATCGCCGCGCGGCAGGGCAGCGTCCGGATCGGCGAAGTCGCCATTCAGTTGCGTCAGTACACGGACGGGCACGGCACGCGACGCTACGTCGGCCTACCATCGTCGTCGTGGATACCACTCTGCGCCGCACGCTGCACGAGCGGGGAATGCGGATGACCCCCCAACGGCAGCTGGTGCTCGACGCGGTGCACGCCCTGCAGCACGCCACCCCGGAGCAGATCTGCGAGCACGTGCAACGCCGCGCACCCGCTGTCAACATCACCACGATCTACCGCACCCTCGACCTGCTCGAAGGTCTCGACCTGGTCCGGCACACCCATCTCGGGCATGGTGCACCGAGCTACTCCACCCAGGCGCATGAGCACGTGCACCTGGTGTGTCACCGTTGTGGCGAGGTCACCGAGGTACCCACCGAGGAGACCACCGAACTCATCAAGCGGTTGCAGGATCGGTACGGGTTCGTCCTGGACCCCGCCCACCTGGCGCTGTCCGGACGTTGCGTGCGCTGCACCGAGCAAGACGGCTCGTGACCTCGCCGCTGCTGGACCTGCCCGGTGCGGTGCCCCCGCCCGACGGGTCCTCAGACGCCGGGGTGGCCTGGCACCACGGCGACCCGTTGCGTGAGCAGCGCGCCGCCGAGCGCGACGTCGCGGTGGTGGACCGGTCGCACCGCGAGGTGCTCGCCGTGCCCGGTGAGGATCGGCTGAGCTGGCTGCACACCATCACCTCCCAGCACCTGCTCACCCTCGGCGAGGGCGAGCACACCGAAGCTCTGGTACTCGACCTGCGGGGTCACGTCGAACACCATGCCCTGCTCTCCCACGTGCTCGACACGGTGTGGCTGGACACCGAGCCCGGCAAGGCCGAAGCGTTGCTGGCCTACCTGAACTCAATGGTGTTCTGGTCGCAGGTGGCGCCACGGGATGCGACCTCCGAGCTGGCCGTGCTCTCGCTGCTCGGCCCGGCCACCGGCAAGGTGATCGCGCAGGCCGGACAGCTGGGTGGGTTCGCGCGCGTCCAGGCGGACCGGGCGGACTTGCTGGTGCCGCGCGGTGACCTGATGCAAATCTGGCAGCGGCTGGTCGGGGCCGGCGCCACGCCAGCCGGAACCTGGGCGTATGAGGCCATCCGGGCGGCGGCGCTGCGCCCGCGGCTGGGGGTGGACACCGACGAGCGCACCATCCCGCACGAAGTCGGCTGGATCGGCCAGGCGGTGCACCTGGACAAGGGGTGCTACCGGGGCCAGGAGACGGTGGCGCGGGTGGCGAATCTGGGTCGCCCGCCGCGACGGATGGTGCTGCTGCACCTGGAATCACCCGAGACGCTGCCTACCACCGGGGATCCGGTGCGCGCCGATCAGCGCCTGGTCGGCCGGGTCGGCACGGTGGCCACCCACCACGAACTCGGCCCGATCGCGCTGGCGCTGCTGAAGCGCTCAGTAGACCCGACCACCCCACTGCAAGCCGGCGAAGCCGCCGCCTCAGTAGACCCCGACTCCATCCCCCCCGACACCGGCGAGCCCCCAGGCCGCGCCGCCCTGCGCCGCCTGAGGACCTAAACAGCGCCCCGCATTCAGCAGGCTGAGCGTGGCTATCCCACCCCGAATAACCCCGCCCAGCCCGCTGAATGCGGGAGATAGGGGAGGATGGGATCGTGATTGAGGTACGGCCTGGGGGGCGGCGGCGGATTGATCGGGTGTTGGCGCCTGGGTATGTCGTGGGGCTGGGTGGGCTTGGTCTTGCTGAGGTGCGGGCTCGGCGCGACGACGCCGCGCAGGAGGAGACCGATCTGTCTTACCTGCGCCGGCTGTTGCACGCCCGGATCGACATTGTGCGCGCCGAGCAACGACGCCGCCACGACGGTGGCAGCGCTCCCGTCGTGGCCGAGCTGGCCCGCATCCTGGCGGCCAACGCCCTAGGTCCTGCGACCGGCTCGGGGCGCTTCCAGACGATGGAGCCCTCACGGGCGGAAGCACACCGCCGCAGTATCGAGGCGCTGATCGCCGATGTCGACCTCTCCGATGTCGGGTCGCTTTCCAGCGAGCAACTCGACGCCGCACTGCAGGCCTACAGCACGGAGGAGGCGTCGGTGTCCCAGCGCCGCCGCGAGGTCCAGCACGTGATGGACAGCTTCAACGCTGAGATCTGCGCCCGGTATGCCAGCGGGGCTGCCTCAGTGGACGACCTGCTCACCGAACAACGCCGGCTTGCCGAACCCGTTACTCGCCGGACCGATAACCGGGAACGCTGAACGGGCTCAGACCCGGTTCCTGACCCGTCGGGCAGTACCGATCATCAGCCCGATCGTGCCGAGCGCGATGACCACCATCGCAACCCACGACAGCGGCTCACCGCTGGCGGTCAAAAGCGCCAGCACAGTCATGCCAACTCCTCATCTCCAGCGACGCCTGCCTCCAACATGGTCGCCGGGAGTCTTACACACGCCGCTGTGAGCGGACCGGCGGGTAGCCCGCGACACTCCGCAGTAGCATTCTGGGGACACTGGCGAGGGACACGCTTCGGGGTGCTGCGGGCACGTCGCATCCGACCGGCGGAACCCTGTACGGTGTGACCCAGAGGATGTTGTCGAGATGAACGAGGCCGCCGAATCCCCAGGCCGCCTCGTCCCTGCGTGCGAGGGGGTCGAGCCATGGGGCGCGGCCGAGCGAAGGCCAAGCAAACGAAGGTGGCCCGGGAACTCAAGTACAGCTCCCCCACCACCGACCTCGAGGCCCTGCAACGAGAGCTGTCGGGCGACAACGGCGTCAGTCACGGCGATGGTGACCGCGTCGAGGACGTCTACGAGGACGAGTACGACCAGCACCGTCGGTGAGCCAGGTGTCTCGGCCCAGTGCGGATGCCTGATCGAACTCGGTCAGAACCGTGGATGGTCCCCACGAAGGACAGCACGGACGGCATCCTTCGCGGTGGCGTCGACCCCGACGTCACGGGACCTGTGCACCTCACCGAGCACCCACGCCGGCACGTGCCGGGCGGTCAGGACGGCCAGCGCGCGGTCAACCTCAGCCGCCTCGACCACAGCGACCATCCCGACCCCCATGTTGAAGGTGCGCTCCATCTCCGCCCGCTGCACCCGGCCCAGGCGGGCGATCAGGGCGAACTCAGCGGCCGGCGTCCAGCTGCCGCGGTCGACCACGGCCACCAGCCCGCGAGGCATCACCCGCGCCAGGTTCACCGCTAGCCCGCCGCCTGTGATGTGCGCGAAGGTCCGCACCTCCGTCTCCGCGACCACCGCCAGACAGTCCTTGGCGTAGATCCGGGTGGGTTCGAGCAACTGCTCCCCCAGGGTGCGGCCGAACTCCTCCACATGCCCGTCCAGAGGCATCCGGGCGATGTCGAGGAGCACCCGCCGGGCCAGCGAGTAGCCGTTGGAGTGCAGCCCCGACGAGCCCATCGCCACCACCACGTCACCAGGACGGACGCAATCGGGCCCCAGGATGGCGTCGGCCTCCACCACGCCCACTCCGGTCGCGGACAAGTCGTAGTCGCCGTCGGCCATCATCCCCGGGTGCTCGGCGGTCTCACCGCCCAGCAGGGCGCAGCCAGCCTGGACGCAGCCCTCGGCGATGCCCCGGACCAAGTCCGCGATCCGCTCCGGCACGACCTTGCCGACGGCGATGTAGTCCTGCAGGAACAGCGGCTCGGCTCCACACACCACCAAGTCGTCGACGACCATTGCCACCAGGTCGATCCCGATGGTGTGGTGGGTGTCCATCGCCTGCGCCACTGCGATCTTGGTGCCGACGCCGTCAGTGGAGCTCGCCAGGACGGGCTCACGCCAACGGTCGAGCTTGAGCTTGAACAGGCCGGCGAATCCACCGATGCCGCCCAGCACCTCGGGACGGCTGGCCCGGTCGGCATACGGGCGCAGCTGGGTGACGGCCCGTTCCCCGGCTGCGATGTCCACCCCGGCTGCGGCGTAGGTGGTGTGCGGGCTGTCGGTCTCGGTCATGGCTTGCGGACTCCAGGACACGGGTCTGGTGGCGCCAAGGATGGCCTACGAGCGGTAACGTCACGCTACCCGTTCGAGGATGGGCGCGGGGGCGCGGCGCGCCTCACCCCACTCGCAACGCCGGCAGGTGCAACTCCTGCTGGGCGTCCTCCAGCAGGTACTTACCGATGGACGCACTGGGCGGCAGCGGGATCGGGTAGCGACCGTCGAAGCACGCTGCGCACAGCCGGGAGGCCGGCTGCTCAGAGGCCGCAATGAGGTTCGCGAGGCTGACGTAGCCGAGACTGTCAGCCCCGATGGAGCGCCGTATCCCATCAACGTCACTGCCGTCGCTGCCCTTACCACCACTAGCGATCAGCTCGGAGCGGGAGGCGAAGTCAACGCCGTAGAAGCACGGCCAGCGCACCGGCGGGCTGGCAATCCTCACATGCACTTCGATAGCCCCGGCCTCGCGCAGCATCCGGACCAGGGCGCGCTGGGTGTTACCCCGCACGATGGAGTCGTCCACCACCACAAGGCGCTTGCCGCGGATGACGTCGCGCAGCGGGTTGAGCTTGAGCCGGATACCGAGCTGGCGGATCGTCTGCGACGGCTGGATGAAGGTGCGCCCGACGTAGGAGTTCTTCACCAGCCCCGAGCCGTAAGGGATTCCCGAGCCCTGCGCGTAGCCGATGGCCGCTGGGGTGCCCGACTCGGGCACCGGGATGACCAGATCGGCGTCGACCGGGTGCTCGGCCGCCAGCCGCCGGCCGATCTCCACCCGGGTGGCGTGCACCCCGCGCCCGGCGATGGTGGTGTCCGGGCGGGCCAGATAGACGTACTCGAACACGCAGCCCTTGGGATCGGGGTTGGCGAAGCGCGAGCTGCGCAGCCCACCTGCGTCGATGGCCAGCAGTTCGCCTGGCTCAACCTCACGGACGAAGCTGGCACCGACGATATCGAGCGCTGCGGTCTCGCTGGCGATCACCCAGCCACGGTCCAGCCGGCCGAGCACCAACGGGCGGACGCCGTGCGGGTCTCGCGCGGCGTAAAGCGTGTCCTGGTGGCAGAAGACCAGCGAGAATGCCCCCCGGAGCTGGGGCAACAGGCGCTGGGCGGCCTGCTCGATGCCGGTGTCCGCCGCAGCAGTGGCCAGCAGACCGGTGATCAGGTCCGAGTCGGTGGTCGCACCATTGCGGGTGGGCGCGCCGACCTCGCAGGCCTGCTCCAGCAGTTCGGCGGTGTTCACCAGGTTGCCGTTGTGCCCCAGCGCCAGACCCGACCCGCTTACCGTGGTGCGAAACGTGGGCTGGGCGTTCTCCCAGGTCGTCGATCCAGTGGTGGAGTAACGGCAGTGTCCGACTGCGATATGCCCGGAAAGGCTGGACAGCACCTGCTCGTCGAACACCTGGCTGACCAGCCCGAGGTCCTTGAACACCAGCACCTGCGAGCCGTCGGACACCGCCATGCCGGCGGCCTCCTGGCCACGATGCTGCAGGGCGAACAGGCCGAAGTAGGTGAGCTTGGCGACTTCCTCGCCTGGGGCCCAGACACCGAAGACACCGCACTCTTCGCGCGGTCCCTCATGATCGGCGCTGTCGTCTGCGCTGGGGTCGTCTCTCATGTGGTCGTCGGGGTCATATCGGGGCGTTTGGTTGCCCACCTGCGACTCCCTGTCGACGGGACGGGTGACGATTCCACTCTACTGGCTGCTTGTTGGTCCGCGCGCGGCTGGCGCGGTGTCGCGGCCCTGGCTGCGCATGCTAGGCCGAAGGGGTGGAGCTGCCCGTCATGGGTGGTCTGGCGGTGCCGTAACGGAGTATGCATCTACGCCGGGGGGTTATCCAGTCACACCACGTACACGGACTCACCACGCACACGGAGACTTAGTGCCCAGACCGACTCCCCGCCATCGTCGAAAGGCGGGCTCCGGACCCCCAGCCGCTGCCTTGATCGCATGGATCGGGACCCACCCACGCCGGGGCAACAATGCCGCCACCGCCGCGGAGGGTGCAGGCGAACCCGATCTGCGTCCACCTGCCAGCGCCGGGTCTGCCAGGAAAGTCGCGGCCAGCGTTGCGCTGGTCTGTGGCGCAGTCATAGCCGTCACGGCAAGCACCACCGAGGGGATCCTCGGGCCGCGCGACACCACCACGACACCCGTGAGCCCGCAGGCCGGGCCAGGCCGGGCACCGGACCAGACGGCGCCCGGCCTGGCAGCGCATCCCGTCCCCGCCATGCAGGTCGAGAAGAACATGGCGTTCTCCCCTGCCCCGGCCGCGGCGCAGCCGCGGGTAGCCCGTCAGGCGCCCAAGTCCATCCCGGTGCCCCCCGCAACAGAGCAGGTTGCTGAGGCAGCCGCAGCGCCACCAGCCGCCGCGCCCCGAGCCACCGCCCCTCGAACCACCGCCCCCCGCGTCAGGACCCAGCCTGACGCGTCAGCTCAGCGGCGAACCACAAGCAGGTCCGACACACCTCGGACGTCACCCTCCCGCCAGCGATCAACCTCTGATCGGGGGTCGCGGTCGGGCGGCCTGGGGCCGACGGTGGATCGGACGACAGATTCTCTGGGGTCGACGTTGGGCGTGCGCTGAGCGGTGCGCTCAGGTACGCCGTCCGAGCAGGGCAAGCAGTCGGGCCTGGGCGTCGGCGTCTTCGCCTACTGCGACTGGCGGGGCGAACAGCCCCGTGCCGACCAGTTCCTCGACGCGCGGCTCGATGAAACCCAGTACGTCGCGCACCAGGTCCTCGTCGAGACGCTCATCAGCTCCGATTGCCCGGGCCAGATCCCACGCGTGGACGGTCAGATCCATGGTCATCTCGTGGCAGTACTCGTCGGCGGGTCGGTGCCCGTAGGACAGCGCGACGGACCGCCGCAGGGCACCCGGGGCCGCGAACGCCTCCCGCGCCGCGGCTGCGGCACTCTCCCAGGCCGCTACCGGGTCGCCCCCGAGCTGATCGCCATCGAAGCGATCCCCGACGCCCTCGATGGTGGCACCGTCGAGCAGCAGCGGCGCCCACAGCTGCTCGACGACCAGGTGGTCTACCAAAGCTCGCACGTCCCATTCAGTGCACGGGGTCGGGTCCCGCCACTGGTCCGGCCGCACAGCCCGCACCCGACGATCAAACTCACCCATAGCGGAAGCAAACCGAGACAGCGTCATACCCCCAATGGTGCGGGATCCGTATCGAGCGGGCTCAGCGGGGTTATGGGCACCCCGTTGACCCCGCTGAGCCCGCTGAATGCGGGGGTCGCACCAAGGGCAACCACGCTGAGAGGTCCGTTCGGGGGCCGGATGCAGCTACGCGGGCGGTGGCCAGCGCGTCGAGCCAGGACAGCCTGGCGGTGGCGAGTTCGAGCCAGGTTCGCGGGTCGGTCTCCACCACGTTGGATGGCGTGCCCCTGGTGTGTTTCGGCCCCGCGACACATTGCACCGCCGCGAACGGTGGCACTCGCACCTCCACCGTGGCGCCCGGAGCCACCTGCGCCAGGGTCCGCAGGCTGAGCCGGACCGCCCTCGCCAGCTCAGTGCGCCCCGGCTCCGGACCCTCCCCATCCAGCCAGCCCTCGACAGCCTCCAACGCGTCACCCAGCTCGTTCATGTGCTTCTCCACCGCATTCTGGATGCAGACAACCATGGCCCCGCTAGCGGGGCCGCCCATGAGGGATGAAACTTCGGCGCACCAGCACCACTGGCCTCATCCGCACCTAGTTTCGTCTCAGACTGCGGTAATCCAGGGGCGCAATGGTGCAGTCTGCATCCAGAACGCGGTAAGAGGGGGGCTCAGGGGTCGAAGAGGGTGGGGAGGGTGGCTTGCCAGGCAGCGCGGAGCTCGAGTAAAGGGATGGGGGCGATCGTGGCGATCTCCAGTACGGGGGCGGCGTGCACGGTTCCGAGCCGGGTCACCGGCACCCCGTGGTCCGTGCACAGTTGCGCGACACGGTGAGCATGTGCGCCGGACACGCCGAGCAGGACGCGACCAGCGGACTCGGCGAACAGGGCGACGAACGGGTCTAGGTCCGCAGGTAAGCGCACCCGGGCGCCGTGGCCGCTCAGCAGGGCCGCTTCCACCAGGGCCTGGGCCAGACCACCGTCGGATAGATCGTGGGTCCCGCTCACCAGGCCGTGCCGGGCCGCAGCCGCCAGCACCTGGCCGATCGCCTGCTCCCGGGCCAAATCCACCACGGGCGGGCGACCGCCGAGGTGCCCGTGCAATTCGTGCGCCCATTCGCTGCCACCGAATTCGTCGCGGGTGTCACCGAGCAGCCAGACCTCGTCACCGGGATCGCCCAGCGCCGTGCGGATCCGGCGGCGCACGTCGTCGATCACCCCGAGCACCCCGATGATCGGGGTGGGCAGGATCGCGGTGTCCCCGGTCTGGTTGTAGAAGCTGACGTTCCCGCCGGTGACCGGGATGCCGAGGGCGGCGCAGCCGTCGGCCAGACCGCGGACGGCCTGCTGGAACTGCCACATCACACCGGGATCGGTGGGTGCGCCGAAATTGAGGCAGTTCGTCACGGCCAGCGGGGTGGCACCGGTGACCGCGACGTTGCGGTAGGCCTCGGCCAGCGCCAGCTGGGTGCCGGCATAGGGGTCCAGGGCGCAGTACCGGCCGTTGCCGTCAGTGGACACCGCGATCCCGCGCTGCGTGGTCTCGTCGATACGCACCATGCCGGCATCGCTGGGTTGCGCAAGCACAGTGCCGCCGCGCACGTAGCGGTCGTACTGGTCGGTCACCCAGGCCCGCGAACACAGGCCCGGGCTGGCCACCATCCGCAACAGCGTCGCTCTCAACGCGTCTGGCGTGGACGGTCGTGGCAATGCGTCCGGAACCGATGCCCGCAGAGCGTCCTGGGTGGACGGCCGTTGCACCGGGCGGTGGTACACCGGTCCGTCGTGCGCGACGGTGCGCGGCGGCACGTCGACCACGGTCTCGCCATGCCAGGTGATCATCAGTCGGTCGCCGTCGGTAACCTCACCGATCACCGTTGCGGCGACTTCCCATTTCGCGCACACGGCCATGAAGGCGTCCACATCGGCGGGACGCACCACAGCGCACATCCGCTCCTGAGACTCGCTGGAAAGGATCTCGGCCGCTGTCATGTCCGGCGCCCGCAGTGGCACCGCGTCAAGCTCGATCCGCATGCCGCCGTCGCCGGCGCCGGCCAGCTCCGATGTGGCGCAGGACAGACCGGCCCCGCCGAGGTCCTGAATGCCGGCCACGAGGCCGGCCTTGAAGAGCTCCAGACAGCACTCGATGAGCAGCTTCTCGGTGAACGGGTCGCCGACCTGCACGCTGGGCAGCTTCGTGCGACCGCCGTGCCCAGCGCTGCCGGCGCCGAAACTCTCGCTGGCCAGCACGCTGACCCCGCCGATGCCGTCCAGGCCGGTGCGCGCGCCGAACAGGACGATCTTGTTGCCGGTGCCGCTGGCGTGCGCCAGGTGCAGGTCCTCGACCCGCATCGCCCCCACACACAGCGCGTTGACCAGCGGATTACCCGCGTAGGAGGGGTCGAAGACAACCTCGCCACCGATGTTGGGCAGGCCAAGGCAATTGCCGTAACCCCCGATTCCGGCGACCACCCCGGGCAGGACCCGTTTCGTGTCGGCGGCGCCGGCCGGGCCGAACCGCAGTGGGTCGGCCACCGCGATCGGCCGCGCACCCATCGCCATGATGTCGCGGACGATCCCGCCGACCCCGGTCGCTGCGCCCTGGTAGGGCTCCACGTAGGACGGATGGTTGTGCGACTCGATCTTGAAGGTCACCGCCCAGCCTTCGCCGACTTCGACCACGCCGGCGTTCTCCCCCATGCCGGCGAGCATCCGCTGCCGCATCGCCGCCGTGGTGGTCTCCCCGAAATAGCGCAGATGCACCTTGGAGGACTTGTAGGAACAGTGCTCGCTCCACATCACCGAGTACATCGCCAGCTCGGCCTCGGTGGGCCGGCGCCCGAGGATCTCGCGGACCCGCGCGTACTCGTCGTCGGCGAGCCCCAACTCACGATAGGGCTGCGGCTGGTCAGGGGTAGCAGCGGCATGCTGCACGGAGTCGATGTTGCCCACCCGGTAAGAGTATTCGTCGCCATTCGGAGCCGAATGGCGGTTACCAGCCGCGCGCCAAGCGCTATTCGGAGCCGAATCGCGACCCGGTCCCCGAGCGGAACAGGTCTAGCCCGTCAGCGGACGGTCCGGTGAGCGGATCGATCGCGTGCTCGGGATGCGGCATCAGCCCGACTACCCGACCGTCCGCCGAGGCGATCCCGGCGATGTCGTGCATCGCACCGTTCGGGGCTCCGCCGAGATAGCGGAACACCACACGGCCGTCGCCCTCGAGCTCGGCCAGCGTCGCCGCATCGGCCACATAGCGACCCTCGATGGACTTCAGCGGCACCAGGATTTCGGCGCCCGGCCGATACCGGCCCGTCCAGGCCGTCACGCTGCTCTCCACCCGCAGCCGCTGATCACGGCAGACGAAGTGCAACCCAACGTTGCGCACCAGCGCGCCGGGCAACAGGCCCGCCTCGCACAGGATCTGGAAACCGTTGCAAATGCCCAAGACCGGCATGCCGCGGCGTGCCGCGTCGACGACAGCCCGCAGCGCCGGCTGGTGTGCGGCGATCGCACCGGCGCGCAGGTAGTCGCCGTAGGAGAACCCACCGGGTACCACGATCGCGTCCACCCCGCGCAGATCATCATCGGCGTGCCAGAGCGCCACCGGCTCGGCCCCGGCGCGTCGCACGGCACGAGCTGCGTCGACATCATCGAGGGTGCCGGGGAACGTGATCACACCGATCCTCGAGGTCACAGTCGCCGTACCGTCCAGTCTTCGATCACGGGGTTGGCGAGCAGTTCGCCCGCCATCCGGTGCAGGTCGGCGTCGCCGATGGTGTCTGCCACGTCCAGCTCGAAGTGCTTGCCCTGCCGCACATCGTGCACCCCTGGGAAGCCCAGCCGGGGCAGCGCGCGTGCGATCGCCTGACCCTGTGGGTCAAGGATCTCCGGTTTGAGGACCACGTCGACCACTACTCGCGCCACGCCGCCGAGGTTACCGGTGCGCCCGAAGCGAACATCGATGGCGGCACCACGCCAGGCCGGGTTGACGTCGGCACAGGAGGCCGAGCTGCTCGCGGCGTGTGGCAGGCTGGCAATTGACTCCTGCAGGAGGTGACCAACCGTGCAGATCGTCCACTTGGGGCAGTCCTGCGTGCTGGCCGAGGTCGGGGCGGCTCGGCTACTGCTGGACCCCGGCGTGTACTCCACCGGGTTCGAGGAACTCACCGGACTCGATGCGATCCTGGTGACCCACCAGCATCCCGATCACCTCGACCTCGACCGGTTACCCGCCCTGCTGGCCGCGAACCCGGCGGCGCAGCTGGTCGTCGACATCGGCTCCGCGGAGCTACTGGCCGATGCGGGCATCGCGCACCAGGTGGTGAATCCCGGGGAGCACCTGGAGGTGGCCGGCGCTACGGTCGACGTGATCGGCGGTGACCACGGTGTGATCCATCCGGACATCCCGGTGGTCCCGAACAACGGCTACCTCCTCGACGGTGGCACCGGCACGATCCTGCACCCCGGGGACTCCTTCACCCTGGTCGGCCGGGACGTCGACGTGTTGCTGCTGCCCACCGCGGCACCGTGGCTCAAGGTCTCCGAGGCGGTGGACTACCTCCGTGCGGTCGACCCTGGACTGGCAGTGCCGATCCACCAGGCCATCCTGGCCAAGCCGGAGAAGCATTACGGGCTGTTCCGCGAGCTCGCCCCGGTCGGTACTGAGGTCCACCTTGCACCACGCGGTGAGGCACTCAAGCTCTGAGCAGCTCAGGCGGCCAGCGCGGGCTGTGCCGTGACGGCTCGGTATGTACTGGGGCGGGCGTGGTGATGCAGCGCCATATCGACCGCGTCGAGCAGAGCCGACCGTCGCGCACTGCGGGTCAAATCCGTCCCGTCCACCGCGATGCGCACCAGACCACCGCGACGGGCGATGCGGGCCGTGCCGAGCACGAACGCCCGGCACCACCACGGTTCGGCCCGCTGGCCGGGCGCCAGCCCGAGAACCCCGAACCCCAGCAAGCGGCCACGGTGCGCCCGGTCTGACGCCAGGTCGTGTACCGCGGTGGCGTCGGCACATACCCGATACCCCGCATGCCGCAGCGCCCGCAGGGTTCCCGCCGACGCCAGCCACCGGGGCGGAACAAAGGCATCGGTCCGCAGCTCGAGGCGCTCCAGCAGGATGGTCGCAGCCCGCAGACGCAGCCCAGCCTCGTGTGCAGGGAGGTTCGCGAACTCTGCGCGGCGACCTAGCCTGGCAACGGCGTGCGACCCCCAACACCCAAGCGGGTCCAGCGTGTGATCGTAGCCGTGCACCAGCACGGCATCTCCGGAGTTGCTACGTTCCCGGATCCAGTGCAGCGTGGTGGCGCCGCCAGGACGGCGGGGCACGACCAGCAGGGAGGCGGGTACCCCGCGAGCGTCCAGCTCGGCGGTCAGGTCAACACAGTCGTCCAGCGTCGCGGAACGGATCCCGGACAGCGACACAACCAGCTCACTGTGCACGACTCCAGGGGGCACGACTCCAGGGGGCACGAAACAATGACGCCGCACGCACATGACAGGCCGCTGACCGCAGGGTTTCGGCGGGAAACCGATCCGCCGAACACCACGCTGTCAACGACGACAGACGGCAATCGGGGCGCCGACCTGACCTGGCCGGCGCCCCGATTGGTGCTCCATCGAACTCCCTGCGACTACTTCGGTGCGGCACCCACCAGGCTGAGGACGTTGCCAGCATCGGACAGAAGCGGCAATCCCTGCAGCGTCTTGCTGAGATCCAACGGCAGTTGCCCGGTCTGTGGCAACGGCAGCGCAGGAATTCCCAGCGCTGGCACCGCTGGCAGCAAATCGAACGCCGGCAGTCCGGCCTGAGGAGCAGGACCCTGCCCAGAACTCGCCTTGATCATTTCGCTCATCACACCCGCATTGCCCGAGTTCATGATCAGCGGAGAGGACGCGATACCCTGAGCATTGTTGTTGATCAGGTCGACCTGGACGATGACGGAATCGAAGTCGCCCAGGATGCCGTTGACCGACCTGATGATGTCATCGACCTGTGTGCTGGCGACAACAATCCTGGTCTTGATGTCGTACACAAGGTCGACAACCTCGACGAAGTTCGGGCCGATCTGGTTCACCGTAGCGTTGATCTCAGTTGCGCTGGCGAGAATCTCTTCCAGCGCAGGAGTGATCGAGCTCACGCTCGCGTTGATCTCCAACACCGAGGCGTTGATCGTTTTCACCGAGCCGTTGATCGACTGTGCCGAGCCAAGGATCGACTTGGCACTGTTGTCGATACTGCTGGCGGAATTGACCACGTTATCGATGATCCCGGTGAGCGGCGCGGCCGCATCCCGGATCTGCACGGCGGTGTCCTGAACCTGCGTGAGGACCGCCACATTGTCGAGCTTGCTGTTGATCGGCGTGACCGAATCGTTGATCACGCCAACTCGGCTCTCGATCCGATTAGCCGTGCTGATAATACCGGTCAGGAGCAGCACCGCAAACAAGGCCCAGAAGATGACAATAACGAGCATGATCCCTGGTAGGGCGTTGGAACTCAAGCGTCGCATCAGTCACCTCCTACGGGCGGGCCGGGTCGCACTTGAACGGGGGCAGCAAACCGACCACGGGCGAAGTGCAGATGTTCAGGAGCTGCCTGTTGGTCTCGTTGAGCTGAAGGTTGATGTTGAAGGTGTCGTCCTGAATGGCCTGCAGGATCCCGTTGGCGAAGTCGACCTGCTTGAAGATCCTCGCGGTACCTTGGCTGTCCTCGTTCTGGATCGACTCAAGCGCGAGTTCGATGGCCGAGGCGTTGCGCAGGACCTGAAGCAGGACATTGGAGGTGTCGATCAACGAGGCGTTGATGCTCGTCACCGAGCCCGACGCACCCACCAACAGGCCCGACGTGTCAACCAGCGACCCTGAGGTGTTGACCAGCGAGGAGGAGGTGTCCTTCAACGATGCGTCAATAGACTGCAGCGAACCCTTGATCGACTGCAGCGACGCCGTGGCATCGGCGACCTGCCCGCGGATCGGCTTCAAGGAGACGTCGATGTCGGTCAGTGCGCCGTTGATCGTCTGGATGTAGTTGGGCAGCGCAGTGACATCCCCCGTAGCGCCCGACACGGAGCTGGACGCCGAAAACAGTCCCACGTCGATCGACTCGAGCGCTCGCACGATGCCGATCAGGAACCCGATAACGACCACCACAACGATGATCCCGAGCGTGACCCAGATCCACAGCCACCGGACGAATGAACTGCTCGGATTGGACCCACCGGGGGCGGTCGACGACCTGGTGATTTCTTGCGTTGTCATCTTCCATCCTCCTAGCAGGGTGGTTGCGGCGGGGCGATCAGGCCAAGGCGAACCTTGGCGTTGATGCAGCGGGATGTCAGTTCAGCTCTGATCGCCTGGTTGAGGATGTTGCCACTGTCGATCTTGATGTTCTGGGCGATGACAATGGTCCTGGCGATGGTCTCGTTGATCGTCACCGCGTCGGCGTCAATGCGCTGTGCAACGTCGAGAATCAAATCGGTCTGCGTGAGGATCTGCGCCGCAGTTACATTGATCGTTCCCGCCGTGCTGTTGATCGTCCCTGCGTTGCCATTGATGTCGCGCGCGGTGCTGTTGATCGTGACCGCCGTACCGTTGATGGTCCCGGCCGTGCCGTTGATGGTTCCCGCGCTCGTATTGATCGACTTCGCCAAACCATCGATATCACGGGCGACGGTGTCGACTGTCCTGAGCTGTCCTTCCAGCGGCTTCGCGCTCGTCAGAATCGAGGCGGCAACCTCATTGGTCCGGTTCAGCTGGACAACCGAATCGGTCGAAGTGTCGATGTTTCCAGCGTTTCCCGAGATGGTCTGCGCCTTCTTATCGATGCTCTGCGCCGCCGCCAGAGTTCGGGCGAGCAGCGCAGCCGCTATCCCGATGATCAGGACTCCGAACACGAGGACCACAACACTGACTACGTTGAACAGTCCAGCTCCTCCAGATCTACTGGCTCGAGCATCCGTTCTAGCCAACTCCACCACCGCTTCCTTGTGCAGGGTTGTTCGTGCAGCGGGAAGCGTGCAGGGGCGGGTAGTCACGGCTGAGACAGATGAGTGTCGCCGCAACGGCCGACGCCGCTGGGACGGCCTCCTTTCTCAGCACGCCTCCCCGGGTAGCTGCTCCCGTCAGGTAAGCGGCAGCTTGGAGGATGTCGACCAAGAATGCAAGGGGTCACGCTACAAGGACGGAGCGTAGTTACCCCTCATCGTGAGCCTGACTCCAGCACCGCAGAAGTGCGTGTTGCCCCAGCTCCGCGGCGTTGCCAACGCGGTCTTCAACGATCGCTCGGATGACCCCCAAACCCCCACTGACCTGCACCGATGGCACAGAGCACGGCGGCGGCAGAAGGCTCGCGGTACAGGTAGCGACCCTCGGAAGGGGGCTGCTCAGCCACTGCGGAGCGTCAGATGGGCGGTTACCTACTGCTACCACCCTGTCCGTGAAACTTGTCGGTAACCTACCAGGTAGAGCGTCAGTCAGCGCGTGAAACTACCCAAGGTAATCGACTCTCCCCAAAGAGTGAACATCGAGTCATTCACCCGGAATAGTTGCTGAGTGCGCCTTCCCAACGCCGCGCCACAGCCGGTAACCGGCACCGGACAGCGAGCCACGGAGGATCCAGTCTGCCCCGGCTGGTCAGCCGAGACGCCGGACCAGCCGTGCCAGCACAGAACTCACCACAAGCCAGAAGAGCGCAGCGAGGCCGTAGTTGACCAGTACCCGCACCGTCTCGTCGGCCGGGGTGAACAGGTCTTGGAAGCCCAGCAGCAGTCGGTCCGCCCAGTACGCCACGAACCTCGTGATCTCGTTGTCCGGGTTGGCATCGCCCAACGTCAGCGCGATATGCCCCACCAAGATCACGACGAAGAGCCAGCCCACGATCCGGATCAGGGTCGCGAGGATCCTGAAGATCCTGCTGCGGCCCCTGCGGACCGACGTACGGCTGGAAGAGTCCCGAACAGCTCCGCCCATACCGAAAGTCTGCCACGGTCTGCCACGGTCTGCCACGGTCTGCACGGTTCGTGAACGAACGGGCACGAGGGAGATCTCACAATCCGGGAGGGTGGTTGCGTGCTTCGGGTAGGCCCCGGCTACCGTGATCGCGTGGCACGCGCCCTCCTGCTTCGCCGCCGCGACGGGGTCTGACGACGACCGGCCCCCCGTCGCGGAGTCGCCCGCGCGCATCCGCCGGTCGGATCCTCCGGCTACGCGGAAGGCCCGAAGACATGGCACAGAAGCAGACGATGACCCCCAAACCGGCCGATACCGGTCCCGGTGATATCGAATCCCGTGATATCGAACCCAATGCGTTCACCGCAGGAGGCACACGCGGTATCCACGTTCCCACCGCTGGAGTTCCCGTCGATCAGGCCCCGTGGAACGTCCAGCGTGGCAGCGCGATGCCCGTGCACCGCTACCGGCCCTTTGCTCAGACCGTGGAACCGGTGTCGCTGCCGGACCGCACTTGGCCCGACGTCACGATCAGCCGGGCGCCTTTGTGGTGCGCGGTGGACCTCCGGGACGGCAACCAAGCCTTGATCGACCCGATGAGCCCGCCACGCAAGCGACGCATGTTCGAGCTGCTGGTGCGGATGGGCTACAAGGAGATCGAGGTCGGATTCCCTTCGGCCAGTCAAACCGATTTCGACTTCGTCCGCGAGATCATCACCGAGGGTGCGGTGCCCGAGGACGTGCGCATCCAGGTGCTCTCGCAGTGCCGGCCTGAACTGGTCGAGCGCACCTTCGAGGCCCTGGAGGGCGCGCACAAGGCGATCGTGCACATCTACAACTCGACGTCGATCCTGCAACGCCGGGTGGTGTTCCGGGAGGAGCGCGAGGGGATCAAGAAGATCGCCACCTCAGCGGCCGAAATGCTCGTCGAGTACGCCGGCAAGTACTCCGAGACCGACTTCCGCTTCCAGTACTCGCCGGAGTCCTACACCGGCACTGAACTGAGCTACGCCGCGGAGGTATGCAACGCGGTCACCGAGATCTGGCAGCCCACCCCGGACTCACCGGTGATCCTGAACCTGCCGGCCACCGTCGAGATGGCCACCCCGAACGTCTATGCCGACTCCATCGAGTGGATGCACCGCAACCTGGAACGGCGCAACGCAGTGGTCCTCTCACTGCATCCGCACAATGACCGTGGCACCGCGGTGGCCGCGGCCGAGCTCGGCTACCAGGCAGGCGCACAACGCATTGAAGGCTGCCTGTTCGGCAACGGGGAGCGCACCGGCAACGTGTGCCTGGTGACCCTCGGGATGAACCTGTTCAGCCAGGGCATCGATCCCCAAATCGACTTCTCCGACATCGACGAGATCCGCCGCACCGTCGAATACTGCAACCAGCTGCCGGTTGCCGAGCGGCACCCCTACGGCGGCGATCTGGTCTACACCGCCTTCTCCGGCAGCCACCAGGACGCGATCAACAAGGGGCTGCGGGCGATGCAGGCCGACGCCGCTCGAGCCGGGGTCGGGGTCAACGAGCATCGCTGGGAGGTGCCGTACCTGCCCATCGACCCCAAGGACGTCGGGCGCACCTATGAGGCTGTGATCCGGGTGAACTCGCAGTCCGGCAAGGGCGGCGTCGCCTACGTGATGAAGGCCGAACACCAGCTGGATCTTCCGCGACGGCTGCAGATCGAGTTCTCCCGGGTCATCCAGGAGCACACCGACACCGGGGGTGGCGAGGTCTCGCCGCAGCAGATCCGGGACATCTTCGCTGAGCACTACCTGGACCGGAACACCCCCCTGCGGGTCCTGCGACACCGGCTGTCCGACGACGGCGAGGGCCACGATGAGATTCAGGCCAGCGTGCTGGTGGAGGGCGAGGAGCACGAGATCACCGGCTCAGGCAACGGCCCGATCGCGGCCTTCGTGGATGCGCTGGCCGCGCTGGGATTCGACGTCCGGGTGCTCGACTACTTCGAGCATGCGATGTCAGCCGGCGACAACGCCACGGCCGCCGCCTACCTCGAGTGCAGTGTCGGCGAGCAGATTCTGTGGGGGGTCGGCGTCTCCGGGTCCATTGTCACCGCCTCACTGAACGCCGTCGTGTCAGCAGTGAACCGCGTCATGCGCTAGCCCGCTCGTGATTGCGTAACAGTACCATAACACTGTTACGCAATCACGAGCAGTTCTCAGAAACCGATTCTTCACGCAGTACCAAGCCTCGCATTAGCCGAGGACTGTGACGAAGCTCGGAGCAGAGTCTCAGAAGTCGAACTCGCCGTTCTTCACACCTGAGACGAAGTCGGCCCATTCCTGCCCGTTGAACGTGAGTGGCTCACGGGTGCGGTCCTTGGTGTCCCGCACGACGGCGCCGCCATCGGGCAAGGGCGCCACCTCCACACATCCCCCTGTGGCGCACCGACTGCTCGTCCGGTACACCAGCGTGGGGTGGAACGCTACGGTCACTGGATTTCCTTTCTCCTAGTTGTTATTGTCTTGCAGAATCTTGGCCACGAGAATGGCGGACTGCTCGGAACTCATACACATGTCAACCAGCACCCCGAACATCTGCTCGTAGATCCGCACATCATGCTCCTTCTCGAGGTAGAGTTCACCCAGATGGCCCTCGATGTACACGAGATCGTTATCATCGGAATCGGGGAACGCTAGCACCGCGAAGGACCCGGCCGTCGAGGGGTGTGCCCCAATGCCGAACGGAAGCACCTGGACGGTGATGTTCGGGCGCTGCGCGTCAGCGAGCAGCCTTTTCAGCTGCCCTCGCATCACCTGCTCACCGCCTATCGGGCGGAGTAACACTGCTTCGTCGAGCAGCACGCGGACGGTCAGCGGGTCATCGGCGGCG
The DNA here is from genome assembly GCA_050700115.1 of Pseudonocardiaceae bacterium. Lineage (GTDB taxonomy): Bacteria > Actinomycetota > Actinomycetes > Mycobacteriales > Pseudonocardiaceae. Next base: position 47,551 of record JBOHGG010000011.1, read on the forward strand.
TAGAGGCGGTCCTGCCGTCGCATCCGGAGCTCGACGAGGCGGTCGGTGGCCTCGTGGGCGGCCGCGCTGCGCCCACCCCAGCGGCCGCCAGTGGACAGCGTGTTCAGGATGGCACGGGCATAGTCCTCAGTTTGCAGCAGGCCATGCACGAGGGTCGGCTCGAAGCAGCGTATCTCGCTGGCGTCCTGCTCCAGTGCGACGTACCGGCTGAGGTTGTCGGACAGTAATGGGTCCTCTGGGTCAGGGGCCAGCACATCGGAGAATTCATCCCACCAACCCTGGCGGCGGCCGTCCCGGACCCAGCGCATCATCCGGTCCCGCTGGGCCTGGTCAGTGACGCCGTAGCGGTCGAGCAGATCACGCACGTCGCGGCGGTAGGGGATGCCCTGGCCGGTCTCCAGCCTGCTGACCTTGGAGACCGAGCACTCGAGTCCCTTGGACACCTCTTCTATGGTGAGCCCAGCCTGTTCACGCAACGTGCGAAGCTGGGCGCCGAGCCTGCGCCGGGGCACCACCGGACCACGTACTGGGGACATCGCGCGCCTCCACCCCACCGTCATTGACCGTGTGCAGGATGTCCAACCGCCCACGGGCCGCAAAGGCGACACGCTACTCCTCCTCGGTGAATCACACCAGGAGAGTGCCTCATGCAATTGCATGAGCGGCTTGCGTCATGCACTCTACATCTGGATAGGAAGCACCAAGCTGTGGCACCCGCCACATCAGGCGGCCGACATCGTGATCCGGGCGACCCCCGGCTCGCAGCGCAGGCACTCGCATCACCGATGAGGAAGGGGCAGCGATCATGTCAACATCTCACCGGAGCGCGACACGCTTCCCCGGGGCACGGCCGCGGCGCCGTGGCCAGGGAGCGAAACGTCGTGGCGGGACACACCGCAGAGCACGGTGACCATCCAGGTGCTGGGCGGGATAGTGCTCGTATGTCTGGGGCTGCTGCTCGGAGCATCCTGGACCGTCCAGGCCTTACAGCCCAAGCTTCGCCGCCAAGCCGAGGAGCGTCGCAGGCTGAATGAGGAGTGGTCGGCGGTTCGCACCGCTCGCCGCCAGCGAAGCCAGTGCCCGCGCTGCGCGAATCCACTGTCCGAGCAGGACTGGAATTACGCATCGACGATCGTGCTCGAACGACCCGACGACTGAGTGACCTGGGGGCATGGATGCTCGTCGGTGCTCGCAGGCCTCCGGGAGCGCCACAAGCATCCATGTGTGGGAATACAAGATTGCGAAGTTCAGACGGCGCGGCGGCCGGACAGGGCACGACCGAGGGTGAGCTCGTCGGCGAACTCCAGGTCACCGCCCATCGGCAGGCCGGAGGCGAGCCGGGTCACCATCAGGCGGGGGAAGTCCCGCAGCATCCGCGCCAGATAGGTGGCGGTGGCCTCGCCCTCGGTGTTCGGGTCGGTCGCGATGATCACCTCGGTGATCTCGTCGGCTCCGATCCGGGTGAGCAGCTCCCGGATCCGCAGCTGGTCGGGGCCAACACCGGACAGCGGATCGAGCGCTCCACCCAACACGTGGTAGCGGCCGGTGAACTCGCGAGTGCGCTCCACCGCAAGCACGTCCTTGGGTTCCTCGACCACACAGACCACGGTCTGATCGCGGCGCGGATCAGCGCAGATCCGGCAGGTCTCCTTCTCCGAGACCGTGCCGCAGACAGCGCAGAAGACCACGCCGTCCTTGACCCGCTGCAGGGCCTGCTGCAGCCGGGTCACGTCAGCCGGGTCGGCTGCCAGCAGGTAGAAGGCCATCCGTTGAGCGCTCTTGGGCCCGACGCCGGGCAGCCGCCCCAACTCGTCGATGAGGTCCTGGACGACGCCCTCGTACATCATTGCGCCTCCGCGGGACGAAGCGCGTCGGCGGGCATCATGCCTGCCTCCGCGGGCATCACACGCCGGGCAGGCCGAGACCCCCGCCGGGCCCGCCGAGCGCGCTGGCCAGCGGCCCCATCTTCTGCTGAGTGAGGTCCTGCAAGGCGCGGTGGGCGTCAGCCATTGCCCCCACGACGAGATCCTGCAGGGTTTCCACGTCGTCGGGGTCGACCACCTTGGGATCGATGGTCACGCTGAGAATCTCGCCGGAGCCGGCCAGCGTGACCAAGACCAGGTCACCACCAGCCTGTCCGGTGACCTCGGCCTCAGCAAGTTCTGCTTGTGCGCTCATCAGCTGCTGCTGCATCTTCTGAGCCTGCTGCAGAATCATGTTCATATCGGGCGCTCCGCCGGGTTGCACCGCGGCTCCTCTCGTCGAATCCGGGTCCGCTGAGCAAGCGCGTGACCCGTGTGGCCCAAGTGACCATGTGACAGGGTAGCCACGTCTGCGCCGGAGAAACCGGTGCGGTCAAGCCAGGTTTGGCCGTAGCGTTAGGGCGTGCAGCTCACTGGGGCGGAGCGCAGCCATCGCAATGCGGTGCAGCAGCTGCGCGCCAGTTACCGGGCGATCCCAGCGGGATCGCCGGTGCGGCTGGCCAAGCGAACATCGAACCTGTTCCGGTCGCGTGCCGCCACCGGCATCCCGGGTCTGGACGTCTCGGGCCTGACCGGAGTGCTGCACGTCGACCCGACCGCCCGCACCGCCGACGTCGCGGGCATGTGCACCTACGAAAACCTCGTCGCAGCAACGCTGCCACACGGGCTCACCCCGCTGGTCGTCCCCCAACTCAAGACGATCACCCTGGGCGGCGCGGTCAGCGGGCTGGGCATCGAGGCGGCGTCATTCCGCAACGGCCTGCCGCACGAGTCGGTCCTGGCACTCGACGTGCTCACCGGCGTTGGCGACATCGTCACGACCACCCCGGGGGACGAGCTATTCGCCGGGTTCCCGAACTCCTACGGCACGCTGGGCTATGCCACCCGGCTGCGTATCGAGCTGGAACCGGTGTGCTCGTACGTCGCGCTGCACCACGTCCGGTTCAACGATCTTGACGAGCTGTGCGCCGGGATGACGCAGATCACGGCGAGCCGGGAGTGGGACGGCGAGGAGGTCGACTACCTCGACGGCGTGATGTTCTCCCCCACCGAGTCCTACCTGACGTTGGGCCGGCGCACCGAGCACACCGCCGGCGAAGCCGGCAACCCGAACGCAGCCCCACCCAGCGACTACACCGGCCAGCAGATCTACTACCGGTCGATCCAGCAGCGCGATCGCGACGTCTTGCGCACCCACGACTACCTGTGGCGCTGGGACACCGACTGGTTCTGGTGCTCGGGGGCCTTCGGTGTCCAACACCCGGTGATCCGGCGACTCTGGCCGGCCCGGCTGCGCCGCAGCGACGTCTACTGGAAGCTCGTCGCTCTGGACCAGCGGCTGGACCTGTCCAACCGCATCGAGGTGTGGCGCGGTCGCCCGCGCCAGGAACGCGTGATCCAGGACGTCGAGATCCCCGTCGAGCGCACCGCAGAGTTCCTGCGTTGGTTCGTCGAGCACGTGGGCATCAAGCCGGTGTGGCTGTGCCCGTTGCGGCTGCGCAATGAGCGCACCTGGCCGCTGTATCCCCTGGAACCCGGCCGCGACTACGTCAATGTCGGCTTCTGGTCGGCCGTGCCGACCGCCCCTGGCGGATCCGGCAGCGACACCAACCGGGCCATCGAGCGCCAGGTGGACGCGGTCGGCGGCCACAAGTCGCTGTACTCGGATTCCTTCTACTCGCAGGAGGAGTTCGACGCCCGATACAGCGGCGAGCACTACGCGGCGCTCAAGGAACGCTACGACCCGGATCGGCGACTCCTGGACCTCTACGCGAAGGCGGTGCGACGCAGATGACGACCTTCCGGCGCCCTGGCCCGGCAACGACCCAGCAGACCCGCGGGACGCTGTCGCTGGCGGGGATTGTGGACCTGCTCACCGACGGCCGGTTCCCGGTCCGGTTCACCGCCTACGACGGCAGCGCCACCGGTCCACCTGACTCCGAGATCAGTGTGCATCTGGCCACCCCGCGCGGCGCCACCTACCTGTTCACCGCACCGGGCGAGCTCGGCATGGCGCGGGCTTACATCGCGGGTGACCTGCGCGCTTCCGGAGTACATCCCGGCGACCCGTATCAGGCGATGCGGCTGATGGCATACGAGTTGCACTTCCGACGCCCGACCGTGGCGGAGTTGGCGTTGATCACCCGCTCGCTGGGCTGGGACTTGCTGCGACCGGTGCCGCCACCACCTCAGGAGTCACGGCCCCGGTGGCGCCGAGTCGTTGAAGGGCTGGCCCATACCCGGCACCGCGATTCCGAGGCGGTGCACCATCACTACGACGTCTCGAACCGCTTCTACGAGATGGTGCTCGGCCCGTCCATGATGTACACGTGCGCTGTCTTCGAGCATCCGGAGGCGAGCCTGGAGCAGGCCCAGGAGCGCAAGCTCGAACTGATCGCCGACAAGCTGGGGCTGCAGGCCGGGATGCGGCTGCTCGATGTCGGCTGCGGGTGGGGTGGCATGGTGCGCTACGCCGCTCGCCGCGGCGTCCGGGCGCTGGGGGTCACGCTGTCCGCGGAGCAGGCGCACTGGGCGCAACAGGCCATCGCCCGGGAGGGCCTGACCGAGCTCGCCGAAGTGCGACACCTGGACTACCGGGACGCCCCCGGCGGCGACTACGACGCGGTGACCTCGATCGGGCTCACCGAACACGTCGGGGTGCACTCCTACCCGTCCTATTTCGGGTTGTTGCTGGCCAAGCTGCGCCCCGGGGGGCGGCTGCTCAACCACTGCATCACCCACCCGGATCCCCGGGCCCGGGCCCAGACTGATGCGGTCACCGACCGCTACGTGTTCCCCGACGGGGAACTGGCCGGCGCCGGCAAGATCATCACAGAGGCGCAGAACGCCGGCTTCGAGCTACACCACGTGGAGAACCTTCGCGAGCACTACGCATTGACGTTGAAGGAGTGGTGCGCCAACCTCACCACGCACTGGGACGAGTGCGTAGCCGAGGTCGGCGAGGCCACCGCGCGGGTATGGGGCCTGTACATGGGCGCTTCTCGGCTGTCCTTCGAGCGCAACGGCCTCCAGCTGCACCAGGTGCTGGCGGTCCGCCCGGACCGCACCGGCAACTCCCACGTGCCGCTACGCCCGTGGTGGCGCTGACGCGCCCCGAAGATCCTCGGGTTGGTGACCAAACCCTCCCGTTCCCGAGCTCGACAGCAGCGCTGTCCGAGGTCCGGCCGCCCACCGCGAAGGCGGCGTTACTTCTCGTCGATGCGGCGGGCGCCGAGCTGCTCGGCGAGCAACGCCAGCGCGACCTCCTCGGGGTCCCGACGGCTGGGGTGCTCCCGGCTCATGCCGGCGGCCTGGTCGTCATCCACCGGGGGCACCGGACCAGGGTCCCCGGCATCCGGTGGCTCCGGTGGTGGGGGGACACCGTCGTCCGGGGGTTGCGGTGCCGCCGGACCTCGGCTGGCCGGACGCTCCACCGAACGTTGCGGTGGACGGGCCCGCTGAGGTTGGGACTGCTGCTGGGCGCGGGAGCCGGCGTCGCTGTCAGCGTGCTCGCAGCGCACCTGCCAGTCAACGCCCAGCACGGCGCGCAGCGCTGCCTTGATCAGCTCGACGTTGCGCTCGTCACCCAGCCGACGGGCCAGCGGGGCGTTGGGCAGAGTCAGAACGAGGGTGCAGCCCTGCACCGCGCTCGCGGTGGCGTTGCTGAGCAGGACCTGGGTAGTCCGGCTCTGCTCGCGCACCGCGTCCAGCAGGGCCGGCCACACCCGTCGCACCGCGGCTGCATCGAGCTGGTCCGGCGCGGTGTCACGCGGCGCTTCGGAGGCGACCGGTGCTTGGGCAACCGGCGCCTGGGCAACTGGTGGGTCGGCGGGTCGGCTCGGCGGTTCCGGACGCCCCGCCGGCGAGGTCGGCATGGGGTCGACGACGTCGGCTGGGCCCGGCGACTGCCCCGTGCCGGCCTCGGGCGAGGGCGAGGCGATGGCGAGGCGCCGCTCCAGCCGCTCCAATCGGTGCAGTACCGCGCCCTCTCCCTCGGCGACGGCCGGCAGCAGCATCCGGGCACACAGCAGTTCCAGAAGCAGCCGAGGGGCGGTGGCCCCGCGCATCTCCGTGAGCCCGTTGTGCGCGATCTCGGCGAACCGGGTGAGACTGCCCACGCCCAGGGTTTCGGCCTGGGCAGCCATCGTCGCGAGCTGATCCTCGGGCGCATCGACCAGACCGTGGTGGGCCGGTTCCGGGGCGACCCGCAGCAGCACCAGGTCGCGGAAGCGCTGCAGGAGGTCGGAAGCGAAACGCCGGGGATCGTGTCCCGCCTCGACCAGCCGATCGATGGTGGCGAACACCGTGGCCCCGTCCTGGGCGGCAAGTGCTGCGACCATGTCATCAATCAGCGCGACGTCGGTGACGCCGAGCAGCGCCACCGCCCGCCGATAGGTGATGCCCTCGTCGCCTGCCCCGGCCAGCAGCTGGTCCAGCACCGACAGCGAGTCCCGGGCGGAGCCGCCACCGGCGCGGATCACCAGCGGGTAGACCGCGGGCTCGATCCGCACCCCCTCGTCGGAACACACCTGCTCCAGCAGCCCGCGCATGGTGCTTGGCGGCAGCAGCCGGAACGGGTAGTGGTGGGTGCGGGAACGGATGGTCGCCAGCACCTTCTCCGGCTCGGTGGTGGCGAAGACGAAAACGAGGTGCTCCGGAGGCTCCTCCACGATCTTGAGCAGGGCGTTGAAACCCTGCGTGGTGACCATGTGGGCCTCGTCGATGATGAACACCCGGTACCGGGACTCGGCGGGCGCGTAGAACGCACGATCCCGCAGGTCGCGGGCGTCGTCCACACCGCCGTGGCTGGCTGCGTCGAGCTCGACGACGTCGATGGACCCGGGCCCCTCGGGCGCCAGCGCGACGCAGGACGGGCAGACCCCACACGGGTCCGGCGTGGGGCCCTGCGCGCAGTTCAGCGAGCGGGCCAGGATGCGCGCACTGGACGTTTTCCCGCAGCCGCGCGGGCCGGAGAACAGGTAGGCGTGGTTGATCCGCCCGGCCGCGAGAGCGGTACGCAGCGGTTCGGTGACGTGCTCCTGGCCGACCACCTCTGCGAACGTCGCCGGGCGGTACTTGCGGTAAAGGGCCAGTGCCACGGCGGCGAGGCTACCGGGCCGGTCGGACGGTCCTCACGGCACGAGGTGCACCTCCGGCGTGCTCCCGTGCATCTCTTTGGCAAGCCGGCGGTCGCAGGTCCACAGCGGCACCCGGAAACGCTCAGCGAGGGCCACATAGTGCGCGTCGTACGTCGCCGGCAGCTGGTGCTCGCCCGCGAGCTCAAGCGCGCGGGCATGCAGGTGAGGATCGCCATGTAATGCGATTGGCAGTGCTTGAGCAACCTCGAGCAGGTCAAGGGCCCGCTCAGGACTAAGTCTGCCAACGCGCCACTGTTGGTGAAGTGCGTTGGCTAGCTCGTAGGTCAACAGTGTCGGGGCGACGACCTCGACGTCTGCCGCCACGAACTCGGACCACAGGTCCGCGACCGCTGGGTGCTCCGGAGCGTTCAACAGTCGCAGGACGACATTGGCGTCAACACACTGCGTCGCGAAGTTGCTGATCTCTCTGCGCACGCCCGGCACGGATCACCTCCGTCCAGTCGACATCCTTGAGTCGATCGAGCGTGCCGTCCTGCCGCATCCGCTCGTGCAACTCGGCGAGCATTGAGTTGGCCCGGGCCCACTTGTCGGACCGGCCGGCGCAGGCCGCCTCCCAGTCCTCGACAGACACCACCACGGCGACCTCCTTGCCCGCTCGCTCAACGAAAACGACGTCGTGGCGGGCTGTCACTCCGTCGAGTAGCTCGCCGAAGCGCACCCGGGCTTCCGTCGCGCTGACCCTGCGTTCCGTTCCGGACATGGCTAACCCCTCGATCAATCGATCAATCCATCGATTGATGGTAGCACGCTGCTACCGCTCTCGGCGATCCCAGTAGCCCTTGACGTACAACGCGCGCCGATCGACGCCGCGCTCGTTGAGCAGGTGCGCCCGGATCCGTCGCACCGTTGGGGTGTGCCCGGCGATCCAGATCCGGCCTTGCCCCGGCGGCAGCCGCTCGGCGCGCAGGGTGTCCTCGAGCGCTGTGCTCGTGCCTGGCGCACGGTCTCCACGGTGCAGCCAGCACACCGTCACCCGGGCCGATCCTGTGATCGGCTGCCGTTCGGAGGCGTCACGGACCTCCAGGTAGAGAAACGCACAGGCGTCGGCCGGCAGCATCCCGACGTAAGCCTGAATCGCCGGCAGGGCGGTCTCGTCGCCGGCGAACAGGTGCCAGTCGGAGCCGGGATCAGGCCGGTAGCGACCGCTGGGGCCGATGAACTCCAGGGTCTCGCCGGGCTGCACTCGCCGCGCCCAGTTGGCCGCTGGTCCCGCACCGTGCAGCACGAAATCGATGTCCAGGCTCGGTTGCGCAGCGTTGAAGTGGCGCACTGTGTAGTCGCGCGACACCAGGCACCCGCTGGCCAGGTCGGGGACGTAAATCTTCAGCGTCTGCCCGGGAATGGCGACTAAGCCACGCAGGCTTTCGTCGAGGAGCCGGACCCGGGCCATCCGGGGAGTCAGGGCCTGCACCGACGCCACCGACGCGACGGTGCTGGCGACGTGCCCGCGCGCGGTGTCCTTGAGCCGCATCGGGCTGCCTCCTCGACTCGGCCGCATTCAGCCCTGGAGGGTTGGGTGGGTAGGCAACCTATCTCGCCGGGTCGGCCTACGGGGCGGTATCCGGCTCCGCTGCCAGCGCAGCTTCGGCCTCCTGGACCCGGCGCTGCAGCGACCGGTACTCCTCGTTACCCGACAGCCTCGCTTTGACCTTGAGGTCGAACACATCCTGAGTCCGGAACGGTGATCCCCACTTCTGGTCCACGTCGGCGGCAGCCTCTTCCTTGATCACGGCCATCCGCCCGCGCATCTCCGCCAGCTGCTGGCGGACAGCATCCACGCCGCCCTGGTCCGCCGCACCATCCTGGTCCACGTTACGGTCCGCCTTCCACCATCGAGGTTGAGCCTGCTCCGTGCCTCGCTCTCCGCGGCCCTCACCCTAAATGATCGGTTCAGCGTGGAACTGCCTCCTGGACGCGGCTTCGCAGCTATCCAGGAGGGTTGACCTGGAAGACAACCTACGTAGCCGAGCCAGCGTCCGGCTTCACGGCGAGGGCAGCCTCACTCTTCTGGACACGGCCTTGCAGCGACCGGTACTCCTCGTTACCCGTCAGCCGGGTTTTGACCTTGAGATCGAACACGGCCGGGGTCCGCCACGGTGATACCCACTTACGGTCCACCTCGACGGCGGCTTCTTCCTTGATCACGGCCATCCGCTCGCGCATCTCTGACAACTCCTGCCGCGCAGCATCCTCGCCGTCCTGGACCTCCGCACCATCCTGGTTCACGTTACGGTCCGCCTTCCACCATCGAGCCGTGAGCGTGCTCGGTGCGCCGCTGTGGGCTACACCCATACCCTAGATGGTCAGCGCCTCTGACGTCGGATTTCACGACCGGGCGACCAATACGATCGGCGCTGGCCGGGTGACGGCCAGCAGTCAGGTGACGGATGAGGGGACCCCGCGCACCCGCCAGAGCCTGCTGACCCTTGCTGCCTTCCGGCCCTGGGGGAGTTCGCAAGATGGACGTCACGCGGGGTCCGTTGCCCAGTGTAGGGGCTACCCCGCCGAGCGCACGACAACCCCCAACGAGGTGCCGTCTACCTGCCGCCTTGGCTGGCGGACGGCACTGGCGGTAACCTTCCGAGCGGAGGATTCGCCTAGTGGCCTATGGCGCACGATTGGAAATCGTGTTGGGTGTTAAAGCCCTCGCGGGTTCAAATCCCGCATCCTCCGCTCTCAGTCCGGCCGGATGTTGTGGTTCAGGCGAAAGAGGTTGGTCGGGTCGTATCGCTGCTTCAGGGCGACGAGACGGTCGAGGTTGGCCCCGAAGGTGCCACGAACCATCCTGTCGTTGTCCTCATACAGTCCCGGGAAGTTCATGTACTCGGCGCCCGTTGCGAACGGCTCCAGCGCGCGGAACACCGCCCGGCCCCATTCGAGGGCGGCGTCGTCATCCTCCGGGCGTTCCCAGTTGGACTCGATGCCGAGCAGGAACGGCGCGGACCGGTCCCCGAAGGCGGTGTCCAAGGCCCCCGGCCGGCTGAATGCGCCACCCAGCTGCCAGATGTCGAGTGTTGAATGCGGCGAGGGGCTGCGCTCGTTCAGGTCGACGAGCGCTGCGATCGCGTCGTCCGGCAGAGCCGCGAGGTAGTGCGATTTCCAGTAGTAGCGCATGTCGTGGGCCGGGTAGTCGGCGTCGAAGAATTGTTGCATGTCCAGATACGGAAGCGTTTCGGAAAGATCAGCGATCGGCGAGCCGAAGTCGCGCAGCGGCTGCAACTCCTGCTGCGCGCGCACTCCCTCGCCACAGTGCACCGCCAGATAGACCGCGATCGGGGCGTGATGGACCTCGGCCGGGATCTCCTCGATCTCGGGCCCGTGCCACAGGATGGCAAAAGAGCTCACCTCGTCCGGAGCCGTGATCGCCCACTCGCGGTAGAAGCGCAGTGCTTCATGGGCGTCCGCGCCCGCGTGCACGACAAAGGCGAGGAACACGTCAGGTCCGACGGGATGTGCCCGGTACTCGAACGACGTGACGACCCCAAAGTTCCCACCGCCGCCCTGCACGCCCCAGAACAGATCGCGGTTCTGCTCGTCACTCGCGGTGATCAGCCGGCCGTCCGCGGTGACGACGTCGACGGAGATCAGGTTGTCGGAGCTGAGCCCGTGCTTGCGCCGTAGCCAGCCGAGTCCGCCACCCAGCGTGAGGCCCGCGATCCCGGTCGCCGTGACGACACCCATCGGCACGGCGAGCCCGAACGCCTGCGTCTCATGGTCGAACTCCCCGATGGTGACTCCGCCCTCCGCGCGGACGGTCCCCCTCTCGGGATCGACGCGCACGCCGTTCATGAGCGAGAGGTCGATCACCAATCCACCGTCGCAGACCCCATTACCGGCCACATTGTGACCGCCACCGCGCACGGCAACGGGCAATCCGCGCTCCCGCGCGAAGCCGACGGCGGTGATCACGTCGGCAACGCCCGCGCAGCGCGCGATGAGGGCGGGGCGCTTGTCCACCATGCCGTTCCACACCAGCCGGGCCTCGTCGTAATCGCCGTCCGCCGGTCGGACGAGTCGCCCGCGCAGCCCGGACTCCAGTTCCCGAGCGAGATCGTCCCCGACCTCGGTGGCTGCCGCGCCCGTAGTTTCCGCGGTCATGTGATCAGCCTCCTGTGCCTATCGCTGCGGGCGGAGCCAGACAGTCCACCGCTGGATGGCGACGTAACCCATTCGTTCGTACACGGGCCGGCCGTCGTCGCTGGCGATGAGCATCGCCGGCGACGCAGGGTCGGCGAGGGTGGCGGCCCAGGTCACCGCAGCGCCCGCACCGCGGCCCCGCGCCGACGCAAGCGTGGCGACGTACTCGACGAGCGTGGCCCCAGCGTGCTGGTGTGCCGCCGCCACCGCGACCGGTTGCCCCTCCAGCCAGGCGAGCCATACCCGAGTAGCCGGCTGCAGCAGCGTCGGGCCGAGTAGGTCGCCCGGCCGCAGCGGCCTCAACTCCGGCATCGGGTAGCCATCGACGAGGACCCGTTCGGCAAGCGCCAGCTCGTCGGTGTCCCGGACCTCGCGAACCTCGACTCCCGGACCGGACGAGGCCGGCCGCGGGCTGGGGAAGCGCACCATCAGCGGCGGGTGCCCGAGCAGGCCGAGTCCATAGGGCTGCAGGTCCGGGGTGGGCCACGGGCTGATCAGCAGGTAGGGCACATGCGGTGGGAATAGAGCACCGATGTCACCCAGGGTTTCTTCGGGGCGGGTCAATGGCTGCAGCAGGACGACCGGGTTGGTGAGCGCGCCACGATCGCCGATCCAGCCTCCGGCCCACTGCGGGCCGGATTGCCACGGTCGTCCCGCGCCGCGCGCGACCTGCACCGGCCAGGAGGCGTGCACGAGCACGGCCTGCCGCACGAGGGTGTCGTCGACGGCGAGGTCCGGCTCCCAACCGCTCGTGAGGTGCTCACCCTCAGCCGGGAGCATCGACGTACTCATACTCGACACAATGACGGCAGGTCCGCGGCCGAGCAAGACTCAGTGTCGCGGGGAACGCAGCGCGGATTCGATGATGTCGGCAGCTCGGGCCGCGCCCCCGGCGGCGCGAAGCTCGTCGCGTAGCGCGGTGGCGCGGGCCGCCACCTCCGGCGACCCGGCCAGCCGCAGGACCGCGTCGCGCAGTGCCTCGGGCGTCGCCTGCTGCATCGGTAGCTGCACCGCGACGCCCAGCTCTTCGAGCATCGAAGCGTTGCTGAACTGGTCGACGGCCTGCGGCACGGCCACCATCGGCACCCCCTGGTAGAGCCCCTCCGAACAGCCGCCCATACCGGCGTGCGTGACGAATACCGACGCCCGCCCGAGCACCGCGAGCTGTGGCACCCACTCGTGCAGCTCCACGTTGGGCGGCACCGGGTGCAACGTCGACCGGTCGATGTGGCGGCCGATCGACATCACCACCTGCCAGTCGAGGCCGCCGAACGCGGTGCAGCAGGCCTGGTAGAACTGCGACGCGTCGGTGTAGGCCGAGCCGAGCGACACCAGCAGCAGCGGACGGTCAGGCGCCGGCCAGTCACCTTGGTGCGGCCGGGCGTCCAGCGAGGGCCCGACGAAGCTGTAGATGCGCTTGTCGACCTTCTCGGCGTGCGGTTGCAGCGCCCGCGGGATGAGCACGATGCACCGTGGCGGCCGCCCGGTGAACTCGTCGACCGACAGCGCGATCCGCTGGTCGTCGAGCCAGCCCGCGAATCTGGACTGGTATGCCTCGCCGGCGGGGTTATCCAGCATCGCGGCATACACCTCGGCCATGTCCTGCTCGTAGCCCTCCCACGCCACCATGGCCGGCGAGAGCTGCACGAGCGGGATCTCCCAGGAGTGCGCGAGCACCCGGGCGGCGTAGGCGGCGATGTCGTACAGCACGACGGCGGGGCGGTCGCGATCGAACGCGGCACGCAACTGCGGCAGTGCCTGCTCCGCCTCATCGAGGAAGATCGACATCGCCTCGACGCCGCCAGTCGGCCAGCGCTGTCCTGCCTCTTCGTCTGGGAGCACGGAGCGGTAGACCACCGGTATCGCGCCGGCCGAGGCGACGATCTGGGCGAACGACTCAGGCACCGCGTAGCTGATGCGGTGACCGCGGGCGACCAGTTCGGCGATCACGGGAAGGTTCGGGTTGATGTGGCCGTGCGCGCCGATGCTGAACATGGCGATGTGAGGCACGAGGTTCTCCAGATAGGTACGAAATTCTTCGCCGGGCGCGCCGCAGGTGGCCGATCAGCTGTCGTGCTGCTGGATCACGTGAGCCACGGTAGTGAGCCAGCCGGGTGTCCCGCACCGGCATTCCCGCGGCTTCGTCGCTGCGTCGACGACGTTACCGAGAACGCAGCCGCCGTGAACTGGTCCCACCTACCAGCAGCCAGTCCGGTTCGACCCTCAGGCAGACCAATAGCGCGACGTCACCTCAATCCGGAGTGAGCGGTCAGGAGATCGGCCGGTGCAGGAACTTCTGGGCCGCAACACCGCCCCGGTGGCAGGTGAGCACTTCCGGATCTGCAGGGTGCGGCACGTCGGGTCACCGCGTGAACGTGACGACTGGATTCACCTGCGCGGGCAGGCTTGCGGGACGGTAACTGAGACGAGAGTGCCGGAACGGACGGGATAGCATCAGTGGCCGAACCCCATACCTGACCACCGAGGAGCCGCTGTGTCCCAGCCCAGTCCTGTGCCCGCCGAGCCCGCCGCGAGCGTGCTGGTGCCGGCCGGGACCACAGCCGGCCAGGCGGTGCGGGAGGCGGGCTTGCCCGGCAAGGGCGCCGACGCCGTGGTGGTCGTTCGGGACGCCGAGGGCAGGTTGCGTGACCTGGCCTGGGCGCCGGAGACCGACACGGCGGTGCAGCCGATCGTGGCAAGCTCTGAAGCGGGCCGCAGCGTCATCCGGCATTCCTGTGCCCACGTGCTGGCCCAAGCTGTGCAGGACCAGTTCCCGGACGCCAAGCTCGGCATCGGACCGCCGGTGAAGGACGGCTTCTACTACGACTTCGATGTCGCCCGGCCGTTCACCCCCGAGGATCTGCAGGCGCTGGACAGGCGCATGAGGCAGATCATCAAGCAGTCTCAGCGGTTCTCCCGCAGAGTCGTGGAGCCGGTGCAGGACGCACGACAGGAGCTGGCGTCCGAGCCCTACAAGTTGGAACTGATCTCCCTTAAGTCCGATGTGGACACCTCCGAGGTGATGGAGCTCGGCGGCAGCGAGTTGACCATCTACGACAACCTCGACCCGCGCAGCGGGGAGCGGATCTGGGGTGATCTGTGTCGGGGCCCGCACGTGCCGACGACCAAACACATCCCTGCCTTCGCGCTGACCCGCGTTGCGGCGGCGTACTGGCGGGGCAACGAGCGCAATCCCCAACTGCAACGCATCTACGGCACGGCGTGGGAGTCGCAGGAAGCGCTCGACCACTACCTGGAGATGCTCGCCGAAGCCGAGCGCCGTGATCACCGCCGGCTCGGCACCGAACTGGATCTGTTCAGTTTCCCCGATGAGATCGGCTCCGGCCTTGCCGTGTTCCATCCCAAGGGCGGGATCATCCGGCGCGAGCTGGAGGACTACTCACGGCGCCGCCACGAGGAGGCGGACTACGAGTTCGTCTATACCCCGCACATCACCAAGTCCCACCTGTTCGAAACGTCCGGCCATCTGGACTGGTATGCCGACGGAATGTTTCCCGGAATGCACCTGGACGCCGAGCTCAACTCCGACGGCACAGTGCGCAAGCCCGGCCAGGACTACTACCTGAAGCCGATGAACTGCCCGTTCCACAGCCTGATCTACAGGTCGCGCGGGAGATCCTATCGCGAGCTGCCGCTGCGGCTGTTCGAGTTCGGCACGGTATATCGCTACGAGAAATCCGGCGTCGTGCATGGCCTGACCCGGGTCCGGGGCATGACCCAGGACGACGCACACATTTACTGCGCTAAGGAGCAGGTACAGGCGGAGCTGCAGTCGCTGCTGTCGTTCGTGCTCGGCCTGCTGCGAGACTACGGCCTGGACGACTTCTACATCGAGCTGTCCACCCGGAATGACGAGAAGTACATCGGCACCGACGAGGTCTGGGCCGAGTCCACCGAGACCTTGCGCCGGTCCGCCGAGACCAGCGGGCTGGATCTGGTGCTCGACCCGGGAGGGGCAGCGTTCTACGGTCCCAAGATCTCGGTGCAGGCCAGGGACGCGCTGGGCCGCACCTGGCAGATGTCGACCATCCAAGTCGACTTCAACACGCCCGACCGATTCGAATTGGAATACACCGCGGCTGACGGCTCGCGGCAACGCCCGGTCATGATCCACCGGGCGCTGTTCGGCTCGATCGAGCGGTTCTTCGGCATTCTCACCGAGCACTACGCCGGAGCGTTTCCGGCGTGGCTCGCCCCGGTGCAAGTGGTCGGTATCCCGATCGCTGACGAGCACGTCGAACACCTCCACCGGGTGGCGAAAAAGCTGCGCGCCAAGGGGATCCGCGTCGACGTCGATGCGTCCGGCGATCGGATGCAGAAGAAGATCCGCAACCACACCACGCAGAAGGTCCCATTCATGCTGCTGGCCGGGGCCAAGGACGTCGAGGCCGGCGCAGTATCCTTCCGATTCCGCGATGGCAGTCAGATCAATGGTATTCCAGTCGACGAGGCAGTCGCCACCGTCACAGACTGGATCGCGCAGCACGTCAACTCCTCCCCCACGGCCGATGACTTCAACGTCGGGAACGATTCACGCGCGAGTGACTGACCGCGACCTGAGGTCGGTGTCACATGGCTTCCGCTGGTGCGCAGCCCAACCTTGGAGGACTATGGGATGACCGACGTCACCAGGAGGGCACTGATGAAGGTCGAGGAGATCCTGAAGGCGAAGGGCCGATCGGTCGAGACCATCGAGCCTACGGCGAGCGTCGCTGAGGCGGTAGGCCGCCTGAACGGCCCCCCTCAGATCGGGGCTCTGGTCATCTGCGGCGAGGAAGGGCATCGGCCGATCGCCGGCACGATCACCGAGCGCGACATCGTGCGCGCTCTCAGCAAGTACAGCGCCAAGCTCCTGACCATGCAGGTCGCCGACGTCATGTCGCGCAACGTCCCGCTCTGCGCACCAGAGGACAGCATCGCGCGGCTCATGCAACAGATGACCGCCTCCCGTTACCGTCACCTGCCGGTTGTCGATCAGGGCAAGCTGGTCGGCCTCGTCAGCATCGGTGACGTCGTCAAGGCCCGGGTAGCGGACATGGAGTTGGAGACGGGACTGCTCCGGGACCTCTACATCGCGCGCGGATAGGCCAGCTGGCGGTACGCGGGTAGCCCGAACGGGCGTCCCCCCGGCCCCCACGGAACGCATTACGTTCAGTAGCGTGTCGACGTCTCCCGGTTGAACCGCGCGCGGCGTACCGTCCTCCCATCAAGGGGAACGGAGATCCAGGAGCCCACCACCATGAGCTACACCGAGTCCGCAACCATGAGCTATATCAATAGGTATAGATCTTCGCATCAGGCGTTCAACCGTCGCGACTGGACGGCTGTCGTGCAGAATTTCGCTGCCGACGCTGAGTACACCGATCAGGCGCGCGGAGTAGTACTCAAGGGTCCGCAGCAGCTGGTGGACTACCTCCGAGCCAACTGGGTGGCCTCCTTCTCCGATGCCGCTATCACCAATGTCGACTACATCGATGCCGGTAACCAGGTGATCGCCCAGTTCACCGGAACCGGAACCAACGACGGGGCCTTCGGGCCGATGCCGCGCACCGGACGCCGGATATCCACACCATTCTGTGAGATCATGCGGTTCAACGCTGCGGGTCAGATCATCAGCGGAAGTCTGTACTACGATCTGGTCACGATTCTCGTCCAACTGGGCCACATGGAGGTCCCGCCGTCGACATCGTCAGTTGACTTCTAGCCCGCCACGGTGAACTCCAGGATCGCTCCAGGATTGTCGAGCTTCTCAGTCGGGGGTCCGGACTGGGGTCCCGCCCGGCCAGCGCTGTCAGTGACGATATAGACAGTACGGTTGTCCGGGCTCAGCGCCAGATCCCGGTAGCGGTTTGTGGTCTTGAAGAACTGGGTGATATCCCCCTGGACCGAGCCGCCGTCCTCCGTTAGCCTCAAGCTATAGAGTGCACCATTTTTCAGGCTGGTCACCAGCAGAGAGTTGCGCCATTGCTGAAATCCGCCTTTGCCGGGGGGCACGAAATCCATGCTGGACGGCGCAATCGAAGGCCAGCAGATGTATGACTGTCCACCACAAGCCGGGTCCTGAAAGTTGTGTCCGTTGGCCACGGTGTAGAGCGTCTTCAGGGGCTCCACATAGTCCGGACTGCTCCACGCGGTCTCCTTTAGCTGGGGAACTGATGGTGGAGAAGCATAGCTGTCGTATCTCAGGGTCGAACACGGCGGCGCGGTCGATGCGGACCAATTCGCGTACGCGTAGGCTTGGTCGTCCTTGAAACCGGACACAAACGGCCAGCCATAGTTCCTACCCGCCTGGATCAAGTTGATCTCATCGTCAGCCTTGGGGCCATGTTCCGCTGAGAAGAGGCGGCGTTCTGACCCGAAGACAAGACCCTGCGGATTTCGGTGCCCATATGAGTAGATATGGCTCCGCACTCCGTTGATCACCGGATTATCTGACGGGATGCCGCCGTCGGGGTTAAGTCTCAGGATCTTCCCGACGTACGTCGTCCAATTTCTCACCTCGACGTCGTTCGCGGTGGGCAGATCTTGGGCTTGGATCGGATTGCAGAAACGTTCGAACTGGTTGTTTCCCTGGTCTCCGATCGAATAGTAGAGCTTCTGGTCGGGACCGAGCAGCAAGCGTCCAGAATTGTGGTCCGTACTAGCCGGCAAACCCGCGATCAAGTCTGCCGGATTGTTCAAGGCCTGCGCCGCCGGATCGTAGGTGTAGCGGACTATCTTTGTGCGACGATCCACCTCCCCGTTGAGAGAGACATCGTAGGTATACGCGAGATAGACATCATTGTTCCCGCCGCCCTTGCCGAAGTTCGGCTGAAATGCCATACCGAGCAGGCCGTCCTGGCTCTGGCTGGCGTACGCGCCGGCGATGGTGAGCACAGTGGTTTTCGATCCATCCGCCGGGTTCACCCGGGTTACTGTCTTCGCAAACCTCTCCGTAACCCAGAGAAAACCGTCGGGGCCCCAGGTGATCTCCCACGGGTCCGCCAACCCGGTGGTCAGGACGCGCAACCTGAACGGTTCGCTCCGTAGTCCTTCTCCCAGTGGCGTCTCCGGGGAGGTCATACAACCTGCCGCTGACAAGACAACCAGGGTGGCAATGGCCAAGAACCGCTTCATATGTCGTCTCCCCTTCGGCAAACCCGCGCGACGACCGCTCCGTTCATCGACGCAAAGTACACGATGTCACTGTCCGTGTCCTCCGCCGCAGGTGTCGGCGCGGTGACCGGCACCGCACCGGCGGACTCGCCAGCGGCCCGGCTGCGCGAATGGGTCCGCAGAGGGACCTTGGGCCCCAGACGGTTGGCACTCTCGAGCAGATTTCGGGGACGTCTACCGTCGTGACCAGCCACTTTGGTTCGCGAGTCGGTGGGTCGCCATTCGGAGCCGAATAGCGGTTCACGGCCCCCGCCGGGCGCCATTCGGAGCCGAATAGCGGTTCACGGCCCCCGCCGGGCGGAGGGCAATCGTCTGGTCGCGGCCGGGCCCGCGTGAGCCTGCAGCCGCTGCCGGGTGTGATCGGAAGGGCGGCGTCAGACCGTAGCCCAACCACGCAGATCCGCCGTGTTACCGATCAAGGTGACCCGCGTCTCGGCGGTCCGAGGCTCGCATCACGAGGAACTTTGCCATATGCGGGCTTTCGCGGCTTGGCTAACCGCTTCTGCTAACACCGTCGCGCACATCAACCGAACTGGTAAAGAACTGGTAGGTGCGCTGCCGCTGCTGCACGAAGGTGCTGAAAGAATCAGTACTTGGATACGTGATAGCGATACCGGAGCGTGTTGGTAGCCGCGGAGGCGAGCTGATTCCGATGCGTCGCCCTTTCACCCCTTTCACCACCAGAGCCCTGGCGACGGTTCAGCCGGTCAGGATGAGAGGGACCGGTTTGCCGTCCGCCCAGCCCGGCGGGACGGCCGCGAGTGCGTCACCGAGTGCCGCTCCCCGGAGGAAGGCGGCCCGGTGGCCGCCGACCACCCGGGCGGCACCGCCTTCCCACGCCACGGGGATCAGGCGGGTGAGCCCGGGGGCGGGGCGTACGTCCCCGGTCACCGGGGCCAGCGGCAGTTCCGGCAGGCGCCGGCCCGACAACCCGGCCAGCAGCGGGCCGAGCAGGGTGTAGGCCGCTACGAGTGCCGCGAAGGGGTTGCCCGGCAGGCCCACGAGCCAGCGTCCGGTCCCCAACCCGGCCAGTAGCTGCGGGTGCCCGGGGCGGCAGGCAACGGTGTCGACGATCCAGCGCGCACCGTGGGAGCGGAGCAGTTGCCGCAGTTGGTCGGTGACGCCGACCGATGTCGAACCGGTCACCACGACCACCTCGGCGTCGGAGTCGTCATCCAGCAGGCCCGTCGGGAGATCCGGCAGGTGCCGGACCTCGCACACTTCCCCTCCGAGTTCGGCTACCAGCGCGGGCAGCAGCGGCCCGAGAGCATCCCGTACCCGCCCTGCCCCGCTCGTCCCGCTGTGCGTCAGTTCCTCCCCGGTGACCAGGATCCGCACCTGCGGCCGCGGTCGGACCGACAGGGTGTCGTACCCGCAGGTCGCGGCGAGCCCGATCAGCGCGGGCCCGATACGGGTACCGGTCGGTGCCAGCGGCGTCCCCGCCGGCGCGTCCTCGCCCGCCCGGCGGATGTGGGTCCCCGCCGAGGGCGCAGCGCCAGACACGGTTGACCCGTCGCAGACCGCCAGTTCCACGGGAAGGACCGCGCTCGCGCCCACCGGCACCTGGGCCCCGGTGCAGATCTCCACGGCTTGCCCCGCCGCGAGCGCCCCCTTCCAGACCGTCCCCGCCCGGACCTGACCCAGCAGCTGCCAGGGCCCGGCGCCGGCCACCGCGTACCCGTCCATGGCCGCGGTGTCGAAGGCCGGAAGCGGTACGCAGGTGCAGATCTTCCCTGCCAGGGTCAGGCCGGCGGCGCCGGTCAGCGGGACACGGCGAGCGGGGAGCGGCTGCGGCGCGGCGTGTGCGAGCACCCGGGCCTGGTCCCAGGGCACCGACGCCGACCGGCGCGGGTCAACGGGATCGGCGCTGTGCGGCGATGTTGTCCTGTTCGGGGCGGTCGTGAGAACAGTCATGCGTGCCACACTGCTCCTGCTGTATTTCGTCCCCCGTATGCGTCAGGTTGCCGTCGCGCACCGGCCCGCTCACACCCCAGATCCTGGGGACGTGAGGTCGCTCGCCTGCGCCCGCACACTGGAGGTAGTGGAGCGTCGCAAACGCGAGGAGAAGAAACAACGCCAGAAAGACTAACGAGGACGGCGCCCAGACCGGGAGAAAGGCCCGATAAAAACAGCGTCGGGCACGAGTCAACGTTTCCGTCGACACGCACCCGACCCGGTCGCGACTCCGCACGCCCGCAGAGCCCCTGGCCGTCCAGTGTAATTGAGCGTCGCTACACTAGAGCCGAACAATCATTGTACAGGGATGGACGCGGGCGTCAACAGGGCGACGAACTCATCTCCGCCTTGGGATTCCAGAGCGCGCAGTTCCGCCTGATCGAGAACCGGCTACGTCTGCGGCCCCCGCACCGGTTGAACATCAAGGGATCGCCTTACCTGCGCGTGCTCAGCGACGAGCACGCGCGCTGGGTGGAGGCGTCCCAGCAGCAGCCGTCGCTGCTGGACCATGTTGACCGGTGGCTGCAGCGCACTCCGTTCCTCCATTTTGGCGACTACGACTTCTGGCGCTCCTACCAGCAGGCGGTCGAGGAGGCGCTCGCCCAGGAACGCCATGTGGTCAAGAATCACCCCAACCCGGACGACCAGGGCCGAGCTGAGCAGCTCGCGACGCTCGAGCAGACGGTGGCGAACTTCGCGGCCGTCTTCGATCCCGGCCGCTACGCCAAGCTGGTCACCCGCGGCAAGCGGCGGCTGTCACACCAGGCGTTCCTCGCGGCGCTGCTGATCAACCTCTACCGCGATGAGCCGATCTTCCAGCTGCCGTTCCGCCTGCTCACCGCGTTGCTTGACATCGACGAGGGGTTCACCGCGTGACGCTACCGGCACGCGCTGGTCGCCCATCGCATGATCGGGGGCGGATCACCCCTGCCGGACGTGACATTCGACGCAGCAGCGCGCGTGGCTCGATGCCGCTACGCATCACGGTGATCGTCGAGGCGGAGGCGCGCCGTGAAGGTGGCAGTGTGCTCGGATCTGACCTTGGGCTGTGCGTCGTGAACTCTGTGAGTGTCGACGTCACCGACCGGCTGGCCTGCTCGCGATGACCTGCTGGCACAAGCCGGCGTGGTTACTGCCGGCGGGAAGCGATGTTTACTGTGAGGTGAGATGGGGTAACTGACTGCAACGACGGCTCGGGTTCCCGCACCGTCCCACCTGTTGGAAGACCGCTGAGGAGGAGCAGGAAGATGAACACTGAATTGATCGTTCCGCTGGCATCCGTCTTGGCGATCCTTGCCTTGGGCGTGCTCATAGGGTACAGATTCAGCGAGCGGAGGCGTGTGACGCGAGCTGGGCGCCAAGAAGCAGCACAACTCTTCCTCTACAGGCAATTGCATGAGCTTCGAGCCGCGAGACGAAAAACTTACCCTGCCCGAATTAACGTGGGGCCCTTTCATAAGGCTCAGTAGTGAAGCTTGAGGAGATAAGAGTCCGCGGTAGCGGCCCCTGACGACGGGACCCCTTTCTGGTTGTTCGGTCATCTCACCATTGGGAGGCTTGTTGTGACCGGTCAGGATATCGACATCACAGCCGAGGTCGGCGAGCGGCTCAGCTGCATATACCGCCGTACACGTCCGGTGACGCTCGGAGTCGGTAATTCAGAACTATGCACCGCCAGCGCCGAAGTAGGCGGTGATAGGCCATGATCACCATGGACCGCCTCGCCCCGGACCTGCAGGTCACTGGGCAACGGCCGGCGTGTTGGGGAGTGGATCCTGAGATGTTCTTCGGGCCGGCGGATAGCCCCGCGGGAAGGCCGCTGCATGTCTGGGAGGGGCGGGCGCTGGCAGTGTGCGCCGGCTGCCCCGTGGCGGCCGCGTGCCTAGCTGAGGCATTGGAGTTCTCGGCCGCCGACCAGTACGGCGTTGTCGGGGGCATGACAGCGGGGCAACGGCGGGCGGTACTGCGGGGGCGGCGAGCGCGGCGATCCCGAAGGAGCGGCCACGAGGGAATCCCGCCGCTTGGTGGTGGGCGACGGTCGGCGCGACGCTCGGGATCAGCACCTGCCCCCACCAACGGCGGGGCCCAGCGGGGCCCTTGGCCCGCGCGGCCTTGAGCTGGGCGACCCGACTGCCGACCGCGAGAGCGGCCCGATGCTGTACCTATCCGAACATCCGATAGGGTGCCTCGCGCCGATGGCGTATGCCAGAGCCGTTTTGGACACCAGCCTAACACCGGGAGGAAACTCGCATGGGAATTTTTGACAAGGCCAGGGAAAAGGCCGAGCAGCTTATCGGCGAGGCGAAAGAGAAGATCGGTCAGATGACGGGCAGCGAGAGCCTTGAGAACGCCGGCAAGAGTGACCAGTTGTCCGGGGAGGTCAAGGAGGCCGGACACGACCTGAGCGACACGGTTACCGGTGCTGTTCACGACGTGAAGAAAGAGGCCAGCGGCGACGGCAAGTAGCCGAGCGAGCTGCTGGATCCATGAGCGTCCACATCGCGGCGAAGCTCTGGGATAACCCGGTGTCGCCGCGTTGCTAGATCCATCCGTATCGCTGTCTGGGAACCTATTGGGGCGCGACACGTGGTTCCCAGACAGCGGTCACGTCTCCCGCGAGGTATCCGGCTCGGACGGCGGTGTCAGCCAAGGTCCTCCTCGCCCAGACGGTGCACCCGGACGAGGTTGGTGGAGCCCACGGTGGCCGGCGGGGATCCCGCCACGATCACCACCAGATCGCCTGGCTGGTATCGCCCGATCGACAGCATCGCTTGGTCCACCAGCCGGACCATCGCATCGGTCGTCTCGACCCGGGGCACCAGGAACGTCTCGGTGCCCCAGGTCAGCGCGAGCTGATTGCGCACCGGGGCCTCCGGAGTGAACGCCAGCAGCGGCAGGCGGGTGTGCAACCGGGCCAGCCTGCGGGCGGTATCGCCGGACTGGGTGAAGGCCACCAGAACCTTGGCTTCCAGCCGTTCTCCGATGTCGCGGGCCGCGCAGGACAGCGCACCCCCCTTGGTCCGCGGCATGTGGTCGAGAGGGACGTTGAGCGAGCCGACTTCGACGGCCTCGACGATGCGGGCCATCGTCTGCACCGACTCGATCGGGTAACGACCAACGCTGGTTTCCCCGGACAGCATGACCGCGTCGGCGCCGTCGAGCACCGCATTGGCCACATCGGAGGCCTCCGCCCTGGTCGGCCGGGCATTACTGATCATGGAGTCGAGCATCTGAGTGGCCACGATGATCGGTTTGGCGTTCTTCCTGGCGATCTGGATGGCCCGCTTCTGCACCAGCGGCACACGTTCCAACGGCAGCTCGACCCCGAGATCACCACGGGCCACCATCATCCCATCGAAGGCCAGCACGACCGCCTCGAGATTGTCCACCGCCTCGGGCTTCTCCAGCTTGGCGATCACCGGCAACCGACCACCCGCCACCTCATCCATCATGCGATGCACCAGATCGATATCCGCCGGAGACCGCACAAACGACAACGCCACCAAGTCCACCCGCAACCGCAGCGCGAACTCCAGATCAGCGATGTCCTTGTCAGACAACGCCGGCACCGACACATTCATCCCCGGCAACGACAGACCCTTGTGATCACTGACCGTGCCACCCTCAAGGACCTCACACACCACGTCAGTGTCATCGGTCTTGCGCACCAGCAGCGCGACCTTGCCATCATCAACAAGCAGCCGATCACCCTCACGGGCATCCTCAGCCAGCCCCGCATAGGTCGTCGAGACCCGGTCATGAGTACCGGCCACATCCTCGACGGTCACCCGCACCACATCACCGGTACGCCACTCCACCGGACCGGCGGCAAACCGGCCCAGCCGGATCTTCGGCCCCTGCAGATCACCAAGGATCCCCACCGCCCGGCCATACTCATCGCTGGCCCGCCGGATCATCGTGTAAACCCGCTCATGCTCAGCATGGGTACCGTGGCTGAAATTGAGCCGCGCCACATCCATCCCAGCCCGGACCAGCTCCCGGATCTTCTCCGGGGTCGCGGTAGCCGGGCCGATGGTACAGACGATCTTCGCGCGTCGAGTCACACCCGACACGCTAGTAGCCCGAGGTTACATCGACGTGTCGACCCAATAAGGTTCCCTAGCTGCGAAAATGCTCTACCGGCATGGGGTGGTCAGCTAAGGTCGGCAGCCCGGCTGCTCAACCGGCCGGCAGGGCTCAACCACCGCCGACCTGAATCAGATCATCGAGCGATGAGGCTGTCCGGTAGGGATTCGAGTTGCTCGGCGGGGCCGTAGCACCGCGACCGCATGCACCGTGATCGGCGAATGATTCGGGCCTGCTTGGGTGCTTAACTGCGGGAGGACGGTGGATGGGCCTATCTCGCTCACGAGTTGCTGAGCGACGCCTTGTGCTGCCCGCGACCCGTCTGCTGCGGGCCCGCACGGCCGTGGCCGCGTCCTTCTCGGTGAACGGGGTCGCGTTCGCCTCGTTCATCTCCCGGGCCCCCGGGATCCGTGACGCGCTCGGGCTTTCTTCGGCGCAGCTCGGACTGCTCCTGCTGTGCTTGTCCGGCGGCTCGATCATGGGACTGCCGCTGTCCGGGCGGATCGTGCACCGGCTCGGCCCGGCCCGCACTGTGCTGGCTGCCTCCTTGACGGTCACGGCAGGGCTGCTCCCCCTGGCCGCAGGGCTGCAGGTTGGCGATGTTGGCCCGGCGGCGGTCGGCTTCGTGCTCATTGGGTTTGGAGTCGGGATCTGGGACGTCGCGATGAACGTTGCGGGCGCAGACGTCGAGCGGCGGCTCGGTCGATCCCTGATGCCGCGACTGCACGCCGCGTTCAGTCTCGGCACGGTGGCGGGGGCTGGCCTGGGGGCGGCTTCGGCGGCCGCTGGTGTGCCGCTGGCCGTGCAGATACTCGTCGTGGCTGCGCTCGCGCCCGTGTCGATGGCCGTCGCGGTCCGCGTCTTCCTGCCGAGGCACCACTACGCGGCCCGGGATGCGTCCGGCGGCTGCGGGGTGCTGGCGGCCTGGTGCGAGCCGCGGACGCTGCTGATCGGATTGCTGGTACTCGGGTTCGCCTTTATCGAGGGTTCGGCGAACGACTGGATCGCCGTGGCGATGGTCGACGGCTACGGCACCAGCGAGGCCGTCGGCGCGATCGGCTTCGGCCTCTTCGTCTCGGCGATGACCGTCGGGCGGCTGATCGGAGGCTCGGCTCTGGAGCGGTTCGGCCGCGTCGCCGTGCTGCGGGCGACCGCCGTCACCACTGCGGCCGGCTTGCTTCTCGTCGTGCTGGGCGCCAGCACCGCATTGGCGCTGGCCGGTGCCGCACTGTGGGGCCTCGGGGCGTCGCTGGGATTTCCGGTCGGAATCAGCGCCGCCGCCGACGACCCGGCGCGGGCCGCCGCCCGGGTGTCGGTTGTGAGCTCGATCGGCTACGCAGCGTTCTTAGCCGGTCCGCCGCTCATCGGTCTGGTCGCGGAGAGCGCGGGGATCCTGCGAGCGCTGTTGATCGTGCTCGGCGCGCTCACGCTCGGCCTGCTGGCATCGGGTGCGTCGCGACCGCTCGGCGCGGCAGCCGAGGAGCCCAGCACCCGCTCAAAGCGGGAGAATGTCGAGTGTGCCCGCAATCGGCGTTCTCGCTGATAGCGCGGCAGCTTAATCGGGCAGTTGCCCGCCGAGCGGCCGTGAACCGCTATTCGGCTCCGAATGGAGACCCACGGATGCTGGCCTCGAGAAAGCAGGGCTCACGCGAGCATCGCGCGGAGGAGTTCGTAGTCCAACCACGGATTCTGGAGAAATTCGCGCCATTGTGGGTCGTGGCCCGTTCGCTTCACTCGGAAATACACGGCGCGCCGTGTCACGTTCGAGGTGTTCCCTCCAATGTTGTGGCCCAGCAGGTAGTGCGCCACCAACAGGTCCCCGGCTCGGCCCTGGATCTGCTCAGGCTCGGGCAGCCGAATGGGCGGATAGCCCGCCGCCGCGAAGAAGGCATCTGGCCCGTGCTCGCGGAAGTACTCTGCATGGGTCACATGAGTTCCGGGCCAGACCCACAGATTACCGGCGTCCTCGCCGGGTTGGTCGGACATCAGCACCCCGGCCAGCAGGGTGAAGGTTCCGGGGCGACCGTCCGGTTCGGGGGGAAAACCGTCGATGTGGTGACCGCCCGGCCGGTGCGAAAACGGTGGAATGTTCAGTGCCACTTGCACTTGCCATGGCACCTCCAGCGTCCCTGGACCGGTGAGTGATTCCGCACACGACCAAGCGGAGCTCTCGGTGAGCAACGCGAGCAGCGACGGGACGTTCACCGCTTCGGGAAAATAGAAGTGGGGACCGCGAGCTTCTGCGCCAGGCGGCTCGCGCGCTACCATCGCATCGATGGTCCGTGATGCCGCTGCCACCAGGTCCTCAGGTATGGCTTGCGGAATCACCACGAAGCCGCGTTCGGCGAACTCCCGCAACTGTTCTCGATCAAGCTTGAACGCCACCGTAGGCCAGCGACCGTCGCTGCGGCGACTCCTTTTCCCGCTGATGCTGCCAGGTAGGCTCGCCACCGGCCGACTAGCGCTCCGCTCACCCGCCCCACAGCGGCCGTGAAACCGCTATTCGGCTCCGAATGGCGGACTAGGGGTTCATGCGCATAGCTAAAGAGGCTTTCGCCTCGGACCGCCGAGCCGCGGTCATCTTGATCGGTAATGCGGTGAATCTGACCTGACCGAGCCCATGAGCGCGCCGCCTACCCGACCCACGATGATCATGAACAGCCGCCGACTATCGCTGATCGACTCGATCTGGGCAAGCTCCCGCGGGAACCTGCGGGCATGATCGGCAGACCGCCGCCACCCGCTGCGCCCGCAGGTTGCGTCGCAGCATCGTCTGCGAGTCGCGGACGGCGTAGCTGAGGGTGCTCATCGTGCGGTTTCCTTCTCCGGCGTGGACGGTCGGCCGGTGAGGGCGAGGAAGACGTCGTCGAGGTCGGGGGTGTGCACCGAGAGCTCGTCGACGTCGATCGCCGCGCTGTCGAGTTGGCTGAGCAGCGCCCGCAGTGAGCGGACACCGCCGTCGCCGGGGATCGCGAAGGTGAGCGCGTCGTCGTCGCGGGTGGACCCGGCCAAGGCGCGGGCGGCCGCATCGAGCTTGGCGGGATCGGCGAACCGCAGGCTGATGTGTCCGCCGGGAACCAACCGTTTGAGCTCGTCGGCGGTGCCTTCGGCGACCAGCTTTCCGTGGTCGAGAAGCGCGATCCGGTCGGCGAGCTGGTCGGCCTCTTCCAGGTACTGGGTGGTGAGCAAGATCGTCACGCCGCCGGCGACGAGGTCGCGGATGGCCTGCCACATCGTGCGGCGGGTGCGCGGGTCGAGGCCGGTGGTCGGCTCGTCGAGGAAGATGACGCGCGGGTCGCCGACCAGGGTCATCGCGAGGTCGAGCCGGCGCCGCATCCCGCCGGAGTAGGTCACCGGCGTCATCCCGGCCGCCTCGACCAGATCGAACCGGTCCAGCAGCTCAGCCGTGCGGCGGCGGCCCTCGCGCCGCTCCAGGTGGTGCAGGTCAGCCATGAGGAGGAGGTTCTCCTCGCCGGTGAGCAGGTTGTCCACCGCGGAGAACTGGCCGGTGACGCCGATCGCGGTACGGACGGCATCGGGGTCGCGGGCCAGGTCGTGGCCGGCGATGTGGATCTCGCCGGAGTCGGCGCCGATGAGCGTCGACAGGATCCGGACCGTGGTGGTCTTCCCGGCGCCGTTCGGGCCGAGCAGGGCGAAGATCGTTGCGGCTGGGACCCGCAAGGTCGATGCCGTCGAGCACGATCTTGTCGCCGTACGACTTACACAGCCCGGTTGCCGCGATCGCCGGTGGGGATGGACTGGTGGTCATGCTTCCTCGTTTTCGTAGCCGATCAGGAGCGGCGGATCACGATGTCGCCGTAGCTGGTGCGGGCGCGCGCCTCGACGGTCTCGTCGGACGGCTCGGGTTCCTCGGTGGCGTCCATGTGGTTGTGCACGCGGCCGAACTGCGTATGGACGTCGAGTCGGGCGGCGGTGCCGGGGGCGGATGCCGAGCTCGATCTCACCGCGGGCGGTCTTGAGCGACGCCGAGCCGCGCGTGACCTCGCCGATTCGGACGTCTCCGTTGGCGGTGGTGGCGGTGACGCTGGCCTGGGCGTGGTCGACGGAGATGTCGCCGTTGGCCGCGTTGACCCGCAGGTCGCCGGTGATCTCGCCGACCCAGGTGTCGCCGTTGGAGTTCTTGATCACCGCGGTGCCGTCGGTCTCGCGCAGGCGTACCCGGCCGGACCCGGCGCTGAGCTCGGCGTGGCCATCCACGTGATCCACGACGATCGCGCCACTACCGGTGTTCAGGTCGACCGGGCCCGTGTGGTCGAGCTGGATGTCCCCGATCGAGGTCTTGACCCGGCACTCGGCGAGGCGGCCTGCGCAGCGGAATGCCGCGATCGAGGCCGTGCCCTGCACGTGCGAGCCCGCCGGCAGGTCGATCGTCACGTCGATCGACCCGATCTTGCTGAACAGGCCGAGACCGCGCTGCTTCGGCGCCGTGACCAGCAGTCTGCCGGTCGTGTACTCCACGCGGGTGTGCTGCGCGGCCCGCACGTCTGGTTCGTGGGACCCGTCGCTCGGGCGCACCTCCACGACCGTGTCGTCGCGGTCGCTCGCGGTGATACGGTCGTCACCGACGGCAAGATCAATCACGACCGAAATCGGCTCGGGAGTGTCGAAGGCGGGCATGGCGATCCCTCCGGATGTGCTCTAGCTGGGGCGTCCCCGCTGGTGGGACGAGTCTTGGGATGGTGTCGGGTGCGCTAGCGCACCCAGCCGGTGTAACGCTGCCCGCCCCGCGGGGCGCGCCGATCGGAGCGGCCGCTGCGGTCGCCGGACTCCAGCGCGGCCGCGGCCGCCCGGACGAGCCAGGCGTTGACCGAGAGCCCTGCCTGGCCGGCGGCCTCCTCGATCCGACCCTTGAGGTGCTCGCCGAGGCGGACGTTGATCCGCGCCATCGCGCCCTCCTCGCCGTCCGGTGACACCCGCGGCGCGACACCCGCTGCGGACGTGTCCGGCTCGTCGAAGTGATCGGCGGGCGGGGGCGTCACGACGAAACTGGGCTCACGTCCACGCAGGCGGAGATCCACGGAGCCCGGCGCGAGGTCGCGGGTGATCTCATCCGCCGCCGCCGACAGCGCGTCCAACAGGACGAGGCGCACCGCCGACTCCAACGGCGCGGTGAGCCGCTCGGCCAGTGCACGGGCATCGTCCCCCCCGGCCTCGGCGGCCACCGCAAGCTCATTACGGAGAGCCTCGACATACGACGTGAGTTCCATGACACCATCATGGCACCGATGTGGCGCCATGAAAAGCCATATTGGCTCAACCTGGCACCAACTGCGCGCACGGAGCCCGCCGTCAGGTTCCAGCCGGTGCGAACTCGACGATCAGGTCCGCGAGGGCGTCCGGCGCGTCGAGTAGGACGACCGCCTGTGCCGCTTCGAGGTCCATCCCTACCCGTTCGTGACCGTTCCAGTGTTCGCTGTCCTGCGGATCTAGCGAAGACTGGCACATGGGTAGTGAGGCCGTACCGGAGTGAACTGAGACGGAAACTGAGACGGACGGGGACCACGGACGCCGTAGTGGCGTGGACGGCAGAATATTTTGGGGGCGCGAAGGCGTTCCGCGATCAGCTGCGAGCCGTCGAGGTCCCCGACGAGCGGGGTGCACTTCGAGCTGTTCGACGGCGGCCACGGCGGGATCGACTACTTCGAGGAGCTGCGTGACCGACCAGGGGAGGGCTCTCAGCTCGACGCACGGCGCATGATCGAACTGCCAACAGCCGTCCAGACACCGCCGTGCCGAGACCGACCGCGCAATATCTGCCGGACGCGTCCGGATATCCCGGGCTCAATGAGAATCTTCGCGTACCACCTATCTGAGACTTCCCAGCGCACAGGCCGTCCGGGTACCGGATGCCTCCTAGGGAGGACACCACTAACGATCTTGTCCGGCTCGGGTTCCTCATCTGACACGAGGCCGTTGGCCGCGCGGCCTGCGGGTCGGCCTCAGAGTCGAAAGGTGGCGGTCCGGACTCAACTCGCCGGCGGAGCGTCCCTACCGCGCGGGCCCGATGGCGGCTCAGGTGATCGATTCGCGCGGTGCTTCGCCGGTGAGTTCGAGGTGAGTTCGAGGTGAGTTCGAGGTGAGTGTCCAAGTCGAGCTGGACTGGTCGTAGGGCTTGATGTTGGGTCCAGAAGAGCGGTTTCAGCCCGCGACGTTCGTGCTCCGATGAGGTCCTGGTCGCGCCTCCACCGGTGCCCCGATCACCCAGGTAGGTCGTCGCGGACCCCGGTCGACATCGCAGTTCAACCCGAGAGATTGACGCAACTGACTGGTTGCCATAGTATGGCAACCAGTCAGTTGCTACTTGTTGGAGGCTACACATGGAGGCGATCATGAAAGAGAACACGGAGAACGCGGGGCTACCGAACGCCGGCGGCAACGACACCCCCGCGCTGCCCGCGGTGGTCGACCGGGCCACCTTCCAGGCCGAACTGGACAGGCTGCGGGTTCGGGAGAAGGCGCACACCCGGGAAGGTGACGCGATCTCGGCGACCCGTCGGCGGCTGCCGATGGTGGAGGTGGACCCCGCCATCACACTGATCGGCCCACACGGGCCGCTCACCCTGCTCGAAGCGTTCGAAGGGCGCCGACAGCTCATCGCCTACTACTTCATGTGGCACACCGGCCGACCCGCGCCCGCCCAGTGCGAAGGCTGCACGTGGTGCAACACCCAGGTCGCGGAGTTGTCCTACCTTCATTCCCGCGACATCACCTACGCGGTCTTCTGTCAGGGTCCCTACGACGAAAGCATCCGCTACCACGACTTCATGGGCTGGGACATGCCCTGGTACTCCGCGCAAGACTCCGCCGACGCGCTCCTCGTCGGGCGCCACATCGGCATGATGCACCTCGTGTGCTACGTGCGGGACGGCGACCGCGTTTTCGAAACCTACTGGACGACCTACCGCGGCGTAGAGGTAATGGACTACAGCTACGCGCTCATGGACCTCACCGTGTACGGACGCCAGGAGCCGCAGGAGGACTCGCCCCCCGGCTGGCCACAACAGTGGCAAGTCGACGGCTCCAACACGCGGACTAACGGACGCCCCATCGCCCAGTGGTCCCGCCTGAACGCCGGACGATCCGACGACCTCGGCACCGCCGGGCGCTGAGCGGATCCGGGTCGGACTAGCAGTCCCGGCTCGCCTCAGAGCCCGTCCCAGAAGGGACCCATTGCACACCTCCTGATCGACTCTCCCCAAGCTCGTGGCCACAGGGGCACGTCGGAACCCATCACCGGCAGAGACAGACCTATCCCGCACTAGTAACGACACGTGCGGCGGGCGGCCTCGCGGGGGTGAGCGGAGCCGATGTCGGAGCACGAGGGACACGCGGCTGGTGTAACGGATGAGGATCCCCACCGGACACATCCGGGATCGAATGCCCGTTCGATCAGAGCTCGAAAGTCGGGATGATCGGCGCCGCTTCCTGCGCTGTCCATGACGACGGATATGACGACCAGTCCGAACGGTAGTCGGAGGGGTCAACTGAGACGGAAACGGAAACCCGCCGGGGTGGGCACGAGGTCACTGCGGCGTTTCTCCTGCTAGATGGCGGTAGCGGTGGGATTTGAACCCACGGAGGGCGTGAACCCTTACGCGCTTTCGAGGTTTGCGATCCGCGGTTCAACCCAGATCACCTGGGGTGTTTCAGCAGGTCATCGGCTGGTTCTGGTCTTCCGTGAGCATCCACGATCCTCAGCGACTGAGACCCTAAATGAGACCCCTATAAACCAAAGACCCAAGCTGGCAATGACGCAGGCCAAGCGCAGCCCGGCCGGCGATCTTCAGGTGGACCGGTCAAACAGCACCGTGTGCAGGACGGTCAGGGCATCCCCTGGTCCAGCCCGTCGATGCCCCGAGCGAAGGGGAAGGACCAACCGAGACGGAAACTGAACGGTACCCGCGCCGTTGACATGCGGCCGCTACCTGCAATCCGGCGCGCTCTGACGCTCAGCCGAGTGTGGATCCGCCTACGCATGCTGATTAGCTTGCACCATCATGGTTGACGCCTCAGTTGGGCTGCTGACGCTGACTCGCTCAGCTGATGATGGAATACGTAGAGTGAGGCGCAGTTAGACACCTATCGAACCGCAATCATTGTACCACTGCAAAGGGGTCAGAATCATCCCGCTTGTCCCGCATGGAAATAACCATCTTGCGAATGTTTGCCAGCTCGGGTCGGGCTACGTAGTAGCGCCCGCGCCTCTCACCTCTGGGTTCGAGTAAGTCGGCGTCCACCAACTGCTTAAGATCACGACTAGCGGTTACTTCGGTTATCTTTTCCGTCCCATCGTCAAAGTAGGATCGATAAGTCGCGTTACGAACCCGGAGTCCGATCGTTGCATCGAAGAGTGCCATTATCGTTCGATCCGGCAGGCGCCGCGTCGATACTATCCTTTCAAGCTCCGACCACATGCGCTCGCTCTCATTCACCCGCCGCAACATAGTCCGCGCCTGCCGCAGATGGGCCGTCAAGATGTACCGGATCCATGGACCTGTGTCTCGCTCAGGCTGCCAAGACCCACCCCCCACTTGCCCCAAGACGTTGTAGTAGCTCTGGGTGTTGCGGCCTAAGTACTCCTCAATGCTCATAAAAACTGGACTTAGTACGCCATCCCGGGCGAGAACAAGGCTCTGCAAACAGCGCGACATTCGACCATTTCCATCGCGGAAAGGGTGGATCATTACGAGGTTCAGGTGTGCCATTGCCGCCTTAATGATCGAACTGTTAAGCTCTTGCCCTTCATTCAGGTTAGCGACAAGTTCCTCAATGAGCATTGGCACTTGGTCGATGTCTGGCCCCTCGTATACCACTTCCCCTGTCTCGTCGTTCCGAACGTAAACGCTTCCTGCCCTCCACCGGCCTGGTCGATTTGCGAGAGAGTAACTCGTCATCATGAAGTGCAGCGATTTTAGTAATTGGGAGCTGTAGAGGAAACCATCCTCATCTTCTGCCATTTGCAGTACATACGTCATTGCGTCGCGGTAGCCGCGAAGGGCCAGGCTGGTCTCTTCGTTGGCGTCAAGTGGCTCCTCGCCTGCCGCGACGTCGACAGCGTCATCGAGCCCGGCCTCGTATCCTTCGATGCTGTTCGAACCTTGGATTGCCCTCGCCAGGGAGACGCGCCGCAGGGAACCCGCCCATCGACGAGGATCATGCAGTTGGTGGCGAAGCCGCGTCTTGAGGTCCTCGATGAGTCCGAGGACGCGAATCTCGGCTTCTCCCAGCTCAGGCACCGCGAATATCATGTGTGTAACTCAGTTACGCTCCTACGCCATGCAGGTTGGCAACTGCCTCCATGTATGATACTAACATACATCATGTAGGCATGTAACTAACTATCTAACATATGGCTGACTCGCCCGGCCAACGGGGAGGTGGCCTGTCCCTCGGTGTCCGCGGTCCCAACGGCGCGCTGCTGACTACCGTCAGCCCCGATCACAGCGCCCGCGCGACCTGCATCGCGCGCAGGACCTCATTGAGTCAGCTTTCGGCCGTAGCAGCCGCGATTTGGCCCGAAAAGTGGCGGCGGTTCCGTCCCCGCAGAGCGGAGCAATCAGAGACAGGGCGATACAGGGAGTCCTGCCATCCGGTCAAACTGAGACGGCGGCGGGGGAAGCCGGGGCCCGCTAGATCACCCGGGCGTTTCTCCTGCTAGATGGCGGTAGCGGTGGGATTTGAACCCACGGAGGGCGTGAACCCTCACGCGCTTTCGAGGCGCGCTCCTTCGGCCGCTCGGACACGCTACCGCCGGTCACGATACCGGACGTATCGGCGCGCCCCCCGTGCGGTGGTCAGCGAAGAACCCGGTGAGCAGACCAGCGCACTCCTCTGCGAGGACCCCCCCGACGACCTCGGGGCGGTGGTTCAACCGGCGGTCCCGGACGACGTCCCACAGCGAGCCGACGGCACCGGTCTTGGGCTCCCAGGCACCGAACACCAGACGCCCCACCCGGGCCGCCACCAGGGCGCCCGCGCACATCGTGCACGGCTCCACTGTGACTGCCAGCGTGCAACCCACCAACCGCCAGCCATCACCGCGCCCGTCCAAGCGCAACCGAGCCGCCCCAGAACGCAGCACCAGCAACTCGGCGTGCGCGGTGGGATCCCCGGTGGCCTCCCGAGCGTTGCAGGCAGCGGCCAGCTCGACACCGTTGGCGTCCACCAGCACCGCTCCGATCGGGATGTCCCCGGTGGCCGCCGCACCGCGGGCCACCTCCAGAGCGCGCCGGACCAGCGCCGCGTCGGCACCGGCCGCCGCGGCCGTCATCCCGGCTGCTTCTCCAGCAAAGCGGACAGCTGTGACCGGAACCCGCACCGCTGGGCGATCATGTCGAGCTGCTCGTCCGGGTACAGGTCCACCTCATCGATGATCACCTGCATCTCCGCTGCCGGCAGCCCCAGGTCGGCGAGCAGCCCGAGGTCGCCCTCCGGCCACACATCGTCTGCATCCACAGCGTCTTCTTCGGGGACCTCGACGCGCAGCAGGTCGAGCACATCGGCGGCGACGTCGTAGTCCAGCGCTGCAACGGCGTCGGACAGCAGCAACTGCACGCCGCCAGGCACGGGTCGCACCACGACGAAGAACTCGTCATCGACGTCGAGCAGGCCGAAAATGGCCCCGGTGGAGCGCTGTCCGCGCAGCTCAGTGATGGCCGCGTCGAGATCTCGCAGGGCCGCAGTGTCCAGTGGTGTGCACTGCCAGCGCCCGTCCTCGCGAACCACAGCGACGGCGAAGCCGGTAACCGCCATGACACCAGTATGCGCTGCCCGAGACTGCACGGAAGCACAATACGTGTCCGAACCACCGATACCCAGATGAGGTGCGAGGATAGGGTGCTGTGAGCACGCCCGCCCCCCGTCATCGACGGCGCGCCAGCAGCGGTTCCGGACCGTGTTCGACCGATGCCGGCCCGAGCAGCCTGGTGTGCGCGGCCAGAACGCTGCAGCCGCGCACGGTCGCGCTGCGCCGCGCCCTGCATCGGCACCCGGAGCAGGGTCTGCACCTGCCCGAAACCCAATCCGCTGTGCTGGCGGCGTTGGCCGACCTGCCCGTGCAGGTGCGGACCGGGCACGGCGCCAGCTCGGTGATCGGGGTGATCGAGGGCGGCCGGCCGGGGCCGACGGTCCTGTTGCGGGCAGACATGGACGCGCTGCCGGTCGCCGAACTGTCGGGAGTGCCGTTCAGCTCGCAGCTGGCGGGCTCGATGCACGCCTGCGGGCATGACACCCACGTCGCGATGCTGGCCTCGGCCGCGCGGCTGCTCGCCGAGCAGCGCGAGGAGCTGGCCGGGCGGGTGCTGCTGATGTTCCAGCCCGGGGAGGAGGGCTTCCACGGGGCGCGGCACATGCTCGACGAAGGCCTGCTGGACATCGCCGGAATGCCCGAGCGCGCGCTGGCCGTGCACATCACGTCCACCCTGGACCGCGGAGTGGTGCAGACCAGACCCGGCGCCATCATGGCGTCCTCGGATGTGCTGCGGGTGACCGTCACCGGCCGAGGCGGGCACGCCTCGGCGCCGCAGAACGCGCTGGACCCGATACCCGCAGCCGCCGCGATGGTCGGCGCACTGCAGACGATGGTCACCCGGACGCTCAACGTCTTCGACCCAGCGGTGATCACCGTCACCCGGATCTGCGCGGGCACCACCTCCAACATCATCCCCGAGACCGCGGAGCTGGAAGGCACGATCCGCGCGCTGTCCGAGCACACCCGCACCACGGTGCACCAGGAGGTGCGTCGCGTCTGCGAACACGTCGCGGCAGCGCATGGCTGCACCGCCACCGTGCAGATCGAGCACGGCTACCCGGTCACCGTCAACGACAGCGAGGTGAGCCCGCAGGTGCTCGACATGGCCCGCCGGGTGCTGGGCGAACACCACGCCGAGACCATGCCGGACCCGATGATGGGCGCCGAGGACTTCTCCTACGTGCTGGCGAAGGTGCCCGGCGCGATGGCGTTCCTCGGCGCCTGCCCGGCAGGCGATGAGCCGGACACCACCCCGGCGAACCATTCCAACCGGGTCATCTTCGACGAGTCGGCGATGGTGCACGGGGTGGCCCTTTACGCCGGTTTCGCCCTCGAGGCGTTGACCCGGTGAGCGACCGCGCGCTGTGTGTGATCGGGTTGGGCCTGATCGGCGGGTCGTTGCTGCGCGCTGCCGACGGCGCCGGGTGGAAGGTCCGGGGCACCGCGCCCTCCCCCACTAATGTCACCGCTGCCCGGGAGGCCGGCTTCGACGTCACGTCCGCGCTTGAGGATGCGCTGCGGGCCGCCACCGGCGACGACGCGCTGGTGGTGCTCGCGGTACCCCTGCCCGCGGTCGTCGACGTGCTGCAGGTGGTGGCGCGATACGCGCCGCACTGCCGGCTCACCGACGTGGTCAGCGTCAAGCAACCCGTCGCCGCCGCGGTAGCGCGGCACGTCCCCTCGGCGCGCTATGTCGGCGGGCACCCGATGGCGGGGACGTCGGCCTCGGGCTGGGCGGCTGGGTCGGCGACGCTGTTCACCGGGGCGCCCTGGGTAGTGGGTACCGACGACGGCACCGACCCGGTGGTGTGGGCGCAGGTCGCCCGGCTCGCGCTGGACTGCGGAGCGCACGTGGTGCCGGCCGGCGCCCAGGACCACGACGCCGCGGTCGCCCGGGTGTCACACCTGCCGCACGTGCTGGCCGCGGTGCTCGCATCGGTGGGCGCCGACGGTGGACCCCTGGCGATGGCGCTGGGCGCGGGTTCGTTCACCGACGGCACCCGGGTGGCCGCCTCCCGGCCCGAACTGGTGCGCGCGATGTGCGAGGGCAACCGCGACGCACTGCTCGGGGCGGTGGACGATGCGCTCGGCCGGCTGGGCGCGGCCCGCGGCTCACTGGCGTCCACCGGCGCACTGGACGCCACCGTTCGGGCCGGCCACCTGGCCCGCCGAGCCTTCGACGCAGCCCGCGACGACACGGTGCGGATAGACACAGTGCACGTCGACCTGACCGCTCCCGGCGCGCTCGTCCAGCTACGCGAAATCGGTCGCGCCGGCGGCCGGGTAATAGCCCTCCACGGCACCCGCTGCCAAGTCACCCTCTAACCGCTCGGACCGCGATATGGATGCTTGTCGCGGTGGAAAGCGCCCCGTTGACCGCGACAAGCATCCATATCGCGACTGGCGGCTGGGGGATGACCCGTGGAACGCGATCGTGCAGGTGGTCGCAAGTCAGGGGGCGCCGCGCGCGGGGGTGTTGAGCGGGTGGGCGGTGGCGGTGAAGGACGTCATCGACGTGGCCGGCCAGCCGACCCGCTGTGGTAGCGCGGTGCTGGCCGACGCCGCCCCGGCGCAGCACGACGCCGACGTGGTGGCCCGGTTGCGCGCAGCCGGCGCAATGGTGGTCGCCAAGACCCACACGCACGAATTCGCCTACGGCCCTACCGGGGACGTCGCCGCCGAGGGCCCGTGCCGCAACCCGCACGATCCGCAGCGGATCACCGGTGGCTCGTCGAGCGGGTCGGCGGCCGCGGTGGCCGCGGGACTGGTACCACTGGCGGTGGGCACCGACACCGGCTGCTCGACGCGCACCCCGGCCGCGCTGTGTGGGGTGGTCGGGCTCAAACCGGCGCACGGCGTGCTACCCACCACCGGGGTGTTCCCGCTGTCGGAGACCTTGGACCACATCGGGCTGCTCGGCGCCGACATCAACACCGTCGCAGTCGCCTTCAGCGCGCTGACCGGGCACCGGATCGACCCGGCAGCCCCGGTGGACGGCACCGTGGTCGGGCGCCCCACCGACTCCTACTGGCGGGTGCATGACCCGGAGATCACCGCCGCCGCGGACCGCGCCGCCGCCGCGCTGGGCACCGCGGGGGCCATCCTGCGCGACGTCGAACTGCCCGGCATCGAGGAATTCGCCGCCACCTACTCCGTGATCGTCGGCGCGGAGGCCTACGCCACCCACGCGCGCTGGCTGTCCCAGCGCCCCGGCGACTACCAGCCGGCCACCGCGGCGCGGCTGCAGGCCGCCGCCAGACACACCGCCGCCGACTACGTCAGCGCGCAGCGGACCCGACACAGGCTGGCCACCGAGCTGACCTGTCGCCTGAGAACCGCAGGGATCGACCTGCTGCTGCTGCCGACCACCCCACTGCGCGCCACCCCGATCGGCGCCGAGCAGGTCCAAGTCTCGGATGGCACCCAGGTCGCAGTGCGGCCCGCGCTGCTGTCCCTCGCGCTGCCCTTCAACCTGCTGGGCTGGCCCGCCGTTTCGGTGCCCGCACCGGGGGTGATCGGGTTACCAGTGGGGATCCAGGTCGCCGCGGTGCGGGGTGGGGAGCAGGCGGTGCTCGCCGCCGGCGCCCAGATTGCCGCCGGCTGATCCCAGGTCAGACGCACAAGTTCAGGTGCGCATGGCCAATCCGGGGTACGTGAGCACCAGACCGTCGGTGTCCACGGTGAGTTCCGCTTCGAACAGGTCGCTGGCGAAGCGCACCACCGTCGTCTCGCCCACCGCCGCGGTGTGGTAAGTCTGCCGGCCACAGTCCACCTCAAGGCCCGGCAACGAGACGAACACCACCGGCAGGTCGTGCTCGGCGGCAGCGCGATGCAGGCCCAACCGGCGCACGGGAAGAGCATTGAACAGTGGGCTGAACGCCAGATCGACGTCCAAGGCGCCACCGAAGTTGGTCCGCACGGTGCCCGCACCCTGGCCGACCCGTTCGACCAGCCAGATGCCCTCCTCCGAGCGAGTCAGATTGACGTACTGCTCGCCTTGGGCCCGAATGGTGCGGACGGTCAGCCGCTGCACTACCCCGGCGTCGTCGGTGGCCAGGGAGTAGGACGCGGAGTACGCCTCGGCGTCGTCTTGCCGTGCACTGACCAGGCAACCGCTGGCCCGCATGCTGCGATCGCCGAGAACCACCCGCGCCGCCTCCAGCCGCTGGGCAGCAACGCCGGCCCAGGCGAGCATCCTCGTCACCTGCGGCGCGCGGCGAGCCGGTGTGGATACGGTCCTGCCGGTAAGCCGCTCACCGGTCTCCGGGGTGCTCACAGGCCGGCCTGAACGGGATGGTCGTCGAGTTCCACCGGAGCCTCCCTCGCACTGGTGGCTGTCCTGCGTCGTGAGCCTACCTGGCTGATGATCGCACAGCCTCGCACCGAACGGGCTGGGTGGCGATCCCGGACCGGGCAAGGTCGGGCTGTCACCCAGGCGGGTGCCATCCGATAGCAGGTATGCTCGCGGTGAAGGCGGGGAGTAGCCTTCACCGCGGGCGAGAGCCGGGGGCAGCACCATGCTGGCTTGTCGCCTGGAATAAACCAGTAGATCCGCCGATGGCCGGAGGGCACCCGAGCATGCGGGGATTGACCCTGCTGTGCACGCGTGTTGTGCTCCCATCCCAGCTGGCGGCCGCCGTGAAACACAACGAAGAAGGACCACATGCGCACGCCCGTCTCCGACCGCCGACCGCGGGCCGGAATGACCGTCACTCCCCGTCATCGGCAGAGCCGACCCCTGCCGATGAGTGCCGTGGCCGTGCGCCGCGGCCAGTTCGGGGAGTTTGAGCTGCGCCCGGTGCGCGAGCACACCGTCGAAGCGCTGACCCCCGAGGAGCCCAGCAAAAAGCGTTGAACCACTCGCCCTGCCGGCGTGTCGGGCTGCCATGCCCGGTGTGTCGGCCTGCGGTGCCCGAGTCAGCAGCAGCACATCGCGATGGTCACGGCGTCGCGCTTTCAGGCGGCGTGTGGTGCGGAAGTGGCGTCCAGCGACCTCCCGCTTACGCGTCGCGGGGGATGACGCCTACGGTAACGGCATGCTGACAGTGACCGAGGCGGCGGCCCGGGCCATCAACTCACTCGTGACCAAGAACCAGATGCCGGAGGGGGCGGGCCTGAGGATCGCACCCCAGGGCCAAACCAGCCGGTCAGAAGGGTTGGGGCTGTCCATTGCGGCGGCCCCGGCCGACGAGGACACCGTGATCGAGATCAGCGGCGCCAAGATCTTCCTGGCAGCCACTGTGGTCTATGAACTCCACGAGCAGGAGCTTGACGTCGAACCCGCCGACGATGGCAGCGAGGTGCGCTTCATCGTCGAGCGCAGGCCCAAGGACTGAGCCACGGCGTTGCCCGGCCAAGCGGCTCAGCGCAAGATCGAATCGGCTTGACCGCGGTGGGGTCAATCCGCGACATGGCTGAGAGCCGTGCGGGCGAAGGGAACTGCCCCGTCGTCACCCAGCGCGGCGCCGCGTGCGATGGCGGCGGAGAAACGACCCGGACCGAGCGCACCACGGAGTACCGCCGCGTGCGTGACGAGCCGGTCGGCGTCCGCTCCGTAAGCCGGTGTTGCAGTGCCGCTGGCGGTGAGAGCGCCGTCCCAGTCCGAGCCGGCGGCGAGCCGGAGCTCCTCCAGCCGGGTGGCGTCAGCCCGGGCGAACTCCTCGTCGGCGAACTCGGCGTAGGCCGGACCCCGCCAGAGAGATAAGGCCTCCTCGAGCAGCGCCGCGGCCTGCTCGGGCGGCTGGGACCCGGCAGCGCGCACCAGCCGTTCGAACCGAACGATGTCAACCTGGTCGCCGTCCACGTCGAGGAGATAGCCCGGTGCCCTGGTGAGCAGCCGGGCGCCGCCGTCGCAACCGGCGGCGCGCACCGGCTCCACGCCACCCTCCGGCACCACGATAGCCGGTCTAGCTGCGTGCCCATGTCAGGAGTCCAGCCGGTAGAAGCGCCAGAAGTCGTTGGCGATCGGCAGGACCTCGACGCCGGTGTAGCCGGCAGCGCGGGCCCATTCCCGGACGGTGTCGGCGCGCAGCACCGTGCCGTGGGCGATCTTCGATGATTCCGCGAGTGTCGCGGGCAGGCAGTGCAGCACGCTGAACGCGTACATGAAGCGCTCGACCTCGTCGCCCGTCGCGGTGAACGACTCCGCGACCCGCTCGTCGGCGACCAGCAGCGGCGCGGCGGGCCCGAGCAGCCCGCGGATCTGCCGCAGCGCCCCGACCGGGTCGCCCATGTCGTGCAGCGCCTCGAAGATGCAGGCGAGGTCGTAGCCACCCGCGCCGTCGAGCGCGGCGGCGTCGCCGGCCTCGAATCGGACCCGGTCGGCCACTGCGGCGTCGGCGGCGTTGCGGCGCGCGTCGACGACCGAGGCCTCATCGAGATCGACGCCGTCGACCTGTACGCCTGGATAGGCCCGGGCCAGGGCGATGCTCGACCATCCGGTGCCGCAGCCCACGTCGAGCACCCGGGCCGATGCCCCGGAACTCAGCCGGGCATGCACGTCGCCGAGCGCGGGTAGCCACTCGGTCGCCAGCTCGTTGGCGAACATCGGCCGGTTGAAGCTGCTGATGCCGTGGCGGATGTCGGCCCCGTAGCGCGCGTAGGCGACCCCGTCCCCCGTCCGGTAGGCAGCGGCCACCTCGCCGAGCGCCCTGGTCAACCCCACCAGAGTAGGCGCCGCCGCGGCCATGTAGCCGGGGCTGTCCTCATCGAGAAGGGCCTCCGCGTGCCCGTCGGGCAGCTGGTAGCGGCGCTGCGCCGGGCCACCGGGCGCGGTCACCTCCACGATCCCCGCCGTGGCCTGCTGCTCCAGCCATTCCCGGGCGTAGCGCTGCGCAACTCCGGCCCGACCCGCGAGTTCACTCGCGCTGGCCGGCCCGCCGCGGCGCAGTGCCGCATAGAGCCCCGTCTGCACCCCGAGCTGCACAGTCAGCAGCTCCATCCCGCCCAGCAGGAAGCCGAACAGGCGCCCGCCCAG
The DNA here is from genome assembly GCA_050700115.1 of Pseudonocardiaceae bacterium. GTDB lineage: Bacteria > Actinomycetota > Actinomycetes > Mycobacteriales > Pseudonocardiaceae. The sequence continues at coordinate 89,794 of JBOHGG010000011.1, forward strand.
CGCATCGCGCTGGTGGGCGGTGGTCTCGTTGACCTCGATGGTCGTCGTCATTTCCAGCCTCCTCGCGGATCGGTGCCACAATCCTCACCCGGCCCGCTCGCACCCAGCTCTCAGCTCACTCTCACCGTCAGCCGTCGCTCGACATCGCAGGGCAGCAATACCTCTATATCGATCGCAGTTCGCAATGCATTTCCGGACCTACGGCATTCCTGGTCAAGACATACCGCAAAACCAGCTCGGGTATCTTCGGCAAAAGCGCCATGATCACCACTCTGCGGCACCGGCTGATTACAATGCAGGGCCACCACACCAGCCAACCCATCCGGCGGCTGCCTTCCACAGGTCTCAGGTGTTGCTCTACGCCACCTCCTGTGGGCATGCTGACCTACCCGGAGCCGAGGGAGGCGCAGCAGGTGCCGCAGATCACCAACGGTATGCCGGGCACACGACTGCGGGGGGTCACCTGGAGAAAGAGCCGTCATAGCAATCCCAGCGGAAACTGTGTGGAGTTGGCGGAGCTGCCAGTCGGGGGGGTCGCCGTGCGCAACTCCCGGCACCCGAGTGGTCCCGCCCTGATCTACACTCGGGCCGAGTTGACCGCGTTCCTCCAGAGCGTGAAGGATGGTAAATTCGACGAGAGAATGGAATGATTCCCTGGGAGCAGCATGGCGCGTCGGTGGGGGGGACGGTCAAGGACGTGGCGTTTCACCTGTGGAGGACTGATGAGAGAAGCTCAGTGGGGTCCGGACGCGACCGGTAGCCATGCACCGGTCCGACCACAGGGACCGACCGTCCTGCGCATCGCGTTGGGAGCTCAGCTAGGCCGGCTTCGTGAAGCGAGGGGAATCACCGCCGAGGTGGCCGGGCGCGCGATCCGCGTGTCCGCCGCCAAGATCAACCGCATGGAGGCCGGGCGGGTAGGTTTCAAGGAACGCGACGTTGCCGATCTGCTCACCCTCTACGGCGTCACAGACGAGCAGCGACGAGGAGCGTTCCTGGAGCTGGCCGAGCGGGCCAACGCGCCCGGCTGGTGGCACCGCTACAACGACATCCTGCCGGAGTGGTTCGAGCTGTACCTCGGTCTTGAGCAGTCGTGCGCAGTCATTCGCAACTATGAGCCCCAGCTCGTGCCCGGCCTGCTGCAGACCCCGGAGTGCGCCCGCGCTGTCATCCGGCTCGGCCACTCGGCCGAGTCCGACGACGACATCGAGCGGCGGATCGCACTGCGCATGAAGCGTCAGGAAATCCTCACCCAGCCCGGTGCACCCAACTTGTGGGTTGTGATCGACGAGGCGGCCCTATTGCGGCTCGACGGACGTTCGGCGATGCGGGCACAGATTAAGCATCTGATCGAGATGGCTGAGTTACCCAACATCACTATCCAAGCGATGCCGCTCTACGCCGGGGGGCACGCGGCAGTAGGTGGTCCATTCGCGATCCTGCGATTCTCCGAACCCGACCTGCCAGACATCGTGTACCTCGAACAGCTCACCAGCGCCCTCTACCTGGACAAGAGCGAGGATATCCAGCATTATCTGGTGATCATGGATCGCTTGTGCGTCCAGGCCAAATCCCCCACTGAGACAACCAGATTCCTGAACAGTATGCACAAAGAGTGCTGAACTGAGATCAGGACTTTCGCCCCACCCCGCAGTACTGGTGTACCTCGGCATGGGTTCCGACGTCGCTGGTCTCCGGGCGCCACAACGAACATGAGACCACGCCGGGCTCCAAAAGCTCCAATCCGTCGAAGAAGCCGATGAGTTCCTGGCGGCTGCGGGTTCTGAGCGGGGCCGCGCCGCTGGAATTCCAGTGCCGCATCGACTCTTCCACCGCTTCGCCGTGGACTTCTGCGGTGGGGTGGGACATCGCCAGGTAGCTACCGGAGGGCAGGGCACCTAAGAGCTGGCTGACGATGGTATGCGCCTCAGCGGTGTCCATGATGTAGTTGATGATCCCCAGCAGCATGAGTGCCACAGGCTGGGCAAAGTCCAGGGTGCGGGCTGCTTCTTGCAGGATCTTATCGGGTTCCCGCACGTCGGCGTGAAGGTAGGCGGTGGCACCTTGTGGCGTGCTGGTGAGCAGGGCGCGGGCATGAGCCAGCACGAGCGGATCATTGTCCACATAGACGATGCGGCACTCCGGCACCGTCGCCTGGGCGACTTGATGGGTATTGTTAACGGTGGGCAGCCCGGTGCCGATGTCGAGGAACTGGCGGATCTCTACCTCTCCCGCCAAATACCGGACGGCTCGGACCAGGAACCCCCGGTCGGCGCGAGCGGCGGCGGGCAGGTCGGGATCGATTAACAGAACCTGCGCACCGATCTCACGGTCAACCGGGTAGTTGTCCTTGCCGCCAAGCAAGTAGTCCCAGAACCGAGCCGAGTGCGGGACTGTGCTGTCGATATTCGGATGTTGTTCCTGCCCGGCCGGGTGTGCGCTGTCCCGCACGCAAGCCCCCTCTCTGCGCTGATCCCCGACTGTCAGCACAACTGTAACCCCCGCTGCGGCCCCGGACATGACATCGAAGCTGCTCGTTGCTGACCCAGGGCATACCTTGCTGGGGGGCGGGTCGGCGCCTGCAGCCACCTTGACCACACCGGACGCCGCGAACCCGAACGGCGGGTAGTACGCCGCCACCTCGCAGGCCGACCTGACAGCGTCACCGGCCCTACCCCGCCGCCCCGCTGCCCGGCGCCGACGCAGCGGGTGCCGCGACGGGCTCGGCACGTTTGCCGGAGTCCAAAATGGGGTAAACACTTGGTATGGCACGGTCCTGCATCGTATGGTACAGGTCCGGGCCAGTCGAACTCGGGCGTAATTCCCAGGAGGAATCATGATCGTCCTCGGTATCATCTTAGTGATAGTTGGCTACCTGCTTCCGCTCAGCATACTGATCACTATTGGAGTCATCTTGATCGTGGTCGGGGCGATCCTGGCTCTACTCGGGGGATTCGGGCGCACCATCGGCCCCCGACGCCACTATTGGTGACCGGCTTGACAGCAGTTTTGGGCCATTGGTGTTAGAGGGCTTAGACGGTCCGGCCGTCATGATCGAGTCAACTGTGCGGTCTGAGTCGGCTCCAGGGCAATAGTCGGGCGTGTTTCTGTCGGTGCCGCGCCCCGTGAACTCGACCAGAGCTACGTCTGGCAGGACTGAAATGTCGCTGGCGTCGAGTTCACGGGCAAGCCAGCCAGGGAACATGCGTGGTCGGGGTGGGGCGAAGCCCGCTTAGTGCTTGCTGAGCGGCAACGGTCGAGGCGGCGTTCGCTAGGGCGTGATTTGCGGCACGATCACGTCCTGGCTCGTTGACCAGGTTGGCCCGATCAGGGCGATCAGCACATCACACGAGGCGACCGCGCGGGCGGTCAACCGGTCAGCCAGCCAGCCCGCAATATGACGCGTATCCTCTCTACGATAGCTGAGGAAAACAGCTCGGGTTGTACCAGGCATCACTTCAGAACGGGTGCCCGGCATGCCGGTTTGTGGTGCACTCAGATACTGAATTCTTAGATCAAGTAGCGTGATCTCGGCCTGTGACCAACCCTCCGGTTCCCGAACTCGGCAGCAGGGCTGTCCACGGTCGACCGAACAGCCCTGCTGTCGAGCTCGGGAGGCTGAGTGCACTCAGGATCCGGCTAGCCCGAGATCGGCATCGTGGCCTGCCCTGGCTGGTGCTGGGGAGGACCGAACGTCGTGCTTCTACGATGTCCGCGACGTCCGCGCGGAAACGGAAGAGGGTAGACGCTCATCGGGGGCAGACAAATGAACCTGGCGGATCCGGCCTGCGCGGCGGTTCGGCCATGACCGCTCCGCTGGAGGGCCCCGGGTCGCCAGCCCACGCGCAACTCGAGGTTGCCGTCGGGGCAATGGGCACCGAGGGAATGGGCCCGGTGATCCAGGGCCGATCACTGCGCCAGATCGCCTGGCTGCGCCTCAAGCGCGACAAGATCGCCCTGGCCGGTGGCGGCGTCGTGGCGGGACTCATCCTGGTCGCGGTCTTCGCGCCGGTGATCGTGGCGGTGCTCGGGCATCCGCCGCTGGAGTTCCACTACGAGAAGGTCGATCCCGACCTGCAGGTGCCCGCCGGCAACTTCGGCGGTATCAGCCCGGACTTCCTGTTCGGCGCCGAGCCGGTCAACGGCCGTGACGTGTTCAGCCGCGTCGTCTACGGCTCGCGGATCTCGCTGCTCATCGCGTTCCTCGCGACGCTGCTGTCGGTGGTGCTCGGCACCGTGATGGGCGTGATGGCGGGGTACTTCGGAGGCTGGGTCGACACCCTGATCAGCAGGACGATGGACGTCTTTCTGGCGTTCCCGCTGCTGCTGTTCGCGATCGCGCTGGCCGGTGTGGTGCCGGACCGGGCGTTCGGCCTGGCGGGCGACACCCTGCGGATCGCGCTGATGGTGTTCATCATCGGGTTCTTCAACTGGCCCTACCTCGGCCGGATCATCCGCGGCCAGGCACTGTCGCTGCGCGAGCGCGAGTTCATCGACGCCGCGCGCAGCCTCGGCGCCCGCAGCCCACGGATCCTGTTCACCGAGATGCTGCCCAACTTGGCCGCGCCGATCCTGATCTACTCGACGCTGCTGATCCCGGCCAACATCCTGTTCGAGGCGGCGCTGTCCTTCCTCGGCGTCGGGGTGCGACCGCCGACGCCGACGTGGGGCGGGATGCTGTCCGAGGCCACGCACTGGTTCCAGATCGCGCCGAACTTCATGCTCTTCCCCGGACTGGCAATCTTCATCACGGTGCTGGCGTTCAACCTGTTCGGCGATGGTCTGCGCGACGCGCTGGATCCGCGGTCGCGATGACACTGCGCCTCGAAGACCGGCAGATGACGAAGGGTGACATGAGATGAGAACGAGTCGCCGAGCCGGGCTGGCTGCGCTCGGCGCGGCCACCGCGCTGGTACTGGCCGCGTGCGGCGGGCCGACGTCCGGCGGCGGCGCGTCCGCTAGCGGCGGCGCGTCAGGTGGAATCCATAATCCCTCGGACGCGACAGGCGGCACCCTGCGGTTCTCGAACTCGGGCGACTGGGACTCCCTCGACCCGGCCGATACGTATTACTCCTACTCCTGGAACTTCATCCGCAACTACGGGCGAGCGCTGTTGATGTTCAATTCGGCACCGGGCCAGCAGGGCGCAACGCTGGTGCCCGACCTCGCCGAGTCGCTGGGCCGCGCCAGCGACGACGCCAAGACCTGGACCTACACCCTGCGCCAAGGCGTCAAGTTCGAAGACGGCACACCCGTCACCAGCAAGGACGTCAAGTACGCCGTCGAACGGTCGCTGGACAAAACAACCTTCCCCAACGGGCCAACCTACTTCAACGACGTCCTCGACCGGCAGGGCTACACCAGCCCGTACTCCGATCCCGACCCGGACAAGCTCGGCCTGAAGGCGATCGAGACCCCGGACGACCGGACGATTATATTCCGGCTCAGCAAGGCGTTCAGCGGTTTCGACTACCTCGCGCAGCTACCGGCCACCATTCCGGTGCCGCAGGCGAAAGACACCGGGTCGAAGTACAAGGAGCACGTCGTCTCGACCGGCCCGTACATGTTCGAGACCAACGAGCTGGGCAAGGGTTTCACGATGGTCCGCAACCCGCACTGGGACCCGGCCACCGACCCGAACCGCCGCCCGCTGCCCGACCGGATCACCGTCGACCTGAACGTCAACGCCGACGACGTCGACAACCGGCTCATCTCCGGTGATCTCGACGTCTCGATCGAGGGCTCCGGTGTCGGGCCGTCGGCGCAGGGTCGGATCCTCGCCGACCAGGGCCTGCGCGCGAACACCGACTCCGCGCTCGTCGCCCGGCTGTGGTTCACCGCGCTCAATTCCAACGTCGCACCGCTGGACAACATCCACTGCCGCAAGGCGGTGCTGTATGCCGCCGACCGGACCGGTTACCATCGCGCCTACGGCGGAGCCACCGGCGGCGAGATCGCCACGAACCTGCTGCCGCCGGTGATCCCGGGCGCGGAGAAATTCGACCTCTACCCGTCGCCGAACAATGCCGGCGACATCGCCAAGGCCCGCGACGAGCTTGCCCGGTGCGGCCAGCCCAACGGCTTCACCACCGGCATCTCCTACCGCGCCGAGCGGCCCAAGGAGAAGGCCACCGCCGAGGCGCTGCAGCAGTCGCTGGCGCGGGCCGGGATCACCCTGGAGATCAAGCCGTACCCGCTGACCGACTACCTGCGGCTGTACGCCGGCAAGCCGGACTTCGCGAAGTCCAATGGTCTGGGCCTGATCGTCTACGGCTGGGGCGCGGACTGGCCTGACGGCTACGGGTTCCTCGCCCAGCTCGTGGACAGCCGGGTCATCCGGGCCACCGGAGGCAACTCCAACCTGGGGATCAAGGACCCAGCGATCGACCAGCTGCTCGACCAGGCGCTGGTGACCACCGACACCGCGGCGCGGGAGCAGCTCTGGGTCGGCATCGACCGGAAGGTGATGGAAAACGCGTTCGTCCTACCCGGCGTCTGGGCCAAGGGCCTGTTGTACCGGCCGCCGAACCTGACGAACGTGTTCATCACCGACGGTTTCCAGATGTATGACTATCTGGCGCTTGGGACCACGCGGAACTAGCGGTGGGCGTCTACATCATTCGACGGATGGTCGCAGCGGTAATCCTGCTGGCGATCGTCACCGCAGCGACGTTCGCGGTCTTCTTCCTGGTACCCCGGCTGGGTGGGGCCACACCGGAAGACCTCGCCTCGCGCTACGTCGGCCGCACCGCCGCACCCGAGGTGATCCGGGAGATCGCGGACAAGCTCGGGTTCACCGACCCGATCTGGGTTCAATACGGCCGGTTCGTCAAAGGACTGGTTCTCGGCGCGGACTACAGCACGGGCCCGACCACGGTGCACTGCCCGGCACCGTGCTTCGGGTACTCCTTCCTCACCCAGAACCCGGTGCTGCCCGATCTGATCGACCGGCTGCCGGTGACGATGTCGCTCGCGGTCGGTGGGGCGCTGATCTGGGTGATCGCGGGCGTGTCCACCGGTGTGGTCTCCGCGCTGCGCCGGGGCAGTGTCTTCGACCGCGCCGCGATGGGCGTCGCCTTGGCCGGCGTCTCGCTGCCGATCTTCTTCACCGGACTGCTGGCGCTGGCGATCTTCAGCTACGGGCTGGGCATCACGGCTCCGGGCGGCAGCTACGTCCCCATCGAGGAGAACCCGCTGCGCTGGGCATACAGCCTGATCCTGCCGTGGGTCACGCTGGCGTTCCTCTACGCCGCCGGCTACGCGCGCCTGACCAGGGCGGGCATGCTGGACACGATGGGCGAGGACTTCATCCGGACCGCGCGGGCCAAGGGTCTCCCGGAGCGCACCGTGGTGCTCAAGCACGGACTGCGGGCGGCGCTCACCCCGATCCTGACGATCTTCGGGCTGGACCTCGGGTTGCTCCTCGGCGGCGCGATCCTGACCGAGAGCACGTACTCACTGCCTGGTATCGGCAAGTACGCGGTGGACGCGGTGGTCAACAACGACCTGCCGAAGGTACTCGGGGTGGTGCTCCTCGGCAGCATCTTCATCATCGTGGCCAACCTCGTCGTGGACCTGCTCTACGCCGTGGTCGACCCGAGGGTCCGGTACTGATGAGCCCGTTGCTCGACGTGCGTGACCTGCGGGTGCACTTCCCGACCGCGGACGGTGTGGTCAAAGCCGTGGACGGGCTGTCGCTGCAGCTCGAGCACGGCCGCCGGCTGGGAGTGGTCGGCGAGTCAGGCTCGGGCAAGTCCGTGACCGCGTTGTCGATCATGGGCCTGCACCAGCCGGGCACCGCGCGGATCTCCGGCGAGATCTGGCTCGGGGACCGAGAGCTGGTCTGCGCCAGCCCCGAGCAGGTCCGCAAGCTGCGCGGCCGGAGCATGGCGATGATCTTCCAGGATCCGCTGTCGGCGATGCACCCGTACTACCCGGTGGGTCACCAGATCGTCGAGGCGTACCGGCTGCACCACGACGTCAGCAAGCAGGCCGCGCGCGATCGCGCCGTGGAGCTACTCGACCGGGTCGGTATCCCGCAGGCGCGGTCGCGATTCGGTGACTACCCGCACCAGTTCTCCGGCGGCATGCGGCAGCGCGCGATGATCGCGATGGCGCTGTCGTGCAACCCCCAACTGCTCATCGCCGACGAGCCGACGACCGCTTTGGACGTGACGGTGCAGGCCCAGATCCTCGACCTGATCCGTGACTTGCAGGTCGAGTTCGACTCCGCTGTCTTGATCATCACCCACGACCTGGGCGTGGTCGCCGAGCTTGCCGACGACATCCTGGTGATGTACGCGGGACGGGCCGTCGAGTACGGGCCGGCCAGTGAGGTGTTCTCCTCTCCCCAGCACCCCTATACCTGGGGCCTGCTCGGCTCGGTGCCGCGATGGGACCGGGAGCGAACTGAGCGGTTGGCACCGATCCCGGGCAGCCCGCCGAGCCTGATCAACGTCCCGTCTGGTTGCCCGTTTCACCCGCGCTGCCGCCACGCCGAGCTGACCGGGGGGCAGGCGAGTACCAGCCGGCCCGAGCTGCGGCCTTCAGGATCCCCGGATCACCTGGTCGCCTGCCACCTCCCCGACGAGCGCCGGGCGCACATCCTCGACGACGAGATCCGGCCCAGGCTGTGAGCTCATCGACGGCGCTGCTGGGCGTGTCCGGGCTGCGAAAGCACTTCCCCATCCGGCGGGGCTTGTTCCAGCGCACGGTCGGAGCCGTACAGGCCGTCGACGGGCTGGACTTCGAGGTGCTCCGCGGCGAGACGCTGTCGCTGGTAGGCGAGTCGGGCTGTGGCAAGACGACCACCGGGCGGCTACTCACCCGGTTGCTCGAGCCGACCGCCGGATCGATCGTCTTCGACGGGCGCGACATCACGCACCTGTCCGCAGGCCGGATGCGCCCGCTGCGCCGGGACATTCAGATGATCTTCCAGGACCCGTACTCGTCGCTGAACCCCCGGCACACCGTCGGCACCATCGTCGGCGCCCCGTTCCGAATCCAGGGGGTGGACCCGCCCGGCGGGGTGCGGGCAGCGGTGCAGGAGCTGCTGGAGCTCGTCGGTCTGAACCCCGAGCACTACAACCGGTACCCGCACGAGTTCTCCGGCGGCCAGCGCCAGCGCATCGGCATCGCCCGCACGCTGGCGCTGCGCCCGAAGCTGATCGTGGCCGACGAACCCGTCTCGGCGCTGGACGTGTCGATCCAAGCTCAGGTGATCAACCTGCTGGAGGACCTGCAGGACCAGCTGAACCTGACCTACCTGCTGATCGCCCACGACCTGTCCGTGGTGCGCCACGTGTCGGACCGGGTCGCCGTGATGTACCTCGGCAAGATCGTCGAGCTCGGTGACCGCAACGCCGTGTACACCCGGCCCATGCACCCCTACACGGTGGCGCTGCTCTCGGCGGTGCCGGTGCTCGACCCGACGCGGCGCTGTCGGAGAATCCTGCTCACCGGCGACGTGCCCAGCCCGCTGAACCCACCCCCAGCCTGCCGTTTCCACACCCGCTGCTGGAAAGCCCAAGACATCTGCCGCACCCAAGAACCCCCGCTGGTTGAGCTGGCGCCCAGCCACCGCGTCGCCTGCCACTTCCCAGAGACCACTGAATAAGCGCGTTCTGGATGCAGACTGCTGTCAAACAGGCCCAAATTACCGCAGTCTGCATCCAGAACGCGAGAAGGTGGCGGCTAGCTAGAACCCATAACTGCGCGCCGTAGCCGGTGATGTCATCGTGGCTGAGCGCGGCGGACCGGACCTCGCCGGGATGCGGGAGAGCGATCGGCGGATCGGCGAGCCCGCGATGCACTTGCAACGTGCCCAAAAACCAGAATGGAGATTTCTTCAACTGCTACGAGCCGTAAACACGTAGAGCACCGGAAACTACCGGACTGCAACCCGATCGCCTCTTGATCTCATTTTCGCAGATCAAGAGGCGATCTTTTACCGGACTGACTGCGGTGGCGAGCCGGGTCAGGCGGAGGGGTGAGGTCGGCTGGAGCTGCGAATCACGACCCGCCGCATGCGTACCAGCAGCGCCGCCGAGGGCGTGACCTTGCCGCTCAAGTAGGTGGACAGCCGCGACACCGAGGTGCCGATCGCCGAGGCGAACTCCGCCCGGGCCATCCCGGAAGCCGCCTGCAACCGGGTGATGTCAGCGGCCACCGCAGCGCGCTCAGCGCGCTCGGCCCGCCTCCGAGCGGCGGCGAGCACGTCAGCCATCACGACACCGACACCGTAGGGTCGTGACACCTCCAGCGCCTTCTCCACTCGCCGGGCGACGGGCCCCCATGGGTCCTCGTTCATCGCTGCGGTGAGCCGCCGCCAGTGCCCCAGGCCGCCCCGCTCCAACGCGGTCAGGACCGCTTCGGTGGACCAGACCTCGACCGGATCCTCCGGCGAGACGTCGATGTTGCGGAACACCACCGGATCGTCGACCACGACCAGAATTTATCAGATCTGATACGTCGGTACTACGCCTGGTCGGCGTCGCCGCGGGCAGGCGGAGCATCACACGATGAGCTGGTGGATACCCTGTCGCCCATGCACGACCAGGAAGCAGGCAGCAGCCAGGACACGACCGGCCTGGAGGGCGCGCTCGCCAGGGTGGAGCGTGCGGTGGAGGCCAGCAGCAAGGCCGTCGCCGCATTGGCTCGCGAGCTGAAGCGGGCCCGCGCTGCGGCCGCGTCGGGCCAGGTGCGGGAGTTTCGCCGGGCCCTGGACGCGGGGCAGGCGATGGCCGCTGACGTCGTGGAGCGGGTGGGCGCAGTGGCCACCGCCTACGACGTCGACGAAGTCGATCTGCTCGCCTCCGGTTCCTACGCCAAGGAGCTGCTCGCCGCGGCCGAGGCGGCCGACGTCGCCATGTTCGCCGAAGACGACCGGTTGCTGTGCTACCCGTCGATCGTGCGGGTGTTGCCCGGGGACCTCGCGCTGGAGATCGACCGCAAGCGGGCCCGCGGGATCCGGCCGTCGGTCGTGGTCGCCCAGCTCGCCAAGGCACAGCGGGCCGGACCCCGGTTCAAGCCAGCGCCGTTCCTGGCGAGCCTGGTCGGCGCCTACGACCTCGTCGTCGCCGGGCAGGGCAAGGCGCCGGGCGCGGTGGTACGGCTGCTCGACGTCTACAACGCGTTGACGCTGCTGCCCGGGCAGTCCCGTGACTACACCCGCGCCGAGTTCGCCCGCGATCTGTACCTGCTCGACCAGAGCGGTGAAACCGCCGGTCCCGGTGGGCGGCGGCTGCGCTGGGCGGCCAGCTCGGGCACCCGCCAGGCTGGGGTGCTCACCACCGTGGCCATGAGCGGGCAGCAACAGCGGTACTGGGGCATCGCGGTCGAGTCGGACCACAGCGAGGAGGGCACCAGGTGAGCGAGATCCGTGGCGGCCTGCCCGCGGGCGGGATCGGGCTGGGGCCCGAGGAGTACGCCGAGTTCGTGTCCAAGGAGTACCTGGGCGACTACGTCCGCGCCGGCGGGGCAGCGGTGCGCTTCGTCGTGGCCGGCAGTGACGAGGTCGCGGTGCGCTGGCATCGCAGCCTGGCATCCATCGCCGACGCAGAGGGCTACCTGAGCGTCGGGGTGGACGCGGCGGATCACCGGGTACACCTGATCGACCAGCTCTTCGCCGCCGTCGCCCGCGAGGTCGACTGGCGCGATCTCGCGCGACGCCAGGTGCGCGCCGGGTGGGAATCGCTGGGCCTGCCACCGTCGGCGCCCGACGAGCTGGCCGTGGCCACGGTCGCCGCGCACCACGACGTCGCCGTGCCGGAAGCTGCTCGAAGCATGCGCCGGCACCTGGAGTCCGCGTTGCTGCGCGACCCTTCGCTGGACCGGGAGTTCCGGCTGGCGGTGTTGCGGCTGTGCCAGTGCGAGTTGGGCACCGGCGACGTCCTCGACGCCGAACGGGACGCGGTGCTGGCCTGGCTGCGGGTCGAGCCCGTCGTGCTGCGGATGCTGAAGTCCGCATCGCTGTACGGGCGGGTCGCGCGGCACAACGCGCGGTCGCTGCTGGTGTCGCTGGCGGCGTGGCGGGCCCGCGTCACGGGGTCGGGGCTGGTACTGGATATCGACCTGAGCCGGCTCGCGGTCGCCCGCCGCCCCCCGGCCGACCAACGAGCCGGCCACTACTACAGCAAGGCCGCGGTGCTCGACGCCTACGAGGTGCTGCGCCAGCTCGTCGACGCCACCGACAACCTGCGCGGCGCGTTCGTCGCGGTGACGGTGCCACCCGAGCTGGTCACCGACGACACCCGCGGCCTGCCCGCCTACAGCGCCCTGCACCTGCGGATCGTCGACGAGATCCGCGACCGCCGCCGGGCCAACCCGTTCGCCGCCCTGGTCCGGCTCGAGACCCGCCTGGAGGTGGTCCGATGAACACCTCGGGCCGGCTCGCCGCGCGGCGCGCGGTCGAGGCTCTGCGATCGGGGGTGCCGAGCCGGGACGCGGTGACCGCGCTGGGCAGCGGCCAGTCCGACATCGAGGACCGTTTCACCACCTTGATCGACGGGATCGGCCAGGTCCGCACCCGACCACGAGGCCTGCTGCTCGGTGGCGGATTCGGCGCGGGCAAGAGCCACGTCCTGGAGCATTTGACCCACCTGGCCCTGGACCGCGGGTACGCGGTGAGCCGCATCGTGGTCAGCAAGGAAACGCCGCTGCACGACCCGGCAAAGGTGCTGCGCGCCGCGGTGGAGTCCGCGGTGCTGCCCGACGGGTCGGTCGGCGCGATGGCCGAGGCGGCCGCGGGCCTCGATCCTGACGGCCCGGCCTTCGCCGAGTTGATGCGCTGGGCCGGTGGTCCCGGCGCCCCGGTCGACGAGTGGTTCCCGGTGACGCTGACCCTGCTCCCGCGGGTACAGGCCGGTGAGGACAACTTCGCCGACGCGATCGTCCGGTTCTGGTCTGGGGACCGTCTCGCCGTCGCCGAGGTCCGCCGGCACGCCAAGTTCGCCGGGCTGGGACGCCCGGCGCTGGCCGCGGTGCCCGCGCGGGAGCTGGCCCGTCAACGGTTCCGGTTCCTGGCCCGGCTGCTCGTCGCCGCCGGCTACGAGGGCTGGGTGCTGCTGTTCGACGAGGTCGAGCTGATCGGGCGCTACACCTTGCAGCAACGCGGCCGCTCCTACGCCGAGCTGGCCCGCTGGCTGCAGCCCGACGCCGACGACCCCGCGTCACCGCTGGCGACCGTGCTCGCCATGACCGACGACTTCGACGCGGCCGTGCTCACGGCGAAAAACGACCGCGAGGTGGTCCCGGCGAAGCTGCGTGCCAAGCAGGCAGGCGAATGGGACGAGATCGCCACCCGGGCCGAGACGGCCATGGGTCTGATCGAGCGCGACATGCTGCTGCTCACCGACCCCGACGCCACCGAGCTCGACTACGCTTACCAGCGGCTCAAGGCCCTGCACTCCGAGGCCTTCGGCTGGAACGCCCCCGACGTGACCGGCCTGGAGCGGCTCGGCACCACCCGGATGCGCCAGTACGTGCGGGCCTGGATCAACGAGTGGGACCTCGTCCGGCTCGACCCAACGTATCGCCCGCACACCGAGGTCGTCCCCGTCACCTTCAGCTATGCCGAGCAGCCCGATCTCGACATCAACGAAGAGCACACTGACCGCTGGGGGTAGCGTGCCCAGGTGAGGCCGTCTCGCACGTTCGGCGATCATGTTTAGTGTTCATGTTTAGCGTGTTTCCTTGCCTGCAGGCCCCGTCCATGAAAGTTTAGTGGTTTAAAGTTTCACGGACGGACGCGCTGGCGGGGAGGCGATGTGGGTTCCTGGATCACCCAGCAGTGGGTGCCTTCCTTCGGTGCCCCGGGCCATGCCGGCCAGCGAGGTGGCGCCTACCGCGCATACCTCCCGGACGATCTGGTGACGCGGCCGGTAGTGCTGAGCGCGGGCCTCGCGGCTCGCGCCGCGCAGGTGGAATCTGGAGTCCGGGCTCTCAGCATCGCGCCCGAGACACGCGCGCTCGAGGGCCTGGCCCGTTTCCTCCTCCGTTCCGAGGCCATCGCGTCATCGCGGATCGAGGGCATGCAGGTGGCCCCGCAGCAGCTCGCCCTGGCGGAGCTGGCCCAGTCCGAGAAGCTGGTGGCCGCCAGTTTCACCCGCAATGCTCAGCTCGTCGCGAACAACATCACGACTCTGCGCAAGGCGGCGAGCGATCTCGCCACCACACCATCGATCACCGCGGAGGGGATCGACGACCTCCACCACGCCCTGCTCCCGGACGACCAGCACCGTGGGCAGCGCACGGTGCAGAACTGGATCGGTGGCAATGACTGGCACCCCCTGGATGCCCAGTTCGTGCCCCCACCGCCGGAGCACGTCGGTGCACTCATGGCCGACCTGGTCCAGTACGCGAACGGCGGGACCCACGCTGCGCTCATCCAAGCCGCACTCGTGCACGCACAGTTCGAAACCATCCATCCGTACACCGACGGGAATGGACGAGTCGGGCGCGCGCTCATCCACACCGTGCTGACCCGCCGCGGACTCACGCCTTCGGCTGTGCTCCCGCTCAGCCTGGTGCTGCTCACCAGATCCGATGCCTATCTGGACGGTCTCACCGCCTACCGTCACGACGGGCCCGCGTCCTGCGCCGCCGCTCAGTCAGGTCTGGAAACGTGGCTGTGGACATTCCTCGACGCTGTCGAGATGGCCGTCGACCAGGTGGTCCGCTTTACCTCCGAGATCTCTGAGCTGCGAGCACGGTGGCGTGAACAGCTCGCCGCCCGGCGAAGCACCCAGGGCGTCCGGACGATCCCACGGGCTGATTCGGCCGTCGCGCGGCTCATCGAACTTCTCCCTGAGACACCGCTGGTCACCGCCCGGACCGTTCAGCGAATGCTGGCGGTGTCACCGCCCGCCGCGCGCACCGCGCTGGAAGAGCTGGCCGACGCGAAGATCGTGACCCGGAAGAACGTGGAGCGAGGGACCACCGGCTACTTCGCTCGGGATGTATTCGATCTGCTCACCATCGCCGAGCGGCGCCTCGCCAGCACTCGCTGGGACACCCGTCAGCCGGCACCGTCGCGGCCGGTTCCAGCGCTACCACAACGGTGATCCGGTGACCGACGACCTGGCCACTGCCCCAAGCGCTCCAACCGTCGAATACCAGCCACCACGGTCTTTTTCCATCTTCCGGCGGTTGACAGACTCGTCCCATGGCTGGACAGAACACTGCGAGTCAACCGCCGTACATTCTCGTGCTGTGGGACATCGACCACACCCTGATCGAGACACGCGGAGTCGGCCGGGCCATCTACGAGCGGGCATTCCCTGCCGCCACCGGCAAGCCACTCCGGCAGCTCGCCGAGGTCGCCGGTCGGACCGAGCTGGTCATCATGCACGACACGCTCCAGCTCCACGACGTCGAACCGAGCGAGCAGATGATGCGCCGCCTGGCAGCCGCGCTCGTCCAAGGTTACGAGGAGGCCAGGGCGGAGCTGGCTGCCACCGGTCGCGCCCTCCCCGGCGCCGAGGAGACACTGGCGGCCCTGGCCGCTGACCCTCGCGTCCACCAAGCCGTCCTCAGTGGCAACCTGCGGGACGTCTCCCGCATCAAGCTTGAGGTCTTCGGTCTCGACTCATATCTCAATCTTGCCAGCAGCGCCTACGGCGACGACCACACCGAGCGTCCCGAGCTGGTCACCATCGCCCAGCAACGCGCTACCGAGCGAACGGCCGTCACGTTCGATAAACAGCACACCGTACTTATCGGGGACACACCCCACGATGTAGAAGCAGCCCTTACGGCTGGCGTGCGAATCATAGCGGTCGCCAGCGGAAAAAGCGATGAAACCGAGTTGGCACAAGCCGGAGCACCAGTTACCGTCTCTGACCTCACCCACACTGCGACAGTCGTACAGTTGGTGACCGACGGTCTGCAAACATCTACTGACCAGCAGCATGCGTAGGTTACCAGACATCTATCGAGTAACGACCTCAGCTCGGATTAGACTGTTCATACGCAGCGAGGCGTCTGGCATGTCGAATACGTTATGCGCTTGGCCAATAGCACGTCACCCAGCGCTTGAGAAAGCCGGTGACCAATCGCTCGCGTGAGCTTCTTCCCGAGCCAGCTCAAGCACGTGTATTAGCTCATCAACTTTCCCGGGAAGGGCAAGCAATCCGTTGGCAAGAACTTCACCATCGATGACCGTTTCAGCCGTTGTCTCGTCGGCCAGCCTGCGCAACCGTTCGCCAGCGGCAATCAGCCGATTCGCATAGTCCTGCTGTTCAGCAGCAGTGACGCTCCCGTCCATGATGCACATTCCGAGGAATGCCAAGTCCCGCTTGAGCCGAGCCAGCTCGGCGAGAAGTTTACGGTCTTCGCGGATCACCGGGCGTCGTCCCGGGTGTCGGAGGATAGTGCCCGCTCAATGCTGCCGAATGCTGCTGCCAGCTCCCGTTTGAGCGGCGCGGCATCGGCCCGGCTCAGATACAAACGCGGTCCGTCAGGTCGGCCTTGGAGGATCAGTGTGCCGTTGCCCATCTCGGTGACGAGCACCGTTGGCGGCGGGGGGATGCTGTGCTCGCTGGCCGGCTGCGTCGGCTGGCGCTGGCCATTGCTGTCATCGTGTCGGAACCAGTCAGCGTCGCGGACTACGTCACGAGGCCGTCGCTCGGTCCCTGGTCGTCGGCCGCATGCACTGTGCTCATGTCCCCGAGCGCTCTGCTCATCTCACGTGGACGGCACCCAGGGCCGGGGTCGAGTCCATCCCTGAACAGCGCGCGGTTCGGGGGATTGGCGCCTGCCAGTGATTCGGCCTGCGCTGGCAGACGGAGAGCGCAAGACCAACCGGCAAGGGCACCAACCGTGCGCTGGGGTAGCCCGTGCGTCCCGGCCCTGGGGCCTTGCTCAGTACGGTGCCCGCCGCCCTGGTAGCAGCCCACCCGACGCAACCACCATTTCTTGATCGCCACATGTCGCGACCGCATGGGGAACTTTTGTGCTGGGTTGGGCGGACGGCATGCAGCGAGTAGCGTCCATCTGCCAGTTGGGGAAGCCGCCTACGGAGCGCGGCTGTTCGACGTCGAGGAAGCGCTATGAGTGAGCCACGCAGTCACAAGCAGCAGCGCGAGCAGTTGGTGCGTTCGCTGCGAGTCTCGGGCGCGTCATGGGTCGAGGTGGCAGCGGCGCTCCAGCAGCGTTACCGGCTGAATGCACGGGTGGCGTTCCGCTACGCCCATGGCTGGAGTCAGCGTCAGGCTGCCGACGAATGGAATCAGCGTTGGCCCGATGAGTTGAAGACCTTCAAGACATTTTCGTACTGGGAGCTGTGGCCGAGTAGTACCGGCCACGCGCCTTCGTTTGGCAACCTCGGCAAGCTGGCAGAGTTGTACGAGTGCGCCGTTAGTGATTTGCTCGGTGACTTGGCTGACTTTCGCCACCTTGATACGGCTGCCGGTAGCCCTGGTTTGCATGACGCCGCGGAGAAAATATTAGCCACCTTTCCCGGCGAGCGTATACTTGGCAGCGAAGGAGCAGTATCGGCTCAGCACCACTGCGACGAATGGGGCGCCCTGTCGCCACTGATCCTGTCGCGGGCGGCCGCCCCGCTTATGCAGCGGATACAAGAGGTAGATTTCACGGAACTAGCGCAGGTGATCGTGATGTGGACGCAGCAGCTCAATCCATCCGTGAGCCGCCGTGGGCTACTGGCCAAGCTGAGTATGGCCTTTACGGCCGCGGCCGTCGCCCCCTTGTTTGATGTGCTCAACCCTGATGAACATGAGCAGGTGACGCGTGTCATGCAGCACCCGGAAAACTTTGACCTGCCAGCCCTCCGCTACTGCGAGCGCATGATTACCAACCTGCGGCAGCAAGGCGATGTCCTCGGCCCGCAACTCACCTTGCAAAGCACCATCGGGCACCGACAGATGGTGCAGCGGCTAGCCCAAGCGGCACCCGTAGAGTTTCAGCAGCGCGCGGTATCCGCCTACGCCGAGCTGACCCAGCTCGTCGGCTGGTTGTGCTTCAACATGGGTGACTACCCAAGCGCCCAGCACTACTACGACGATGCCCGCAGCGCCGCACACGACGCCCAGAACGTCGAACTGGTGACCTACATCCTGTGCACCATGAGCCACCTCGCTACCTGGCAGGGCAAGCCTCGCGTCGGCATTGACCATGCAGTGGCTGCCGCCGTTTGGGCCGACCAGGCGCACAGCTCGTTGGCCCGCGCCTACGCCGCCGACGTGGCGGTCCGGGCATATGTGGCCGACAACCAGCCGGACAAGTGCCGGGAGACCCTTGATCAGGAATACGCAGCGCTCCAGGCGGCACGGGAAGACGAACCGCGTGCCGCCTGGTGGTACTTCTATGACGAGTCGTTCTATTGGCGGACCGAAGGCGAGTGTGCCTTAAAGCTCCAGCGACCCGATGCCGCAATGACCGCGCTCGACAAGTCACTGACGCTGGTTGACCCGGCCAACCTGCACAACTACACCTTCCGGTTGCTGTTCCGGGCCGAGGCGCGCATCCAGCAGACAGAGATCACTGAGGCCAGCAGCATTGTTGGTGATGTTGCCCGGCTCACGGCTGGAAGCGCCTCACAACGGATAGGTCAGCGTATCGAGGACTTGCGTGGCTTGCTGACCCCATGGGAGCGAACGAAGCCGGTGTGCGAACTGGACAACCAGTTGGCCGCTTACCGCCCGGCCGTAGGGAGCGACAACACGAAACGCACATACTCGCGGTAGTACGCACCCGGCTTGCCGGGCACGATGCCAACCTTCTGCCAGCCCCAACGCTCATACAGCGTGTGAGTGTCAGCGGCTTTGGGGTTGCTGGCGAGCGTCGCCCGCTCCTCAGAGCGCTGCGACAGGAAGGTGTCGTGCACCGCCCGGCCAATGCCTTTGCCTTGCCAGGCACGGCGTACCTCGATTTCAGACAAGACCACCGTGCGGGAGCCGGTTTCGGTGGTGAAGCCCGCCGGAGGCGGTGGCTGGAGCCCGTCCCACCAGCCCCGCTCCGCCCGCAAACTGGAGCCAAAGGCGAAGCCAACCAGCTCATCGCCGACGTGGGCGGTTACCAGCAAGTAGTTGACTCCTTCGAGGGCTGCTGTTGCCCGGTCGCGGAAGGCGCTGGACTTCTCACGCGGGTCCTCACCTGGTACTGCGCCGTACGCGTCGGCGTAGACGTCACATAGCGCATTCATGAGCTTGGCTGCTTCGGCGCTGGCGTGGTGGGTGAGAGTCAGGTCGTGGGTGGGGGACATGGGGATGAGCCTAGGCTTGTCGGCAGGATTAAGGCTTGCTTTCAGGTGAACTAGCTCTGGTGGGCCAGCGCCCGAGGATGTATTTCGCCTTCTCGGCGTCGTCCAGTTCCCTCGTAGCGTTGCTTGCACGCACGTAAAACGCGGTCTTTTTGATCATTTGTCCGTTCTTGTCGACAGCGACCTTGGCGTCGACCGGAAATCCCGAAGCGTGAACGTGTACGCGGCAGACATCAGCTCCGTCGACGGTGTGGATGTAGGAACTGACGTTCGAGGCCACCGCAGCTCCCATCGAATTGGCGATGAGGTCGCCGAGGCACAGTTGGAACAGGTCGCGGTCATCCTTGCCCGGCTTGCGTAGTGACGCGTAGTCGGTGTCGAGCCCGAAGACCGACCCGTCATCGGCGACGCCGATCAGCAGGGTTCCCCCATCTCGGCTGTTGGCGAACGCGGCCACCGTCTTCAGCGTCGCCGTCTCCAGCGGTTTGTACAACTCGCCGGTGGTCTTGATCCGGAGCGTGGACTTGTACTCCGGGTGCTGGCTCTCCTTATCCGGACCGAGCAGATCACCGATCGGGCAGTGCTCCTGCCAGGCCACCTTCGCCTTGCCCTGGGTGAGCTTGAGGTAGGTGTCCACCACCAGGTCGCGCGCATCGGGATTGTCGAGCAGCCGCAGCGACATCTCCTCCGCTAAGTTCATCTGAGCGACGATGGCCTTGACGAACTCCTGCTCGATGACGAGCTTGGAGTTCTCCGACGAGTTGACCGCTGCCGCGCGCTGGATGTCGGGGCGGCTTGCCAGGTCGTCGAAGATCGCGTCGAGATGTATCCGGTCCTGCTCTGTCCACTCCGTACTGAACCGCTCGTTCAGCTTGGCGATGATCTGGGAGAGCGGCTCCTGCTCCGGCGTGGCCTGTCGGCCAGTACCGGAGAAGAAGGTGCTCACCTCGCCGTGTTCCGCGTCGAGCGCGAGGGCGCCGGTGAACTTCTGCTCGGTGCGCAGGTGGGTCAGTTCGACTTCCTTGCCAAGGTCCAGCCCGACCTCGCCGACAGAGCGGATGAACGTGGCGAGGGCCCGGCAGAACAGGTAGTCCGCTTCCAGCTTGACGTCGGTGAACGACACGATCTGGGACAGGAACGAGTAGGTGTGGGTGAACCTGGCCAGCGCGTCGCGGCAGCGATCCTTCTCGTCGTCGTCCAGCGCGGCGAACCGGTCGATGGCCGGAGTGAGCGCGGCGTGCAGCCGGCCGTGGCTGTTCGCCCGCTGCGAGCCCAGTAGGAGCGCGACGGCGCGCTCCACCTCCTCGAGCCACAGCACACCGAAGGGGTCGAGCGCATGCCGGGTGTCGTAGAGCAGGTTGCGGTCGGTCGGCTGAGCGACAGTCGTGGTATACCACTGTGAAAACGACTCGCGGATGTCCTCGGTGTCGTTGCGGAAGTCCAGCATGAACGTGCCGTCCTTACCGTCGCAGGTACGGTTCAGCCTGGACAGCGTCTGCACCGCAGCGAGCCCGGACATCGACTTGTCCACATACATCGCGTACAGCAGTGGCTGGTCGAATCCGGTCTGGTACTTCTCGGCGACCACCAGCGAACTCGACGTCGGATT
This sequence comes from Pseudonocardiaceae bacterium, assembly GCA_050700115.1. Taxonomy (GTDB): domain Bacteria; phylum Actinomycetota; class Actinomycetes; order Mycobacteriales; family Pseudonocardiaceae. The sequence goes on from JBOHGG010000011.1 coordinate 110,622, forward strand.
CGCTTCGACGCCGCGTGTCAGGATGCGGCTGCCCTCCTTGAGAGGCTGATTTCCTTGCCCGAACCGAGCCAGTCCCGATGGCAGCGACGGTGGGCGACCAGTAGCCGGGTCAGCAACACACGTCACGCCACCCCGACTGGTGCCATCGTGGCAGTGGCCTGCACCCATGTGGACGGCCGCCCGATTGCCGTCACCAGCGGCCGGGACCACACGGTGCGGATCTGGGACCTCACCGCCGGGACCCCTGTGGGCATGCTTACTGGCCACACCGGCCCGGTCACCGCAGTGGCCTGTGCCCAGCTCGACAGCCGCCCCATCGCCGTCACCGGAAGCTGGGACCACACAGTGCGGATCTGGGACCTCACCAGCCGCACTCCGATCGGCGGCCCCCTCACCGGCCACACCGGCACCGTCACCGCGGTGGCCTGCACCCATCTGGACGCCCGTCCGATCGCCGTCACCAGCGGCCGGGACCACACAGTGCGGATCTGGGACCTCGCCACCGGCATCCCGATCGGTGACCCCCGCACCGGCCACACCGACCTGGTGACTGCGCTGGCCTGCGCCTATCTGGACAACCGCCCCATCGCCGCCACCAGCAGCCGGGACCACACAGTGCGGATCTGGGACCTGGCCACCGGCGCTCCAATCGGCCTGCTCACTGGCCACACCGGCTCGGTCACCGCAGTGGCCTGCGCGCAGCTCGACAGTCGCCCCATCGCCGTCACCGGAAGCTGGGACCACACGGTGCGGATCTGGGACCTCACCAACGGCATCCCCCTCGGCCTGCTCACTGGCCACACCGGCCCGGTCACTGCAGTGGTCTGTGCTCAGCTCGACGGCCGCCCGATCGCCCTCACCAGCAGCCGGGACCGCACGGTGCAGATCTGGGATCTCCGGACGAGACGTCGAATCGATCGGATCGACCTGCCCAGGGAGGTCAAAACCGTCGCTGACACCCCAGCGAGCGGCATCGTAGTCGCCTTAGGTTGGGACATCGTCCTTCTCGAACGCTCGACGGAACAACTGACCTGAACGCGAAGGCCTCGGGTGGTTGGTGCCGCACGGCCGACATGCCGGCACTTCGGCCGCGGCCTCGCCGGTCAGGTGATCGGAGAGGAACCATTTCGCTGCTGGCGTAATTCTCGTTGCGCGATTGTATCCGGGCTGCCGGGTCGGGCGGCCGGAACTGTCAGACCTCGTCCATAGCATTCGGCTTGTGACGGTGCCGCAGCTGATTCCGGAGGGCCTGGCCGAGATGGTCCCGGGCCCTGAGTTGGGCGCACTGCTGGCCGGAATGGATATTCATGCGTTGACCGGTGCCGACCTGGTGGAGGTCTTGCGGGCCCGGGCGCGGCAGTTGTCCCATGAGCAGGCCCGGTTGCTGGCCACGATGGTGGAGGTCGGGTTGTGTGACCCGGACGCCGATCCTGGTGAGGTGGCCCGGCTGTCGAAGTCGCCGCCTTATGCTGCCGATGAGATCCGGGCCGCGTTGGCGTGGACCCGCGGCGCGGCCGATCGTGAGCATTATTTCGCTGAGGCTCTGGTGTTGCGGATGCCTGCCGTGTTTGCCGCGTTGGAGACGGGTCGGATTTGCCGGAGCAAGGCGTGGGTGTTCGCGGATTTGTGCGCTGGTCTAACCGCTGAGCAGGCCGAGGTGGTGTTTGCGCGGCTACTGCCCCGCGCCGCCGGGCTCACCACGGGGGAGCTCGCGGCGCGGATCAAGAAGCTGGCGATCGCGCTGGATCCCGACTGGGCCGCCCGGCGGTACGCGAGCGCGGTGCGCCAGCGCAACGTCATCGGCTATCTGAACGAGGATGGCACCGCGACCGTCACCGGGTCCGGGTTGGCGGTGGACGAGGCTGCCGCCGCGTGCGCGCACGTCGAGGAACTCGCCCGGGCGGCCAAACGTGCCGGACATCCCGGTCCGATCGGTCCGCTGCGAGCGGATATCTATCTGGGTCTGTTAGATGGCAGTTGGCGACATCTGAATCGTGATCAGATCATCGCCGATCTGCTCACCCGCGCCGCCCGCAACCCCGGTGACGGGGCTGAACTGGACGATCCCGACCATCCGATCGACCCGCCAGCCGGCGGCGATGACGGTGCTCCCGCCGACAGCATGCCAGCCAGCGACACCCCAGCCGACCGGGCCGCCGCTGATGGTGACGGCGCGGGAACGCAGCCAGCCCGGCGGGTGGGAGTGGAGGTGCGGGTGGGGTTGTCGACCCTGCTCGGCCGGGACCGGCACCCCGGCGAAGTACCCGGGTGGGGTCCGATCACCGCGGAAATCGCCCACACCATTGTCGCTGCCCAACGCGCTGCGGAATGGCGCTACGCCCTCACCGACCCGGCCGGCCAACTACTGCTGGCCGGGATCACCCGCCGCCGACCCCACAGCACCGCACATGCCGCCGGTGAGCTGCCGCCGTGCCAGGGTGGGATCGTCGAACTGCAGCTACCGGCTGCCCTGCTCACCGAGCTCGCCGCAGACCTGGATGCCTGCGGTGCGTGGGCCGGGGTGGTGGCCGACATCGCCGCCCAGTACACCCGCTACACCCAGGGCGGCCAGGGTGGACCGGCGCAGGACCCGACCGCTCGGTTCGCCGGGGCAGCGCTGCGCCGCCATGTCCAGATCCGGGATCGATCGTGCGTGTACCGGGGATGCCGCTACCCAGCCCGCAGTGCCGACCTCGACCACACCGTGGACTACATCCACGGCGGGCCGACCACCGAGGTGAACTCCGGCCCGCTGTGCCGTCATGATCATCGACTAAAGCACGTCGGCCGGTGGCGGCTGCACCAGAGCCAGCCTGGCCACTTCACCTGGACCAGCCCCCTGGGGCGCACATATCACACTCAGCCCCCACCGATCACCGATGACCTGCCCGAACCTCGACCCAGGCCCCGCCACCCCGAATACCCGTCGGCCCTCACCCCCGACGACGACAACCCAATCCTGGAACGACCACCACCCCAGCCAAAGCCCCCACCACTCGCCGAGCCGCCAGACCCGCACGAGCCGCCGCCCTTCTAGCGGGCGTTTGCGGCACCGCGGTCAGCCCCCGGATGGGCCGGGTATGCACCGACGGTCACAGCCGTGGATCAACGGCAAGGTGCGCGAGGAGCCGTTTGACCGCACCACGAGGGGTGTCAGGTCAACAACTCGTAACGTTTTTGGTGTTTATGGCGGATACTGCGGGTATGGCGCTGCGGGCTGCTCGCGCCAGCACGTGGTCGATCTTTGCGATGCCGGTGAGCTTGCGTTCCTACGGATCGGAACGCATCGTCGGCTGCAGCGCAGCGATGTCGAGTGTATGTTGCGTCCGCTGTTGACCCGTGATCAGGAACGGTCTCTCTGGTTGCACCACGCCGTTGCCGGGCGGCTAACCGTTGATCCGGACGCGGTGCTGGCCAAGGCGCGCCGCAACATCGAAACGATGCTGCGCGCGCATCCGACCGGGAGAGTGCGCGAGCAGATACGGCAGTGGCAGGCCCTGATCGGCGCGGGGCTCGACGGCGTGCTCGACGTGCTGACCTCCCGCACCGGGCGCGCTGTTGAGCTCCGGCAGAACAGCCCGTTCGCGGGTGTGTTGCCGGAGCCGGACCGGCGGCGCGCGCTTGACGCCTTTCGCACCCACTGGCGACACGAGCATGCGGCGTGAACCGCGAGCAACTGGAGCACGTGCTGCGCGCCGCGTCCCGGATCACCGGTGACCTGGATGTGCTGGTGATCGGCAGTCAATCGGTCCTGGGGCCGCGTCCCACCCAGCCCACCCCGCGTGACAGATCGGGCAAATGACATATCACGAAGCGGCTGGGGCATCCTGGCCGACCAGATGCGCGAAGACCACGATGTTGTTGCGGTACTGGCGGGTTGTGTTGTCGAAGATTCCGCCGCAGGTGATCAGCCGCAGTGCCGCGTGGTCGGTGTCGCCGTAGACGGTGGCTAGCGGAAAGAATTCTTCGGATAAGACCGAACGGAGTCGACCTCGAAGCTCAGCGTGGTCTGGTCGTCGTGGCCGACCCTTATCTGCTGGCCGGGTTTAAGGCGGCCCAGGTTGAAGAACACCGAGGGCCCGTTTGCGGCGGAGTAGACGTGCCCGATGATCACTGACGGTCCGATCTCGCCGGGGGTGGGTGAGTAGCGGTACCAGGCAGCCTGGCCGTAGAGCGGCCGCCCGATGTTGGGGCCGGCGTCACTATTACTGACGGTGTGACATGGGGCATGATCATGCTGTGCCTCTCGCCCATCCGGACAACCCGCCTCCGGTCGGTGCCGCCGACCTGACCGTGAACCCCCTGTTCACCAGGGAGCCGCTGACAGTGCCCCGCGATCGGCTCCCGGAAGCCGGCATGGATCCTGAGCTGGCCTACCAGCTGGTGCACGACGAGCTCATGCTCGACGGCAACACCCGGCTGAACCTGGCTACCTTCGTCACCACCTGGATGGAGCCGCACGCCACCCGGCTGATGGCGGAGTCCGTCGACAAGAACATGATCGATAAGGACGAGTACCCGCGCACCGCCGAACTCGAACGGCGCTGTGTGCGGATGCTCGCCCGGCTGTGGGGTGCCCCCGACCCGGATGCCGCGCCGGGCTGCTCCACCACTGGTTCCAGCGAGGCGGGCATGCTCGCTGGGCTGGCCCTCAAGCGGCGGTGGCGAGCCCGCGGCGGCACCGGCAGCCCGAACATCGTGATGGGCAACAACGTCCAGGTCTGCTGGGACAAATTCGCAAACTACTTCGAGGTTGAGCCCCGGTTGGTGCCCATTCAGGGAGAACGGTTCCACCTCGACGCTGCCTCGGCGCTGCCTCATGTCGATGCGAACACCATCGGTGTGGTGGCGGTGCTCGGTTCCACCTTCGACGGCAGCTACGAGCCGGTGGCCGACATCTGCGCGGCCTTGGACGAGCTCGCCGCTGCTGGCGGACCCGACGTGCCGGTGCACGTCGACGGCGCATCCGGAGCGATGATCGCACCATTCCTGGATCCCGAGCTGCCCTGGGATTTCCGCCTCCCGCGGGTGGCCTCGATCAACACGTCGGGGCACAAGTACGGGCTGGTCTACCCCGGAGTGGGCTGGGTGGTGTGGCGCGATGCGCCGGCCATGCCCGACGAGCTGATCTACCGGGTAAACTACCTGGGCGACGAGCTAGCTACCTTCGCGCTGAACTTCTCCCGCCCCGGTGCCCAGGTCGTCGCGCAGTATTACCAGTTCCTGCGGCTGGGAGCCGAGGGCTACCGGCGGGTGCAGCAGCACTGCCGCGACGTCGCCACCAGCTTGGCCGATGAGATCGCCGCGCTAGGTCCGTTGCGGCTGCTGACCGACGGCAGCGAGCTGCCTGTGTTCGCCGCCGCGCTGCACTCCGACGTTACCGGCTACACCGTCTTCGACATCTCGGCGGGGCTGCGTGAGCACGGCTGGCAGGTGCCCGCCTACACCTTCCCGGAGCAGCGCACCGACCTGGCGGTGCTGCGCTTCGTCATCCGCAACGGCATGACCCACGACCTGGCCCAGCTCCTGCTGGCCGACTTCCGCGCAGTCCTGGCCACCCTCTCCCACCAGACCCACTCCCCTCGCACCCCCCGCACCGCCACCTCCTTCGCCCACGACGGCCGCCCCACCACTCCCCCATCGCGATCATCTTGACCGCCGGCGGTCATGCGCTCTGGCCGCGGACACGTGTGATGAGGTGCGCCACGGCCCGCCAGCCGAGCAGGAACAGCGCCAGACTCGCGGCGGCGACCAGCACGAACGTCAGCGGAAACCGGTGGGTGAACGCCACGCGCACGCCGAGACCGACAACCACGACACCAGCCCACACCGCCACCCCAACCGGCAGCCGTAGGGGGGCGCGCCACGCCCGGACAACCAGCCACATCGGCTCCAGCAGCCAGCGTTACGGTCGTTGGCCGGACGGTCTGCGTGGTCACGGCGCTCGACCGTACTGGTCATGACCCGCTGGCGGGCAGGAAGCCGGGCACCATGATCACTGCGTGCCGTGAACTCGACGTTACGGACATTCCAAGCGCTCGAAATGTCGCCGTCGTCGAGTTCACGACCCAGGCACACAGTGATCATGAGGTGCCGAGCGCGTGAGCGGGCGGCAGGTGCACGATCGCGGGCGTTGTCACCGGCTGAGCTGTGGCCAGGTCTCCAACGTCCAGGCCATCTCCCAGAAGGAGAGCTCGTATCGGCTGCTCGTGAGGAAGACGTCGCGCATCCTGTCCCACGACGCACCGGGCAGGTTCGGGCTGATCCGGTCGGTCAGGTCACGTAGCCAGTCAACCAGCGAAGTGAACTCGTCCGAGGCGTACATCTCGATCCACCGTGCGTAATGTGCGGATTTGGGCGGTCCGCGTTCAGCCATGCGGCGCCCAATCTCATTGAAGCCCCACATACAGGGCAGCAGAGCCGCAACAAGCTCGGCGAAGTCACCGACTGTGGCGGTGCGCAGCATGAAATCGGTGTAGCCGCGAGTGGTCGGCGCCATCTTTTCCCGCTCGAGATCTGCCGCAGGAATGCCGAGATCAGCGGAGTAGGAACGGTGCAGGTCCATCTCCTCGTGCAGCGTCTCGTGCACGAGATCTGCGAACCGCCTCATGGTGTCCAAGTCGGGAGCGCGCGCAGTGGCCACTGACAGCAGGCGGGAATACTCGATCAGGAACAGGTAGTCCTGCCGGATCCAAAAGCGGAATCGCTCCAGGTCAAGTGTGCCATCGCCGATCCCGCGCACGAACGGGTGGCGGTGTTGAGCATCCCAGATCTCGCCCGCGGCTGTGCGTAGGTCTGCGCTAGGTCCATTCATTTTGGGTCCACTCATCAAAGTCCTTCCGCGAGCGCGTCCCAGAAGGACAGCTCGTATGCTTGCAAGAGCCGGGTCGCCCGGCGAGCCAGCACGGGTGAGTCGCCGGCGGCAAGTCCGTCGCCGAGAACAGCCAAAGCGCGGGGCTCGAAGTCCTCGGGCGGATTGGCGAAAAACTCGAAGAAGGCGACCGCGTCGTCGCCGGCCCCGTAGGCCTCGCGCAGCGCGGCCGCGACCTGCCCGCAGTTCTCACCCCAGGCGGCCAGATTGGCGAGAAAGGCCAACACGACGTCCGCCCGCGAGCCGTTGAGCGCGAGCCAGGCGACGAACGCCGGGTACGCCTGGGCGCCGGGATGCGGCTCATGTGCTCGTAGATCATCGTCGGTGAGACTCAGCCAGTCAGCCAGACCCCGGAGCTTGTCCAGCGCCAGGCCCTCGCTCTCGGCCATGCCGAGGAAGAACTCGCCCGCAGGCCCAGCCGGGAAGCGGGTCGCCAGCTGCGCGAAGCTCCGCCGGTCGCTGGATACGATCGCGTGCTGTTCCCCGGTCAAATCACGGAGCCGCTCACGGGGAACATCCCGCGCTCGCAGTCGCTCGAGGAAGCGATGAGAGCGGACCGCGTCCGCAGTCTCCACCAACTCGCGCTGGGTCTGCACGACCAGTTCGCGAGCGATGGCGCCCGATTGGTCCTCCATCTGGACTCCTACCCGCGTCCGACAACGCCTGCTGACCATGCACCGGGGCTTCGCGAGCGTCGCGGCCGCATGATTCTAAGCTCCCCGCATGGCGCGTTACTTCAATGTCCATCCGGTCGACCCGCAACGGCGCGCGATCGGTCAGGTGGTCGAACTCGTCCGCGGCGGTGGGCTCATCGCCTACCCCACGGACTCCGGCTTCGCCCTCGGCTGCCAGCTCGGCAACACCGACGGCCTGCGCCGGATCCGCGAGATCCGCGACCTCGACGACAAGCACCACTTCACCCTGGTGTGCCGGGACTTCGCCCAGCTCGGCCAGTTCGTCCACGTCAGCAACGCGGCGTTCCGGCTGATCAAGACCTCGACCCCGGGCAGCTACACATTCATCCTGCCCGCGACGAAAGAGGTCCCGCGCCGGCTGCTGCGGCCGAAGAAGAAGACTGTCGGGGTGCGGATCCCGCAGCACGCCGTCGTGCAGGCGCTGCTCGCCGAACTGGACGAGCCGCTGCTGTCCTCGACGCTGCTGCTGCCAGCCGAGCCCGCACCGCTGACCCAGGGCTGGGAGATCAAGGAGCGGCTCGACCACGCCGTCGACGCGGTCATCGACTCGGGCGACTGCGGCACCGAGCCGACTACCGTGATCGACTTGTGCGGATCCGAACCCGAGATCGTGCGCCGGGGCGCCGGCGACCCCTCCCGGTTCGAGTAGCCCCTCAGCCCGCCGGCAGCTGAGGTGATCGGCCGCGCTCGAAGGACCGCTGTAACCTCCGGCCCCGCCGTCGCGATGAACAGGTTGCCGAGGGGGGCGAACCGGGTGAGCGGGCGATCGCTGACCGGGAAGGCGGCTGAGCCATGTGGACCAGGGCAATACTCGTGCTGGCGGTCCTCGCCGTGGTGCTGCCGCTGGCGCTTCTGCTGGGTATCCACCTCGGTACGGTGCTGGTGCAGGACGCGGTGCTGCCGTGAGCCTTCCCCCAACGCGCTGATCGTCATCGGTCAAATGCAACAGTGCCGTCAGAACTCCAGTGCGATGAAGCCATCCTCGTCCTCTGGCGGCGCGACCACGGTGTAGCCGAACTTGGCCTTCAGGTCGTCAACGTCCCATATCGCCGCTCGCTCGCGATAGTTGAAGACGATCTCTTTCTTCGGACCGCCGTGCTTGAGGATCCGCGCCATGGTGATCTCGTTCGGATGTGCGTGGCGGGCACCGCTGGTCGAGATCAGGTAGCGGTCGCAGTCGATCAGGTCGAGCAGGTCCTTCGATAGGTTCCGGTCGCTGCCGTGATGGGCGACCTTGAGCGCGTCGACGCGCAGCTTCCCGCCCTCCGCGAGTGCGCGGGGCCGAAGCGATGTCACCAACCGGCCATCGTCTGCGTCACCGGTGAAGACGATGCGCTTGCCCTCGAACTCGAACAGCATCCCGATGCTGGTCCGGTTCGTCTTGGACGTGTCGGGTTTGAACGGCGAGGCGGCCAGCGCGTCGACGTCCACCGGCCCGAACGACTCGAAGCCAGGCACATCGGGAACTGGATCCTTGCCTGGGATCAGGCCGTGTTTGGCGCACTCCTTCACCCAGGCTGGTGCGAGCTTCTCCAACTGTGCGCGGTCGGGCGACAACACCTCCACAGTGGACCCATCGCCGAACCACTCGATAGGGCGTCCGACCTCCACGCTTCGACCTGAGAACGCGCCATTCCACGGGATGTTCTGCGTCATGAGGGCGGTGGTGAGTTTCTCGCCGTCCTGGGCGCCGAACCCCTCCATATCGAGCAGCTGGTCGAAGCCGTTGAACCACACGTCTCCGAGCTGCGGCCGTTGCGGGTCTTCCAACAGCGCCAGTACGCCCAGGATGTGGTCCTGGTCGACGTGCGTGACGATGAGGACGTCGACCAGACCGCCGAGGCCCGCGAGCGTGGGCTTGATCAGCGGGTATGTACCCGCGCGGCCGCCGTCGATAAGAATACGACGGGTGAATCCGCTGCCGCCGTAGTCCAGAAGCAGGCAGTCGCCGTCCTCGCCAGGCAACATCCTGAGCCGGATCACCGCGGCCTTCCCCGAAGTCTGATGATCACAAACGGCTCCCGCATGTCAACGCACCACGACAGCTGGCGAGCCTTCTCAAGTCGCCACGCACACTCCGGGTCGTCCGGGAATTCAGACAGCCCGTCCATGAGCCAGCTCAAGCCGAGGGTGTAGAGCGGCACGCCGCGGTTGTAGGCCTCGATCAACCCGTCCCGCGCATGCTGCAGGTCACCCTTGGTCTTCGCCTGGCGAAGCCGCCGGGCCGCCCACAGCACCGACCCGTCGCTCATCCAGCCGAACCAGTCTCGCAAGTTGCCCAGCCAGGAATCCCAGTGCTGGGGCTCGTCCGCCACATCCCTGCCGACCAGGACGTACCCTCCAGCCGCCGCCGCGAGCGGATTCCGGACCTTCCCGTAGAGCATCGACTCGACGTCGGTGAACAGCGTGGCCGCTGCGTCGAAGGCACCCCGGGCCATGTAGGTCAAGGCCCGTCCGCGGACGTACACGAGAGCCCTGGTAGAGCAGCTATCTGACCCCTGATGAGTCCGTGCAAGTTCGCGCGAGTCCGCCACGATTGGCTCCCCTGTCGATCAGTGTGGAGCCGCGCCACGATCCGTCGCAGTGAACCCCGGGTGCCAACGCTCGGAACGCTTGGTCCGGCAACCCTCGGCGGTGAGCACCTCGGCGATCCCCATATAGGCGCGCCACAATCCGCCACACCACGTCCGCATAATGCTTGTTATGCATGATGGACGGTTGCGGTGGCCGCTGCGGACAAACCATGGATGGATCACGAGGCGCAAACCGCAGCCCATTGGGTTCGTAGCTGGCACGGTGGCACAGCGTCGTGTGGCCCCGCACTGGCTGACACTGCGTGAGGGGAGAATCCCGATGACGTGGGTGTCCCGCAAGGTTCTGGAATGATCGCACGCATCTTCGTACCCCGTTCACCTGAACGCCTGTCCGTCAGCCTGCCCTACCGATCGGACAACCGGGAGTGGATCTTGGGCGTATGCGGCTTGCAGACCCGCCCAGAATGGGACCCGACCCGCAAAGTTTGGTCCGTTGCGCGGACTCACCTGAACACCCTTGTGCCCGCCGCCGTGGACCGATGCGGCATCGTCGAACTCTTGCGAGCTATGAGCAGCCACCAGCGGTGTGACACCCGCTGTCAGGACGCGACTGGATGGGAATGCGAGTGCATCTGCGGCGGAGCCAACCACGGCACCGGGGCGTACCAGGCCGGGGGCTGGCTGCAAGTTGGAGACACGACCCTCTTCCGTGAGGAAGACGCGGTCAAGATCTACCGCACCATCATTCGACGCTCCGACCCCCAAGCGCCTACGTCCCGTCCGAGACTGCGCTCGGAAGGGATGGCCCCTTCGGGGCAGCTCTGGAAACGGGCGCGCGGCACTCACCCGGCATTGTTGGCCAGGTAGGCGCACAGCCCTCACCTGACCCGCGCATT
>JBOHGG010000012.1:0-117296 GCA_050700115.1 Pseudonocardiaceae bacterium
TGCGGTCGCCGCCGGGGACCTGGCCGGTGCCCAGCAACGGTTCCAAGCCGGGCTGACCATCCGCGAGCGGTTGGCGGCGGCGGACCCGACGAACACCGCCTGGCAACGCGACCTGTCGATCAGCCACGAACGGCTGGCCAACCTAGCGAGCCTTCAGGCAAGCCGAGGCGCCGAATGACGTCGAGTGGACTCGCCAGGTGCGGGCACCCTCACGCTGCCAAGGCTGCCGGGGCGGGCCGCGCCGCCGCCCGGTGGCGGACCAGCGCACCTTCGAGGAATTGGTGCTGGTCACGCTGATGCCAGGACCGGTCGATGTGATTGCCCCGCGCAGGGATGAAGTTGACCCGGCTACCCACACCCGCCGCGAACCGGGCGCAACACGCAAGTGACGAAGTTAGGTCGCCAGTGTTCGCGCGGCCAACTGAATCAGGGGGAGCAGCTGCTCGCGCATGGGCGGCTGGCGAGCCAGCGGCCTTGGCAAGCCCACCTCCGCGTAATCTGAACGTCAGCTGGCTCCCCGTTTGGCTCCCGAAGATCTAAAGCAGGAGCTCCGGATGATCTCCGAAACCCCCTCCGAACTGCTACTTCCTGGTCGGGACGACAGGATTCGAACCTGCGACCCCTTGACCCCCAGTCAAGTGCGCTACCAAACTGCGCCACGTCCCGGCCACGCCCTCACAGGCGCCCGCCCAGCCTAGCGGAGCTGCATCGGCAGCCGCGAACCAACTACCGAACGACGGCCGCACTGTTGAGCAGTCGATTCAGGCCCTCGGCAGAGGGCATACCCTCCAACCGCTGGCCGTCGAACAGGAACGTAGGCACGACGGTGATCTTCAGCTGCCGGGCGCGGCAGAGCGCCTGCTGGTGCGTCTCGGCGTAACGACCGGAGTCCAGCGCCGCACGGAAATCGTCGGCGTCCAGCCCGAGTTCCGCGGCAACGTCTGCCAGCACCTCGGGCCGCCCGATATCGCGCTGCTCGACGAAGAACGCCCGGAACATCCGCTCGGTGTACCGCTGGCCTACGCCATGTTCCACGGCGTAGGCGAAGCCCTCAAAGGCCAGCCGGCTGTAGGGCTGCGGCGACACTCTGGGCAGCACGATCGGGACGCCCATGCGCTCGGCCAACGGGTAGACCACCCGCTGCCACGTCGACTGCAGGTAGTCGCCCTCGGGTCGCAGCGTCGGCGTGGGTTGCGGTCGCAGCTCGAAGGGTTGCCAGGCGATCTGCACGTCACCACCCTCAACGGCATCGGCGAGCGGTTGCTCAGCGAGGTAGCAGAACGGGCAGACGAAATCGGAGAACACCTTGATCGTCGAGGACACACCGCCCCTTTCGGTCGTGCCGTGGTCGTACTTCCACCATGCCCGGTGCCGCGCTCCCCAAACCCGAGGTCGTGACCGACATCTCTGCCATCACGACTGCCCCGAGCTCGACGTGAGAGTTGCGCCGCGGACTTGGGACAGCTCTCGTGTCGAGCTCGAGGCTCCCAGAGCAGTCAAGGAGCACTGGCAGGACCGAAACATACAGTAGTATGCGATATGGTGGTATGCATGTTCTCGTTGACGATGGAACCCGACCTGGGAGCAGCCGCTCAGGTTGGGGCGGACCGGTTGCACAACGGATCCCGGGGACATCCGGCGTGAACCTGGTCCTCGATGCAGGGGCGCTGCTGGCCATCGACCGCCGGGACCGGCGGATGGGTGCCTTGCTGCGCGTCGCGCAGCAAGAGCGGATCGCGGTCCGCACCAGTCCTGCCGCGGTGGCACAGGTGCTGCATCACGGTGCCCGTCAGGCCCATTTGGCCCGGGTGCTGGCCGGCGTGGCGACTCCGCCGCTGGACCTCCGCATCGGGAGGTTCCTGGGCGCTTTGCTTGCCACCAGCCGCACACGGGACGTCGTTGATGCCCATGTCGTTTCGCTTGCCCACACCGGCGATCTGGTCTTGACCAGCAACCCCGAGAAACTTCAGCACCTGCTCGATGCGCTGTCCGTCGACGCCACCGTGGTTCGCGTGTGATCTCTGGCAATCGCGCTATCGGGGCTTGCGTTCCCGGACCCGGACTGAGATGCGTACCGGGCTGCCGGTGAAGCCGAAGGTCTCCCGCAGTCGCCGCTCCAGGAAGCGCCGGTACCCGGCCTCGAGGAACGCCGTGGTGAACAGCACGAAAGTGGGCGGCCGGGCGCCGGCCTGGGTGGCGAAGAGCACCTTGGGCGCCCGGCCCCCGCGCACCGGCGGTGGCGTGGCCGCGATCACCTCCGACAGCCACGCGTTGAGCCGCCCGGTGGGGACCCGGCGGTCCCATGATTCCAGGGCGGTGCGCAGGAACGGCGTGAGCTTGGCCACCGACCGCCCGGTGCGCGCCGAGATGTTCACCCGCTCCGCCCATGGCACCCGGGCCAGGTCCCGGTCCAGCTCCCGGGTCAGTTCTGCGCGTCGATCAGCGTCGACCAGGTCCCACTTGTTGAACGCCAGCACCAGCGCTCGCCCGGACTCCGCTACTTCGGTGATCACCCGCTGGTCCTGCTCGGTGATCGGCTCGCTGGCATCGATGAGCACCACTGCCACCTCGGCAGCCTCGATCGCCGCCCGGGTGCGCAGCGAGGCGAAGTACTCGGTGCCGCTTGCGGTCTTGACCCGCTTGCGCAGCCCGGCGGTGTCCACGAACCGCCACACCTCGCCGTCCAGCTCCACCAGCGAGTCCACCGGGTCCACCGTGGTGCCCGGGACGTCGTGCACTACCGAACGCTGCTCACCGACCAAGCGGTTGAGCAGGCTTGACTTGCCCACGTTGGGCTTGCCGACCAGCGCGACCCGGCGCGGTCCTGCGGCCCGACCCGCGACGTCTTGCGGCGAGGAGGGCAAGGCCGCCAGCACCGCGTCGAGCAGGTCGCCGGTGCCGCGACCGTGCAACCCACTCACCGGGTGCGGTTCGCCCAACCCCAACGACCACAGTGCCGCGGTGTCGGCGACCGCCCGCTCGTCGTCCACCTTGGTGGCGGCCAGCACGACCGGGGTCGATGAGCGGAGCAGCACCCGGGCTACCGCTTCCTCCGCCGCGGTGGCTCCCACCGTGGCGTCGACCACCAGCAGCACCGCATCGGCAGTCCGCATCGCGAGCTCGGCCTGCCCGGTCACCGCGGCCTGCAGGCCACGCGCGTCAGGCTGCCACCCCCCGGTGTCCACGACGGTGAACCGGCGCCCATTCCACAGCGCGTCGTAGGCCACCCGATCCCGGGTCACCCCCGGCACGTCCTGTACTACCGCCTCGCGACGTCCCAAGATCCGGTTGACCAGCGTCGACTTGCCGACGTTGGGGCGGCCCACCACCGCGAGCACAGGCTGCTCAAGTGCCACATCCGGCTGCGCGTCGCCGCCCTCGACGTCCAGTGCCGACCATTCGGCCTCGTCGGACCAGGTCCCATCGCCACGCAGAGAACTGCTCATCACGCTCCCTTCGGCCGCATCGCGCGGACCAGGCCGAGGCCACGGATCCGATCCAGCTCGGCGACCAGCGCCACCAGCCGGTTGCGCATGTCGTTGGTGGCGGCGACCAATGCCGCTTTCCCCCGGCCCGGGAGCACCGCGAAGGGCTCGCCGATCAGGACGTCAACCTGTGGCCGGAACCGCCGGTTGCTCCGAGGCGGCCGCCGGGTCCCGCGAATCGCCACCGGCAGCAGCCTCGCCCCGCCGGTCCGGGCCAGCCACACGGCGCCCAGCTGCGCGCTGTCCACATCGCCCTCGCCGCGGGTGCCCTCTGGGAATACCACCACCACTCCGCCGTCACGCAACAGCCGGACTGCGGTGAGCAGCGGCGCACGGTCGGCCTCGCCGCGGCGCACAGCCAGCTGACCGATCCGCAGCAATATCCAGCCCAATGGGCCACGGAACATCTCCTGCTTGATCAGAAACGAACTGCGCCGTCCCAGCAGCCCGTACAGCAGCGGGCCATCGACCATCGCGCTGTGGTTGGCCACCACCACGACGGGTCCACTGGTCGGGATCCGATCCCGGTGCCGAACGCGCAGCCGGTAACCGGCGAAGAAGCACCAGGTCCCGATCCAGCGCGTGAAGCCCTGCAACCACAGCCACGTGCCGTCAGGTGCCTCGCGCCTCCCGTTGGGCTTCTCAGGGCTCACTGTCGCCCCCGAACGACCGCGGCGAGCAACCCGCGCTCGATCACCAGCTCCTGCAGCCTGCCCAGGACGGTGTCGACGTCGAGCTCGGTGGTGTCCAACTCGACGGCATCCTCGGCGGCGCGCAGCGGCGACGCCGCCCGGCTGGAGTCGAACCGGTCGCGGCGCTCGACATCGCGATGGACCTCCGTCACGTCCTCGACACCGTCCTGGGCTGCCCGGCGTGCTGCCCGCTGGGCCGCGTCCGCAGTGAGAAAGACCTTCAGCGGGGCATCGGGGACCACCACGGTCCCGATATCGCGCCCCTCCACCACGATCCCGCCGCCGGCGGTCGCGGCACGGATGATCCGGCGCTGCTGGGCGACGAGCAGGTGACGTACCTCGGGCGCCGCCGAGACCGGGCTGACCGCGCTGGTCACCGCCGGGCCACGGATCTCCGCCGCGACATCCTCACCGTCGAGCAGCACCCGGGTGTTGTCCGGGTCGGTGCCCACGTCGATGTGCCGCCGCGCCACCGCTTCATAAATGGCATCCGGCTCGCCGAGGTCGACACCAGCTCGCAACGCGCCCAGCGCAGCGGCCCGGTACATCGCACCAGTGTCCAGGTACCGGGCACCCAGCGACGACGCCAGCCGGCGGGACGCGGTGGACTTCCCGGTGCCAGCAGGCCCGTCCACCGCTACCACGCCCCGCAATCTGTCGCCTTGCTGCACCCGACCGACCTCCCGGCTCGCTGACGAGTCCATTCTGCCCGCCGCAGCCGGTAGCGGTACGAGGGCTACCGGCCGACCGCGCGGTTGAGGGCACCCACCTCGGGACGGGACAGCACCCGAACTGTCCCGGAACGCTGCTCCCCGAGGCGGACATCGGCGATCGCGGTGCGCACCAGGCGCTGCACCGGGTGCCCGACCTCAGCGAGCAGCCGCCGCACGATGTGCTTGCGCCCCTCGTGCAGCACCACCTCGACCAATGCCTTGCCCGGCAGCGACTGCACGACCCGGAATCCGTCCACCGCCGCCTGGCCGTCATCGAACTCGACTCCGGCCCGCAGGATCCGGCCCACTGCCCGAGAGACCGGACCGGGCACCTCAGCCAGGTAGGTCTTGAGTACCCGGTAGGAGGGGTGCATCAGCCGGTGCGCCAGCTCTCCGTCATTGGTGAGCAGCAGCAGCCCCTCGGTGTCGGCATCGAGGCGGCCGACGTGGAACAGGCGCTGAGCCCGGTCGGCCACATAGTCACCCACACAGGGCCTACCGCGGTCGTCAGACATCGTCGAGTGCACGCCGCGGGGCTTGTTCAACGCCAGGTGCTCCATGTCGGAGCGCAGTTCCAGCCGCATGCCATCGACATGGATGACGGCCTGCTCGGGATCGACCCGCACCCCCATCTCGCGCACCACGGTCCCGTCCACCTGGACCCGGCCCCGGGCGATCATCTCCTCGGCGGCGCGCCGGGAAGCCACCCCGGCCTGGGCGAGCACCTTGTGCAGCCGGGGCAGGGTAGACACTGTCTCAGAGGGGGACATCGTCGATAGTGTCGATGTCGGGCAGCAGCGGTGCGATCGGGGGTAGGTCGTCCAACGAGGACAGCCCGAGCCGCTCCAGGAACAGCTCCGTCGTGCAGTACAGCGTGCCGTGTGTCTCCGGGTCGGTCCCGATCTCCGCCACCAGGCCGCGGGCCAGCAGGGTGCGCATCACCCCGTCGATGTTCACCCCGCGGATCGCGGCGACCCGGGAGCGGGTGACCGGCTGGCGGTAGGCCACCACGGCCAGGGTCTCCAGGGCGGCCCGGGTGAGCCTGGCGCGCTGCCCGTCCAGCAGCAGCCGTTCCACGAACGGTGCGTGCACATCGCGGGTGTGCAACCGCCACCCCTGCCCCACATGACGCAAGTCGATACCGCGGCCGGCGACGGCGTAGCCGTCCCGCAGCCGGTGCAGCGCTTCAACCACCCGGCCCACCGGTTGATCCAGCGCGCTGGCCAGCGCGTCCTCACCCGCGGGGGAGTCCACCACCAGTAGCAGCGCTTCCAGGGCGGCGTCGAGCTCGCCGTCACTGGACAGCCCAGGCAGGCCCCCAGACCCGGCGGATAGCACGACGGCTGCAGATTCGCTCACCGATAGTCCTCGTCCTCGTTCGAATCCGACGCTGCCGCAGCGGCCTGCTCGGAGCCACCCGTCCACCGAATGTGCAGATCACCCAGCGGATCGATCTGGTCGAAGACCACCACTGCGGAACGGTACAGATCCAGCAACGCCAGGAAGCGGGCGACCACCTCCCTGGTGTGCCCGCAGTCGGCGACCAAGCTGCGGAAGCTCGCCTGGCCTTCGCGAGCGAGCCGGGTGCGCAGCAGGGCGGCCTGTTCGTGCACCGACACCCGGGGAGTGTGCAGATGCTCCAGCGACACCGTGGGCGGCGGCTTCGGTCGAAATACCGCGGCCGCGGTCTCGGCGAAGCGGGCAGCGTCAACGCCGAGCAGCACCTCGGGCAGCAAATCGGCGAACCGTTCCTCCAACGCCACCGATCGCGGGTAACGGCGCAACGCTGCGGACTCCAGCTCGGCGAACAGCGCCGCGACCTGCTTGTACGCCTGGTACTGCAGCAGCCGCGCGAACAGCAGGTCCCGTGCCTCCAGCAGCGCGAGGTCCTCCTCGTCCTCGACCTGGGCCGACGGCAGCAACCTCGCTGCCTTGAGGTCGAGCAGGGTCGCCGCGACAACCAGGAACTCGGTGGTCTCGTCCAGGTCGAAAGCTTCGCCCAGCACGCGGAGGTGCGCGATGAACTCGTCGGTCACCCGGTGCAAGGCCACCTCGGTGAGGTCCATCCGCTGCTGCGAAATAAGTTGCAGCAGCAGGTCGAACGGTCCCTCGAAGTTGTCCAGCCGCACGGTGAAGCGACCCGACGCGGCCGGCACCGCATCCTGCACCGCCGTCATCGCGCGATCACCTCACGGGCCAGCATGCGATAGGCCTTCGCCCCGGCGGATTTCGGTGCCCACCGAGTGATCGGCTCGCCGGCGACGGTGGTCTCCGGGAACTTCACGGTCCGGTTGATCACGGCGTCGAACACGGTGTCGCCGAAAGCCTCCACCACCCGGGCCATCACCTCACGGGCGTGCAACGTGCGCGGGTCGTACATCGTGGCGAGGATCCCGGTGATCGCCAGCCTGGGGTTGAGCCGCTCGCGCACCTTGTCGATGGTGTCGATGAGCAGCGCCACCCCCCGCAGGCTGAAGAACTCGCACTCCAGCGGGATCACCACACCGTCTGCACACGCCAGCGCATTGATGGTGAGCAGGCCCAGGGACGGCTGGCAGTCGACCAGGATGAAGTCATAGTGCGGTAGCAGCGGCCGCAAGGTCCGGCCCAGCGTCTGCTCCCGGCCCACCTCGGTGACCAGTTGCACTTCTGCGGCTGACAGGTCGATGTTGCTGGGCAGCAGGTCCATGCCCGGCACCGAGGTCTTCTGCACGACCTCCTCCACCGGCACTCCCGGCCCCATGATCACGTTGTAGATGGTGCGGTCCAGTTGGTGTGAGGCCACCCCGAGCCCGACCGACAGCGCCCCCTGCGGGTCGAAGTCGACCAGCAGCACCCGGCGGTTGTACTCGGTGAGCGCGGCTCCCAGGTTGATCGTCGAGGTGGTCTTGCCGACGCCGCCCTTCTGGTTGCAGATCGCCACCACCCGGGCCGGGCCGTGCCGGTCCAGTGGAGGGGGCTGCGGCACCGCACGACGCCGGCGCCCGGCAGGATCGATCCCGTCATCAACGACCCCGTCGTCATACGAGATCGGCGGGGTCGGCACAGCCAGTGGCTGCTGCGCGGACGCCCAGATCGACATGGAACCCCTTCTCAGCGCGGTGCGATCCTCGCGGAGCCTATCCCCCGTGAGTGGCGACGCTGGTTCTGACTCGCATCGCCACTCACGGGGCGTCAGCCCCGAGCCCGTGGGTGGGCGGTCGCATAGACCTCACGCAGGGTGTCCACCGTCACGAGGGTGTAGACCTGCGTCGTGGTCACCGAGGCGTGCCCGAGCAGTTCCTGCACTACCCGCACGTCCGCTCCGCCCTCCAGCAGGTGGGTGGCAAAAGAGTGCCGCAGGGTGTGCGGTGACACCGCGGCGGTGATCCCGATCCGGGCCGCGGCCTCCTGAAGCACCGCCCAGGCACTCTGCCGGGACAGCCGGGCGCCACGGGCATTGAGGAAGACCGCAGGAGTGCCCGGCCCCCGGGCGGCGAACGCTGGACGGCCGCGAACCAGGTAGGCGTCCAGCGCGGCCAGCGCCGGCCGCCCCACCGGCACCAGCCGCTGCTTGCCGCCCTTACCGCGCAGCAGCACGGTGCGGGCCGGGGCGTCGACGTCGTCACGGTCCAGCCCGACCGCTTCGGAGATCCGCGCGCCGGTGGAATACAGCAACTCCAGCAGCGCCCGGTCGCGCAGCGCGCGAGGTCCCCCTTCGGCGGAGAACACTTCCAGCAGCCGCAGCACATCGTGCACTCCGAGCGCCTTCGGCAGCCGTTTCGGCGGGCTCGGGGGGTGCACCTCGGCCGCGACATCCGCTGGCACCAGGCCTTCCCGGAGAGCAAACCGGTGCAGCCCGCGAGCCGCGACCAGCGCCCGGGCGGCGGAGGACGGGGCCAGCGGCCGATACCCACCGGCGCCGTCGCGCAGCGCCGCGAGGAATCCGCTCACCTGCTCCTCGCGCACCTCGGCGAGCCCAGCGACCCCAACCGACGCCAGATAGGCGCCGTAGCGGCGCAGGTCGCGGGCGTAGGAGTCCAGCGTGTTGACCGACGTGCCGCGCTCCACCGCGAGGTGGTCCAGGTAAGCACCGATCACCGCCGCCAGCACCGGCGGCAGACCCGTACTCACCCGAGTGCCTCGGCCAGCGGCAGGTACTCGCGGTTGTGCGCCCTGGCGACCTCGGCGAGCACCACGGAGCCCGCCAGCACGTTGACTCCCCGGGCCAGCGAAGGGTCGTCGCGCGCCGCCTGCCGAAGTCCCTTGTCGGCCAGCGCGCAGACGTAGGGCAGCGTGACGTTGGTCAGCGCATAGGTGGACGTGTGCGGTACCGCACCGGGCATGTTCGTCACGCAGTAGAAAACCGAATCGTGCACGGTGAAGGTGGGGTCGGCGTGCGTGGTGGGCCGGGAATCGGCGAAACAGCCACCCTGGTCGATGGCGATGTCCACCAGCACCGATCCCGGCCGCATCCGGCCGACCAGGTCATGACTGACCAGGGTGGGCGCCTTGGCGCCGGGCACCAGCACCGCCCCGATCACCAGGTCCGCCCACAGGCACGCCTTCTCCACCTCGTAGGCGTTCGACGCGATGGTCTGCAGGTGGCCCCGGTACACAAAGTCGATCTCCCGTAGCCGGTTGACGTTGGAATCCAGCACTACCACTTCAGCCTGCATGCCCAGCGCGATGGTGGCGGCATTCATCCCCACCACCCCGGCCCCGAGCACCGCCACCTTGCCGGCTGGCACCCCGGAGACCCCGCCGAGCAGCACCCCGCGGCCGCCCTGCATGCGTTCCAAGCAGTGCGCCCCCACCTGGGGGGCCATCCGCCCGGCGACCTCGCTCATCGGGGCCAATAACGGCAGTGAGCCGTCGGGGCGCTGCACCGTCTCGTAGGCGATGGCATCGATCCCGGCGTCGATCAGCGCGGACGTGCACTCCGCCGAAGCGGCCAGGTGCAGGTAGGTGAACAGGGTCTGGCCCTTGCGCATCCGGTGGTACTCCTCGGGCTCCGGTTCCTTCACCTTGAGCACCGTCTGCGCCTGCGCCCACACGTCGTCGGCCAGCGCCACGATCCGGGCGCCCGCGGCCACATAGGCCTCGTCGGGGAATGCGCAGCCAGCGCCAGCATCGCGTTCCACCAGCACTTCATGCCCGCGGCGGGTCAGTTCGAGCACCCCGGCCGGCGTCATCGCGACCCGGTACTCGTGGATCTTCAGCTCTCGCGGGACACCGATCCTCACGCCGTCGCGCCTCCTCGACGGTGCGCGAAGCGGGTCGGGCGGTCTGTCCAGGGCGCGCCGACCGGCCGCGGTTCGGCTGTGTCGAACGCTGGGCCAGCGAGTACGGCGTGCGCGGCGAGCAGTCCCGCCACAGCCGGCGCATTGACTATCTCACCGGCCAGTACCTGGCGCACCGCCTCGGCCAGCGGCAGCCGGACCACCTCCAGGTCGGCCTCCTCATCGTCGTCACCGGCGGGCCGGCCGACCTCGGTAAGCCCGCGGGCCAGGAACACCCGCTGCGCTTCGTCGCTGTACCCAGGCGAGGGCACCAAGTCGACGAGTACCGACCAGTCCCGCGCGGTGTAGCCGACCTCCTCCAGCAGTTCGCGGCGGGCAGTCGTGACTGGATCCTCCCCCGGTGCATCGAGCAGCCCGGCGGGCAGCTCCCGGATCCGGCGGCCCAGCGGGTGCCGGTACTGGTCGATCATCACCACCGAGGCGTCGTCGTGCAGCGGCAGGACTACCACCGAACCGGGGTGCTCGATCACCTCTCGCCCGGCGGTCCGGCCACCGGGCATCACCACCTGATCCAGCCGCAGCGCGAGGACCCGGCCGACGTGCAGGGTGTCGGTGCCCGACACCGCGAACGGCTGCGGAGCGCTCACCGCGGCCCGGCCGGCAGCTCGACCGGCAACCGGTCGGCGGCCTGATAGTTCAGCGCCGCCTTGATGAACGAGACGAACAGCGGATGCGGGCGGGTGGGCCGGCTGGTGAGTTCAGGATGGGCCTGGGTGCCCACGAAGAACGGGTGGGTGCCGGCGGTCAGTTCGACGAATTCGACCAGATGGCCGTCGGGGGACGTTCCGCTGATCACCAGACCCGCACTGGCGAGTTTGTCCCGGTAGGCGTTGTTCACTTCATAGCGGTGCCGGTGCCGCTCGGCGACCTCCGTGACGCCGTAAGCCGTCGCCACCACAGAGTCAGGCGCCAGCGAAGCCGGGTAGCTACCCAGCCGCATTGTCCCACCCATGTCACGCTGACCAGCCACGACATCGGTCTGATCGGGCATGGTGGTGATCACCGCATGAGGGCTGGCTTCGTCGAACTCGGTCGAGCCGGCGCCGTCGAGACCGGCCAGGTTGCGGGCGGCCTCGATCACCATGCACTGCAGGCCCAGGCACAGGCCCAGGGTGGGAATCCCGCGGATACGGGCATGGTGGATGGCCCCGATCTTGCCCTCGATCCCCCGTATCCCGAACCCACCGGGCACCAGCACCCCGTCCACGCCGGCCAGCGCCGCCTGCGCACCAGCGGGGGTCTCGCAGGTATCTGAGGGCACCCAGCTGATCTCGACCTTGGCCCGGTGCGCGAACCCGCCGGCACGCAGCGCCTCGGTCACCGACAGGTAGGCGTCGGGCAAGTCGACGTACTTGCCCACCAGAGCGATCCGCACCATCTCCTTCGGGCAGTGCACCCGGTCCAGTAGGTCCCCCCACTCGGTCCAGTCCACATCCCGGAACGGCAACCCGAGCCGCCGCACCACATAGGCGTCGAGGCCCTCGGAGTGCAGCACCTTGGGGATGTCGTAGATCGACGGCGCATCCGGCGCCGCGACCACCCCGTCGATGTCCACGTCGGACATCAGAGCGATCTTGCGCTTCAGCCCGGCCGGGACTTCGCGGTCGGCGCGGCAGACCAGCGCATCGGGCTGGATACCGATGTTGCGCAAGGTGGCCACGGAGTGCTGGGTCGGCTTGGTCTTCAGCTCGCCGGACGGGGCCAGGTAGGGCACCAGGGAGACATGCAGGAAGAAACAGTTGTCCCGGCCGACATCGTGTCGCACCTGGCGGGCCGCCTCGAGGAACGGCAGCGACTCGATGTCCCCGACCGTCCCACCGATCTCGGTGATCACCACATCCGGCGGGCGGCCATCGTCCCCGGGCGCGGACATGGCCAGGATCCGGGACTTGATCTCGTCGGTGATGTGCGGGATCACCTGCACGGTGTCGCCGAGGTACTCCCCCCGCCGCTCCTTGGCGATCACCGCCGAATAGATCTGGCCTGTCGTGACGTTCGCGTTGCCGCTGAGGTTTCGGTCCAGGAAGCGCTCGTAGTGTCCGATGTCCAGGTCGGTCTCGGCGCCGTCTTCGGTGACGAACACCTCACCGTGCTGGAACGGGTTCATCGTCCCGGGGTCGACGTTGAGATACGGATCCAGCTTCTGCATGGTCACCCGCAGCCTGCGGGACGTCAGCAGCTGTCCGAGGCTGGACGCGGTCAGCCCCTTGCCCAGCGAGGAGGCGACGCCTCCGGTGACGAACAGGTGCCTGGTTGGGCGGACGTGCTTCACCAAGACCGTCTCCCGTGGTCCGGACCGGCCCTCTGATCTGTGACCGGTTGCGCTGTAGCTGGCGGCGCACCGCCGACCCACGGAACCTCACGGTAACACTGTCCCTCACGGTAACCCTGGCAACGGTGGCTCCTGGGAGACACCGCACCGATCAGCCCTGGATCGCGGGTACCACGGCCTGCGCGTTGCCGCCGGTACCGTACCGCCCGGCTCGACCCTCCGCCTGCTCGGCCAGTGCGAGGACCGTCACTACCCGCCCGGCAGCCGTGCTGACGTCGTCGACCGTGGACAGCACGGAGGTAGCCGCGGTGTCCGCTCGCACCACTCCGATCGGGCCGTTGCCCTCGGCCGACCCAGGCCTGCCGGCGAGCACCGCACCCGCGCCGGAGCGGTCCAGCTGGGTGGCGAAGCGAGCCAGGATGCCGGCGCGGTCGCCGCTGCCGTCGCCGCGACTCGCGCCTCCGGCGAGCACCACCACCAGCTGAGCCGGCCGAACCTCCGGGCCGACCCGGACGAAACCACCGTCACCGAGCCCGGCGATGACAGCAGTCGTCTCCGCCGCAGTGGCCTGCGCTTTCCCGTTCTGCGGGTTGGTCAGCAACACCGAGCCGAGCAGGCCGCCGGCCAGCGTCCCAGCGTCTGGCGCAGTGGGCAGCCGTAGCCCCGCCGGCAGCAGACGGGTGGTGAGCTCGCTGAGTTGATCGGAGCGGGACGGGTCGGTGAACGCCTCGGTCAGCTGCAGCTCACCGGTGACGGTGGCACCGGCGTTGCCCAGCAGCACGGTCACGGCGTCCCGGTCGGTCGGATCGGCGTCGGCAGTGGTGACCAGCACCACGGTGCGGCCACGCAAGGTGCCGGCAACCGCGCGGGGGGCGACCGCCGCGCCGAAGACATCCGCATCGGCCAACCGGGCCCGCAGCCCGTTGCTCTGCGCCTCCAGGTCACTCACCTGGCGGCCCAACTCGTCGCGGTTGGAGCTGAGCCCGGACAGCAACCGGTCGCTGATCGCGGTCGACCCGAGCACTACTCCGAGGGCCAGGGCGAGGAAGACGGCGGCTATGGAGATCACGTGGTACCGCAGTGAGATCACGGTCTATCCCAACCCCTTGGCCCATGAGACGACGTCGTTCCAGGTATCGCTGACGAGGACGCCGTAGGCGCCACCGATGTTGGAGACCAGCAGCGCCGCCGCCACCGCGAGAAAGGCGGCGAGCACGATGAGCAGCACCGCTCCGGCCGACACCCGGCTGCGATACAGGGCGGCGACGGCATGACCGTCGACCAGCTTGCTGCCCAACCTCAGCCGGGTGAGAAAGGTGGACGGGTTGGACCCCGACCGACCCCGATCGAGGAACTCGTGCAGGGTGGCCTGGAACCCGACGGTGATCACGAGCGCGGCGCCGTGCGCCTCGGCAAGCAGCAGCGCAAGATCTTCCGGGTTGCTCATTGCAGGAAAGGTCACCGCACCGATCCCGAGATCCTGGATCCGCTCGAGCCCGGGGGCGAAGCCATCGGGTTGAGCCGGCACCACGACTTCGTTGGCCGCTTTGAGCGTGCCGGTCTTGACCTGGCGCGGGTCACCGACGATGAGGTGCGGGCGATACCCGGCGGCGTGGAGTGCGTCGGCGCCCGCCTCGACACCGATCAATACCGGGTGGTACTCGTGGATGAAGTGCTTGAGCTCGGCCAGGTCGGCGGTGTGGTTGTAGCCCGCGGCCACCACCAGCACCTCCCGGCCGAGGATCGGGACCGCAACGTCGGGTACACCGACCCGGTCGATGATCAGGGCCCGCTCGTGCCTGAGGAACTCGATGGTGTTCGCGGAGAACGCCTCGAGCTGGGCGGACAGCCCAGACCTGGCCTCGATCATCAGGTCGGCGATCGAGTTGGCAGTCTGCTCGATGCCGCGGCCAAGCTCGGTGTCCCCGGCGTACAACAGGCCCTCGTGCATCCGCAGCCGGGTGCCGTCCTTGATCCGCATTACGTCCGGACCGACCCCGTCGAGCAGGACGATGCCTGCTGTCACGAGGATCTCGGGACCCAGGTTCGGGAACCGGCCGGAGATCGACGGTGCGGCATTGACCACGCCGACGACGCCGGCGGCCACCAGTGCATCGGCGGTTCTCCGGTCGAGATCGACCTGGTCGAGGACCGCGATGTCACCACGGCCGACGCGGCGCACCAGCGTGTCGGCGCGGCGGTCCACCCTGGCCAACCCGGTCACACCGGGCAGCTCATGGCCAGGTCGGTTGAGCAGACCGGAGATTCTCATGCCGGTGATGGTGGCAAAATCCGCGTCACTGGCCGGGGAGGCGCGCCGGGCCGCTTACCCGTGAGTGGCTCTGTTGGTTGCCAAGTGGCGGAAACACTGTTACGCACTCACGAGCTTGTCCGGCAGGGTTTCCTTGTCTGCTTCGGCGGCGGCCAGCAGCTCTTCGGCGTGTGCGCGCCCGGTGTCGGTGTCGTCCAGTCCGGCCAGCATCCTGGCCAGCTCGCTGACCCGGGCCACCCCGTCGAGCTCCCGGATCCCGCTGCGGGTCAGGCCGGTGGCGTAGGTCGCCTTATCCACCACAAGGTGCCGGTCGGCGTAGGCAGCGACCTGTGGCAGGTGGGTGACGACCACCACCTGGTGGCTGCGGGCCAGCCGAGCCAGGCGTCGCCCGATCTCGACCGCGGCGCGTCCGCCGACCCCGGCGTCGACCTCGTCGAAGACCATCGTCGGTACCGGGTCTGCGTCGGCGAGCACCACCTCCAGCGCCAGCATGACCCGGGACAGCTCTCCGCCGGAGGCGCTCTTGTGCACCGGCAGCGGTCCCGCGCCGGGGTGCGGCGCGAGGCGCAGCTCCACCTCGTCGGCGCCATCCGGCCCGGCCCGCAGCCGAGCTCCGGCGACGGTCAGCCCAGCCGCGTCGCCCTCCGGCGCCAGAGCCGGGCTGACCGCCACGGACAGCTGCGCCTGGCCCATCGCCAGCGCGGCGAGCTCGGTGGTGACGGCGTCGGAGAGGTCCCGGGCGGCTGCAGTCCTCGCTGCCGTGAGGGCACCGGCATGCCGGGCCAGCTCGTGGGCCAGTTCGTCGCACCGGGCCGCCAGCGTCGCAATGGCTGCTTCGGAGGTGTCCAGGCCAGCCAGGCGCTGGCGGGCCTGGCGCGCCCAGACCAGCACACCGTCAACGTCGGCGGCGTACTTGCGGGTGAGCCGCTTGAGCTCGGCCTGCCGGACCAGCACCTGCTCCAGCCGGGTCGGGTCGGCGTCCAGCGCCTCGAGGTAGCCGCCGAGCTCGGCGCCGACGTCGCTGAGCAGCGCCGACGCCTCCCCCAGGCGGGCTGCCAGCGCCTGCAGCGCAGGATCCTCCACCGTCTGCAACCGGCGGCGGGTCTCGCCGACCAGACCGATCGCGCCCGGCCGGTCGGGGTCGGGGTCCGGCGCGCCGCTGATCGCGGACTGTGCGCTGGCGGCGGTCTCCCGCAGCTGATCGGCATCGGCGAGCCGCCGAGCCTCGGCCGCCAGGGCACCGTCCTCCCCGGGCTGCGGGTCGATGGCGGTGATCTCGGCGAGGCCATGGCCGAGCAGGTCGGCTTCCCTGGCCAGCTCGCGAGAATGATCCCGCCGGGTGGTGAGCTCGGCGCAGCAGCGCAGCCACTCCTGCCGGACGCGGCGGTAGGCGTCCAGCGGCCCGGACACCAGGTCGCCGGCGAAGCGATCCAGCACGGCGCGCTGCTCGCCGGCGCGCAGCAGCCGCAGCTGGTCGTTCTGACCGTGTACCGCGAGCATCCCGTCGGCCAGGTCGGCGAGTACCCCCGCCGGGACCGAGCGACCACCCAGGTGGGCCCGGGAGCGGCCATCCGCGGTGAGGGTGCGGCTGGCGATCAGGCTGCCGTCCTCATCGGTCCGGGCGCCCACCTCGCTCGCCAGGTCCGCTGCCGCGCTGCCCTGGGGTGGCCGGAAGCGGCCCTCCACGATGGCCCGGTCGGCGCCGCGGCGGATCCGGGAAGCGTCGGCCCGCCCACCGGCGAGCAGGTGCAGGCCAGTGACCACCATCGTTTTGCCTGCTCCGGTCTCACCGGTCACCACGGTCAGGCCGGGGTGCAGGTCCAGGGTGGCCTCGTCGATCACACCGAGGCCCTCGATGCGCATCTCGGTGAGCACCGCCGCACCCTAGCGCGCAGCGCCGGGTAACCGGTCAGCTCGGCCGGGGCCCACGCCAACCCCGCGCCGGCAGCTCGAACTTGCGCGCCAACCGGTCGGTGAACGGGCAATCGTTCAGGCGCACCAGCCGGATCGGCGTGCCGCCACGGATCACCTCGACCCGAGCGCCCGCCGGCAGCTCGAAAGTCCGCCGCCCGTCGCAGCACAGCACCGCGGCGTGCCCGTGCGGATCGGTCTCGAGGGCCACCACCGAGTCCGGCGACACCACCAGCGGGCGGGCGAATAGCGCATGCGCGTTGCTGGGGACCACGACGAGCGCATCGACGTCCGGCCACACCACGGGCCCCCCGGCTGAGAAGGCGTAAGCGGTGGACCCGGTGGGGGTAGCGCAGAGCACCCCGTCGCAGCCGAACCCGGAGACCGGCCTGCGGTCCACCTCGAGTACCACCTCGAGGATCCGTTCCCGGCGGCTCTTCTCGACGCTGGCTTCATTGAGGGCCCAGGTCCGGGCCAGCGTGGAGCCGTTGAGGGTGGCGGTGACGTCGACGGTCATCCGCTCGTCGACGAGGTAGTTGCCGGCGACGACCGCGCGCATTGCCTCATCGAGGGAGTCCAGATCGGCCTCGGCGAGGAAGCCCACCCTGCCGAGGTTCACGCCGAGCAGCGGGACGCCGGAGGGCCGGGCCAGTTCAGCGGCCCGCAACAGGGTGCCGTCCCCGCCGAGCACCACGACGAGATCCGCGCCCGCAGCGGCGTCCGGACTGGTGGGCGTTTGGTGGTCGCGCAGCGCAGGATCGAGATGCGCGGCCTCCTCAGTGAGCACGCGCAGCCCGATCCCCGCCGTGGCCAGCGACTGCGCGACCTTCTCAGCGGTGCGTAGGTTCTCCGGGTGCCCGGTGTGCAACACGAGCAGGACCTCACGTCCGACACTCATTGCGGACCCTCCTGCACAGCGGCGCGCACCAATTCCTCGGCCGAGCGCTGCTGATCGGCTGGACCGCGGCGCAACCACAGGAAGTATTCGACGTTCCCCGCCGGCCCTGGCAGCGGGCTCGCGGTGGCGTCGACCAGCCAGAGCCCGAGGTCGGCTGCGACCGTCACGACGTCCAGCATGGCCTGCACCCGCAGCGCCGGGTCACGGACCACACCGCCGGCACCCAGGCGTTCTCGGCCGACCTCGAACTGGGGTTTGACCATCGGCAGCAGGTCGCCATCCGGCCTGGTACATCCGACCAGGGCGGGCAGCACCAGGCGCAGCGAGATGAACGACAGATCGGCCACGGTCAGATCCACGGTGCCCCCGATGTCCTCGGGCTGCAGTGTCCGCACGTTCGTCCGGTCATGCACGCAGACCCGCTGGTCGGTGCGCAACGACCAGGCCAGCTGCCCGTAGCCGACGTCGACCGCGACCACCTCGAGCGCCCCGCGGTGCAGCAACACCTCCGTGAAGCCGCCGGTAGACGCGCCGGCGTCCAGGCAGCGCCGGCCCACCACGACCGGGCCCCCGATCATCAGGTTGTCCAGTGCGCCAAGAAGCTTTCGAGCGCCTCGCGACACCCACTCGGGGTCGGTCTCCTTCGCCCGTACCAGCAGCGGGGTGTCCGCGTCGACGCCGGTGGCCGGCTTGGTAGCGGTCATTCCGCGGACCTGGACCCGACGCTGCGCGACGAGCTCGGCAGCGTGGTCGCGAGATCGGGCCAGACCGCGCCGTACCAGCTCTGCGTCGAGCCGGGCCCTGCGGACCACCTAGAACTCGTCGATGCTGGACAGAGCTGCGGTGAGCGAGTCGTGTACGGCGTTGAACCGGGCCACGTGGTCGGCGGTCGGAAGCTGGTCGAGATCCTGCAGGCCGGTGAGTGCATCGGTAATGCCGGTATCAGAGGTCGATGGCTGGGTCGTCATGTAGCTGGTCTCCTCGGCCGCGCGGGTCCCCGCCACGCTACCGAGCGGCATCGCTCAAGCCCAAGGCGACCAGTGCTGCTTCGGCGGCCGCGTCGCAGGCACGCACTGTCACCGGCCCGACGTGCTCAGCCCACCAGGCGGCGCACAACGTCCGCAGCGCGTCGACAGAGTCGCCGGCAGTACCGTCGCGGTGCAGCAGCAGGGTGCCGTCGGCCGCATCGACGCGCCAGCCGGGCCACGCCTGGATCCGGGTCCGGTCGAGGGACCCGCGCAGCACCCTGAGGTCGGCGCCGAGGTGAACTGGCCGCTGCTGCGGTGGCGCGGCGAGCAGCGCGACGGCGTCGGCGACCCCGGACAGGACCAGCAGTGAATCCAGCCCGGCGGCCCGAGCTCCGGCGATGTCGGTGTCCAGTCGGTCACCGATTACCAGTGGACGCTGCGCACCGGTGCGTTCCACGGCCGTGTCGAGCAGCGAACGTGCCGGCTTGCCGGCCACCGTGGGCTCCCGATCGGTGGCGACTTGCAACGCGGCCACCATTGCACCGTTGCCGGGCAGCAAACCCCGCTCGGTGGGCAGCGTGCGATCGATGTTGCATGCGATCCACATCGCGCCGCAGCGGATCGCCAGGCACGCCTCGGCCAGCCGGGCCCACCCAGTTTCCGGGGAGTGGCCCTGCACCACCGCGGCGGGCTGCTCAGACGCCGCAGCCACCGGCCGCAGCCCAGCCGACCGCACCGCGCCAACCAGCGCCTCGGAGCCGACGACCAGAACAGCGGCGCCCGCCGGTAGCCGGGCCACCAGCATCGCCACCGCGGCCTGACCGCTGGTAAGGACGTCTTCTGGGGCGGTCCGGACGCCCAGCGCGGTGAGGTGCTCGGCGACCTCCTCGGGCGCCCGCGATGCGTTGTTCGTAATGAACAGCACGGCCCGACCGGCCTGGCGCAGCTCGTTGACCACGTCCGGCGCCTCTGGCACAGCCTCCGCTCCCCGTACAACGGTGCCGTCGAGGTCGAGGAGTACCGCGTCGTAGCCCTCCAGGCTCTCCAGCGGACCGCTCACCGCGGCCCCGGGCGTTCGCTGAGCTCAATGGCCCGCTGCGCGGCATCGGTGGCCTCTTCGGCGTCGACCTCGGTAGCGGCCAGGAACCATCGGATCGCGTCCTGCTCGCGACCGGCGGCCAGCAAATTGTCCGCGTACGCATAACGCAGCCTGGCCCGCCACGGCTCCGGCCCCGCTGTGTCCAGATCCGGCCCCTGCAGTGCGACCACCGCAGCGTCGAACTGGCCAAGGTCGCACCGCGCTCCCGCGGCGACGATTCGGAGCTCGACCGCCTCATCAGTGCCGAGTTGTGCTGCCTCTGGGCTGCGCGCGATCTCCAGGGCACGCTCCGGACGTCCGAGTGCGCGCTCGCAGTCGGCCAGCACCGCCAGACGCCCCGGACCGCCGCCCAGCCGGCGCGCGGCGCGAAGCTCCGCCAATGCCTCAGACCATTCCCCCGCGTGGTAGGCGGCAACCCCCGCAGCCTCCCGGACCGCGGCGACCCGACCCGCTCGGCTACGAGCGAACCGAGCGTGCGCCAAGGCAAGCTGCGGGTCTTCGTCCAGCACGCGACCGGCCGCTACCAGATGGCTCGCGACAAGGTCGGCCAACCCTTTCGGCAGTGTCAACAATTCGGTGCGGACTTCCCGGTCCAACTCACTGTTGTCCAGGTCCGCGGGAAGTTCCGGACGCGCCATCTCGGACTCATCCCGGCGCCGCGACGGCCCCCGGCCGCCCTCCTCGGGTCGGCCACCCCGATCCCCCATTCGGCCACTGTCCACGCCCCGGTGCCGCCGCCGTCGCGCTGCGCCGTCGGAGTCCGCGCCTCCGGTCAGATTCGTTCGGACTGACACGGGCACAGATCCTCTCACTGCTCGCAAAGCTAAGGGGCCCCCGGGTGTTGTGGTTGGGGGCCCCTTTTTGGTGGTGTGGTGGGGTTGTGTTCGGCGGTGTCCTACTCTCCCACACCCTGGCGGGTGCAGTACCATCGGCGCTGGAGGGCTTAGCTTCCGGGTTCGGAATGGGTCCGGGCGTTTCCCCTCCGCTGTGGCCGCCGTAACTTTGTGGAGTTGTTTGGCCGGTGTTGTCGGCCGTGCTCCGAGAGCTGCACAGTGGATGCGTGTTGCGCGTGTTTGTGGTAAGTCCTCGGCCTATTAGTACCGGTCAGCTGCACACCTTGCGGTGCTTCCACTTCCGGCCTATCAACCCAGTGGTCTAGCTGGGGGCCTTAACCCACGGTGGGGTGGGAGACCTCATCTTGGAACGAGCTTCCCGCTTAGATGCTTTCAGCGGTTATCCCTTCCGAACGTGGCTAACCAGCCGTGCCCCTGGCGGGACAACTGGCACACCAGAGGTTCGTCCGTCCCGGTCCTCTCGTACTAGGGACAGCCTTCCTCAAGTCTCCTGCGCGCGCGGCGGATAGGGACCGAACTGTCTCACGACGTTCTAAACCCAGCTCGCGTACCGCTTTAATGGGCGAACAGCCCAACCCTTGGGACCTACTCCAGCCCCAGGATGCGACGAGCCGACATCGAGGTGCCAAACCATCCCGTCGATATGGACTCTTGGGGAAGATCAGCCTGTTATCCCCGGGGTACCTTTTATCCGTTGAGCGACACCCCTTCCACAAGGTGGTGCCGGATCACTAGTCCCGACTTTCGTCCCTGCTCGACATGTCTGTCTCACAGTCAAGCTCCCTTGTGCACTTGCACTCGATACCTGATTGCCAACCAGGCTGAGGGAACCTTTGGGCGCCTCCGTTACTTTTTGGGAGGCAACCGCCCCAGTTAAACTACCCACCAGGCACTGTCCCTGATCCGGATCACGGACCGAGGTTAGACATCCAGTTCGACCAGAGTGGTATTTCAACGTTGACTCCACGATCACTGGCGTGACCGTTTCATAGTCTCCCACCTATCCTACACAAGCCGAACCGAACACCAATACCAAGCTGTAGTAAAGGTCCCGGGGTCTTTCCGTCCTGCCGCGCGTAACGAGCATCTTTACTCGTAGTGCAATTTCGCCGAGTCTGTGGTTGAGACAGCGGAGAAGTCGTTACGCCATTCGTGCAGGTCGGAACTTACCCGACAAGGAATTTCGCTACCTTAGGATGGTTATAGTTACCACCGCCGTTTACTGGCGCTTAAGTTCTGAGCTTCGCCCGTGAGGGCTAACCCGTCCCCTTAACGTTCCAGCACCGGGCAGGCGTCAGTCCGTATACATCGTCTTACGACTTCGCACGGACCTGTGTTTTTAGTAAACAGTCGCTTCTCCCTGGTCTCTGCGGCCGAACCACGCTAGCCCGTGAAGGGCTTCACGCAACCCGGCCCCCCTTCTCCCGAAGTTACGGGGGTATTTTGCCGAGTTCCTTAACCACAGTTCACTCGATCGCCTTGGTATTCTCTACCTGACCACCTGTGTCGGTTTGGGGTACGGGCCGCATGAGAACTCGCTAGAGGCTTTTCTCGGCAGCATGGGATTACCCTGCTTCGCCTCATTCGGCTATGCGTCAGGTCTCACCATGTACCGCCACGGATTTGCCTGCGGCGGCTGGCTACACCTTTACACCAGTTCTACCACTCACTGGCGGGGCTGCCCTTCTGCGTCACCCCATCGCTTGGCTACTGCCAGTTCGGGTCCCGCGCTGGCCGCTCTTTCCCCGAAAGGATCGATTGGTCAGGGCGGTTAGCATCACCGGGTTCGCCAGGGGCGTGCTCATGCGGGTACGGGAATATCAACCCGTTGTCCATCGACTACGCCTGTCGGCCTCGCCTTAGGTCCCGACTTACCCTGGGCGGATTAGCCTGGCCCAGGAACCCTTGGTCATTCGGCGGGGGAGTTTCTCACTCCCCTTTCGCTACTCATGCCTGCATTCTCACTCGTACGGCGTCCACGGCTGGGTCACCCCGCCGCTTCACTCGCCGTACGACGCTCCCCTACCCGTCCACACGACTGCACACCCCCACGGATGAGGGTGCGGATCACTGTGTGAACGCCACGGCTTCGGTGGTGTGCTTGAGCCCCGCTACATTGTCGGCGCGGGATCACTTGACCAGTGAGCTATTACGCACTCTTTAAAGGGTGGCTGCCTCCAAGCCAACCTCCTGGTTGTCTGTGCGACCCCACATCCTTTCCCACTTAGCACACGCTGAGGGACCTTAGCCGGTGGTCTGGGCTGTTTCCCTTTCGACTACGAAGCTTATCCCCCGCAGTCTCACTGCCGCGCTCTGACTCACCGGCATTCGGAGTTTGGCTGATTTTGGTAGGCTTGTCGGCCCCCTAGACCATCCAGTGCTCTACCTCCGGTGAGAAGCACGCGACGCTGCACCTAAATGCATTTCGGGGAGAACCAGCTATCACGGAGTTTGATTGGCCTTTCACCCCTACCCACAGCTCATCCCCCAGGTTTTCAACCCTGGTGGGTTCGGGCCTCCACGCGGTCTTACCCGCGCTTCACCCTGGCCATGGGTAGATCACTCCGCTTCGGGTCTAGAGCACGCGACTGGATCGCCCTATTCGGACTCGCTTTCGCTACGGCTACCCCACCCGGGTTAACCTCGCCACGCACCGCTAACTCGCAGGCTCATTCTTCAAAAGGCACGCCGTCACCCCGAAAGGCTCCGACGGCTTGTAAGCACACGGTTTCAGGTACTATTTCACTCCCCTCTCGGGGTACTTTTCACCTTTCCCTCACGGTACTAGTCCGCTATCGGTCATCAGGGAGTATTTAGGCTTAGCGGGTGGTCCCGCCAGATTCACAGCGAATTTCACGGGCTCGCTGCTACTTGGGATCCCCACCGGGAGGTGACGGGTTTTCGCGTACGGGAGTGTCACCCTCTACGCCGGCGCTTTCCAGACGCCTTCCGCTAACCACGTCACTTTCTGACTCCCCGCCAGGTCGACAGCCCTGACTGGTAGGTCCCACAACCCCGTCCCTGCAACGCCTGCCGGCTATCACGCAGGTACGGTTTAGCCTCATCCGCTTTCGCTCGCCACTACTCACGGAATCACTGTTGTTTTCTCTTCCTGCGGGTACTGAGATGTTTCACTTCCCCGCGTTCCCTCCACTCACCCTATGTGTTCAGATGAGGGTGACAGCACATGACTGCTGCCGGGTTTCCCCATTCGGACATCCTCGGATCTCAGCTCGGTTGGCAGCTCCCCGAGGCTTATCGCAGCCTCCCACGTCCTTCATCGGCTCCTGATGCCTAGGCATCCACCGTGTGCCCTTAATAACTTGGCCACAAAGATGCTCGCATCCACTGTGCAGTTCTCAAAGTACGGACGGACCAACCATCATGCTCACCGCGTACCACAAACCCGGACCATGACGACCCGACCCGCAGCCGTTCGATGTGATGACTGCCCAACCACAATCCAACGCAAGAGGGTCACCCCAGCAAAACAAGGGGCGCTCGTTCCCTCAGGACCCAACAGTGTGCCGAGACGCCAGCCACAAGGGCCAGCGACACGATGTCAGCGTTCCACCCAATGAGCAACCACCCCGAGACACTCGCTCGGAAAGCGGCTCTAAACAACCCACCGACCCGACCGGGCCGGCAGCTGCCAGATGCTCCTTAGAAAGGAGGTGATCCAGCCGCACCTTCCGGTACGGCTACCTTGTTACGACTTCGTCCCAATCGCCAGTCCCACCTTCGACGGCTCCTCCCCCAAAAAGGGGTTAGGCCACCGGCTTCGGGTGTTACCGACTTTCGTGACGTGACGGGCGGTGTGTACAAGGCCCGGGAACGTATTCACCGCAGCGTTGCTGATCTGCGATTACTAGCGACTCCGACTTCACGGGGTCGAGTTGCAGACCCCGATCCGAACTGAGACCGGCTTTGTGGGATTCGCTCCACCTCACGGCTTAGCAGCCCTCTGTACCGGCCATTGTAGCATGTGTGAAGCCCTGGACATAAGGGGCATGATGACTTGACGTCGTCCCCACCTTCCTCCGAGTTGACCCCGGCAGTCTCCCATGAGTCCCCGGCATAACCCGCTGGCAACATGGGACGAGGGTTGCGCTCGTTGCGGGACTTAACCCAACATCTCACGACACGAGCTGACGACAGCCATGCACCACCTGTACACCGGCCTTGCGGAGGCCGTGTCTCCACGGCTTTCCGGTGTATGTCAAACCCAGGTAAGGTTCTTCGCGTTGCATCGAATTAATCCACATGCTCCGCCGCTTGTGCGGGCCCCCGTCAATTCCTTTGAGTTTTAGCCTTGCGGCCGTACTCCCCAGGCGGGGCGCTTAATGCGTTAGCTGCGGCACGGAACCCGTGGAAGGGATCCCACACCTAGCGCCCAACGTTTACGGCGTGGACTACCAGGGTATCTAATCCTGTTCGCTCCCCACGCTTTCGCTCCTCAGCGTCAGTATCGGCCCAGAGACCCGCCTTCGCCACCGGTGTTCCTCCTGATATCTGCGCATTTCACCGCTACACCAGGAATTCCAGTCTCCCCTGCCGAACTCTAGCCTGCCCGTATCGACTGCAAGCTCGGAGTTGAGCCCCGAGTTTTCACAGCCGACGCGACAGACCGCCTACGAGCTCTTTACGCCCAATAATTCCGGACAACGCTTGCACCCTACGTATTACCGCGGCTGCTGGCACGTAGTTGGCCGGTGCTTCTTCTGCTCCTACCGTCACTTCCGCTTCGTCGGAGCTGAAAGAGGTTTACAACCCGAAGGCCGTCATCCCTCACGCGGCGTCGCTGCGTCAGGCTTTCGCCCATTGCGCAAGATTCCCCACTGCTGCCTCCCGTAGGAGTCTGGGCCGTGTCTCAGTCCCAGTGTGGCCGGTCGCCCTCTCAGGCCGGCTACCCGTCGTCGCCTTGGTAGGCCATCACCCCACCAACAAGCTGATAGGCCGCGGGCCCATCCTCAGCCGCACAAGGCTTTCCACCCCACAACATGCGTCATGGAGTCATATCCAGTATTAGACCCAGTTTCCCGGGCTTATCCCAGAGCTGAGGGCAGGTCACCCACGTGTTACTCACCCGTTCGCCGCTCGTGTACCCCCGAAAGGGCCTTACCGCTCGACTTGCATGTGTTAAGCACGCCGCCAGCGTTCGTCCTGAGCCAGGATCAAACTCTCCATTGAATGACTCAACAGAAAACGACACCCACCCACAAAACAGCGAGCGCCGCACTGATCACTAGCAAAAACAACCACTAACACAACAAAAAACAACACAAACATGGCACTAACAAATTTCGGCACACTGTTGAGTTCTCAAAGAACAAACACACACCATCACGAACCACCGAAGCGGATCCGATCCAGGGCAACTTGATCAGAGTACACGGGAGTCAACTTGGTGTCAACCAGTACGCCCGCGTGCCACCGCACCCTTCTCGTGAGCGACCACGAGGGGCTCCATGCCGCGGGTGATCTCCGGGTATCGCCCGTCTCTCCCAGACTGCCGTGCGGCGCTACCGAGGCTACGTAGCACTGCGCATCGATGTCAATGATGCCGTCAGGCTGTTGCGGTCCAGAGAACGCTCTGGAGCACCAGTGCAGGGCCTTGGCCGGCGGCGCAAGCTGGGTCGGCGCGCATGGCGGCGGGCAGGGCCCGGCCCAGTTGAGCACATGCCAGTCAGTACCCACCCAATTGGCGGCGTACGTGGCGCAACGTTGTCGAGCGGCGCCGTTCGGACGGAGACGGACGTTCTCGGGCGTCCATGACCTGAGCCAGCTCGACTCGGGTACCGAACCGTTGCGCCGCACGCTCCGGTGCTCGCTCCGGGCGCAGACCTAACCGGGCTTCCCCCCATCTCGACCACACATGTTCCCTGGCTGGCTTGCCCGTGAACTCGACACCAGCGACATTTCAGTCCGGCCAGACGTAGCTCTGGTCAAGTTCACGGGCCGCGGCACCGGCAGACGCACGCCCGACTACTGCCCTGGAGCCGACTCACAGTTGACTCGATCATGACGGCCGTACCCTCTAAGCCCTCTCACTGCGCCGAACTCGACGTCAGGGTTGTCCGACGTATCGGGCCACTACTCTGGTGTCCAGCCCGGCGCACACAGAGCGGTTCGCCCCATCGCGTGATAGGCGGCATCGTCACTGGCGGCAGGCCCAGGTTGTCCGAAGACTCGTGTCGCCTACCGCAACTCGTGCAACCCTACCCGTTGACGTCGAGGACCACGATCTGGAGATCGGTCCCGAAGACAGTGCCCTCCGTTATACGGACTGCGTACATACCCTTGAAATGGACGCCCAACGGGCTTCTGACCGTCACCGGAGGATCCACGTCTCCGAACGCAAGCTCGGCGGAGTTGCAGTTGTCATGCCCGGGTAGCTTACCTTGACAGTTATAGAAGAGCGGGACGAAGGAATAGATGCGTCCCTCGGGCGGCAAACCTCCCGGTGGAAACTCGGCCGGCACCCGAACGATCGTATCGAGTTCCAGGCGCTGGCCGCCTGCTGCCAGGAGTCGTCGGACGAACGCATCGGCCTCGGGCGAGCCCTGCTCCACTCGCCCGCCAGCGGCAATCTGGGTGCCGTCCTTGGGCTGGCTGGGATCCCCGAACCAGCCCGCGAACGCGTAAACTCCTCCACCGACAACCCCAAGCGCCGTAACGATGCCCGCCAAGGCAATCAGGAACCGCTGCGGAACTGTCCTTTGGTCCAGAAAGCGTTCCCAAGCGCTTGACTTCCCGTCCTCTGCCAACCGCGCACCTGCATCCGTCTCTCACGTCTCACGAGGTTGTCCAGTCGCGTGGAACTTGGGCTGGTGACGGTCCCACCTGAGACCTTCCTGGTGGTACGCGTCGCGTGAGCCACCAAGAATACCCGCGGAAGGGGACCGCTATGAAGACCGTCCCGACTGGTCACTTACCCGACGACGTCCGGTCGGGGAAGTGGTGGTGGAGCGGACGCTCACGGGTGTGGCCACCTGCCGGCACGAGCGACGGGAACATAGGGCTGGCCCGGGGTAGGTACGCCCCAGCACACCAAAAAGGGGCCCCCGGGTGTTGTGGTTGGGGGCCCCTTTTTGGTGGTGTGGTGGGGTTGTGTTCGGCGGTGTCCTACTCTCCCACACCCTGGCGGGTGCAGTACCATCGGCGCTGGAGGGCTTAGCTTCCGGGTTCGGAATGGGTCCGGGCGTTTCCCCTCCGCTGTGGCCGCCGTAACTTTGTGGAGTTGTTTGGCCGGTGTTGTCGGCCGTGCTCCGAGAGCTGCACAGTGGATGCGTGTTGCGCGTGTTTGTGGTAAGTCCTCGGCCTATTAGTACCGGTCAGCTGCACACCTTGCGGTGCTTCCACTTCCGGCCTATCAACCCAGTGGTCTAGCTGGGGGCCTTAACCCACGGTGGGGTGGGAGACCTCATCTTGGAACGAGCTTCCCGCTTAGATGCTTTCAGCGGTTATCCCTTCCGAACGTGGCTAACCAGCCGTGCCCCTGGCGGGACAACTGGCACACCAGAGGTTCGTCCGTCCCGGTCCTCTCGTACTAGGGACAGCCTTCCTCAAGTCTCCTGCGCGCGCGGCGGATAGGGACCGAACTGTCTCACGACGTTCTAAACCCAGCTCGCGTACCGCTTTAATGGGCGAACAGCCCAACCCTTGGGACCTACTCCAGCCCCAGGATGCGACGAGCCGACATCGAGGTGCCAAACCATCCCGTCGATATGGACTCTTGGGGAAGATCAGCCTGTTATCCCCGGGGTACCTTTTATCCGTTGAGCGACACCCCTTCCACAAGGTGGTGCCGGATCACTAGTCCCGACTTTCGTCCCTGCTCGACATGTCTGTCTCACAGTCAAGCTCCCTTGTGCACTTGCACTCGATACCTGATTGCCAACCAGGCTGAGGGAACCTTTGGGCGCCTCCGTTACTTTTTGGGAGGCAACCGCCCCAGTTAAACTACCCACCAGGCACTGTCCCTGATCCGGATCACGGACCGAGGTTAGACATCCAGTTCGACCAGAGTGGTATTTCAACGTTGACTCCACGATCACTGGCGTGACCGTTTCATAGTCTCCCACCTATCCTACACAAGCCGAACCGAACACCAATACCAAGCTGTAGTAAAGGTCCCGGGGTCTTTCCGTCCTGCCGCGCGTAACGAGCATCTTTACTCGTAGTGCAATTTCGCCGAGTCTGTGGTTGAGACAGCGGAGAAGTCGTTACGCCATTCGTGCAGGTCGGAACTTACCCGACAAGGAATTTCGCTACCTTAGGA
Source organism: Pseudonocardiaceae bacterium (assembly GCA_050700115.1). Lineage (GTDB taxonomy): Bacteria > Actinomycetota > Actinomycetes > Mycobacteriales > Pseudonocardiaceae. Next base: position 28,728 of record JBOHGG010000012.1, read on the forward strand.
TGGTTATAGTTACCACCGCCGTTTACTGGCGCTTAAGTTCTGAGCTTCGCCCGTGAGGGCTAACCCGTCCCCTTAACGTTCCAGCACCGGGCAGGCGTCAGTCCGTATACATCGTCTTACGACTTCGCACGGACCTGTGTTTTTAGTAAACAGTCGCTTCTCCCTGGTCTCTGCGGCCGAACCACGCTAGCCCGTGAAGGGCTTCACGCAACCCGGCCCCCCTTCTCCCGAAGTTACGGGGGTATTTTGCCGAGTTCCTTAACCACAGTTCACTCGATCGCCTTGGTATTCTCTACCTGACCACCTGTGTCGGTTTGGGGTACGGGCCGCATGAGAACTCGCTAGAGGCTTTTCTCGGCAGCATGGGATTACCCTGCTTCGCCTCATTCGGCTATGCGTCAGGTCTCACCATGTACCGCCACGGATTTGCCTGCGGCGGCTGGCTACACCTTTACACCAGTTCTACCACTCACTGGCGGGGCTGCCCTTCTGCGTCACCCCATCGCTTGGCTACTGCCAGTTCGGGTCCCGCGCTGGCCGCTCTTTCCCCGAAAGGATCGATTGGTCAGGGCGGTTAGCATCACCGGGTTCGCCAGGGGCGTGCTCATGCGGGTACGGGAATATCAACCCGTTGTCCATCGACTACGCCTGTCGGCCTCGCCTTAGGTCCCGACTTACCCTGGGCGGATTAGCCTGGCCCAGGAACCCTTGGTCATTCGGCGGGGGAGTTTCTCACTCCCCTTTCGCTACTCATGCCTGCATTCTCACTCGTACGGCGTCCACGGCTGGGTCACCCCGCCGCTTCACTCGCCGTACGACGCTCCCCTACCCGTCCACACGACTGCACACCCCCACGGATGAGGGTGCGGATCACTGTGTGAACGCCACGGCTTCGGTGGTGTGCTTGAGCCCCGCTACATTGTCGGCGCGGGATCACTTGACCAGTGAGCTATTACGCACTCTTTAAAGGGTGGCTGCCTCCAAGCCAACCTCCTGGTTGTCTGTGCGACCCCACATCCTTTCCCACTTAGCACACGCTGAGGGACCTTAGCCGGTGGTCTGGGCTGTTTCCCTTTCGACTACGAAGCTTATCCCCCGCAGTCTCACTGCCGCGCTCTGACTCACCGGCATTCGGAGTTTGGCTGATTTTGGTAGGCTTGTCGGCCCCCTAGACCATCCAGTGCTCTACCTCCGGTGAGAAGCACGCGACGCTGCACCTAAATGCATTTCGGGGAGAACCAGCTATCACGGAGTTTGATTGGCCTTTCACCCCTACCCACAGCTCATCCCCCAGGTTTTCAACCCTGGTGGGTTCGGGCCTCCACGCGGTCTTACCCGCGCTTCACCCTGGCCATGGGTAGATCACTCCGCTTCGGGTCTAGAGCACGCGACTGGATCGCCCTATTCGGACTCGCTTTCGCTACGGCTACCCCACCCGGGTTAACCTCGCCACGCACCGCTAACTCGCAGGCTCATTCTTCAAAAGGCACGCCGTCACCCCGAAAGGCTCCGACGGCTTGTAAGCACACGGTTTCAGGTACTATTTCACTCCCCTCTCGGGGTACTTTTCACCTTTCCCTCACGGTACTAGTCCGCTATCGGTCATCAGGGAGTATTTAGGCTTAGCGGGTGGTCCCGCCAGATTCACAGCGAATTTCACGGGCTCGCTGCTACTTGGGATCCCCACCGGGAGGTGACGGGTTTTCGCGTACGGGAGTGTCACCCTCTACGCCGGCGCTTTCCAGACGCCTTCCGCTAACCACGTCACTTTCTGACTCCCCGCCAGGTCGACAGCCCTGACTGGTAGGTCCCACAACCCCGTCCCTGCAACGCCTGCCGGCTATCACGCAGGTACGGTTTAGCCTCATCCGCTTTCGCTCGCCACTACTCACGGAATCACTGTTGTTTTCTCTTCCTGCGGGTACTGAGATGTTTCACTTCCCCGCGTTCCCTCCACTCACCCTATGTGTTCAGATGAGGGTGACAGCACATGACTGCTGCCGGGTTTCCCCATTCGGACATCCTCGGATCTCAGCTCGGTTGGCAGCTCCCCGAGGCTTATCGCAGCCTCCCACGTCCTTCATCGGCTCCTGATGCCTAGGCATCCACCGTGTGCCCTTAATAACTTGGCCACAAAGATGCTCGCATCCACTGTGCAGTTCTCAAAGTACGGACGGACCAACCATCATGCTCACCGCGTACCACAAACCCGGACCATGACGACCCGACCCGCAGCCGTTCGATGTGATGACTGCCCAACCACAATCCAACGCAAGAGGGTCACCCCAGCAAAACAAGGGGCGCTCGTTCCCTCAGGACCCAACAGTGTGCCGAGACGCCAGCCACAAGGGCCAGCGACACGATGTCAGCGTTCCACCCAATGAGCAACCACCCCGAGACACTCGCTCGGAAAGCGGCTCTAAACAACCCACCGACCCGACCGGGCCGGCAGCTGCCAGATGCTCCTTAGAAAGGAGGTGATCCAGCCGCACCTTCCGGTACGGCTACCTTGTTACGACTTCGTCCCAATCGCCAGTCCCACCTTCGACGGCTCCTCCCCCAAAAAGGGGTTAGGCCACCGGCTTCGGGTGTTACCGACTTTCGTGACGTGACGGGCGGTGTGTACAAGGCCCGGGAACGTATTCACCGCAGCGTTGCTGATCTGCGATTACTAGCGACTCCGACTTCACGGGGTCGAGTTGCAGACCCCGATCCGAACTGAGACCGGCTTTGTGGGATTCGCTCCACCTCACGGCTTAGCAGCCCTCTGTACCGGCCATTGTAGCATGTGTGAAGCCCTGGACATAAGGGGCATGATGACTTGACGTCGTCCCCACCTTCCTCCGAGTTGACCCCGGCAGTCTCCCATGAGTCCCCGGCATAACCCGCTGGCAACATGGGACGAGGGTTGCGCTCGTTGCGGGACTTAACCCAACATCTCACGACACGAGCTGACGACAGCCATGCACCACCTGTACACCGGCCTTGCGGAGGCCGTGTCTCCACGGCTTTCCGGTGTATGTCAAACCCAGGTAAGGTTCTTCGCGTTGCATCGAATTAATCCACATGCTCCGCCGCTTGTGCGGGCCCCCGTCAATTCCTTTGAGTTTTAGCCTTGCGGCCGTACTCCCCAGGCGGGGCGCTTAATGCGTTAGCTGCGGCACGGAACCCGTGGAAGGGATCCCACACCTAGCGCCCAACGTTTACGGCGTGGACTACCAGGGTATCTAATCCTGTTCGCTCCCCACGCTTTCGCTCCTCAGCGTCAGTATCGGCCCAGAGACCCGCCTTCGCCACCGGTGTTCCTCCTGATATCTGCGCATTTCACCGCTACACCAGGAATTCCAGTCTCCCCTGCCGAACTCTAGCCTGCCCGTATCGACTGCAAGCTCGGAGTTGAGCCCCGAGTTTTCACAGCCGACGCGACAGACCGCCTACGAGCTCTTTACGCCCAATAATTCCGGACAACGCTTGCACCCTACGTATTACCGCGGCTGCTGGCACGTAGTTGGCCGGTGCTTCTTCTGCTCCTACCGTCACTTCCGCTTCGTCGGAGCTGAAAGAGGTTTACAACCCGAAGGCCGTCATCCCTCACGCGGCGTCGCTGCGTCAGGCTTTCGCCCATTGCGCAAGATTCCCCACTGCTGCCTCCCGTAGGAGTCTGGGCCGTGTCTCAGTCCCAGTGTGGCCGGTCGCCCTCTCAGGCCGGCTACCCGTCGTCGCCTTGGTAGGCCATCACCCCACCAACAAGCTGATAGGCCGCGGGCCCATCCTCAGCCGCACAAGGCTTTCCACCCCACAACATGCGTCATGGAGTCATATCCAGTATTAGACCCAGTTTCCCGGGCTTATCCCAGAGCTGAGGGCAGGTCACCCACGTGTTACTCACCCGTTCGCCGCTCGTGTACCCCCGAAAGGGCCTTACCGCTCGACTTGCATGTGTTAAGCACGCCGCCAGCGTTCGTCCTGAGCCAGGATCAAACTCTCCATTGAATGACTCAACAGAAAACGACACCCACCCACAAAACAGCGAGCGCCGCACTGATCACTAGCAAAAACAACCACTAACACAACAAAAAACAACACAAACATGGCACTAACAAATTTCGGCACACTGTTGAGTTCTCAAAGAACAAACACACACCATCACGAACCACCGAAGCGGCAGCTAGTTCCGGGATGAATCACTTCGACCTACCCGGTCCCGACTGGCTAACCTCGCAAGAGGTCCGGCACGGTCCCGGCGACTCTTCGAGCTTACCAGCCGTCCGAGTCATCGTTCCCCGCGGCCCGGCCTAACGCCTCGGCACCATCACTGCTCTGAGCGTTTCGTCCGTTCCCCTGCGGGGCGAAGGAAAAGCTACGCGGACAGCACGGTAGAAGTCAAATCGGCGTGTCGCGCAGGTCAGGCAGCCGGTGGACGCCCGACGGGATTACAGACAGGATCACCGAACGCGCACGCCAGCGGTATGCCGCCGACCCCGTCGGAGTACCAGCCAGCCGCCCGCCAGCAGATCAGACTCCGCGGGTGTCCAGCCCTCATCCCCGACCTTGGCATTGTTCACCGAAGCGCCACCTTCGCGAACCGTGCGCCGTGCAGCGCCCTTGCTGTCGGCCAAGCCGCTGGCTACCAGTAGATCGACGATCGTGGGCTGGTCGGCCAGCAGCACTTGGCCGGTGGGTGCCTCCGCCATGGCGGCATCCAGCGTGCGCTCGTCCAACTCGCGCAGCTCCCCCTGGCCGAACAACGCCTGGCTGGCCGCGGCCGCGCGGCCGGCCTCCTCCGAACCGTGCACCAGCGCGGTGACCTTCGCGGCCAGCACCCGCTGCGCTGCCCTCGCGTGCGGCCGCTCCACGGTCTGGCGCTCCAGGTCAGCGATGTCGTCTCGAGAGAGCTCGGTGAACACCTTCAGGTAGCCGGCCGTGTCCCGGTCGTCGGCGTTGATCCAGAACTGGTAGAAGGCGTATGGACTGGTCAGATCGGGATCCAGCCACACCGTGCCGCTCTCCGTCTTGCCGAACTTGGTGCCATCCGCCTTGGTAATCAGCGGTGTGGCCAGCGCGTGTACCGGACGCTGTTCGGTCCGGTGCACCAGGTCCACCCCTGCCGTGATGTTGCCCCACTGATCGCTGCCGCCGGTCTGCAGCGTGCAGCCGTACCGCCGGTAGAGTTCGAGGAAGTCCATTGCCTGCAGGAGTTGGTAGCTGAACTCGGTGAAGCTGATCCCGGCGTCGGAGTTCAACCGCGCGCTGACCGCCTCCTTGGTGAGCATCCGGTTCACCCGGAAGTGCTTGCCCACGTCGCGCAGGAAGTCGATCGCCGACAGCGGCTGGGTCCAATCCAGGTTATTCACCATGGTGGCGTGAAGCCCCTCGAAGTCCCCCTCAAAGTCAAGGAATGGCTCGATCTGGAGTCGGATCCGCTGCACCCAGCCGGCGACGACTTCCTTGGTGTTGAGCACTCGCTCGGCGCTGGGCTTGGGGTCCCCGATCAGTCCCGTGGCGCCGCCGACCAGGGCCAGCGGCCGGTGGCCGGCGCGCTGGAATCGGCGCAGGGTGAGGATCTGCACCAGGTTGCCCAGATGCAGGCTCGGCGCGGTGGGATCAAACCCGCAGTACAGCGTGAGCGGGTCGCCGTCGCAATCACGGCGCAGCGCGTCGAGGTCGGTGCTCTGCGCGATCAGACCGCGCCAGCTCAGCTCGTCAAGGATGTGCTCTCCCACCCCGCCATCATCCCGCACCGGTCACGCCCTTCTGATCAGGCGGGTTGCCGGCGCCTGCGGTACGCCGACACCGCGGGGCTCCCGTGCACCCAGAACCGCCAAGGCCGGTCCTGGGCGGCAGCGACGCCCACCCTGGGACCGGTGCACACCTGCTCCGCCGGCACCGGATCCCCGGGTAGTAGCCGCACTGGCGACGTGGGATCGGTGAGATCCAGGCCGTTGTGCTCTCGGCGCAGCCCGAGCAGCGTCGCCAGCCTGGCCGGGCCGCGAGCGAGCTCGGCGTCGGACCGTGCGGTGGGTCGGCGCAGTCGGGCGACGTCGAGGTCCGAGACGACCTCGGCGGCGCGCAGCAGGACCGCGCCGGGTTCCCCATCGGGCAGGCAGGAGATGTTGGCGCAGAAGTGCAGCCCATAGACGAAGTACACGTACAGGTGCCCGGGCGGGCCGAACATCACGGCGTTGCGGGTGGTGCGGCCACGGTAGGAGTGCGCTGCCGGGTCGTCGGAGCCGCGATAGGCCTCGAGCTCGACGAGCCGGACGGTCACCTCGCCTCCCGGTTGGGCGGCGACCAGGTGGCAACCCAGCAGCAGCCGGGCGGCCGGCAGGACGTCCACGGCGAGGTGCTCGCGAGCGAGAGTCCCCACCGTCACGAGGTGATCCAGCTCCGGTGCTCGCCGACGGCATGCCGGGCACGCTGCAGCTGCTCGGCGACCCGCTCGGGCGCGGTACCGCCGTAGGCGTCGCGGGAGCCGATCGACCCGGCGACGCTGAGCACCCGGTGAACGTCGGTGGTGAGCTCGGGGTGGATGGCGGTGAGCTCCATCTCCGACAGCTCCGCCAGCCCCACCCCGCGGTACTCGGCCAGCCGCACGCAGGCACCCGCCGCGTGATGCGCGGCGCGAAACGGCACCCCCTGGCGTACCAGCCACTCCGCGAGATCGGTGGCGAGGGTGAACCCGGCCGGAGCCAGCTCGGCGAGCCGGTCGGTCCAGAAGGTGAGGGTGCCGACCATCCCGGCCATCGCGGGCAGCAGCAGCTCGAGCTGGTCGACCGAGTCGAACAGCGGCTCCTTGTCCTCCTGCAGGTCGCGGTTGTAGGCCAGCGGTTGCGCCTTGAGCGTGGCCAGCAGCCCGGTCAGGTTGCCGATCAGCCGGCCCGCCTTACCCCGGGCCAACTCGGCCACATCGGGGTTCTTCTTCTGCGGCATGATCGAGCTGCCCGTCGAGTAGGCATCATCCAGGGCGACATAATCGAACTCGGCGGTGGCCCAGAGGATGATCTCTTCGGCGATCCGGGACAGGTCGACGGCGAGCATCGCAAGCACGAACGCCGCCTCGGCAGCGAAGTCCCGCGATGCTGTGCCGTCGATCGAGTTCTCCACCGGGGCGTCGAAGCCGAGCTCGGCGGCCACCGCTGCCGGGTCCAGGCCAAGTGAGGATCCGGCCAGAGCACCCGAGCCGTAGGGCGAGACGGCGGCCCTGGCATCCCAGTCCCGCAACCGCTCGACGTCGCGCAGCAACGCCTGGACATGGGCCCCCAAGTGGTGGGCGAGCAGCACCGGTTGGGCGTGCTGCAAATGGGTCCGGCCCGGCATGGGATCGTCGGGATGGGCCTGTGCCTGATCGAGCAGCGCGTCGATCACGTCCAGGGTGCCGGCCGCGATCCGGCGGGCAGCATCGCGTAGCCACATCCGCAGCAGCGTCGCGACCTGGTCGTTGCGGGAGCGGCCGGCGCGCAATGCGCCGCCGAGCTCCGGGCCGGCGCGCTCGATCAGGCCGCGCTCCAGGGCGGTGTGCACGTCCTCGTCCTCGGGCACCGGGACGAACGCGCCGGACTCGACGTCGGCGTCGAGGCGGTCCAGGGCGTGCAGCATCGCGTCCAGCTCACAGTCGTTGAGCAGGCCAGCGCCGTGCAGCACGCGGGCGTGCGCCCGGGATCCGCGGATGTCGTACCGGGCCAGGCGCCAATCGAAGTGCGTCGACAGGCTCAGCGCAGTCATCGCATCGGCTGGTTTCTCGCTGAACCGGCCACCCCAGAGCGCGGTCACGACAAGTGCCCCCTCGGCGCCGTTGGCTCGACCCTGCCAAGCAGGTCTCGTTTTGCGGCAATCTTCGACGGCAGTCCCCACAGCTGCACGAAGCCCTTGGCCAGGGACTGATCGAAGGTGTCACCCGCGTCGTAGGTGGCGAGATTGAAGTCGTAGAGCGATTGCGGGCTACGCCGTCCGGTCACCGTCGCCCGGCCGCCGACCAACTCGATCCGGATCTCGCCGCTGACGTGGCGCTGGGAATCGGCGACGAATGCGTCCAGTGCCCGCTTGAGCGGGGAGAACCACAGCCCGTCGTAGACCAGTTCGGTCCAGCGTTGTTCAACGTTGCGCTTGTACCGGGCCAGGTCGCGCTCGACGGTGACGTTCTCCAGCTCCTGGTGTGCAGTGATCAGGGTGATCGCCCCGGGCGCCTCGTAGATCTCCCGGCTCTTGATGCCGACCAGCCGGTCCTCGACCAGGTCCATCCGGCCGACACCGTGCGCCCCGGCCCGCTCGTTGAGCTGCTGGATCGCCTCGAGCACGGTCACCGGGGCGCCGTCGATGGCGATCGGGACACCGGACTCGAAGGTGATCACCAGCTGGTCCGGCGGCTTGAATTCGCCCGGATCACTGGTGTAGGAGTACACGTCCTTGGTCGGGGCGTTCCACAGGTCTTCGAGGAACCCGGTCTCCACCGCCCGACCCCACATGTTCTGGTCGATGGAGAACGGCGAGCGTTTCGTGACATCGATGGGCAGGTCACGCTCGCCGGCGTAGGCGATCGCCTTCTCCCGGGTCCACGCGTAGTCCCGGACCGGGGCGATCACGTGCAGATCCGGGGCGAGCGCGCCGATGCCGACCTCGAAACGCACCTGGTCGTTGCCCTTGCCGGTACAGCCGTGCGCCACGGTGGCAGCGCCGTGGTACTTCGCGGCTGCCACCAGGTGCTTGACGATCAGTGGCCGGGACAGCGCCGACACCAGCGGGTAGCGGTCCATGTACAGCGCGTTGACCTGCATCGCCGGGAGGCAGTACTGCTCGGCGTACTCGTCACGGGCGTCGGTGACGACGGCCTCGACCGCGCCGCAGGCCAGCGCCCGCTTGCGGATCGTCTCCAGGTCCTCGCCGCCCTGGCCGACGTCGACTGCGACGGCGACGACCTCGGCTCCGGTTTCCTCGGCGATCCACCCGATCGCCACCGAGGTGTCCAGCCCCCCGGAATAGGCCAGCACCACCCGCTCGCTCATTCTTGTTCTCCCTTCGGTCGAACGTGTGAGTGGCCGTCAGTGTTATGGCCCTGATTCGCACTCATGGGGCGCGCGAGCGCCATAATGCGCTCCGCAAGCTTCGCCCCCGGCAGCGGCTCGCGGGCGACCACCAGGATGGTGTCATCACCCGCGATCGTGCCGACCACATCGGTCAGCGCCGCCCGATCCAGCGCGCTGGCGACGAAGTGTGCCGCCCCCGGCGGTGTGCGCAGCACAACCAGGTTGGCGCTGGCGTCAGCGGAGACCAGCAGCTCGGACAGCACCCGCGCGAGCCGGGCCGTGCCGCCTTCCACAGCGCGTACCGGACTGCCATCCTCGGGGATGACATACACCGGCGCACCACTGTCCACGCCACGCAGTTTCACCGCGCCGAGCTCGTCGAGGTCCCGGGACAGCGTTGCCTGGGTGACCTCGATGCCTTCGCCGGCGAGCAGGGCAGCCAGCTCTGTCTGGCTACGCACCGCGCGATGGGTCACCAGGTCGACGATGCGGGCCTGCCGACCGACCCGGGTGGGTGTCATGCCGCGCGCTCCGGATCCAGCAACCAGGCCAGCAGCGCCTTCTGCGTGTGCAGCCGGTTCTCGGCCTCATCCCACACCGCGCTGGCCGGACCGTCGAGCACCTCGTCGGTGATCTCGGCGCCACGGTGCGCAGGTAGGCAGTGCAGCACGATTGCACCGGGAGCGGCGCGCTCCAGCAGCTCGGCGTTGATCTGCAGCGGCCGAAACGGGCTGACCCGGTCGAGCCCGTCACTCTCCTGACCCATCGAGGTCCAGGTGTCGGTCACCAGGACATCGGCCCCGTCGACCGCCGCGTGCGGGTCGGTCAGGACGGTGGCGCTACCTTCGGTGTCCTGCGCGCGGTACTTGGCCGCAAGCAGAACGTCGGGCATCGGCTGGAAACCGTCCGGCGCGGCGACCCGGACGTGTAACCCTGCGGTAGTCCCGCCCAGCAGCAGGGAATGTGCCATGTTGTTCGCCCCGTCACCCAAGTAGGTCAGCGTGAGCCCGGCCAGGCAGCCCCGCCACTCCCGGATGGTCTGCAGGTCAGCGAGCACCTGGCAGGGGTGGAACTCGTCGGTGAGGGCGTTGACCACCGGCACCCGCGAGACCCTGGCCATCGCGTCGATACGGCGCTGCGCGAAGGTGCGCCACACCACGGCGTCGGCGTAACGGGACAGCACCCGCGAAGTGTCCTCGATGGTCTCCTCGCGGCCCAGGTGGGTGCCGCGCCCGTCTATGATCACCGGGTTGCCGCCGAGTTGGGCGATGCCGATCTCGAAGGACAGCCGGGTTCGCGTCGAGCTCTTCTCAAAGATCACCGCGACGGACCGCGGGCCGGCCAGCGGGGTGCGCCCGAGCGGGTCGGCCTTGAATTCGTCAGCCAGGTCGAGGATTTCCCGCTGCTCGGCCGGGGTGAGATCGTCATCGCGCAAGAAGTGCCTCGGCATCGCTACCGCACCTGATCCAGGATCGCGGGCAGGGCGCCCAGGAACTCCCGCGCCTGCGCCTCGGTGAGCACCAGCGGCGGGGCGAGCCGGACCCGGTCCGGCGTGGCCGGATTGACCAGGAAGCCCGCCTCCCGCGCGGCAGTGGCGACCGCGGTGGAGACCGGCGAGGTCAGCCCGATCCCGATGAGCAGGCCCGCCTCGCTGACCGACCCGACGAGCGGGTGGCGCAGCGCCACTACCCCCGCTGCGATCTCCTTACCGAGCCGCGCAGCGTGGTCGAGTAACCCGTCCGAAGAGATGGTCGCCAGCACGGCCAGCGCGGCCGCGCAGCAGACCGGGTTGCCACCGAGGGTGCAGCCGTGCTGGCCGGGCTGCAACAGATGGGCGGCTGGTCCGATACCGATACACGCACCGATCGGGAGCCCCCCGCCGAGGCCCTTGGCCAGCGTCACCACATCGGGAGTCACACCCACTGACTGGTGGGCGAACCAGGTGCCGGTCCGACCGATACCGGTCTGAACCTCGTCCAACACCAGCAGCGTCCCGCGCGCGGCGGTGATCTCCCGAGCGGCCTGCAAGTAGCCCTCTGGCGGGACTACCACGCCGTTCTCGCCCTGGACCGGCTCGAGGAACACCGCGGCAGTGTCGTCGTCAACCACCGACGCCAGGGCCGCGGGGTCGCCGTAGGGCACGAAGACCACACCGGGCGGCATCGGCTCGAAGGGATCCCGCTTGGCGGGCTGCCCGGTGAGCGCGAGCGCCCCCATGGTGCGGCCGTGAAACGCACCGTCGGCGGCGACGATCTTCCACCGCCCGGTCCGCCGGGCGATCTTGAATGCGGCCTCGTTGGCTTCCGCGCCGGAGTTGCAGAACAGCACCCGCCCCGATCCGGTGGCGCCGAGGAGGTCCAGCAGGGTCTCGGCAAGGGTGAGGGCCGGCTCGCTGAGGTAGAAGTTGGAGACCTGCCCGAGGACGCCGATCTGCTCGGTGACGGCGCGCACGATAGCCGGGTGCGCGTGGCCCAGCGCGTTCACCGCGACACCACCGAGCAGATCCAGGTAGCGGCGGCCGTCGACGTCCCATACTTCCGCGCCCGCGCCTCGCGCCAGGGCCAGCGGGGGCGTGCCGTAATTGGCCATCAACGCGGCTTCCCAGCGCCGCTGCAAGTCAGCGGTAGACATCAGTCGTGACCCTCCTCGGGCAGCACCATCGTCCCCACCCCCTCGGTGGTGAACACTTCCAGCAGCACCGAATGCGACACCCGGCCATCGATGACGTGAGCCCGGGGCACCCCGCCCCGCACCGCACGCAGGCAGGCCTGCATCTTCGGCACCATCCCGGCGGACAGCCCCGGCAGCAGCCGCTCCAGCCGGTCCACGGTCACTTGGGACAGCAGGCTGGACCGGTCCGGCCAGTCGGTGTAGAGGCCCTCGACGTCGGTGAGCATGACAAGCTTCTCGGCGCCCAGCGCGACGGCCAGCGCCGCCGCTGCAGTGTCAGCGTTGACGTTGTGCACCACGCCGTCGGCGTCCGGGGCCAACCCGGATACCACCGGGATGCGCCCGGCGTCGACGATGTCGAGCACCGCGGCGGGGTTCACCGCAACCACATCGCCGACCAGCCCCACGTCGACCTGCTCGCCGTCCACCGTGGCGGTGCACCGGGCGGCGGTGAGCAGGTGGGCATCCTCGCCGGAGATGCCGACGGCGAACGGGCCGTGCGCGTTGACCAACCCGACGAGCTCCCGGCCCACCTGACCGAACAGCACCATGCGCACCACGTCGATCGTCTCGGCGGTGGTGACCCGTAAGCCCCCGCGGAACTCCCCAGCGATGCCCAGCCGGTCCAGCATGGCGTTGATCTGCGGCCCGCCACCGTGCACCACGACGGGCCGTAGCCCGGCCAGCCGCAGGAAGACCATGTCCTGCGCGAAGGCCCGCTTGAGCTCGTCGTCCAGCATCGCATTGCCGCCGTACTTGATCACAACGGTGGATCCGTGGAAGCGCTGCAGCCAGGGCAACGCCTCGGCGAGCACCGCGGCTTTCTGGGCCGCTACCACGAGCCGTGAATCAAGGGTCATGACGAGTACGCACTGTTCTCCTCGACGTACCCGTGCGAGAGGTCCGTGGTGAACACGGTGGCCTCGCCCTCGCCGAGGTGCAGGTCGATCTCCACGGTGATCTCCCGGCCGGATAGGTCCGCCTTCGAGCGGTCAGCCGCCACCGCGCCACCCTGGCAGAGCAACAGTCCATTGATCCGGATGTCCAGCGTGTCGGCGGTCACCGTGGCGGTGGAGGCGCCCACCGCGGCGGCGATCCGTCCCCAGTTGGGATCGGATCCGAAGAAGGCGGTCTTGACCAGGCTGTCCCGGGCGACTGCGCGGGCCGCCGCGATCGCGTCGGCGTTGCCGCCCGCTCCGCGGACAGTGATCGCGATCTCCTTGGTGACCCCCTCAGCGTCGGCCTGCAAACCCTTGACCAGTTCGTGGCACACCTGCCGCACCGCGGCGGCGAACTCCGCCTGGTCAGGCACGATCCCCGAGGCACCCGACGCCAGTAAGAGCACGGTGTCGTTGGTCGAGCACGTGCCGTCGATGTCCAGGCGCTCGAAGGTTTCGCTGATGGCGCAGCGTGCCACGGCGTCCAGCGTGGACTCATCGACGGCGGCGTCGGTGGTGAGCACGCTGAGCATGGTGGCCAGGCTGGGCGCCACCATGCCGGCTCCCTTGGCGAAGCCGCCCACTGTCCAGCCCGCGCGGGTGACCGCTGCCTGCTTGGGCACGGTGTCGGTGGTGAGAACTGCGGTAGCCGCGGCCAGGCCTGCCTCGGGCGTTGCGGTCAACGCGGCGACGGCCCTGTCGACTCCGGACAGCACTGCGTCCAGCGGCAGCCGCTCACCGATCAGCCCCGTGGAGCAGACCGCGACGTCGACCGCTCCGCAGCCCAGCAACTGGGCGACCCGTTCGGCGGTGGCGTGAGTGTCCTGGAACCCGCCAGGACCGGTGCACGCATTGGCTCCGCCGGAGTTCAGCACGACGGCGCGCAGCCGCCGTCCGGTGAGTACCTGCGCTGACCACAGCACCGGTGCGGCTTTGACCTGGTTGCGGGTGAACACCCCCGCGGCCATGGTGGAAGGTCCTTCGTTGACCACCAGGGCCAGGTCCAGCCCGCCGCTGGCCTTGATGCCGGCGGCAACCCCGGCCGCCCGGAACCCGTCGGCTGCAGTGACGCTCATATCCGGTGTCCTCCCTGGTCGTGCCGGTTCACGGGGCTATCCCCCAGGCCGGCAGGCCGGTGGCCTCGGGCAGTCCCAGCGCCAGGTTGAGGCACTGCACCGCAGCTCCCGCAGTGCCCTTGGTGAGGTTGTCGACAACACCGACAGCGACCAGTCGGCCGGCGTCGGAGTCCACCGCAACCTGCAACTGAACGGAGTTGGAGCCGTACACGGCGCCGGTGGCCGGCCAGCGGCCTGCAGGCAGCAGGTGCACGAAGGGCTCGGCGGCATACGCGACGTGGTAGGCGTTGCGGGCCATCTCGTGGTCGGTCCCCGGGCGCAGCGCCGCGATGCAGGTGGCCAGGATCCCGCGTGGCATCGGCGCCAGCACCGGGGTGAACGAGACGGCGACCGAGCGACCGGCGACACCGGAGAGGTTCTGGGCGATCTCCGGAGTGTGCCGGTGCGCGCCGGCCACCCCGTAGACGCTGGCCGAGCCCATCACCTCCGAGGCCAGCAGGTGCGGCTTGAGGGCGCGCCCGGCCCCCGACGTGCCGGACACGGCAGTCACCACGACTTCGGGATCGACAAGCCCGGCGTTCAACGCCGGTGCCAGCGCGAGACTGATCACCGTCGGGTAGCAGCCGGGCACCGCGACGCGGCGGGCGCCCCGCAGCTTGTCCCGCGCGCCCGGCAGCTCGGGCAGTCCGTAAGGCCAGGTCCCGGGGTGGTCGGAGCCGTACCAGCGCTGCCAGGCAGCCGGGTCGACGAGCCGGTGATCGGCGCCACAGTCAATCACCACAGTGTCGTCGGGTAGCTCGGCGGCCAGAGTTGAGGAATGACCGTGTGGCAAGGCGAGAAACACCGCGTCGTGCCCCGCCAGCCGCGCTGCCGTGGTGTCAGACAGGATGCGATCGGCCAGCGGGACGAGATTCGGGTGGTGCTCACCGAGCGTCGTGCCGGCGTTGCCGCCCGCAGTCAGCTCGCCGATCTCGATCTCCGGGTGGCCGAGCAGCAGGCGGAGCAGCTCGCCGCCCGCGTACCCGCTCGCACCGGCTACCGCGACCCTGAGTGCCATGCGGATAATTATGCATATCCGTGAAACATTATTCAACGCCCGCGGGGGGTTCGTCCACGGAGGTCACGATTCGATCCTGCCCAGCAGATCCATCAGGGTGGCCGTCAGCACGTCGGGTCCGGTGGTGACCGCCTCGTGGTCGACACCGTGCATCGTCACCACGCGCGCGCCGTCGACCGCGTCGTGCACGAGCCCGACGCCCACGTGCAGCTCCGGCGGGCTGTCCGTCCCGGCGAGCAGGACCGTCGGCACGTCGAGCGCGCGGTAGCGAGCGGCGTCGAAGACGAATGCACTGACGCTTCGCAGCTCGCGGGGCAGCGTGTGCACGCAGTCGACCATCGGCTGCCACGCCGCCGCGTCAGCGCGGAGCTCGGCGAGTACCTCTGCGGGCAGGCCGACGATCTCGCTCATCATCAGCTCGGTGGCCCGGTCGCGCTCCCCGGCCGCGACGAGCGCTTCCAGCTGCTCGATGAACGATGCCGGGATACCCGCCGCGCCGTTCAGGACGAGCGCCGGCTCGTACAGTACGAGCGTCACGAGGTTTTCGGTTCGCAGCGCTGCCTCCAGCGCGCAGATCCCACCGTAGGAATGCCCGAGCAGGTGTACCGGCTCATCGATCGCATCGACGACCGCGGCGACGTCCTCGAACTCGCGGTCGATCGCGTAGGACGCGGCGTCGCCGCTGGCGCCGCGGCCACGCCGGTCCACGGTCAGGACGGTGCAGCGCTGCGCGAGCGCCGGCACGATCGGAGCCCAGTACGTGCGGTCCGAGATGCCACCGTGGACAAGCACGAGCGGTGGCCCCGCCCCGAACTCCTCGTACGCGATCGACGTCCCGTCTTTTGATCGGACCTTGTGCAGAACCGTGTTCACAGCGCCCTTCGCGAGGATCGACTACGGGCGGTCACCCGGCCACTCACCTGGGAAGGCGTGCGGCCGCGCCGCAAGGTTTGCGGTGCCGCCGCACAGTACGGCCAGCACATTACGGCCAGCGGTCCCCCGACGCCGTACACACCGGGCAGGAGGGCACGACACACCGGGCAGGAGGGCCGGACATGCGGGGCTTGCGAGCTCACGAGCGTAGTGCGGCGCCGTGGGTCTCGATGGCGGCGGCGACTGCGGCGTCGCGAGCGATGCTGGCCTCGGCGACGGTGAGGGTGCGATCGGGGGCCCGGAAACGCAACGCGAAGGCCAGCGACCGTTTCCCCTCGCCGATCTGGTCGCCGGTGTAGACGTCGAACAGGCGCACGTCCTCCAGGAGCTCCCCGGCTCCCCGGCGCAGCGTGGCGGTCAGGTCGGCGGCAGGCACCGCCACGTCCACCACCAACGCGACGTCCTGCAGCACCGGCGGGTAGGGCGACACCACAGGCGCGGGTCGTTGCTCGGTCAGCGGCAGCGCGTCGAGATCGAGCTCCATCGCACAGGTCCGCGCTGGCAGTCCCAGTGCCTCGATCACCGCGGGGTGCAGCTCCCCGGCATGCCCCACGGCCACCCCGGCGACCTGCAGCTGCGCGCACCGGCCGGGATGCCACGGCGCGGTCTCGGCCGCCTGCACCGCGAGCTCGACGCCGGCGGCGCGCCCGATCAGTTGCGCGGCCAGCACGGCGTCGGCCCAGATAGCCGCCCGGCTGGCACCCCACCAGCCGGGGCGCTCCCACTGCCCGGCGAGCACAACACCCACGTGCAGCGGCTGGATCGGTAGCGCGTTCGTCAGCGCGGCGAGCTGGACGTCGCTCGGTCGTCGGTCCACCCCGACGTCCGGCACCGGCGCTGCGGCGGCGCGCGGCTGCACGACCGGGGCCATGGCGTAGAGCAGCACGTCGCGCTGCCCGCGGGCGACGTTGCGGACCAGGGCCTCAAGCAGGCCGGGCAGCAGCGTGGTGGACAGCTGGTCGCGGTCGGCTTCCAGCGGGTTGAGCAGTGCAGCGGTGTGCCGCCGGGGATCGTTGTCGGGCAGGCCGAAGGCGTCCCAGGTGGTGCCGGAGACGAACGGGCTGGGCAGCACCTCCACGTATCCCGCATCGGCCAGCGCCCGGGAGATCGTGCGGCGGCGACGCTGCCGCACAGTGAGCCCGCGGCCAGGTGGTGCAGGCGGCAACTCGGAGGGGATGGTGTCGTAGCCCTCCAGCCGCAGTACTTCCTCGACGAGGTCAGCGGGCTGGGTCAGGTCAAGCCGCCAGGACGGCGGGACGACGGTGACTGTGGTGGTGCCGTTGGTGCCGCCGACCTCCACTGCACAGCCGATCTGGGTCAGCCGGCGGACCGTGGCACCATTCTCGTAGCGCCGACCGGCCACCCGATCCGGGAGGTCGATCGGCATCGTCACCGGCGTTGGCCGCGTCAGTGTTCCGATATCGGTGCGGCCCGGCTGAACCTCCCCACCGCCGTAGCGAGTCAGCAGTGTCGCAGCGAGTTCGGCGGCCACCGGTGGCAGGGCAGGATCCACCCCGCGTTCGAAACGTCGGGCTGCCTCGCTGGGCAACTTGTGCCGCCGGGCGCTGCGGGCTACCGAGGCCGGGTCCCAGATCGCCGCCTCCAGCAGCAGGCTGGTGGTCTGCAGACCGACCTCGGTGCTCTCGCCGCCCATCACGGCCGCCAGGGACACTGGGCCGCTGGAATCGCAGATCACCATGTCGTCCGGATCCAGCTCCCGGCTCACCCCGTCCAGCGTGGTGAGCTTCTCGCCCTCGATGGCCCGGCGGACGATGAAGTCACCGTTGAGCTTGGCGGCGTCGAAGGCATGCATCGGCTGACCGAGCTCGAGCATCACGTAGTTGGTGACGTCGACGGCCAGGGAGATCGGCCGCATCCCGGCCAGGTGCAACTTCCGGCGCATCCACCAGGGAGACGCGGCAGTCGGGTCCACCCCCGACACCCGGCGGACCACGAACCGGCGGCACCCGCGCTCGTCCTCAATGCGCACCGGCCAGGCGATGCTCGAGGTCTGCGGCACCTCCATCCTGGCCGGGTCCCCGTAGGGGGCGTCGAAGGCGATGGCCAGCTCGCGGGCCAGCCCACGCATCGACAGGCAGTACCCGCGGTCCGGGGTGATCGCCAACTCGATCACCGCATCATCCAGGCCGAGCAGCTCGGCGGCGCTTGCCCCGGGGACGGCGGTGCCCGCCGGGAGCACCATGATCCCGGTGTGGTCGTCGCCGAGCCCGAGCTCGGCGATCGAGCAGATCATCCCGTCGGACGTCCGGCCGTAAGCGGTGCGTGTCGCGATCGCGACGTCACCCGGCAGCACCACCCCAGGCCGCGCCACCACCACCAGGTCTCCCACGCCGAAGTTGGTGGCACCGCAGATGACCCCCCGCGGTGCCGGCTCGCCGTCGTCGACCAGGCAGTACCGGACGGCCTTCACGAAGCCGGTCAGCTCCTCGATCCCCTGGACGCGGCCCACCACCAGCGGCCCGCTCACCGGCCCGAGTTGGTGCACCGATTCGACTTCGAGGCCGGCCCGCACCAGGGCGCCAGCAATATCCGCCACGGTCGGGGAGGCGGTGCCCTCGGGGAGCGCGACGTGATCGCGCAGCCATGACACCGGAACGCGCATCGGCTCAGACCTCCGTTCCGAACGCGCAGGTGAACCGGACGTCACCCTCGACCATGTCCCGCATATCGGCGATCCCGTTGCGGAACATCAGGGTTCGCTCGATACCCATCCCGAAGGCGAAGCCGGAGTAGACCGCGGTGTCCACACCGCACGCCCGAAGCACATTCGGATTGACCATGCCGCAGCCACCCCACTCGACCCAGCCCGGGCCGCCCTTACGCTCCGGGAACCACACGTCGACCTCGGCGGAAGGCTCGGTGAAGGGGAAGAACGAGGGCCGCAACCGGGTCCGGGAGGTCTGACCGAACATCGCCCGGGCGAACGCGTCCAGGGTGCCTTTGAGGTGCGCCATGGTGATGCCCTGGTCCACCGCAAGTCCCTCGACCTGATGGAAGACCGGGGTGTGGGTGGCGTCCAGCGCGTCGGTGCGGAAGGTCCGTCCCGGGCACACCACGTACACCGGTAGCTCTCGCTCCAGCAGGGTGCGCACCTGCACCGGGGAGGTGTGCGTGCGCAGGACCATGCCCGACCCCTCGGGTGCCACGTAGAAACTGTCCTGCATGGTGCGGGCCGGGTGGTCCTTGCCGAAGTTGAGGGCGTCGAAGTTGAACCACTCAGCCTCGAGTTCGGGGCCCTCGGCGACCTCGTAGCCCATGGCGACGAACACGTCCGCGACGCGCTCGCCGAGCGTGGTGATCGGGTGCCGGGCGCCGGTCGGTGTGCGATCCCAGGGCAGCGTGACGTCGACCGCCTCGGCCTGCAGCGTGCTGGAGTCGCGCTGCGCCTGCAGCACGGCGCGGCGCTGGTCGAAAGCGGCCTGCACGACCGTGCGGCGCTCGTTGAGCCGCTTGCCGGCCTCGGCGCGGGCCTGCGGTGGGAGCGCACCGATCTCGCGGCGGGCAGTCAGCAGCGGAGACCGGTCACCGAGGTGGGCGGGTTTGACCGCGGCCAGCGCCTCGAGGTCGGGAGCCGCGGCAATGGCCTTCTCGGCGTCCTCGACGGCTTGGTCCAGCGCTTCTGGGGCCAGCACGGCCACCTGTTTGGGGTCGTAGGCGTCGTTGCGTGCAGACATAGGATTTACGGGACTCCTGGGCCTTCGGCGGACCCGCGACATCGGGGGCCTGCCGTGCCGGTATTCGGTCAGTTCTCGCCAGATCCTAGGTGATCGGTCCGCTGGCAGGCCGCTGACGGTGCGCCCGTGCACTGGCGTACAGGCAGACCGCCACCGCGGCGGCCAGGTTGAGGCTCTCCGCACGCCCGTACAGCGGGACGGCGACGGCACCGTCGGCGGCAGCGAGCAGCGCATGGTCCAGCCCGTGCGCTTCACTGCCGAACAGCCACGCAGTCGGCGCCGCCAGGGTTGCGGCGTCGACCACGTCGTCGAGGTCGCGGCCGGTGCCGGCGTCAGCAGCCAAGACCTGCAGTCCGGCTTGCCGGCACGCCGCGATGGCCCGCTGGGGATCGGGTTCCACACCCAGCGCGAGGTGGAACAGGCTGCCGGTGGAGGCCCGTACGCATTTTCCGTTGTGCGGGTCGACGGTGTCGCCGGCGAAGAGCACCGCGCCTGCCCCGGCCGCGTCAGCGACCCGGACGACGGTGCCGGCATTGCCCGGGTCGGAGACGTCTACCAGCGCCGCGACCAGCCGGGTGCCGCGAAGCGCGTTGGCCGCAGGCTGCCCGAGCGCGGCGCAGACCGCCACAATGCCTTGCGGGGTGGCCGTCTCGGACAACCCCGCGGCGGCCCGCTCGGTGATCAGGGACACCTGGCCGCCGGGGGCGTCGAGCAGGTCAGGATGCCGGGTCGCGGCGCGCTCGGTGACGAACAGCTCCTGCACCGATCCATACCTGATCGCCTCGCGCACGGCCTGGGCACCCTCGACGAGGAACCGCCCATCCCGCTCCCGATCCCGCCGCCGGAGCAGTCCGCGCGCAGCGGCGACCCGGGGGGTTCGTTCGGTGAAGGGACCAGCGGGGTTCGCTGCGCTCAGGCGGCGTCGCCGTCCTGAGACACGGGGGCGCTCGCCCCACGGCTGGCCGGCAGGTTGGTCCTGGCGATCTCGACCAGCGCGGTGAACGCGGCCGGGTCGGAGACGGCGAGCTCGGCGAGGTTCTTGCGGTCCACCTCGATCCCGGCGATGCGCAGCCCCTGGACGAGCCGGTTGTAGGTCATCCCGTTCTGCCGTGCAGCGGCGTTGATCCGGGTGATCCAGAGCTTCCGGAAGTCACCCTTGCGCGCCCGCCGGTCGCGGTAGGCGTATTGCATCGAGTGGAGGATCTGCTCCTTGGCCTTCCGGTAGAGCCGGGAGCGCTGGCCGCGATAACCGCTGGCGGCCTCCAGGGTGCTACGGCGCTTCTTCTGGGCGTTGACCGCTCGCTTCACGCGTGCCACTGGATTTGTCCTGTCGGTCTCGGGGGCGGGGGTAGTCGCCCAGGGTTTCAGTCAGGGTCGGGGTCAGGGAACGGCTGGTCAACGACCGAGCAACCGGCGGATCCGCTTGGCGTCCTGCGGGGCCACCTCGACCACGCCGTCCATCCGGCGGGTGACCCTGGAGGACTTCTTCTCCAGTAGGTGGCGCTTGCCGGCGTGCTGCCGCAGCAACTTGCCGGTGGCGGAGACCTTCACGCGCTTCGCGGTACCCCGATGGGTCTTGTTCTTCGGCATGTCCGTCCTTGTCCTGCCACCCCGGTGGGCGGCGGTCGTCTGCTCGTCGGCGCGCTACGAGGCGCACACCGACCGGCCCGCACACCGACGGGCTTGCTGCGGCGGCCCGACGGGCCACCCGGTGTCACTGCGCCGGCTGTTGCTCCACCGGCTGTTCCTCCGCCATCTCGGCCGTACCCCGTTCTACCTTGACTGCGCGTGGCTTATTGCGATGCGGAGCCAGCACCATCGTCATATTCCGGCCGTCCTGCTTGGCGGAGGTCTCGACGAAGCCAAGCTCGGCGACGTCGTCGGACAGCCGCTGCAGCAGCCGGAAGCCCAACTCCGGTCTGGACTGCTCGCGACCCCGGAACATGATGGTGACCTTCACCTTGTGCCCCGCGTCGAGGAACCTCACGACATGGCGTTTCTTCGTCTCGTAGTCGTGCGCGTCGATCTTGGGGCGAAGCTTTTGTTCCTTGATGACCGTCATCTGCTGGTTACGGCGGGACTCACGGGCCTTCTGCGCGGTCTCGTACTTGAATTTGCCGAAGTCCATGAGCTTGCAGACCGGCGGACGGGCCTGCGCTGCGACCTCGACCAGGTCGAGGTCCGCTTCCTGCGCAAGTCTTAGCGCGTCCTCGATGCGGACGATGCCGACCTGCTCGCCATTCGGTCCGACCAACCTAACCTCAGGAACGCGGATGCGGTCGTTGATGCGTGTCTCGACGGTGATGGGGCCTCCTCGGGTCGTCCTCACTGCGGCGCGACCCAGCCTGCGGACATCCTGCCCGCTGGCACACCGTGTCCGCTGACACCCGTGCCAACACCCCATGGACGCAGCGCGGCCCCGCACGCCTCGTGGCGTGCGGGGCCCGCAGTTCCGACCGATCGACGCCGCTCGTGTCTCGTCAACACTAACGACGTAAACGCCGGAATCCGCCTAGGGATTCCGGGACCGGACCCGGCCGCCTCGCGGCGGTTCGGGTGGGAGCGGGGCTCCACTTTGCCGCCTCCGCCGGAGCGGAAGCTGGTCGCACCGCACATCTTAGCAGGCCAGCCTGGTCGGTGGCGCTCAGGTGGTCAGGGCTTGGGCCAGAGCGGAGCCGAGGACGGCGGCGCCCAGGCCGGCGATGACGCTGGCGGCGGCGTTGATTACGGCAAACAGTCGGGCACCTTCCTGCAGCAGCCGCACCGTTTCGTAACCGAAGGTGGAGTAGGTGGTGAGCGCCCCGCACAACCCGGTACCGACCAGAGCCATCACCGGCGTTGGGGTGTGCAGACCGGTGGTGGCGAGCGCCCCCAGGACGAACGACCCGGCGGCGTTGACCGCGAAAGTGCCCCAGGGGAACAGCGTGTCGTGGCGGGACTGCACGGCCCGGTCGACCAGGTAGCGCAGGGGCGCCCCGATCGCGGCGCCGAGGGCGACCAGCAGCACGGTCATCGGCCGGCCTGGGAGGCGCGGTGCACGATCTCCACGCCCCACCGGGCGATGGTGATCCCGGCGTATACCGCGGCCAGCGCCGCGAGCAGCGTGCCGGCCAGATACGCCAGGGCGGTGCGGGCCGCGCCGGCGGCGAGCAGGTGTTGGATGTCGACGACGTAGGTGGAGAACGTGGTGTAGCCGCCGAGCAGCCCGGTGCCCACGAACGGGCGCAGCAACCGCCGGTTGGGCCACACGTCGGTGGCCAGCACCATGAGCGCGCCGACGAGGAGGCAGCCGGAGACGTTGACGCCGAACGTGGCCCAGGCGAATCCGTCCGACCGGTGCGGCAACACCGCGTCAAGGCCGTAGCGGGCCGCAGCACCGGCCACCCCGCCGACCGAGATCGCGGCCAGGACCGACCACGGCACACCTGCCGGAGTGCGGCCCGCGGCCACGAACGGCCCGCCAGCCGCGGGGGCATGGTCGCTCATGGTGGTGGGCTCGAGGTCAGAATCGACGTCGGCCTGCGTGGCGGTGTGAACCTCGCCTGCGAGGTGAGGGCGGATCTCGGTCACGGGCGCACTCCTACCAGGGATCTGGTAGGGACCATTGGCGGACTGGCCGCGGTTTCCGAATGGGCGGCGGGCCCCACCGCCGCGAGCCGACCGGCTCGCCGGTCACCGTAACCGCTGGCAAGCCGAGGCGGGCATGGATCGATCCATCTGTGATCGCCGTCACCGCGGCTGCGGTACTGCGATTGCACGCGTCGTGAACTCGGCGCCACCGACGTTGCAGTGCGCGGAAATGTCGGTAACGTCTAGTTCACGGCCAGATCCGAGCACACCCGCGGCAGCCCTCACGACGCACTCGACGGCGCTTGGCGCGGCCGTGCCGACACCGTGCCGTCGAGGAGTGGCGCCCGCACCGACCTGCTCACCGGTGATCTCGCCGCAAATGCCCATCACCTGGTGACCCGCGCTACCTGACCTGGGAAGCGACCTGATGACCCACCCGTCACCCACCTCGGCTGATCGCCCGCACCCGGTGTTCAGCCGCGTCTACGCTCGGATCAGCGAACGCATGGAAGCCGAGGGAATGACTCCGCTCAGGCAGGAGCTGCTCGCCGACCTGGCCGGAGAGGTAGTCGAGGTCGGCGCCGGCAACGGCATGAACTTCACCCACTACCCACCCACGGTCACGCACGTGGTCGCGGTCGAGCCCGAGCCCTACCTGCGCGCCCTGGCCACCCGGGCGGCCAAGACGGCGTCAGTGCCGGTGACCGTGCAGGCCGGCACCGCCGACCGGCTGCCACTGCCCGATGCCAGCATCGACGGCGCCGTGCTGTGCCTGGTGATGTGCTCGCTCGAGGATCGGCCGGCCGCGCTGGCCGAACTCCGCCGGGTCCTGCGCCCCGGCGCGACGTTGCGGTTCCTGGAGCACACCATCGCGGACTCCCCCGGGTTGCGGGTGGTGCAGCGGCTTGCCGACGCCACCGTGTGGCCGCTGCTGGCCGGGGGCTGCCACACCGCCACCGACCCGGTCACCGCGATCATCAGCGCAGGGTTCGAGATCACCACCTGTCGGCGGCTGCGGTTCCCGGATAGCCGCTTCACCCAACCGGCCAGCCCGCACGTGCTGGGCACGGCGCGGGTGCGGTGAGCCGTTAGCCATCAAGCTGTAACCCGCGGCCACCGGCACACCGCCAACAGGGTGAGTGGTGATCGACGCGCGTTCGCTTCCCAGACCAGGACCTCTCCCCGCCGCCGGCGACGCTCGCGATCACAGCTACGGTACCCCCCTATGGTATGTTGATGTGAGTGACCAGGAAGGGACCGCGCGAACGGCTACGCGCTGGGGGAAGGGCAGACATGAACACTGCAGCGAAACTTTCCATCTACGGTGCAGCGCTCGCCCTGCTCGTCGGGGGCGGGTATGCCGTCGGAACCGCCGCCGGCCCCCTTTCCACCGTAACCGCTGCCTCCGGCGGGCACGGTTCGCTATCCGGTGCCGACAACGCCGGGCACGGGGACGCCCACAGCGGCACCGTCCCGGAGACCGCGGGCGACCAGCCCGGCGGGCTGTCGTCGAACAAGGACGGCTACACATTCACGCCCACCGACCCGACGCTCACTCCGGGGACCACCGAGAACTTCACCTTCCGGATCACTGGACCGGACGGCGCGCCGGTGACAGCGTTCGATGTCGAGCACGACAAGCGGATGCACCTGATCGTCGTGCGCCGTGACACCACCGGCTTCCAGCACGTACACCCCGAGATGGCGCCCGACGGCAGCTGGCGGGTCCCGCTGACCCTGCCCGCGGCCGGCTCCTACCGCGCCTTCGCCGACTTCACCCCCACCGGGAGCGGGGACACCACGCTGGGCGTCGACCTGGTCGCGCCTGGCACGCTCGAGCCGGTCACCCACACCCCGAGCCGCACCGGCCAGACCGACGGGTACACCGTCGAGCTCGCCGGTGACCTCGTGCCCGGCCAGGCCTCACCGCTGACCCTGACCGTCCACAAGGAGGGACGCCCGGTCACCGACCTGCAGCCATACCTCGCGGCCTACGGGCACCTGGTCGCGCTACGCGAGGGCGACCTGGGCTACCTGCACGTCCACCCCGAGGGATCACCGGGCGACGGTCGCACGCTGGCTGGACCGGCGATCGAGTTCGTCGCCAAGGTTCCCAGCGCGGGCAGCTACCGGCTGTTCCTGGACTTCCAGCACCACGGGGTCGTGCGCACCGCGGAGTTCACCGTGACCACCAGTGGGCTCGGCGCATGAGCACCACAGCAAAGCCGTCCGGCGTCCCCGTCACCGACATCGAACTGTCCATCGGGGGCATGACCTGCGCATCCTGCGCCAACCGGATCGAGCGCAAGCTCAACGAGCTCGACGGCGTCACCGCGACGGTCAACTACGCCACCGAGAAGGCCCGGGTCAGCTCCCCGGCCGGCATCGACCCGGCGGTCCTCGTCGCCCAGGTCGAGGCCACCGGCTACACCGCGGAGCTGCCCCGGTCCGCGACCGCGGCCCCGGCCGAGGCGGCGGACGAGCCGGACCCGACGCGGCCGCTGCGCGACCGGCTGGTCACCAGCATCGTGCTCGCGGTGCCGGTGATCGCGATGGCGATGGTGCCAGCGCTGCAGTTCACCTACTGGCAGTGGATCTCCCTGGCGCTCGCGGGGCCGGTGATCGGGTGGGCGGCCTGGCCGTTCCACCGTGCGGCGTGGGCCAACCTGCGCCACGGCGCCGCCACGATGGACACGCTGATCTCGATGGGCGTGCTGGCCGCGTTCGCCTGGTCGCTGTACGCCCTGCTGTTCGGCACCGCGGGCGTGCCCGGGATGGTCCACCCGTTCGAGCTGACGATCGCTCCGAGCGACGGCGCCGGCAACATTTACCTGGAGGTCGCAGCCGGTGTCACGACCTTCATCCTTGCCGGGCGCTACTTCGAAGCCCGCGCCAAGCGCCGCGCGGGCGCGGCACTGCGGGCGCTGCTCGAGCTTGGCGCCAAGGACGTCGCCGTGCGCCGCGACGGCGCCGAGGTGCGCATCCCAACTGGCCAGCTCGCCGTGGGCGACCGGTTCGTCGTCCGGCCCGGCGAGAAGATCGCCACCGACGGCGTGGTCGAGGACGGCTCGTCGGCTGTGGACGCCTCGATGCTCACCGGCGAGTCGGTGCCGGTCGAGGTCGGGCCGGGCGACGCGGTCGTCGGCGCGACCGTCAACGCCGGCGGCCGGCTGGTCGTGCGCGCTACCCGGATCGGCGCCGACACCCAGCTTGCCCAGATGGCCAAGCTGGTAGCGGACGCCCAGAACGGTAAAGCCGCCGTCCAGCGGCTGGCCGACCGGATCTCCGGGGTGTTCGTGCCGATCGTCATCGCTCTGGCTGCGGCCACCCTCGGGTTCTGGCTGGGTACGGGCGCCGGCGCCGCGGCGGCGTTCACCGCGGCGGTCGCGGTGCTGATCATCGCCTGCCCGTGCGCCCTGGGCCTGGCCACGCCGACCGCGTTGCTGGTCGGCACCGGCCGGGGCGCCCAGCTGGGCATCCTGATCAAGGGTCCGGAGGTGCTGGAGTCCACCCGGCGGATCGACACGGTGGTGCTGGACAAGACCGGCACGGTGACCACCGGGCAGATGTCGCTCGGTAACGTCCACGTCGCCGACGGGATCGACGAGGTCGAGGTGTTGCGGCTGGCCGGAGCGCTGGAGAGCGGCTCCGAGCACCCGATCGCCGCCGCAGTCGCCCGCGGAGCGCGCGAACGGCTCGGCCCGCTGCCCGGCGTTGAGGACTTCGCCAACCTCGCCGGGCTCGGGGTACAAGGGGTGGTTGACGGGCACGCGGTGCTCGTCGGGCGCCCGGCGCTGCTGGAACAGTGGAACCTTCCGCTCACGCCCGAGCTCGCCGCGGCCCAGGCAGCCGCCGAAGCGGATGGTCGCACCGCGATCGCGGTGGCGTGGGACGGCGCGGCCCGCGCCGTGCTGACCGTCGCCGACACCGTCAAACCCACTTCGGCGCGGGCTGTCGCGCAGCTGCGTGGTCTCGGCCTGACCCCGGTCCTGCTCACCGGCGACAACGCCGCTTCCGCACGAGCCGTCGCCGCCCAGGTCGGTATCGAGGAGGTGATCGCCGAGGTGCTCCCGGCCGGCAAGGTCGACGTGGTGAAGCGATTGCAGGCCGAGGGCAGGGTGGTGGCGATGGTCGGCGATGGGATCAACGACGCCGCCGCCCTCGCCCAGGCCGACCTCGGGCTCGCCATGGGCACCGGCACCGACGTCGCCATCGAGGCCGGCGACATCACGCTGGTCCGCGGCGACCTTCGCGCGGTCGCCGACGCGATCCGGCTGTCCCGGCGGACGCTGGGCACGATCAAGGGCAACCTGTTCTGGGCGTTCGCCTACAACATCGCAGCCCTGCCGCTCGCGGCGGCCGGGCTGCTCAACCCGATGCTCGCCGGGGCCGCCATGGCGTTCAGCTCGGTGTTCGTGGTGGCCAACAGCCTGCGGCTGCGAAGCTTCGCCCCGCAGGCCGACCAGCAGCACGCCGCCGCCCAGACACCGAACGGGGCCCGGCACACCCCGGAGAGGGTTGCAACCCATCGATGACTCCTGCACGAGCGACGGCAGAGCAAGTTCGAGGAGGTCTGGCCATGCCCGATCACGAGATGGGTCACGAGGTACATCAGCACGCCGGGCACGGTGCCGCCCCGGACACAGCTCAGGATCGGCGCGAGTTGAACCGGCTGGCGGTGAGCGCGACCGCGCACTGCCTCACCGGCTGCGCCATCGGCGAGATCCTGGGTCTGGTCATCGGCACCGCCCTGGGCTGGGGCAACGTCGCGACAATCGTCCTGGCGGTGGCGCTGGCCTTCGTGTTCGGCTACGCGTTCACCATCGTCCCGGTGCTGCGCTCCGGCCTCGCGCTCGGCGCCGCGATCGGGGTGGCCCTGGCCGCCGACACCGTCTCCATCACCGTCATGGAGATCGTTGACAACGCGATCATGTTGGTCGTCCCCGGGGCGATGGACGCCGGCCTGAACTCATGGCTGTTCTGGGGCGCGCTTGCCGTCGCGCTGGCCGTCGCGTTCGTGGTCACCGTGCCCGTCAACCGGGCCCTGATCCGCCGCGGCAAGGGCCACGCCGTCGTGCACCAATACCACCACTGATATGGAGGGCGGTTGTCAAGTGGGCATGGTGAAGCGGTGTCCACGACCGTCGCCGTGGACACCGCTTCGGTTGACCGGATGGCGCGGTGGTGACGAGCGTGTCGGTGTCGACGCGTCGTCAGTCTGATATGCGCGGGTTGGTTACCGCAGGACGGTCTGTTCGGCTTTCGGGCGGTTCCGCGGTCTAGAAGTCGAGCGTGCCCTTTCGCGCCGTTGACCGGGGCGGGCGGGTGCTCATAGTGCAGTCGCGGGTCGCTCGCAGGCGCTGCCGTCACCATCGCGATTCATCCGGACATCTGCGGTCTCG
Organism: Pseudonocardiaceae bacterium; assembly: GCA_050700115.1. GTDB lineage: Bacteria > Actinomycetota > Actinomycetes > Mycobacteriales > Pseudonocardiaceae. Next base: position 57,089 of record JBOHGG010000012.1, read on the forward strand.
CCGGGTTATCCGTCCCCGACGGCCGGTGACCAGCACCGGCCAGGGCTGTCGGCGAACAGCCATGAGGCCTGGCAGCCCGGGTCGGCTCGTCGAAGGCTGCGGGCCTGGCCTACGCGCCTTACCTGATCTGACCCGCTACACCCCACCGTGGCCTCGATCCCCCGCCGCTGTTGCACCGGGTGGGAGGAGTCAACGTGGAGCGCCCGCAGCGCAGCGAGGACGAACGACGTTGACGCCGACCAGCGGTGTAAGACGATCAACGGGGAGAGGGCCGGGCACCGGGACCCGACCAGCAACCCGACCACCGGGTCAGCCGCCCAGGACGGCCAGTGACCAGCACCAGCCGGCGAGCTCGCGGGCGATGGCGGTGTTGGCCACCACCGCCGGCTTGTGCCGGGCATCCAAGGCCGCCCACCGGGCGTGCAGGCGCCGGTTGGCCTGCTCGCCGCGGTCCCGCGCCGCGGGTGTGGCCCGCTGCTGGCGGCGGCGCAGCTCCACCCCGGGACGGCGGTAAGGCTGGCGGTGATGCCACGCTGCCTCGATCAGCAGCCGGCGCGCGTGGCCGTTGCCGGTCTTGGTGATCGAGCCCTGCGACCTCGACCCGCCCGAGGAGGACTCGGTGGGCACCAACCCCAGGTAGGCGCCGATCGAGCGGCCCGAGAGCCGGGTCCAGTCCCCGATCTCCACCGCCAGCCCGAACGAGGTCAACGTCGAGACCCCGCGCAGACACCCCAGCCGGGTCACCACCGCGGTGAACTCGCTGTCGCCGGCCATCGTCGTGATCGCCGCATCGAGGCGATCACGGCGGGCCACGGTGGACAGCACGGTGTCGTAGGCGATGTCGAAGGCCAGCGCCAGACCGGGCAGGGTGAAGCGTTGCGAGCGCAGCCAGCGGTCGTGCACACCGCTCCACGGCTTGCCCTGGTAGTAGACGATCCCCTGGCGCCCCAACAACTTCGACAGCCGGTGCCGCGCCGACATCAGGTCCCCGCGGACATCCTCCCGGGCCCGCACCAGGTCCCGGGCCGCTTCCTGTTCCACGCTCGGCACGGCCACCGCGACGATCTCCCCGAGATGCACCAACCGGGCCAGATGCCGGGCATCACGGACATCAGTCTTGACCCGATCCCCCGCCGGACGCTGCAACTTCGACGGCGCCCCGACCTGACACTCGATGCCCTCCGCAGCCAGGAACCGGGCCAGCCCGAACCCGGTCGGACCGGCCTCATAGGTCACCACCACCGGCCCCGGCAGCGACCTGATCCAGACCCCGATCTCGCCATGATCGGGAGATAAACGGCGCTCGAACAGCTCACCGGTCTGCCCATCCAGGCCACACGCGACCACCGACCGCGCGTGCACATCCAGCCCAACACTCATACGATTCCTGACCACTGGGGCCTCCCACATCTGTGGCACTACCGGCCAGGACCCGCTCCTGTCGGCAACCCACGATCACATGTGAGCGAAACCCCAGCCCGAACTCACATACCGTCTAGAGAATCAGCCCGAGCAGCGCGACGTCGCCGCCGACAGGTACGGCCCGGGTCGAAGAGCGGCCCGGCTGCGGCATCATCGGTACCGGGTGCCCACCAGAATGCCCCGGCCCACCAGGCTTGGGCCGGGGCATTCCGCGGAGTTCGGCAGCGGATTACAGGTTCAGTCGCCGTCCTTCACCGCGATGAACGCGGCGAACTGCTGCGTGGGCACGGCAAGGGTGCTCCGCTGCCTGCTGTCGGGGTGTTCCTTGGTGTCCTGCACGCGGGTCCATCACGCTGCTGCATCAAGACCAGGTCGAGACGGTCACCCCCGGTCACGGAATGCCCTGCACCGCGTGCGTCCTCGAGCTTCCGATCGTTGCGAAACCAGGCGTTGGCGTAGATCATTGCGAAGGGGCGCCAGCACCTCGACGGCCGAGGCAAGGCCGTCGCGATTGGGCGGGCCCGTGTCGCGAGACTTAGGAGCAGGTTCTGCATGGCTGCTTCTGCCATCCGTTGACCGAAGGCGCCTCCTCCATCCTCCATCATCTACGTTTTCCGTACATACGTAGTAGCTTGTGGGTCAGGTCACTGTGCAGTCCATCGGCGCGTGCCGTAACTAGCGGAGATCGGCCGGAGCCCGGCCACGTAACTTGGAGGCTCGAGGAACACCGGGAGGACACGTGCGCGGATTCGGGGAGCTGGAAGCGGTCGTGATGGACCGTTTGTGGAGCCGCGAGGGAACGACCGCGGTGCGTGCGGTGTTCGAGGAGTTGCGGCAGCAACGGGAGATCGCCTACACCACGGTGATGTCGACGATGGACAACCTGCATCGCAAGGGCTGGTTGGCCAGGGAACGCAACGGCAAGGCGTACCGCTACTGGCCCACGCTCACCCGGGAGGAGTACAGCGCGCGCTTGATGCGCGACGCCCTGGACAGTGGCGGGAACCCCGACCTCGTGCTGACCCGTTTCCTGGAGCAGATGACCGCCGAGGAGTCCACCCGGCTGCAGGTGGTGCTGCGGCAGTGGGCCTCGGGCCAGACCCCGCGATGAGCGTCGCGGCCTGCTTGCTGTTCTACAGCTTCGCGGTGGCGCTTCTGGGACCCCGCCTGCTGGTTCGGTTGACCCGCGCCGGGGTGGCCCCGCGTCTGGGTGTCGCCGCGTGGCTCGCCGCGATCGGCAGCGTCGTGCTGTCCTGGGCCGCCGCGGGGGTCTTCCTGGTCGGCGGGCTGGTTCGGGACTGGAACCAGCCCGGACGGATCCTCAGCACCTGCTTCGCTGCGCTGCGCTCGGTCGCCGTGGGCAGCCACGGCGTGCACGTGCAGATTGGGTTGCTGGTGCTCACCACGTTCGCCGCGCTGGCCATGGCGGTGCTGGGCTGGACCCTGGCCCGGTCACTGGTGCGGGCTCGAGCCAACACTCATGATCACGCGCGGATGGCCCGGCTGGCCGGACGGCAGGTGGCGGGGCTGGAGGCGGTCGTGCTGGATGCTCCCGAGCGCCTCGCGTACTGCGTCGCCGGCCGGCCGCACACCATCGTGGTCACCAGCGCTGCGCTCGACGCGCTCGACGCCCGCCAGTTGGGTGCAGTGTTGTCCCATGAGCGTGCGCACCTGGCCGGACGGCACCACCTGCTGCTGGCGCTTACCCGAGGGCTGGCGAAGATCCTGCCCAAGGTGGCGCTGTTCACCACCGGCGCGGCTGAGGTGTCTCGGTTGCTGGAGATGTGCGCCGACGACGCCGCGGTGCGCACCCACGGCTCCCATGCCGTGCTCGGCGCGCTGCTCACCCTGTCCGGTGCGGCCCCGCTTCCCACCGGTGCGCTCGGCGCGACCGGCGTCGAGGTACTTGCCCGCGCCGAGCGTCTTGCCGCATCACCCCGACCGGCCCTGCTGTGGCGGGTATGCCTGCTGCTGAGCGCGATCACCGTCCTGCTCGTGACCGGTCCGGTGCTCGCCGGACTCCTGGCCGCGAGCGGCATGTCGTTCTGCGGCCCTGCTTCCCTCTAACTAACTGGGCTTCCCACTGACCAGCGGTGCCTCAGCTCGAAGAAGGCCTTCCCAGCTCACTAGGACACCGGGTCTACCCAGGCTCCGCCATCTACTAATCTCCACAGTAGATGTGTAGTGGGGATTGTCCGAGCGAGGAGCGAGCAATGATGCGTACAGCGAGTTCCTGGGCCGCGCTCGTCGTCACCGCTGCGCTCGTCCTCACCGCGTGCGGCGTGGGCAGGGATGCCGTGGCGCGCGGCGGGGACTTCCAGTTCGTCTCACCCGGCGGCCAGACGAAGATCTTCTACGACCCGCCGGGCAGTCGAGGCAAGATCCCGGAACTCGGTGGCGAGGACCTGCTGGAGCCGGCCAAGCAGATCGCCCTGTCCGGCTACGCCGGCAAGGTTGTGGTGCTCAACATCTGGGGCTCGTGGTGCGGCCCCTGCCGCGCGGAGATGCCTGAGCTGCAACGTGTCTACGACCAGACCCGGGACTCCGGAGTCCAATTGCTGGGCATCGACATCCGCGACGAGGTACGCACCGCGCCCCAAGACTTCGTGCGCAACCTTGGGATCACCTACCCGTCAATCTACGACCCACCGGGTCGCTCGCTGCTGGCCCTCGCGGGCTACCCACGCAGCGTGGTGCCCTCCACCATCGTGCTCGACCGCCAGCATCGGGTGGCCGCCGTCTTCCTTGCCGCCCTGCGCGACACCGACCTGCTGCCCGTCGTGCGGCGCATCGCCACCGAACCGAACGCTCCCGCAGGGGGCCCAGCGTGAGCCTGACCTGAAGCAGCTCACCGGGCGCGCGGGTCGGCACCGCCCGACTCGTCCGGCTGTACGGCCTTCGCCGCCTGCTGGCTCGGTGTGACGGGGCGCCCGTGGTCACCGACTTCGGCCTCGGTTCGCATGCGCTCTGACATGTGCGGGTAGTGCAGCTCGAAGGCGGGTCGCTCGGAGCGGATCCGGGGCAGCTCGGTGAAGTTGTGCCGCGGCGGCGGGCAGGATGTCGCCCATTCCAGCGAGTTGCCATAGCCCCACGGGTCGTCGACGGTGACCACCTCGCCGTAGCGGTAGCTGCGGAACACGTTCCACAGGAACGGCAGCGTGGAGGCGCCGAGCACGAAGGCGCCGATGGAGGACACCATGTTCAGTGTGGTGAATCCGTCACTGGGCAGGTAGTCGGCGTAGCGGCGGGGCATGCCCTGGTTGCCGAGCCAGTGCTGCACCAGGAACGTCAGGTGGAACCCGATGAACGTGGTCCAGAAGTGGAACTTGCCCCACGCCTCGTCGAGCATCCGGCCGGTGATCTTCGGGAACCAGAAGTAGATTCCGCCGAAGGTCGCGAACACGATCGTGCCGTAGAGCACGTAATGGAAGTGCGCCACCACGAAGTAGGTGTCGCTGACGTGGAAGTCGATCGCCGGGGCGGCCAGCAGTACCCCGGTCAGCCCACCGAGCAGGAAGGTGACCAGGAAGCCGATCGAGAACAGCATCGGGGTCTCGAACGTGAGCTGTCCCCGCCACATGGTGCCGATCCAGTTGAAGAACTTGATGCCGGTGGGCACCGCGATGAGGAAGGTGGTGAACGCGAAGAACGGCAGCAGCACCGCGCCCGTGGCGTACATGTGGTGGGCCCACACCACCACGGACAGCGCACCGATCGACAGCGTGGCGAAGATCAGAGTCTTGTAACCGAACAGCGGTTTGCGGCTGAACACCGGGAGGATCTCCGACACGATGCCGAAGAATGGCAGCGCGACGATGTAGACCTCGGGGTGGCCGAAGAACCAGAACAGGTGCTGCCAGAGGATCACCCCACCGTTGGCCGGATCGAACACGTGCGCCCCGAGGCGCCGATCGGCTTCCAGCCCCAGTAGCGCCGCAGTCAGGACCGGGAAGGCAATCAATACGAGCAGGGAGGTGACCAGGATGTTCCAGGTGAAGATCGGCATCCGGAACATCGTCATCCCGGGTGCGCGCAGGCAGACCACCGTGGTGATCATGTTGACCGCGCCCAGGATGGTGCCCAACCCGGCGATGACCAGCCCAATGATCCACAGGTCCGCGCCCACGCCCGGGGAGTAAATGGCGCTGGACAGCGGGGTGTAGGCGAACCACCCGAAATCCGCTGCCCCGCCCGGGGTGAGGAACCCGGAGAGCACCACGAGACCACCGAACAGGAACAGCCAGTAGGAGAAAGCGTTAAGCCGGGGGAACGCGACGTCGGGCGAGCCGATCTGCAGGGGTAATATCAGATTAGCGAACGCGAACAGGATCGGCGTGGCATAGAGGAGCAGCATGATCGTGCCGTGCATGGTGAACAGCTGGTTGTACTGCTCGTTGGACAGAAACTGCAGGCCCGGCTGCGCCAGCTCGCCACGGATCAGCATTGCCATGCTGCCACCGATGAAGAAAAAGCCCATCGAGGTGACCAGGTACAGCAGGCCGATCACCTTGTGATCGGTTGACTGAAACAACTTCAGCAGGGTCGAACCCTTGACCGTGCGTCGCACCGGGCGCGGACGTGTGGCGATCGGCGGGGGCGAAACGGCCGTCACAAGTTGCCCCCTGACTGGCCGGTGCCGGCCGCCCGTTCGGTTCGGTGGACATGACCCGTGCAGTACCGCTGCGCCGCAAGTGTACTATCGATCATAGTAGTTAGGGCTAGCCAGGGTGTTATGGCTCACCCCCAGCCAGCCCGTCCTGTACAGCGATAGGATCACGACCTGATGCGCCAGACGGGGTCGCGCTGTCGTGACCGTTGACCAGCGAGACGCCCGTGGGGCCTTCGCCGGGCGGGCCACCGTCGCGGCGTTGCTCGCGGTCGCCGGAGCGGCGCTGCTGCCTGTCATCGCCGATTATCTGGGCCGGGTGACCTGGGCGGGGGTGGTGCTCGGCATCGTCGCCGTCGGGGCGGTGTTCCTGGCTATCGCGCTGCTGGTGGTCGACCGACCAGGCATGCTGCTCGCCGCCGCGGCGATGGGCGCGCTCGCGATGGCCGTCTACATCGTGACCTGGGTGGTCGCCGTCCCGCAGCTCGGCGACGGCATCGGCGGGTGGACCGCCGTGTGGGGAATCGCCGCCCTCGTTCTGGACTCGCTCACCGTCCGCGCAGCGGTCTTCACGCTGCGCCGCAGGGCGCGCCCGCCCAGCACCAGATGACCTCGACGGCCACCGGGCAGGCTCGCGGCCGCAGCAAAGTGACGCCCATCGCGATACCAGTCAGCCCGTGCGCAGCTGCGCCGGCGGCGCCCCTGCGGTCTTGGGGTGCTGAGCCGTCAGGACGCCGTGGATGATCAGACGCTGGCGGGCGGAGAACTCGGGGTGGCAGGTGGTGAGCGTGATCAGCGCTCGTTGCCGCCCAGGGGGGAGCACCACCTGGGGCCGGCCTGGCACCGGGGCGATCACCTCGCGCTGCGAGGGGAGCACGATCTCCTGGCCGACGACCTCGGAGTAGGCGCCGGGCAGCGGGGCGACGTCGCGGTAGCGCGGGTCAGTGCCCTTGCCCTGGGCCCATCCGGCGACCTCGTCTTCCATCGGCAGCACGCGGTAGACGAACCAGGTGTCCACGGTCTCGACGACCAGCGCGTCGCAGGACCCCAGCAGGTCCAGGTTGTTGAACGGTGAGCCTTTGCCGACGCGGTGGCCGCCCACGGAGAAGTTCCCCGGTTCGCCCGGCATGGCAGTGTCCGGGTAATGCCCAGGTCCCACCGCCAGGGTGTCCTGATCAGTGCCCTGCAGCACCGTCCAGACGAAATCGGGACCGAACACGGGCACCGACAACTTCGCGATGCCATCACCCCTCAACGGTAGGTCCAGGGTGCCTCGGGGATTGCGCCACTGCTCATCGAGCTTTGCCGTCGCCTCCCGCTGCTTGCCCGCAGCGATCCAGTCCGAGAAGTAGAGCAGGTAGAACACGAACAGCAGCACCACCATGCCGAGCGTGATCAGCACCTCCCCCGCACCTCGGACCGTGGCCCGGGCCCTGCGTCCGCTCGGCCGGGATGATCGGGCCGCCGTAGTGGATCGCCTTTCGAGTTGCCGGTGCTGCACCGTCACACTACTACCGTACATAGTTTAGTTACTGAGAGTTCCCGGGGGTCGCCAGGCCGTGCTGATGGCGAGCCTCGCCCACGACCGGAGCGACGATCCGGCGATTCGCGCCCTCGCCTTTGACGTCGAGACCGGCGCCGGGATACGCGCCCTTCCAGCACCAGATGACCCCGACGGCCACCGGGCAGGCTCGCGGCCGCAGCAAAGTGACGCCCATCGCGATACCCGTCAGCGCGTGCGCAGCTACGCCGGCGGCGCCCCTGCGGTCTTGGGGTACTAAGCGCCTCCAGACCCGGCATGGTGCCGTTCTATGTAATTAATGACACACCGAACATGTCAATGACAGCTCCGTACTACACAACATCAACGGGCCATTGCCCACCGTCGCCGGGAGGCACGAGCATGAGCGTCAGCGGGTTCGTCACGAGCGGGTACGAGCCGGTCAGGGACATCTTTACGCGGCTGGTCGACGGAGATCGCGAGAGCGGCGCCGGCCTGTCGGTGTGGGCCGGTGGCAAGGAGCTCGTCGGGCTCACCGGGGGGTGGGCCGACGGTGCACGGAGCCGACCGTGGCGCAGCGACACGCTGGTGCATACATACTCGACGTCGAAGCCGTTCGCCGCGCTCGCCGCGCTGGCGGCGGTAGCCGATGGGTCGCTCGCGCTCGACGAACCGGTCGCGACCTACTGGAAGGAGTACGCGACTGGCGGCAAGGAGCACACGACGCTGCGTCACATCCTCACCCATCGGGCGGGCCTGCCGGCGTTCCCGCAATCAGCCGGTGCATTGGACCTGCTCGACGACGCCGGACTTCGACAGTCTCTGGCATCAGCCCCAGCCGAGTCCGCACCCGGATCCACGCTGGCCGAGCACGCGTTGACGTATGGCCATCTGATCGACGGGGTGCTCCGGGCCGGCACTGGCCGGTCGCTGGGAGAGGTCTACGCCGAGGTTGTCCGACCGGCGTTGGGTCTGGACGCCTGGTTCGGTGTGCCCGAGCACAACCTCGATCGGGTGGCCGAGCTCGAACACGGTCTCCCGGGCGGCCCCGAGCAGCTCATGGATGACCTCTTCCCGTCATACCGCCGAGTACTGGCGGTCCCGGATGGTTCGCTGGAACTGACCCGGCTCAACTCGGCGGCATGGCGCCGGTCTGTGTTCGGTGCGATCAACCTCCATGCGTCGGCCACCGCCCTTGCCGGGTTCTATGCGAGCCTGACCAGCGCGGATGGGCCCGTCCGCCGGCTGCTCGGGCAAGAACTCCATGCCGAGTACCTCGGTAGCCAGGTGTGTGGCCACGACGAAACCGTCGGCACGACGGTCAACTGGACCCTGGGCTTTCTCCGTACCAGCTCGTTCATCGGCCTGGGCGGACTCGGCGGGTCGGCAGCCTGGTGGTCGCTGCGACACGACCATGCGGTCGCGTACGTGACCCGCCGATTGCACGATCACTCCCGCGTCGCCGAGATCGCGGCCGCATTGGGAGACGACATCACCATGCAGGTCGACTGCCGCTAGCGCATCAGCTCGGGGGTGAACCTCCCGCAGGAGCGACTTGAACGGCCGTGAGTCGCGTGAGCATCGAACTTCCCAGCGCTCCAGCGCCCAGCTCTCGATGCATCGCTCTACGCCACGGGACTGGTTTCGCGCAACAGGATGCATCCTCTGCTCGGTGAACTCCTCCTTGGCCGCGTCCCAGCCACCACGCACCCGAAACGGCGCCGTCGGGCACGCGAGGTACACGGTGTGGTGGTCAGGCAGCGCGAGGGAGTCATAAAACGCGCTCGGGGTCGCGCGGGTAGATCCAGGTTCGATGCTGCCAGGGCTTGAGCGCGTCATCGGCAAGCCAGCGGCGCACCGTCGACATCGACGCGGAGATCGTCGCCACCACTCTCCGCGCAATCGCCTCCACCACCAGCTCCGGAGCACTCCACCGCGACAGCGGCACGCCGGTCTCGGCGGGCAGCTCACAAGCCAGCGCGTTGACGCCACCACCGACAGAGGGGAAACACCGGCGGCAGGCCGGTACGCGGGCGGTCATCGAGCCCGTCCAGGCATTCCTCGAAAAACCGCTTAGTCGTGGTCGGGGTAGACGAACCGGCGGTGGATGAGGTGGGTGTCGTCGCTGAGGGTTTCCTCGGTGATCCGCCCGTCCTTGTCCAGGGTGAGTGCCACGTTGATGGACGCGGCGGGGTATCCGAGGGCGAGCCGGACCGGCTGGTCGTTGCGGGAGATCCGGACGGCGATCGGGGCGGTGCCCGAAGCATAGGGTTCCTGGGAGACGAACCACGCCCCGGCGAGATCGAGCTGCCGGGGGTTGGGCGCTGCGGTGGTGGTGTCGCTGGTGACGGTTTCGTAGACGGTGACGCGGTCGGTTTCGCGCAACGCCTGGACGGTCCGCGTGAGGTCGTCGGCGCCGGGTTGGGTAGGCCACGGGACGAGCAGGCTCACCGTGCCGCCCCGCCAGCTGGGCGCCTCCGCCCGCAGCGTGAGCACGTTGTCGCCGTCGCGCCAGTCCGCCGGGGCCACGAAGCAGCCCTCACCGCACCCGCGGAAGTTCAGCGCGGCGGGATCTTCCCGGTTGGCGGCGAGTTGGCCGGACAGTGTGTAGTCCTGTTGCGGCTGGGGTCGTAGTAGTCGCCGCGGCGGGGCGTGGACAGCCGCACCACCAGCTGGCCCTCGCTGGCGGCGGCGCTCACGCCGACCTGTCCGGCCAGGGTCCCCAGTGGCACGACGGGGCCGCGCGGTGGCGGAGGGGTCGGCGGCTGGCTGCCCGCGGCGGGAGCCGAGACCAGCACCGCGCTCACGACCAGCACCCCGACCAGCACGCTGCTCTCGACTCGGGCCAGCGTGCGCACCCGGTCGAGCCGGTCGCTTTGGCGCATCGCCAGGCGGGCGGTCAGCGCCAGCCCGCCCGCGAGGGCGACGAGGCCGAGCTTGACCAGCAGGACCTGGCCGTAGGTGGTGGTGAGCAGCGCCGAGAGCGGGACCAGCAGCAGCGCGGTGATCGTGCCGGTGCCGACCACGATGACGAACACCCACGCGGAGAGCCGCAGGTAGCCGGACAGCACCCACCGCATCGCCGGACGCTCCTGGCGCCAGGCGAACCCGGCGCGCGCCACGTGCACCAAGGCACCCACCCAGATCGCGACGGCGGCCAGGTGCACACCGGTGAGCAGCGCTCCCCACCCGGGTGCGGCGACGTTGGCGTGCGAGCGCAGGCCCTCCGCGGCGGCCACCACCACCACCAGCGGCACCACCGCCCACGAGCACCGCCGGATCCCGGCCAACCCGAGCGCGACAGCCAGGCCTGCTGCTTCGGCGAGCAGGAGTTGCCCGGGCCGGTTCTGCCACAGCGTGCTCGCGGTACCGGTGTCGGTGACCAGCACAGCGGCCAGCCCGACGACACCGGCCAGGCCGCCGAGCACGCCGGGCACGACCCAGGACCTCAGCCCAGGGAGAGCGGGCTTCTCCACCCGCGCCGAGGTGGTGAACCGCTCGCCCACCACGCCGCCCAGCGCCAGCGCGAGGCCCGCGAACAGTAACCAGCGCAACGCCGCGGCGGCCCAGGAGATCGGCTGGCCGCCGCTGGCCGTGCCGGCACCGGAGATCGCGGTGCCGACGGCGAAACGGAACTCGCCGTCGACCAGATCGCCATCGGATCCGGTCACCTGCCACCGCACCAGGTAGGTGCCGGGTTGAAGGATGCCGGTGGGGTCAGCCGTGACGACACGCCCGCCCAGGGCTGTGGTCGTCGCGCCGAGGGGCACCTGCCGGCCGTCGCTGTCGTCCACGGTGACCGCCCGCGCGCCGACGGTGACGGCCTCGTTGAACACCAAGGTGACCAGCGTCGGCGAGTCGGGTACCGCAGTGTCGGCAGCCGGATCGGTGAACAACAACGTCGGATGCGCACTCGCTGGCACCGCGCCGCCCAGCATCGCGGCCAGCGCCACGATCAGCAGCACGGTGACGCGAGCCGGCGCCCGACGCCGGGGTGGTGCATCAGCGGTCATGCGCGGTCGAGGAGGGAGGCAGCGCTGTGGCGCGTTTGCCGAGCGTGCGGCGCAGCTTGCGTTCGGACAGCCGCCCGACCGAGAACGGCTCACCATCCAGCAGGACACCCGGCGCGAACACCACCCCGGCCCTGGCCGCGAGCTGGTGGCCTTGCTCGCTGGCCAGGTCGATCTCGGTGACCTGCAGCGGGTAGTCCTGCCCGACCCGGCCCAACACCTGTTTGGCGTGATCGCAGAGGCCGCAGTCGGTCTGGGTGAGCAGGGTGATCTCGACCTGCTCGGTCACGGCTTCCGTTCCGTGGTCAGGTCGGTCAGCATCTTGCCGGTGGGCAGGAACATCGTGTAATCAGGTGCGCCGCCGTAGTCAGCCCGCCAGCGGATCATCCCGTCCGGGCCGACCAGGATGAAGCTGTGGCCGTCCCGCATGTCGCCCATCATCCCGTACTGATTGGCGTTGTAGGAGCGGGACACCTGCAGGGTCGGGTCGGACAGCACCGGGGTGGTCAGCTTCTCGTCGGTCACCTTCCGGGCGATCAGGTCGGCCGGGTCGGTGGTGATAGAGACGACCGTGTCCACGCCTGCGTTCTTCACCTGCGTCTGGTTGTTTTCCAGGTCGCGGATCTGGTCCCAGCACGGCTGGCAGCCCAGCCCTTCCTGGAAGTACAGCAACACCGTCTTGCCGCGGAAATCCGCGAGGCTGACCTGGCCACCGGTGTTGGAGGTCAGGGTGAACGGGGGCGCCATAGCGCCGGCGCCCGGTTGGCCGGCCACGTGCGGGTACCCGCTGTCACCCGCGGCGGTGTCCCGCTTGGCTGGGGAGTTCTGATAGACGGCATACAGCACCATCACGGCCAAGACCACGACGGCCGCTACACCGAGCGTCGTCCACCGTCGAGAGCCGCCCGACGTGCCGCGCGCACGCGCAATCTCACGGGCGGCTCGTTGCCGGCTTCGAGCCTGAGTGTCGCGGCCGCGCTTACCGGTCGGGGACCGCTTCGTGTCGGTCTTACCGTTGGCCTTGGTCACGTCGGTTCTCCTGGACAATCACGGGAATCGGTTCCGGCTCGGTCTCGTCCTCGCCCGCACCCGAGTTAGCGCTCTCGACGGGTTCGGTGGGAGTCCTTCCGGTGCGGACGGCACGGCGGATCAGCAAGGCGACGCCGAGCAACAGCACCGCAGCGATCAGCCAGCCCGGAATCCACGACAGGGCGCCCAGCGCGAGGCTGCTCACGTGCTGCAGCCACGCGCTCAGCTCGGTCTGCCAGCCCCCGCTGGGCATGCCCGGTCCGGTGAACGCCAATACCACCGCCAGCACGCCCATGACGATCATCAACAGCCCGCTGAGCGCGCTACCCAAGGCCATCCGGCGCTGCCACGGGCCCAGCCGCAGCCCCACGGTCCGGTCGGTGGGCAGGCGCGCGGCGCCTTCCCGGCGGCGGTCCCAGGCCAGCGCGGCCAGCGCCAGCGGCGCCACCATCCCCGCCACATAGGACGCACCGATCGCCAGCGCGACCGGGAAGGAGGCGGCGGCACCCGAGAGCACCGCGATTCCGATCAGCACCGGGGCGCAGCAGGCGCTGGCCGCACCCGAGAACGCGCCCAGCGCGTAGGCGGATCCGAAGCTGCCCTCCTTCACCGCACGAGCGCCGGGCATCGGCAGGTTGGGCTTCCACCCGACCAGCACCGCGACCCCACCGGCAATCATCAACACGCCACCGAGGGAGAACACCCACAGGTGCTGGCTGACCAGCAGGCTGCTCAACGCTGTCGCGCCCAACCCGATCGGCAGGATCACCGTGCCCACCCCGGCCCCGAACACCAGGGTCGCCGGCACCACACCACCCCGGTGCCGGAACCCGGTGGCCAGGTAGGCGGGCAGCATCACCGACACGCAGCACGGCGCCAACAGGGCCACCACGCCACCGAGGAACGAGGCCAGCAGCGTCGTGGAGAACAGCAGCTCACCCACGGTGCGCCCGCTCCGCCTTGAGCTGCTCGACTCCGGCACACAGTCGGATCAGCTCCTGCTGGGCGCTCGCATCGGCCGGGGAATCCGCGCTGTCCGAACGCTTCCCCCTGGCCATCATCACCATCATCACGCCCATCCCGATCGGGCAAGCCAGCACGGAGAGGCTCGGATCCCCGGACCGTTCCGGCCGAGCAAGGGAGACCCGCGGCATCACGCGTCGGCAGGAGGTGCCGGCCGATCGGTGGGTACCCGACCGGACTCGAGGGCATCCTGCGCGCGCAGCACTCGGACCTCTTCCCGCAGCTCGGCGATCTGCCGGTCCAGCTCGGCGTCGTGCTCATGGGCGCCGCTCATCGCGCAGCTGCCGTTGCGCATCGGCCGGATGCAGAAGAAGTACACCGCGGTGATCGCGGCGACCGCGATGAGCGCGGCGACCCAGGTCGGCATCAGCGGGTGCCCTCGCTCCGGCGTGCGGCCCGCTCGGACTTGAGCTGGTCGATCTCGGCGCGCAGCTGCTCGACCTGCTGGCGCTGCTGCGGCCCGCCGTTGTCGGTGCCCTTGCCCTGGCCGCGCCCCATCATCCACATCATCAGGCCCATGCCGACCGGGCAGGCCAGTAGGGCGAGGCCGAACAGAAGAGAACTCATCATTCCTCCACGACGGGTGGTCGGTTCGATCGCCAACGGCGCCGATTCTACTATCTACGTACGGAGGACGTAGTGCAGGCACTCTACGTCGGCTCCGCGACGGCACGTTCCTCAGGGTCGGCGTCCTCCGGTGTGGGCAGGGCCCCTCCGGGGTCGGAGGTCGGACGAGTGCGAGCGGAGCGGGCGAGCAGTACCGCGCCCGCGGCCACCAGGGCGAGCGACCATAGCTGCGGCTGGGTCAGGCCGAGCACTGCTTCGTCGTTGACGCGGACGAACTCGACCAAGAACCGAGCGGTTCCGGTCAGGACCGCGAAGCTGCCGACGACCGTCGAGGGTCGCCACCGGCGCCGTACGCTCCACAGCAGCCCGGCGACCGCGAACGCGGCGATCGCCTCGTAGAGCGGCGTGGGATGCACCGGCACGGTGGTCGGCACCATGCCGTTGGGGAAGGCCATCGCCCACGGTAGGTCGCTGGGCGGGCCGTAGGTGCCGTCGCCGGCGAGCAGGCAGCCCAGCCGCCCGATCCCGTAGGCCACGGACAACGGCGCCACAGAGATCGCGGCGAGTTCGGGCACCCGCAGGCGATGGCGGCGGGCGATCACCAGGAAGGTCACCAGCCCAGCGAGGAAGCCGCCGTACCAGGTGAAACCGGAGCCACCGAAGTCGTCCGGGGTGAGGCGGGTGAGGTGCTCGGCGAGGTAGTAGAGCTTGGCCCCGAGGAACCCGAACAGCGTCGTGAACACGACCAGGGTGGCGGCCACGTCGGGATCCCAGCGCAGCCGGCGGAACTCCCGGGTCAGCAGGACGGCCGCGGCCAGGGCGGCCAGCGCCTTGCTCACACCGTAGCTGCCGATCGGCACGCCGAAGATCTCGAACAGGGTCGGATACATCGCTCACCTTTGAAGGGGTGGCCCGTGGCTCGGGTGGCATCCACCCCTCGGTGGGGCGGCCGAGCGACTTCACCTACGTAGCTCGACAGTAGACCACGATGGGTGCGCTGTCACACCGGGGCGTGAGCCCGGCGCGTGATCGGGATATGACGACGTTGACGGGCAGCACCAGCCCCATCTGCCGATCGAGGTTCAGTAAACCGTTCGACGTCCCGGTCCCGGCGGCGCTGGTGCTGATCGGCGGACGGGCGCCGTCCGGGCTTAGACGGATGCGATCTTCCTGGGGGTGGGCGGCGAGCACGCCGGCTGGCACCATGAAACAAGAGCGGCCCCGACCGGAGTGCACGCCTGACCACAGGCCCGCACAGCGGCGGCGGGGCGGCGACGGGGCGGCAAGACTGTGCAGGGAGCTGCGGTGACGTTGAGGTGCAGGTTCGCCGGCCGGTGGTGGCCAGTCACGACCCCGCTGCTGGGATTGATCCTCGCGATGTTGACTGTGATCACCGCGTGCAGCGCCACCGCGAGAAACCCCGCCGCGGCGGGCGGCTCCCCGCTCGCCCAACCGCCCAGGGTCGTCATGCAGCCCTCCGACGGCGCCACGGGGGTCAACCCGGTAGGCCGGACCCAGATCTCGGTAACCGGTGGGGCGTTCGACGCGGTCCGGCTGACCAATCCGGGTGGCAGGGCGGTGGCCGGAGCGCTCTCGGCGGACAAGACGGTCTGGACCGTCAGCGAGCCGCTGGGCTACGACAAGACCTACACCTGGTCGGGCACCGCCACCGGTTCTGACGGCAAGCAGATCCCGGTCCACGGCTCGTTCCACACGATCAAGCCCGATGACCTGATCAGCGCGAGCCTGAACGTCGGCGACAACGCCACCTACGGCGTCGCCATGCCGATTGCGCTGACCTTCAGGTCCGAGGTCAACGACAAGGCCGCGGTGGAGAGGGCCCTGTCGGTCCAGACCTCGGTGCCCACCGAGGGGGCCTGGGCATGGCTGGACGACACCACGGTGCACTGGCGGCCCAAGACCTACTTCACCCCCAACACGCAGGTCAGCGTTACCGCCAAACTGTACGGGCTGTCCTTGGGCAACGGCGCCTACGGCCAGGAGGATCTCACCTCAAGCTTCAGCATCGGCCGGTCCTACGTGCTCAGGGGCGACACCCAGACCCACCGGATGGTGGGTTACGCCGACGGGGTCCAGGTCGCCGACTATCCGGCCAGCTACGGCCTGGACTCTGATCCGGGCCGGGTCACCCAGAGCGGCACGCACGTGGTGATGGCCAAGTATCCGGTCTTCTTCATGACCAACCCGAAATACGACTATCAGAACGTCGAAGCGCGCTGGGCAGTGCGGATCTCCAACAACGGCGAGTTCACCCACTCGGCTCCGTGGTCGGTATCCCAGCAGGGCAAGACGAACGTCTCGCACGGCTGCATCAACCTCTCCCCGTCGAATGCGAAGGCGGTGTTCGACGCGGTGCTGCCCGGCGACCCCGTCGAGATCACCGGCTCGTCCCAACATCTGGGGCCCGAGGACGGCGACTACTACGACTGGGCCATCCCCTGGGATGCCTGGATCGCCAAGTCCGCCCTACGCAGCTAACCCCCCGCGGCTCGGCTCGGTGCGGAGCGGCCCGTTCTCCCTTTTACGACCACGTGCTCGACACGGCGGTCACCGTTGGTGCCGTGCCCGAGCGCTTCGCGGACCTCGGGCTCGCGCCGCTGGACACGATGTTCGCGATGGCCCGCGGCCGCGACGAGGTGCCGCCGCTGGAGATGACGAAGTCCCGAGCTCGACTCGTCTGGGCCTGACCTACCAGCGGCTGGGCACCGTGCGGGGCCGTCCTCGGCTGCTGGTCGCCGGCTAATACGGCGAGCTCGGGCCCGCGCTGGGGTGCTCGCCCAGAGCCCGGTCGAGGCGATCGGGCTCGATCTGGTCGCCGGCGCCGGGGATCTCGGTGTGGCCGCGTCGCTACCCCGGCTGCAGCACAAGACTGTGCTGGCCGGCGTCGTCGACGGCCGCAACGTCTGGCGGACCGACCCGGACGCCGCGCTGTCCCGGGCCGCGACGCTGCTGGGCAGCGCGGGCCGGGTGGAGATCGGCACCTCGTGCCCGCTGCTGCACGTGCCCTCCGACGTCGACGTCGAGACGGCGCTGGCGCCCTCATTGCGGGACCGGCTGGCGTTCGCGCGGCAGAAGATCGACGAGGTGGTGCTGCTCGGGCGTGCCCTGCGGGAGGGCCGGGCGGCAGTGTCCGACGAGCTCGCCGCGGCCGCGGCCGGGCGCACCGGCGGTGATCGCACGGGCGAGCGCGACGACCGGGTCCGGGCCCGGCTCGACTCGCTCGGCGCCGACCACTACCGTCGCGGCAGCCCGGAACAGCGGGGGTCGCGGCGCAGCGCGCGCGCCTGGCGCTCGGGCCGGTGCCGACCACGACGATCGGCTCGTTCCCGCAGACCGAGCAGATCCGGGCCGACCGGGACGCGCACCGGGCCAGCAACCTCGACGACGCCGAGTACAAGCGCCGCATGCGGGCCGAGATCGAGCGGGTGATCCGGCTGCAGGAGGAGCTCGGGCTCGATGTGCTGGTGCACGGTGAGCCGGAGCGCAACGACATGGTCCAGTACTTCGCTGAGCACCTGGACGGGTTCGCCACCACCGGGCATGGTTGGGTGCAGTCCTACGGCACGCGCGATCCAGGTCGACGAGCCCGCGCTGCGCGAGCTGCTGCCGCTGCGGGCGCCCGGCCGGGCCGCCTACCTGGACTGGGCGGTGGACGCGTTCCGGCTTGTCACCGGTGGGATTGTGGACTCCACCCAGGTACACACCCACTGGCGGCGACAATCGCGTCGGTCGCCGGGTGCTACGAGTGCATCGAGCCGCAGGTGTCGATGGTGTTCAAGCGCGAGACGCTGTCGGGGGATTTCCTGCAGGTCAACGGTTACCTGGTGGTCGAACTCAAGGGTCGTGGGCTCTGGACGCCGCAGGTCCGGGAGCGGATCAAACGCGCCGACGGATCGGTACAGGGGATCACCGAGCTGCCCGAGGACGTCCGGGTCCTGTTCCGGACACCAGCAGCGCGCCGATGGCCAGCAGCAGGTCCCCGCCGGTGCGGGCCGTGATGTGATGGGTGCCGTCGTCATTGAAGCGGTGAGGCGCGGTAGCCGAGTTCCTCGATCGCGCTGATCACGTCCTGCGGGCTGCTCTGGTTGACATCCAGTTCGACGGTGCTGCGTCCCGCCTTGACGGTGGTCTGGCTGCGGTGCACGCCGGGAAGGTCGTCCAGGGCGTCGTCGATGAGCAGCGCGCAGCTGCCGCAGTGCATGCCCTCGACACGGAAGATATGCGTAACGGTGAACACAGTTCGGGTTCCTCGCTCAGCTCAGACGACGGTGATGGTGCCGGTGTACATACCCATGCCGCAGGCGTAGTCGAGCCGGCCGGGCCGCAGGGTACCGAGCTCGATGCGGCTCTCGCCGGTGACCGGCAGGATCTTCTGCTCACTGCGCGAGGGGATGACGAAGGACCGGATACACCCCTGCGCGTTGTCGGAACGGATCACCAGGGTCGTGGGCAGGCCCGCGCGGACCTGGACGTTGTCCGGGCTGTAGGAGGCGGTGGTCGCGGTGATCACCACGACCTGCCGTCCGTCCACGGTGGACACGGTGGAGGCATCCGGGGGTGATGGGACCGGTCCGACCGTCTGCGCGATGCGGCTGGCCGCGAGCGGCGATCCGGCCAGTTCGAGGCCCCCGTTGAGGGTGTACAGCCCGAGCGCGATCACGGCCAACCCGGTGAGCCCGGCCAGCCGACCCCGCCACGCGGTGGCGGCCTTGCGGGCGGCGTAGCCGAGCGCGGCGAACAGCGGGCCGGTGCCCACCACGAACACCGCCATGGTCGCCGCACCGGTCAGCGCGGATCCCGACGTCAGCGCCAACGCCTCCACCGACAGGGTCACCCCGCACGGGATGAGCACCGTGGACACGCCTAGCAACGCCGGTGCCAGCGCCGCCTGCGAGCGGGCCCGGTTGCGCACGATCTTCATCCAGGACAGCGGGGGCTCAACGACGATGCCGCGGAAACCGGGCACCCCCAGCTGAGCCAGGCCGAAAACGACAATCAACAGGCCGGCGCCGATCTGCAGCCAGGTCCGGGTACCGACCGAGAGCTGCACCGCGCCGCCGAGGGCGCCCAGCAGCGCACCGAGCAAGGTGTGCGAGAGCAGCTTTCCGGCCAGGAACCCGCCGACCGGAGCGAGGTCATCACCGAGCTGATTACGCCAGGTGGGCCGCTCCGCGGTCTGCACAGCAGCCGCCGTTTCCGTGCGGACCTGGGCGTTCCCGGCCTGGCCGATGCGGCTCTTGCCGGACCGCGGCGTGGTAGCGGATTGGGCGGTCGCGGCGTGCTGCCGGGTGATCAGCCCAGTGAGCAGGCCGCCCTGGACGGCGGCGCAGGACACGCCACCGGCGAACAGGCCGGTGACCAAGACTGCGGCGAGATTCACGAAATGCCTCCTGCGGAAGGATAAGGACAGGGGAGTCGAACGACGCGCCACCCCAGAACTGGGGCGCACGGCAGCAGCCCACCCGGACCGGCACAGCGCCGTAAGGTGGGCAGACTCCTCCTACGTTCGCAGTACGCAGAGTTGCGAGAGGCTCGGTGCTCGAACAGCGATGGCGCACACCCTCGCCCCGCGCCCCGGTGCGTGGATGCGAACGAAGGTCCGCAGCCAGGACGGGTACAGCCCCACGATAACGGCCAGGACGGCAACCAGAAACGCCAGGCAGGTCGCGAGAACGCTGCCCATGTCACCGGAGCTCGATGGACTGCCTCCGACACGGGCATGGGCGCAGAGCGCGCTGTGAGCCGTGCCCTGCGCGGCGGTGTCCTGGGGGTGACCGTTGACCCCGGCCATCACCATGGCGACGCCCCAGTCCTCACTGGCGACGACCGCCATGGCCGGGCTTGCGCCCTGAGTGAGATACGCCGCGCCGACGATCATGCCGTCGGTGCACTGTGGCCCCTGCAAGACAGCCAAGCCGGCAAGCACCGCCACCACAGCAACAAGCCGCGCGAGGCGTCCTCCCGCGGCTTGCGCAGCACGATGAGCGCTCCACACGCCGAGCAAGCTACAGCATGTGGTCAGCTCGTGTCCGTCCGTACGTCTTCCCCGAAGCTTAGGTAGTGACGTGGAGTGTGCCCATCATCCCAGCGTCTCCGTGGTCAACGGTGTGGCAGGTGCTCCAGTCCTCGGTGCTGCCCAAGTGCCTCACTCCCAAATCCGGTCCCTGCCCTACCCTTGAGCCCTGAGAAGGCAGACAACCCTGGTGAGGCAGACCAGGACCCACCATGCCGGAAACAGCCGCTTTCAAGGGCCCGGATGGATGCCCCTGCCTGCCTCCCCTTCCGTGTGCGGGTAAACAGCGGGTGGGTTCGTCCACCCGAACGTCCGTGACTCGCGCGCCTGCGCGAGTAGGGAGCCCATGCGCTTGCGGACGTCCACGCGGACGATCGCTCACGTCTCGTCGTCGCGGTCGTCATCTGTGTCGCTGGTGGCGGGCCCAGCGGCCAGTCGGGGTTAGGGACCCGTGTCCACACCCTGCCGGGCACCCCGGCAGGGTGTGGAAATCCGGGGAGCCTGACTCGTGGCAGCCGCCTCCCTCCCTGAAGCTCCACAACCGTTGTCAACTACTCCCAGTAACAGTTGAGGTGTGGCGACAGTGAGGCCCCCGGTCACGTTCGCAGGGTTGAGGCTGGGATGTTGTCAGAGTGCGGGTTGGGGGTTGGGGCCGGGAAACGGGGTGTCGGGTGTGTGGGGTGGTGGGGGTCTAGCCCCGCTACCCTGCTGGGCAGGGCCCGTTACCTGGGGGGTCTACCGGGGAAGCGGCCCCCCTACCCCGGTCAGTGGTCCGGCTGCGACGTCGGCCTGTCGACCGGTACCCGCCCACTGTCCAGGGACTGCTGGGTGCGCAGCATCCGGAGTTCCTCTCTCAGCTCGGCGAGCTGCCGCTCGGTCTCAGCATCCCCCGTGGGGGGTCCGCCCGTCGTGCAGCGTCCGCGCATCGTCGGCCGGACGCACAACAGGTAGGTCGCGGTGATCGCGGCCACGGCGACCAACGCGGCGATCCAAGTGGACATCACTACCCGCCCGGTGTCCGCTGCCCGGCACGGTCGGCCTTAAACTGGTCGATCTCGGCCCGCAGCGCGGCGGCCTGCTCCTGCCCGCCGCTGCGGTCACCGCCACTGGTGTGCTTCCCGCGCATCATCATCCACATCATCAGGCCCATCCCGATCGGACAGGCCAGCAAGGCCACGCCGTACAGGTATGACTCCATCGCTTCTCCTTCTCGGTGATGGCGTGTGACGGCGCAGGGCGGGTCGCTGTCACCGCCAGGTCGACAGACCCGACAGGCGGCGCTCGTACTCCTCATCGTCGATCTCACCGGCGGCGTAGCGTTCGCGCAGCCTGGTGCGCGCCGAATCGGTGTCGACGGTGCCCGCGTTGTGCTGTTCGGCGCGCAGCCGCCGGTAGAGCCAGACGCCGCCGAGCACGGCAAGCACGAGCACAGCGAGCAACGTCAGGATCACCAGGAGCCCCCAGAGCCCCATGCCAGCCATCGTTCCGCACATCACGGGTCGTGACCTCCTGTCGATGGTCCGTCTGGCGGCCGCGAGGGCCACTGCGATCGCCGAGGGCTACCCGCATGGCGGGAGCGAGATCGACATGACCTACGTAGTCTGTACGTAAATAGTATCTCATGTCGACGGATGGCGCTGTGTCGTCGATGGCGGTCAACCACCGGTGTGCTGGAGATCGGTCTGCGCGCCAACGGTCGTGAGCATCCGGAGGTGGGTGCGCGTCTTCGGCCAGCTGGCGTGCTGGCCTACAACCTGACCGTCGCTGCGCGGGCTGTGGTTGCTGGGGGGAGGGCTTAGCCGACGGGGCTCCCGGTCCCCCCGGAGCAGGGAGCACCGGGTTCCAAGCTCTGGGGTCCCTGGCGGAAGTAACTGATGAAGCTCTGGAGACGGGGATCGGTGGGTGCTTGCAGCGTCAGCTGGCGTCCCCATGCCGAGGCGATGATCGGCGCGCTCTGCCCGGGATAGGGGCTGAGGATCACGTAGCGGTCCGTCCCGTCGTAGCTCGCCTTCACCAGCGCGCGGAGACGGTCCAGTTCAGCCGGAGATAAGCCCGGAAGGTAGGTGATCCACACCGCACCGTGCTCGAGCGCGTGGACCGCGTTTTCGTGGGCGACCGGGAGATCGTAAATCCCGCAGTTGAGCACCACGGCCCAGTGATCCCCACCGACCGGCGGACTGTGGTCGTATTGGACATTGCCGGTGACGTGCCCTCCCCCCAGCCCTGGGTAGGTCACAGTTCCGGCCGGCGCTGAGCCGTTTGAGGTTGACGCTGAGCGACTTGGGGCTGATTAGCTACAGCTTGTCACGACGAGCAGCGCAGCGACCGCGACAGGGGCGACCAGGCCGGCAAGCCACCACCTGCGCACGTTCCTTCCCGGGACCGAGGGTGCGGAATCCACGCACATTGAATCCTCCTGGGAAGATGGCAAAGGTTGTCCCTCGCACGGAAAACACCTCATCGGCGGCAGTGCCAATGCGGCATCACCTACCGTGCCCAGCAGTAATGTCCGTTGGCAATTGGTAGCCGCACCTAAACTCGTCGATGTGTACTACTTAGCGGGGAAGTTGCTACGGAGTTGGACGGCTGGGGTTCTCCCGGTGGGAGGGCAGACGTCACCGTCGGTGACCTTCCGGGGAAGACGGGTGGCATGCCTTCACCGAATCTCCGTACTCCCGCGAGGTCGGGACAGCACGGTCAGGTAGACAGCGAGCGCGGCGAGGAAGACCGCGAACCAGGTGAGGTTGCCGCCAGGCACGAAGTGGGTGCTGACGTGCCCGAGGAACACGTCCATCCACCGCTGGTGGGCGAGGCCGAAGCTGAACAGGACATCGGGGAACATCGCGACCAGGTGTCCGACGATCGGCCACACCAGCGGGTAGGGCACCGGCCGGCCCTGCCGCCGCGCCACCACGGCCATGATCAGTAACGCGACCGCGGCGCCGATGAAGAAGTGAGTGAACCAGTGGAACCGGGCGTCGTGGCCGCGGTAGGAGAAGTAGAGGAAGACCTCCACGGCGACGGCGAGCAGGCACCACAGGCACAACCGCAACCTGCGGACCACGCCGTGGTGACCGGTCGCGCGGGGCGAGTGGCTCACAGCGCCTCCACGATGGTCCATACCTCGGCCAGCTCCTCCACCACGGCGGGGTCGAGGGTGCTGTAGCGGATGCGGCCGGCCTCGTCGACCACGGCGTACCCGACCGGTGGTCCACCGTCGGCCGGTGTCCGCATGTGGTAGACCGTGGCGAGCCGGCCACTGGGATCGGTCACCACTGACACCGGCCCACACTCCGGCGCCGCCCCGGAGCCGGCCACCACGATCACCGTGTCGGCGTCGACCTTGGCGCCGGGCAGCGCCGCGCACAGCGGACCGAAACGCTCCGGGCGGGTGAACAACACCACTGCCGGACGACCCGACTGCGGCACGGTGGCGGTGACCGGGGCCGCCGCGACGGGCAGGGGGTGCAGGTCCAGCAGCCCGGGGCGCTGGTAGGCCTGATCGGGGTCATCGAGCGGGCCTTCGGCCAGTGCGGCGACCAGCAGGAGCACCCCCAGCCCCACGGCGGCGAGCAGCCATACTGTGAGTAGAGCTCGCCGGCGCGGGGGAGTTGCGCGCGGGTCACGGGGCGCGGTCACTACGCGAGGGCCACTCAGCGTCCGGGGCCTGGAACCGCGCCGTTCGGGTCGCCGGCGGGGTCGGTGCACGGCGGTGCGGAGTCGGTGTGTAGTGCCGCGAGCTGGGCCTCGGCCTGCTGGACCTGGTCGAGCAGCGCGACCTGGGAACGCAGGTTCCCCAGCGTGGCGTGGGCGTGTTGGGTTCGTTCGGTGAAGCGGCGTTCGGCGGCCTGTAGCCGCTCGCAACGCCGTTCGGTCTCCACCCGCAGGGCCTCCCACCGCTCCCGGGCGGCGTCCTCCAGCTGTTGGGCGCGGCGGTCGGCGTCGTAGAGGCGCTCCCGGGCGGCGTCGGCGTCGGCTTGGGCCGCCGCGCGCAGCGCCTCGGCCTGGCGGGTGAGCGCGGCGGCGGCGTCCTCGGCCTGGGCGGTGATCAACGTCGCGGCGCGCTCGGCGCGGGCTCGGATCGCGTCGGCGTCGGTTTCGGCGTCCCGGCGGGCCTTGTCGGCCACCTGCTGGGCGGACCCGACGACCGAGCCGAGCCGAGACAGAAGATCCTCGACGCTGGTCGTGTCCCTGGTGCGGTCCTCAGCGGTCGTCGCGATCCGGTCGATCGCCCCGGCGTAGTCGGCGGCGACCTGCCGCAGGAACAGCTCCACCTGCGAGCGGTCGTAGCCGCGCCAGCGCCGGTGTGCGAACGTCTTGGCGGCGACCTCGTCGGGCAGGAGGGGCATCTCACACTCCAGAGCTGGTCGGGGTGGCGAGCGCGTCCACCCGCTCGGTGTCGCACTCGGGGATGAACGCATCCGCCGGGGTCGCGGGCCGGCTCACCCCGGTGGCGTCGCGGACCGCGGTCACGTCCAGGAGCAGCACCCGACCCGTCACCATCTGCGAGCGTTTCCGGTAGCCCTCGACAGCCGTGCCGTCGTGCAGCTGGACCCGCACGTAGTCCCGGTCGAGCTGCGGGCGGCGGACCTGTGCTCCCGGAGGCGCGGACTCGCGGAACCGGCGCAGGCGCAGCGAGTTGGTGACCACGCTGACCGACGAGAACCCCATCGCCGCGCCGGCGAGGATCGGGTTGAGCAGGCCGAGCGCGGCCAGCGGGATCAGCGCCACGTTGTAGGCGAACGCCCAGCCCAGGTTCTGGAGGATGGTCCGGTAGGTCCGCCGGGACAGCCGGATCGCGGTCGGCACCCCGGCCAGCTCGCCGCGCATCAACGTCAGGTCGGATGACTCAATGGCGACGTCGGTGCCGGTGCCGATGGCGATACCCAGATCGGCCTGCACCAGCGCGGGGGCGTCGTTGACACCATCGCCGACCATGGCGACGACCTCCCCGGCGGCCTGCAGCCGGGTGACCTCGGACTGCTTGTCCGCCGGCAGCACCTCGGCCAGCACGGTGTCGATACCGACGTTGCTGGCGATGGCGCCCGCGGTGCGCGCGTTATCCCCGGTGATCATCGCGACCTTCAGGCCCATCCGGTGCAGCTCGGCCACCGTCTGCGCGGCGCCGTCCTTGACCGTGTCGGCGACCGCCAACACACCGCGGACCTGGCCGTCCCAACCGGCGAACACCACGGTGCGGCCCTGGCCTTCCAAGCGGTCGGCCGCGGCGGCGAGCTCGCCGGGCAACGTGAGTCCGGCCTCGGCAGCCAGCTTGCGCCGACCCACCCACACCGTGGCGCCCTGCACCTCGGCCCGCACCCCGTGCCCGGCCACGGACTCGAACGCGGTGACTCGCGGCAGCTCACCGGCCTGGTTCCGGGCGGCCGTGGTGATGGCGTGGCCGATCGGGTGTTCACTGTCGGCCTCCACCGCGCCCGCCCGGCGCAGCAGCTCACCGGCGTCAGTCCCAGGCCCGACCACGGTGTCGGTCAGTGCCATCTGCCCGTTGGTCAGGGTGCCGGTCTTGTCGAACACCACTGTGGTGATCTTGCGGGTGCGTTCCAGCACCTCCACACCCTTGATCAGGATGCCGAGGGAGGCGCCCCGCCCGGTCCCGACCATGATCGCCACCGGGGTGGCCAACCCGAGCGCGCACGGGCAGGCCACGATCAACACGGCCACCGCGGCGATCAACCCAGTAACCGGGTCACCAGCCAGTAGCCACCAAGCACCGAACGTAACCGCCGCGATCACGATCACGATCGGCACGAATACCGCGGAGATGCGGTCGGCGAGTCGCTGCGCCCGGCCCTTGCCGGCCTGAGCCGCCGAGACCAGCGACACGATCTGCGCCAGCGCGGTGTCCGCGCCGACCGCGGTGGCCCGCACGGTCAGCACCCCGCTGGTGTTCACCGCCGCACCGGCCACCGAGGAACCGACCGTCTTGTCCACCGGGACCGACTCGCCGGTCAGCATCGACTCATCCACCGCGCTGGCTCCGTCGACGACCTCGCCGTCGGTGGGGATCTTCTCCCCTGGCCGGATCCGCATCAGGTCCCCGACCTCGACCTGTTCGACCGGCACCAGCACCTCGGTGCCGTCGCGGATGACCCGAGCCTGTTTCGCGCCCAGCTCCAGCAGCGCCCGGATCGCCTTGCCGGCCCGGCGCTTGGCGCGGACCTCGAAGTACCGGCCCAGCACCAGGAACGCGATCAGCAGCGCCGCGGTCTCGAAGTACAGCTCGTGCTGCCCGCGGAGCAGCTCCACCAGCGAGAATGTGTACGCCGTGAGGGTGCCGATCGCGATCAGCGTGTCCATGTTCGCGGTCAACCGCCGCGCCCGTCTGGCCGCCCCGAGCAGGAACGGCCACCCAGCATAGAACTGCACCGGTGTCGCCAGCGCGAGCTGGGCCCACGGCGCCCACGGCTGCTCCATCGCCGCCGGCCAGAACGCGATCACCATCGTGGCCAGACCCAGCGGCCAGGCGATGAACACCCTGCGCAGCCATGCCCGCTGCACGACGGCCTGCTCGTCCTCGACCGGTGCGTCACTTGCTCCGGTGCGGTCCGCGGCGGGCGTGGCCGCCGTCGCCCCGGGAAGTTCCAGGCGGTAACCGGCCTTCTCCACCGCCGCGACCAACGCCTCGGTCGCCGCCGGCTGCTCGGCCAGCACGACCTTCGCCGTCCCGGTGGCGAAATTGACCTCCGCGGAGGTCACACCCGGCGCCCGGCCCAGCACCTTCTGCACCCGCGCCGCACACGACCCACACGTCATCCCGCGGACCGCGAACTCGCGCACCGTCGCCTGGGCCCTCGATCGGGTCGTCGTCATGACCCCACCTCCGCCTGCTCCAGCACCTGACCTGACACCGACTCCGGGGCAGGCCGGAAGACCTGCTTGTCGAACTTCAGCGTCTCCATCAGCTCATCGACGATCTCGGCGGTCCGGCCCTCCTGCATCGCCTTGGCCACGCAGGTCTCCAGGTGCCGGCGCAGCATGATCCGGCTCGCCCCCTCCAGCAACCCCTGAACCGCCGAGAGCTGCTTCATCACATCCGGGCAGTACGCATCGTCCTCGATGATCGAGATAATGCCGCTCATATGCCCGCGAGCCGTCTTCAAACGGTTCACCACAGAGCGCTGGTGAAAATCCATACAACCACGATACCCCACCCCAGGTGGGGTGGACCACGCTGCCCAGAACGAACGGGGCGAAGGCGGTCTACCCGGATTCAGCGGGCGCGGGGCCGGGCCGGGTCCAGCGTTCTTCGATCCGACCGAAGCGCCAGATCGCGAGCGCGATCAGCCAGGTGAGCACGAAGAGGCCCACGATCGCGAAGCCGACGAATTCCAGGTCCAACGAGCCGATCCAGGCCAGCGGGCCGGAGTCGATGGCGAGTTCCTCCACCAGCAGCCCGATGAGCACGAGGACGCCGACGATGAGTGCGACCGCGACGGACAGCACCGTGACGGTCAGGTTGTAGAAGATCTTGCGGATGGGCTTGAGGAAGGCCCAGCCGTAGGCCTGCGACATGAACACCCCGTCCGCGGTGTCGAACAGGGACATTCCGGCCGCGAACAGGATCGGCAGCACCAGGATGGCGTACCAGGGGATCGTGGCTGCCGAGCCGGCGGCGAGCACCAGCAGCGCGACCTGGGTGGCGGTGTCGAAGCCCAGCCCCATCAGCAGCCCGACCGGGTACATGTGCCACGGCTTGCTGACCCGTCGCATCACTCGACTGAGCAGCCGGGCCAGCAAGCCGCGGTTGTTGAGCTGGCGTTCGAGCTCAGCCTCGTCGAACTCCCCGGTGCGCATCCGGCGGAACACCCGCGCGATGCCGACCACGGCGACGAGGTTCGTCAGGCCGATGAGGACCAGGAACGCTCCAGCGACCAGGGTGCCGAACAGTCCGAGGGTCTGCTGCAGCTGGGAGTTCTCGTCCTGGACCGATCCGGCGATGGCCCGGACACCGAGGGCGAGGATCAGGCTGAGCCCGAAAACCACGCTGGAGTGCCCGAGGGAGAACCAGAAGCCGGCACCGAGCGCCCGGCGGCCCTCGCCGACGAGCTTGCGGGTGGTGTTGTCCACGGCTGCGATGTGGTCGGCGTCGAACGCGTGTCGCACGCCCAGCAGGTATGCCGTGAGGCCCAGGCCGACGCCGAACACGCCGGCACTGCCCATGGCGAGGTTCTGCGGCACGACCACCAGGACAAGCACCCCCCAGCCCAGAACGTGCAGCATGACGATGAAACCGGTCATTCCGGCGATCGAGGCCCAGTCCTTGCGATCCCAGCGTGACCAGAACCGGGGTCGGATCTGTGTACTATCACCCATAGGAGTGATGATGCGCTACAAGAAGGCTGCTGCATAGATATGGCAGTTGATTTTCTCGACAGCAGTGCGTCGCTCACCTATCGAGCCGCCCCCCGTCTACCTCGATCCCCAACGCCCCATGGTCCGAGCAGGAGCGGCTCACCCCGGGGTTCCAGATCGGACCGCCCTGGGGCGCCGGCATGGCCGAGGGTGTCTACTATGGGCTATAGTTGTTCTATCCCGGGCGGCTCCCCCTCCGCCGGGAGCCCCATGGGTGGTGGGCCGCTGGTCTGATCTTCCCGGCTGGCCCACCCCCCTGGGGCACCTGGTCAGCCCAGGACGGTGCCAGCGGCCCGCGATCTCGTCGACCCACAGCGTGACGCACCACTGCGGAGCCGACACAGCGGCCCCGCAGTGGTGCGCGTGATCGTCATCGACTCTCCTGCTCCCCGAGGGCGCGACGCAGGATCGTGGACTCATGGTCTGACGCGGACTGCGCGAAATGCAGCAGGACGCCGTCCGGATCTCCGGTGGACGCGAGCACCTCGCGCAGGGCCCGCGCGGCCGCCTCCTCCCGCGCCTGCGCCGGACGGTACTGGTAGGCGCGCCCGGAACGCTCGCGGCGCACCCAACCCTTGCGATGCAGGTTGTCCAGCACAGTCATCACGGTCGTGTACGCCAGCGTGCGTGAGCGGTTGATCTCCGCCAGCACCTCACGGACGCTCAGCAGATTCGGAGCGCGCCACAGCACGTCCATGACTGCCGTTTCGAGATCGCCCAGGCCGTGCATGTCACCTCCTGGCCTGAGGATACGGCCTGCCGGGCCAGTCTCGGCCATGCACCAGCGGTCGCCCATTCTGGTGGGGATCACGCCGACGCGACGGCGGCGAGGGGCCGCAGACGGCCGACGCGGTCAAGTGCGCTGACACCTGCGGCGCAGAGCAGACCGATGCCGACCAGGGCCAGCCAGGGCAGCGCCGGCAGGCCAGCGGCCCGGCCCAGGTCCAGCGCGGCGCCGGTGAGCAGGTTCCCCAGCATGATCCCGATCCCGCACACGGTGTTGTACAGGCCGTAGTGCGTGGCCACCAGCCGGTTGTCGGAGAGTGTGACGATGGTGTCCATCTCGAAGGGGAACACGACGATGGTGCCCAGCGCGAGTAGCGCCGCGGAGAGCGCCAGCGGCGCCAGCAACACCGCGGGGGGCGTTGCTCCGCCGCCCGGGGCTGCGGTCGCGGTGACTAGTGGCGGGAGGAACGCCGCGGCCATCAGGCTCAGGCCTACCACAAGGCAGCGACCCGGTCCCCAGCGTCTTTTACACCAGGCCGTGATCCGCGTCTGCCCGGCGATGGTGAGCAGCCCCGAGACCACGAACAGAGCGGTCACTCCGACCGTCCCGGCAACGCCGCTCCCGGCGAGACGACGTACCTCCAGAGGTAGCGCGAGGTAGACCTGGAAGGCCAGCACATAGCTGCCGATCATGGCGATCGAGAAGAGCACGAACGAGCGGTTCCCCAGCACTGAACGCCACTGCGTCACCACCGAGCCTGGCTCACGGTCGGCGGTGTCGCCGCCCCGGCGCTGCGGCAGCGCGCGCAACTGCGCAACGCTGAGCACCGCGAAGACGCCCGCCGCGACGGCACACGTGAGGCGGAAGTCGACTCCGGTCAGCGCCAGCCCGACCAGCGGGCCGAGCAGGATCCCGGTCTGGTAGAAGATGTTGAACAGCGCGAAGGCCTCCACCCGCCGCTCGCCGGCGTCGTGCGCGAGGTAGGCGCGGACCGCGGGGTTGAACAGCGCCCCGGCGAAACCGATGGCGGCCGTGGCCGCGATGAGCGCCGGCACCGACTCCACCAGCCCCAGCAGCCCGAAGCCGGCGGTACGCAGCACAAAACCGGCCACGATCAGCGGTTTGTAGCCCAGCCGGTCGGCCAGCGTGCCGCCGATGAGGAACATGCCCTGCTGAGCGAAATTCCGCACACCCAGCACCAGGCCGACCACCCAGACGGCCAGCCCGAGATCACCCGCCAGGTACCCGGCGAGGTACGGGATGAGCATGTAAAAGCCAATGTTGATGCTGAACTGATTGAGCAGCAGCAGCTGCACCGGCCGGTCAAACGAGCGGAACTGCGCGATCGTGCGCATCAGCAGTCCCCCTGCGCGGCCGTCGGGTCGAGGACACGGCGACAGCGGGTCCAGCGGGTGACCTCGCGCTCGGTGGGGTGGGTGATCTCGTCGGGTTCGGTGGGCAGGTGGGCGGTCAGCAGCCCATGCCGGTGGCAGTAGTCGTCGTTGAACACGGTGTCGAAGTAGCGTTGCGGGCCGTCGGGGAACACCGCGGCGATGCGCGCGTCCGGCTCCTCGGTGCGGGCCAGCCAGCCCGCGACCAGAGCGACGGCGCCCACACTCCAGCCGCCGCTGGCGTACTGCGCGCCAGCGAGCAGCCGCGCGGCGCGTACCGCCTCGCCAGGTGCGACCCAATGCACCTCATCGAACGCCGGATAATCGATGTTTCGCGGATAGATACTCGATCCCAACCCACGCATCAACCGCGTCCGGGGGGGCTGCCCGAAGATCGTGGAACCCACCGTGTCGACACCGACCAAGCGCAGGTGCGGGAAGAATTCGCGCAGCACCCGGCTCACCCCGGCCGAATGACCACCAGTACCGACCGAGCACACCAGCACGTCGACCCGGCCGAGCTGGGCGACGAGTTCCAGCGCCAGCGGCGCGTATCCGGCCACGTTGTCCGGGTTGTGATACTGGTCCGGGCAATATGAGCCCGGATGCTCAGCCAGCAGTTCGGCCACCCGCTGCCGCCGAGCCTCCTGCCAGCCCCCGGTGGGGTGTGGGCTGCTGACGACGTCAATCCGGGCCCCGTAGGCGGTCAGCAGCTGGTGCATGATCGGTTCCAGGCCCGGGTCGGTGACCAGGGTCACGGGGTGTCCGTAGGTGATGCCGGCCAGCGCCAGCCCCAGGCCCAGCGTCCCGCTCGTCGACTCGACGATCATTCCGCCTGGTGGCAGGTCACTGCGCTGGCGGGCGCGCTCGACCATGTGTAGCGCCGGGCGGTCTTTCATCCCGCCCGGGTTGTGCCCTTCAAGCTTCGCCCAGAAGCCGCGCCCCTCGGGGTTCAGCGGCCGGTCGATCCAGAGCACCGGAGTGCTGCCGACCGCGCCGGCGATCGTGTCGCAGCGCGGTGCGTATCCGGTGGCCAGGACGCGGGCGGGGGACGGACTGGTGTGCCGCGCCTCGAGCGCGCGATTAAGCAGCATCTTCATGACTGATCTCTCCTGGAAACGGGTGACGAGGACGTCGATGTGCGCGCAGCAACGACCCGCGTCTGCCCTACGGGCAGGCGATCAGATCGTTGCGGGGGCGCGCATCACGTCCGCGCGATGCACCGAGAGATCAAGATGCGACGTCCCGACGGGGACCATCGAGAAACTGAGGACGGAGGGCCACGCCGCCGGAACCCGAGCAAGACGAGAGCGCCAACCGCCGGCAAGTCAGCCGCGTCCGTGGCAGTCGACTCATCGGCCACCTGATCGATCGCCCGGCGCGGCGAGGCGTACACCTTGCTCCCGGCACCGTCGTGATCGTGACCGGCGTTGTGATGGCACGGTTGAGCTGCCAGCCCAATCCCCGCTGGGGCTATCGCCGCAGGCTCACTGTGGGAGTGCTCCGCCACCGCGTGAGCCGCGCCCTGCCATCCAACAGCAACCGCGCACTCGGCAACCTTCCCGACCGAGAATGCGAGTAGGGCTCCGAGGGCGAGGCCAAGCATCAGCACACGCCAGCGAAAGATCCCCCCTTTACCCCGCACAGCGCCACCCTACGACGGCGAGAGTAACGCTGTGCGTGCGTAAGCCCATGAAACACAACTCTCACTCGATCGTGTCCACAGTGGATCGGGGGTGACCACTGTGGACTGGGTGACCGCTGCTTCGTCCTGCGGCCCGATATACAAGCACACCCGCCGAAGCGCCAACAGAGCGACCCCGAAACGGCCAGTGCCCACCCGACCACACCCAGGTATTATCTCTCTGTGTAACAGAGATACCACAAATAAGCACCCACTGAAACCAGGTGACTGCTCAACGTGACCCCGATATCCCGGTCCCCGTCGCACCCCCGCAGCGCTTCCGGTATCCGCCAGCCGCAAGTGAGGGGTAGCCAGTCGCCGGGGGCTCGGCGGGCTGTGGCGGGCGGGCTGGTGGCCATCGCGGTGTTTACCGGAGTGGCGGCCTGCACCAGCCGTGGCAGCGAGAGCGCCCCGCCCGAGGGGGGCTCGGTGCAATTCGCGCACGTGCACGGCCTCGGCGTCGACCCCGGCACCGGTGACCTCTACGCGGGCACCCACCACGGCCTGATCCGGTTCCCGCAGCGCGGCGAGCCGATCAGGGTGGGGGCCGCACAGGACTTCATGGGATTCACCGTGATCGGACCGAACCACTTCCTGGCCAGCGGGCATCCGGGGGCGGGCCAGGACGGGCCCAGCAACGTCGGCCTCATCGAAAGCACCGACGGGGGCCGGAGTTGGCAGACGCTGTCGCTGGCCGAACAGGCCGACTTTCACACCCTGGAGACCAGTAACGGCCTGGTCTATGGCTCCAACGCCGGGCAGCTCATGGTCTCCAAGGACGGCAGAACGTGGGACACCCGCGTTCGGATCGCGCTGGCCGACCTCGCCGTCAGCCCCGAGGACCAGGAGACGCTGCTCGCGACGACCCAACAGGGCCTTTCCCGCAGCACCGACGGCGGGCGGAGCTTCGAGCTCGTCGCGGGCGCGCCGCTGCTGCAGCTCGTCACCTGGACCGACACCGGAGGCACCATCGGGATCACCCCCGAGGGCACCGTGCACGTGAGCAGCGACGGTGGGATCACCTGGTCTCAGCGCGGCTCTGCGGGAGGGGCGCCGGAGGCGCTCACCGCGTCCGCCGAGCAGATCTATGTCGCCGTCGAAGGCAAGATCGTCAGCAGCGACGACGGCGGTCGCACCTTCCGAACCCGGCACCAGGGGAGCTGATCAGCCGCAGATCTCCAATGCGGCCCCGAAAGGGATCGCTGGACGTGCCGTTCAGCCAGCGGGCTTGCGCGCGGCAAGTCGTTCGACGATCCCCGCCGCGAACCGGTCATGGCGTTCGATCCGGAACCCTGCAGCGCGGACGTGCTCAAAGGGGCGGCGCAGGAAGTGCTCACCGCCCAGCGGGATCGTCACCAGCTCGAGGACGCGCTGGCCGGCCCGCAGCACCCGCCCCGAGCCGGCCACGTGGTCGGCCAGCAACAGCACTCCCCCGGGACGCAGCACCCGTACCATCTCGGCCAGGGCCTTGCGGTGGTCGGGGATGGCGCACAACGAGAAGGTGCAAACCACCGTGTCGAAGGTGGCGCTGGGCATCTCAAGTGCTTCCGCATCGCCCACCCGGAGCTCGACGCGACGGCCGAAATCATCCGCGCGTCGCCGCGCGATCGCGAGCATGTCCTGGCTGAGCTCGATACCGGTCAACCGAACGTCGAGCGGGTAGTGCTCCAGGTTCAGGCCGGTACCGATGGCGACCTCGAGCACCTCACCGTTCACTTGCTGACAGATCCAACTCCTGGTGTCACCGAACAGCACACGGTCCAAGAAACGCATCTCGCGGTCGTAGGTCGTGGAATGCCGATCCCAGTACCGCCGCCACCGCGCCCGCTGTGCGCTCCCGGCAACCATGTCATCACCTCCGCATGCGCCAAGTACTATCAGACGTCGTAGAGTAGCGGACGGGACTCCACGATGAATATGACCGATCTGGCCATCTCGGGGCCGCTGCTGCTGGCCGCCCTGGTGGCGCTAGCGGCCGGAGCGATCTCCTTTGCCTCCCCATGCTGCATCCCACTAGTCCCTGGCTACCTGGCCTACCTTGCCGGACTGGTCGGCGCGGACGCCGCACCCACCGACACCAACGGCGTCACCACACGACAGGGTAGTCGGTTGCGCGTCGCCGTCGCGGCGCTGCTGTTCGTCCTCGGCTTCACCGTCGTGTTCACCACCGCGGTGCTCAGCGTGCTGCGCCTGTCCGACACGCTGCTCGCCAACGAACTGCTGCTGCAGCGCATCGGCGGCGTGGTGACCATCGTCATGGGCCTGGCGTTCCTCGGACTGATCCCGGCCCTGCAGCGCGACGTCCGTTTCCATCACCGACCTCGAGGAGGTTTCTGGGGTGCACCGCTGCTCGGAGGTGTATTCGGACTCGGTTGGACACCATGCCTCGGACCGACCCTCACCGGTGTCATCGCGCTCGCCAGCGGCACCCAGGTCGGCTCCACCGCCGCCCGTGGGCTATTGCTGGTCCTGGCCTACTGCCTCGGGCTGGGACTGCCTTTCATCCTGCTTGCCATCGGCAGCGCCTGGGCCGTCAACACCGCCAGCTGGCTGCGCCGCCACACCCGGGTCATCCAGCTCACCGGAGGCGCGCTGCTCCTCGTCGTCGGAGCACTGCTCGTCACCGGCCTGTGGGGCCAACTCGTCGCCCTGCTCCGCGGCCCCGTCAGCCAATTCACCACACCGCTCTAAGCGCCGGGCGTGCGACTATGAAATGTAGAGATAATGTCCTCAGATTCGCCTGCGGAGTGGCGTTATCGAGACCGTCCAGCCGGCCCCGGCTCCGCTGAGTCCGGGAGGTCAGGGCTGATACGCTCGGAGGTCCGCTGGACGATCGTCGTCGTGGTGCTCGCGATCGCCGGGGTGATCGCGCTGTGGCCCCGCGACGGCATCGCACCCGGTTCGGTGTCCGGGGCACTCCCGGCGCCGAGGTCGGCTGACCTGACCAGCCCCAGCCCAGTCGACGCGGAACTCGCCGGCCTGCGGCAACGGGCCGCGCTGCAGCCCTGCCCGGTACCCGCACCGGGCTCGCCCCGACCCCCCGGCCCGCTGGCCGGCGTCATTGTCCCCTGCCTCGGCGCCCCGGGCTCGGTGGATCTGGGTGCCGCATTGGCCGGCCGGCCCGCCTTGCTCAACCTCTGGGCATCGTGGTGCGCACCGTGCCGCCGGGAGATCCCGGTGCTGGCCCAGTACGCGGCGCGGCCCGACTCGGTCCCGGTGATCGGGATCGACGTGCAGGACCGACCGCCCGACGCGCTGACGTTGCTCGCCGACCTCGGCGCCCGTTACCCCTCGGTCACCGACCCGGACGGCGCGTTGCAGCGCGCGCTGGACGCCCCGCCAGTCCTGCCGATCAGTTACGTACTGCGTCCCGACGGGTCGGTGGAGATGATCAGCCCACCCCGAGTGTTCCGCTCCGCTGACGAGGTGGTCCGCGACGTCGACCGCCTGCTGGGGAAGACCGGATGACCGGTGCCGCACGTCTCTACTATCCAGGGTAGTATGCGGTGCGCACGTCGTGCGGTTCGTAGAGGAGGGCAATAGGCCAGCATGGCCGGTGATCCAGAGGCGAAAGGACTGCGACGGTTGCGTCGGGTACGCGCCCGCCGTCACGCCACCAACCTGCACCGGGAGCAGGCGAAGCCGCACAAGACCGCCTACACGCCCGCGTACTACCGGCTGTTGTACAAACGGATCGCCGGCTGGGCACTCGTCAGTCTCGGATTGCTCGTGGGCGGATCGCACGTCATCACCCACCTCGGGAACTTCCAGGTGCTGCCAAGCGCGGGGTTACAGGACCTACTGATGGGGTATCCGATGGCGGGGATCCTTTCCATCGGCGGAATCATTCTGCTCAGTGTCTGACCCGAATCCGCGAGGAGCGCGGCGACACGGACACGCAAGAAAGGGACACCGTTGGCATGAAAACTACGACTGGAAGCCTCCGCGTCCAGGTCAGTCCGCAACGTACGGTACGCCTCACCCGGCTGGTGACCGCGGCGACGCTGGCGGTCGCAGCGCTGCTCCTCACGGCCTGCGGCGGTGGCTCCGGCGGTAGCAGCAGTCCCACGACACCCGGCATGCCCCCGATGACCGGCGGGGCTCCGATGACCGTGACTGCAGTCGAGAAGGACTTCTCCATCGAGCTGTCCGAAACGAGCTTCAGGCCGGGCACCCACGCGTTCCGGGTGGAGAACCAGGGCTCGAACCCGCACGATCTCCGCATCAAGGGTCCCGGTGTGGCCAGTGCGGGGTCGCGGGTCATCAACAGCGGCGGCACGACAGAACTCACCGTCACGCTGCAGCCGGGCACCTACGAGGTGTGGTGTTCGGTGGACAATCATCGGGCCAGGGGTATGGACACCACCATCACCGTCGGATGATCCGCCTCCCGTCAACCGGCCCGAGACCAAGCGCGCACCCCAGACCCGACCGGCGCGCGCCGGCTACCCGCCCACTGACTCGGATGGATCGTCGTTATCGCGGTGACCGGTCCACGGCCTCGTACATGCGAGTGGAGTTCGATCTCGACCATGCCCGGTTCGGTCGCCAGCCACCCACCGCGCGCACGTGCCGGATCCGGCCGGTGCCCAGAAGCAACTGTTCCTCGACCGGGTTGGCGTAAATGATCCGCAGTGGCCGGGGATTTCGCTCTACTGACTGGAGCAGTCGTTCGATGATGGTGGTGAAGATCTCCCCCCGGAACGGGTTGTACAGGAACGCTACGGTGACATCGTCGGGAAGCTCGTAGTCCAGCACGTCGGCGTGGACGAGTTCGATATCCGTGCAGCGCAGCCGCTGGCGGTTCCGGTGGATGTTCTCCCGCGCGATGTCGTGGAGTTTTCCGGAGATCTCGACGCCGATAACCTTCCGGAAGGGGTACCTCGCGGCCTGCAAGACCACCCGTCCCATGCCGGAGCCGAAGTCGATGAAAACATCATGATCGGTCACCTCCCGTGGCGGGAGGATCCGACGTAGGCTCATCCACCCGGCCGGTCGGTACCCCTGGCGACCGTGCCCATCGAGTCCGAGCTCGCCGGGCTCGATCTGACCCGCGGTCCGGACGCCGTACCGCCGATCGAACAGCAGGTCGGTGGCCGCCGAGCGAAGCGTGAGGTACGGGAGCTTGATCATGGTGGTGATGTGCTCGGATACCGGCTTCCCGCTGAGTGTCTCCGTCATCGCTCCCCCAGCTCCCCCGTCACCAGATACTACCTCTCATAGTATAACTATCGGTGGTAGTAGAGCTGCCGTTACCGGTGAGCATCGCGGGCCGCCCGTCGCGCACACTGACGTGACGGACCCGGCGGGCGGCAGGTCGTCACTACCGCATCACGCTGCGTGCCCGTACCCTTGGCTTCGGAGGCGTCGCATGCAGGGATTGGGAGAGCTGGAAGAGGCGGTGATGGGCGTGCTGTGGCAAGCTCAGAGCCCGCTCACCGTCCGTGACGTCCTGTCGGAGATCAATCGCTCTCGCACGCTGGCCTACACCACCGTCATGACGGTGCTGGACAACCTGCACCGCAAGGGCTGGGCACAGCGGGAGCGATCTGGTCGCGCCTACCGGTACCGGCCGACTGAGGCGCGGCAGGAGGCCGCGGCGCGCGTCCTGCGCGACCTGCTCGCCTCCACCGGTGACCCCGACGGGGTGCTGCTGCACTTCGCGAGATCGGCGTCGGACCACGAGTCGACCATCATGCGCCGCGCTCTGGGGGAGCGGAAAAGCCAATGACCATCGCCCTCGTCCTGATACTCGGCGCGCTGCTCGTCGCCTGGACGGCTCCCCGGCTGCTCGAATACCGGCTGCACGCAGGTGCCGATCCACAAACCCTTCTGGTGACGTGGATCGCCCTCGTGGGAAGCACGCTGTTCAGCCTCGCGGCAGCCGCCAGCCTGGTGCTACTTCCCGGTCACGGGCCTGCGCGGCAAGTCGTGGCCCTTGTGCACCACTGTTGGGATGCGGTGTCACACGGATCGGTGCCGAAGATCGACGAGGTCGTGGGCCTACTGTCCGTGGTGCTGGTGGCGATCGTCGTGATGCGGTGCGGCGGCGGCGTGCTCCGTCACGCGCAGCAGCGGCGCAAGCTTCACCGCAAGCACCTCGACCTGCTCCGCATCCTCACCGGCAGCGGGGCGACTCCGGGCTCCACGCTGTGGTTGGACGTGCCGCATCCGATGGCCTACAGCGTGGCAGGCCGACCCGCGCTCATCGTCGCCAGTGAAGGACTGCGCCGTTGTCTCCCCACCGAGGCGGTCGCGGCTGTCCTCGAGCATGAGCGTGCCCACCTGCGCGGTCGTCACCACCTGATGGTCGCGATCGCCGAAGCTCTCGCCGCCGCACTGCCCTGGCTGCCGCTGACGCGGCGCTCCCCACACCTGGTGCGGGCGCTCGTCGAAGTGTCCGCCGACTCAGCGGCCGCGCGTTCACACGGCGCCGGAGCGGTCCGCTCGGCGTTGCTGGGCATGTCGGCGCACCTCACTCCGGTCCATGGCCTGGGGATGGCACGGGACTGCACCGCGCTCCGGCTGAATCTGCTGTCCTCACATCGACCGGTGCACAGTCGCCTCCGGCGGTCCCTGCGCTCCGGGCTGGCGGGCACGATCGCAGCATTCATGCCCGCCCTCGCAAGTACCGCGTTCCTCGTGGCCGGAATCCTGGCGTCCTGCGCCGTCCTGGGCTGACCGGCGTCGACACCGGCCAAGACGGCAGGCAATCGGGGTCTACCGAATTGCCATCCCCCGGGTCGTCAACCTCAGCGGCTCATCAGGCATCCGGCCGGTGAACTTGGGGAATCAGAAGTAGATCCCGGCGTCACGATCATTGCCTCTCAATTACTACCGCGGTTAGCGTTCGCCGTCCTTATCACGGTCCGGTCACGGTCAGTGGAGCCGCATGGCTCCCGCCGGGATCCCCCGCTCGGTGCGCCCGGCCGGACTCCCCGAGCGAGAGGACGGACGGTGGCTCGACACCGCTCCCCCGGCGGCCACAGTTCCAGCACGGCGGTTCTCCGTGCGTCCCCGCACGCTCGATCCCACCAGCGCGGAGCGCATCGGCTGCCACGACCGACGCCCGCGGTCAGGAGCGGTCTCGTGATGGCAGCCGTGGCCGTCGGTGCCATGTCGGTGGCTGCACATCATGTCGATCCGCAGGGCATCGACGGTAGACCCGAACACGACACCGTTCCGCGGGCCTACGCCGGGATGGGCGGCAGTACATCTGCCCTGGACGTGCTCCCGCGGCCCGAGATCACCCCCACCACCCGCGACACCTTCGCTGAGGACATCGCGAGCCTCGGCAAGGCCCAGCGCATCGTCGATCAGCGCATCATCGATCAGCGCGCCAAGGAGGCGGCGGCAAAGGTGACGGCACAACGCAAGGCCGCAGAACGCCAGGCGGCACAGGCGGGCCGCCGCGGACAACTTGTACCCGGCGGCGTCATCGCGCCGACCACCGGCGTCATCACCTCGAACTTCGGTCCACGCTGGGGTACCACCCACTACGGCCTTGACATCGCCAACGACATCGGCACGCCCGTCGTGTCCGTGATGGATGGCACGGTGGTCAAGTCGGGCCCGGCCAGCGGGTTCGGACTCTGGGTGCGGATCCGCCACGACGACGGCACCATCACCGTATACGGCCACATCAACAAGACCCTCGTGGTAAAAGGCCAGCGTGTCACCGCCGGCGAGCAGATCGCGACGGTCGGCAACCGCGGTCAGTCCACCGGCCCGCACCTGCACTTCGAGGTGCACCTCGGCGGTGGGCGCAAGACCGACCCGCGAGCCTGGCTATCGCGCAACGGCGTGCAAATCGGTCGCAAGATCCTCTGACCCGCTCGCAACAGCGTGGGCCCGCCAGGGCCCCGAGGACCATGATCAGCTCAGGGATGGTGCCGAGCCGCGTGGCGAGCGTGGGCGTGCTGCGCAGCGGGATCTCGGCGACCAGTGCGTCCGGCGTGAACAGTTCGGTCTGATCGACGACCGTGCCGTCGGGGAGGATCACCGCGCTGACCCCGCTGGTGGCGGCGACGAGGACGGCCCGCCCGTGCTCGACGGCGCGGACGCGGGACATCGCGAGTTGCTGGTAGGTCATGTCCGTGCGCCCGAATGTGGCGTTGTTGCTGGGCACCGCGAGTACCGAGGCTCCGGCGCGGACGCTGTCCCGCACCGCCCAGTCGAAGGCCGCTTCGTAGCAGGTGGCCACGCCGACCAGCGCCGGTCCCATCCGCAGCACCCCGGGCTCGCTGCCGGCAACGAAGTCCCGCGGGACCCGGTCCACGTCCTCGCTGAACAACCGCACCACCGATCGGAGCGGCATCGTCTCCCCGAACGGCTGCAGCTGACGCTTGACGTAGCTGCCCGTCGGCCCCTGCCCCGGCTCCCACCGGATCGCGGTGTTGCGCCCTCCGCTGGGTGGTGACTCCACTGCGCCGACGAGCACCGGGGCGCCGATCGTCCGCACCGCCCGGTCGATCACCGCGGCCGCGTCCGGATTGCGGAACGGGTCGATATCGGAGGAGTTCTCCGGCCAGATCACGAAGTCCGGCCGGGCGACCCGGCCAACGGCGACGTCAGCGGCAAGCTCCTCGGTGCGCGCAACGTGGTTGTCGAGCACGGCGCGACGCTGGGCGTTGAAGTCCAGCCCGAGCCGGGGGACGTTGCCCTGGATGACGGCCGCTGTGGCCGTACCCGTCTCTGGGCCGGAGCTGACCAGCGGCATCGCGGCCAGCCCGGCCAGCGGCGGCAGCGCCACCATCGCAACAGCAGCAACGAGCCCGGCCCGCCGGGGTGACCGCTCCCGGGCCCGCCGGACCAGGGATGTGAGCGCGAACCCGGACAGGGCCACAGCGAAAGCGACGACTGGGGTACCACCGAGGGAGGCCAGCGGCAGAAACACCCCTTCCGCCTGGCCGAACGCCACTTTCCCCCACGGGAAACCACCAAAGGGCACCCGCGCGCGCACCGCCTCGCCCGCCACCCACACCACCGCCATCCACACCGGCGCGGCGGGCAGCCGGGACACGACGGCGATGCCCGCCGCGGCGAGCGCGACGAACACAGCCTCCAGCGCTACGAGCGCCAGCCAAGGCAGCGCGCCGACGAACTCACCGGTCCACACCAACAACGGCAGGAAGAACCCCAACCCGGCCAGGTACCCGAGGCCGAAGCCCTCCCGCGCACGACGTCCGTTCACGACGGCACCCAGCAGCGCGAACGCAGCCGGCGCCAGCCACCACGTCGCCCGCGGCGGAAAGCTCAGGAACAGCAGCAGTCCCGAAACGACTGCTGCGGCCGTCGCCAGCGCGATACCAGCGAGCCGCCGACGCACTGGCCCGGACCGGCGCAGCGGGAGCCGGCCTGCCGCAGGTGAGCACCATCCGCCGACCGCCCCGACCCCCTTGAGTTGCTGCCCCGGATCCGGCGACCGGCTCAACCGCTGTTCCCGATCCCGATGCGCATGGGCCCCAGGGTTCCACTAGACCAGATAGTAGAATAGAGCGGGGAGGCAGTAGCAGGCGGCGCACCTGGTGACGTGCCGTCGCATGACGTATCCACCGGTGGTCGCGGAGTTGGCGAAGACCTGGCTCAAGGAACTGCCGATCGAGCAGATCGCGGCCGCTCCATTCCCCACGTTGGTCGTCCTTTGACGTCGAAGATTGTCTGCCCGTGAGACGATGACCTGGGCGGATAAGTTTGGTTGGCACGAGTTGAAGATCGGTGCAGCGCTTAAACCTCTCGGCCCGGGGCCGGTGTGTGTCACTCAATCTTGTCCGAGTTGAGTCGGCAGACGTCGCTGATGACCATGTCGATGAAGTTCAGGGTGTCTCTGCGGCGAGCCAGCGGGGTGGAGTAGGCGGAGCGGCCGGGGAGACTGGCGCGGATGCGCAGACACTCGTCGATGAGACGGTGCCATCGCGCGTCGAAGGCGTTGCGGGCGTAGCGCCCGCCGCGGTCTTCGAGCAGATCAGGCCGGTGGAGACCGTGTAGCGCAGCCGGCTGACGCCAAGGACTCCCCAGGCCGGTCCCCAGGGTGTCAGACAGGTCAGCCCCGCCCGGGACAGCGGCCGTGCGCTGCGCTGATGCCATCGCCGCCAGTAGGTGTCGAGGTTGGTCCGGACCCACGCGACCAGGCTGTCGTGGTCGGCCCAGATCTGCAGCGTCTCCGGTTGGGGACCGCGCACGGCCATGCCGTGCTGAGCGAGCTCGCGCCAGATGACGGGGTGGGTCTGGTGCTGGCCGCCGGCTCGCACCCAGCCACCGTGGGTGTGCGCGCCGGAGGCGACGTCGGCCGGGTCGCGGAGTAGATCCGACCAGGTGAGGTAGATACCGTCGAAGGACGGGCGGCGGTGACGGGCGAGTTGGGTGTGAGCGCGAGTCAGTGCCGTGAGGTCTGCGTGGGTCAGTGGCTGGGAGGTCATGGCGACGAAGTCGATATCGCTGGCGCTGGCTCCGGATGGCCCATGACGGGCGATGGCGCGGCCGGGCTGGAAGTCGCTCATCGCCACCGACCCGGTCAGGTAGAGGCCCTCGAGCAATCCTGGCGGCCGCGTCGAGGCCGAGCGACATTCGCTGTATCTACGGCACAGACGCCGTACGCTGCTCGCGCTGCTTAGTCTGCTGAGCTCGCTGCTTGCGCTGCCCGTACCGGGTCATGCCCTTCGGCTTGTACACCGCCAGCACCGCCGCCACGAGCAGCAGCAACCCGGCGAGTATGGCGTGAAAGCGGGGGGAGGTTCCCAGCGCCCGGATATCGGCAGTGGACGATGCCGGGTCTGCCGCCATGCGTGCCATCATGCTGAATGTCTCCATGTAGATCAGCAAGACGATGGTGGCAACGACGGTTATCAGGAGTTTGAACAGGACCCAATAGTGCCGGACCAAGCCCCACGTGGTGCCCAATGACTGGACCAGCCCGGTGAGCAGCGAAGCGAAGGCCAACGGGACGAGGACGTACCAGGCGGCCGGCTCCATCACGAGATAGGCGCCACGCACCGTCTGAGCATCCTGGCTGGTCAGACCGATGACGGCAAGAGCTAGGAAGACAACGACCGCGCCGAGCCAACCGACCGTGGTCGTGACATGCGCGGTGAGCACGAACTTGCGGACGCGGGGTGTCATGATCATCGGTGGTCGCCCTCGGACGGCTTGTGGCCACCACCGGCTCCGGGTGCTGTGACGCTGACGCCCAGTGTGTCGCCACCGCTGGACGGCGTGTGGCGACCAGGGCCGTGGCCACGGCCGCTGAGCAGCAGGATGACAAACAGCACGATCACGACGAGGGCGATGATCCCAAACACCTTCACCCAGAGTGGGATGCGAGTGTCGCCGCCGGGGTCGTCCTTGGCGTCGGTGTCGAGGGGCGGGCCAGGCATGTGCGTGTCCTCCTTCGTCGCGGGTGTCGTGACCAGTTCACCAAGTCGGGCATTAGCGCAGCGCTAGGCAATTCCCTAACCACCTGCCATCGTCACGAACAGGCACGATGGTGGGCGTGCGGGTACTGGTGGTGGAAGACGAACGGCTGCTGGCCGACACGATCACCGTCGGGCTGCGTAAACAGGCCATGGCCGTCGACGTGGCCTACGACGGTGATGCCGCGCTGGAGCGCCTGGCGGTCAACGACTACGACGTCGTCGTGTTGGACCGTGATCTGCCACGCGTGTCCGGCGACCAGGTATGTGCCACGCTGATGGAATCAGGAACCGACACCCGGATCCTGATGCTCACCGCCGCGACCGCGGTCACCCAACGGGTGACCGGCCTCGGGCTCGGTGCCGACGACTACCTCACCAAACCGTTCGCCTTCGCCGAGCTCATCGCCCGCATCCAAGCCCTGGGCAGGCGAGCCAGGCCCGCCGTCCCGCCGGTGCTCGAGCGCGCCGGCATTCGCCTTGACCCGCACCGCCGTGTGGTCACCCGAAACGGCGAGCCGGTGTCGTTGTCCCGCAAGGAATTCGCC
Organism: Pseudonocardiaceae bacterium; assembly: GCA_050700115.1. Lineage (GTDB taxonomy): Bacteria > Actinomycetota > Actinomycetes > Mycobacteriales > Pseudonocardiaceae. Next base: position 101,412 of record JBOHGG010000012.1, read on the forward strand.
GTCCTCGCCGAACTCCTCCGTGCTGACGGCGGCGTGGTCGCCGCCGAACAGCTCCTGGAAAAGGCATGGGACGAACACACCGATCCCTTCACCGGTGTCGTCCGGTTCACCATCATGATGGTGCGCCGCAAACTGGGCGACCCGCCGATCATCGACACCGTCCCCGGCGCCGGATACCGCATCCCATGAACCGCTGGTGGAAGTCCACGATCCGGGTCCGGCTCAGCCTGCTGTATGCCGGGGCGTTCTTCCTCGCCGGCGCGATGCTGATCGCCCTCACATACCTCTACCTCAGACAATCGCTCGACCACCAACTGACCGCTCGGGTTGGCATCACCCAACGGCTCACAGCGGAGTTCCTGAGCGAAGCGGATGCACACAGCAACCCACGCCTGGCGCAGCTGCATGAAGCGTTCAGAGCCCAGTTCGAGCAAAGTCGCGACCACACGCTGCGCACGATGCTGATCTGGTCATTGGCCTCGCTCAGTGTCGTCGGTGTCGTCGCCGGTGGTTGTGGATGGTTGCTGGCCGGCCGGGCGTTGCGCCCCCTGCAGCGGATCACCGCGACCGCACGCCGCGTCGCCGACCGCAGCCTGCACGAACGCATCGCGCTGGACGGGCCCGATGACGAGATCAAAGACCTCGCCGACACCTTCGACGCCATGTTGGAGCGGCTGGACCGCTCCTTCGACGGGCAGCGGCGGTTCGTCGCCAACGCCTCCCATGAGCTGCGCACACCGTTGACGATCAACCGCACGCTGATCGAGGTCGCGCTCGACACCCCGGATGCCCCGGAATCGATGCGACAACTCGGTGCCACGCTGCTGGAGGTCAACCACCACCACGAACGTCTCATCGACGGCCTGCTCGTGCTTGCCAGCAGCGACCAGCGCCTCACCGAGCACAGTCCCGTCGACCTCGCCGACATCGCCCGGCACGTCATCACCATCTCCGACGATGCGGCACGTCAGGCCGGGGTCGAGATCCGCGCCACCATCGCTGCCGCACCCGTGGTCGGCGACCCACTGCTGCTGGAACGCCTCGCGCAGAACCTGCTCGACAACGCGATCCGCTACAACATCACCGAGCACGGCTGGGTCTCGATCACGACCAGCACCGCGGACGAGCACGCCTGCCTCACCGTGGAAAACGCCGGCCCCACCGTCCCCGGCTACGACGTCAACGGACTGTTCGAGCCGTTCCGCAGACTAGCTTCAGCCGACCGGCTCACCGATTCCGACCACACCTCGCCTGCCCGCGGAGCGGGACTCGGCCTGTCAATCGTGCGCTCGGTCACCCACGCCCACCGCGGCGAAGTACACGCCCACTCCCGACCCGACGGTGGCCTCCGCGTCCACGTCCGAATTCCCACCAAGACACCACCGGGGAACAAACACGCAGGCGAGAACACCCGCCCCTCGAAGTAGATCGTGAACGCCGTTCTGGACAAACATGCCTTAATTTCTTCGCGAGTAGTAGCGGTGGTGGCGTTTGCTGCCTGCCGCCGCTTCTCATCTGGCGAGGTCGTCGGTCGACATCGCGAAATGGGCCACGGTGCCGGCGACCGGGTGCCGCTCTAAGGGTTAGCCTCCGTGCTCGTCGCGCCCGTGGTGATCGCCGGGACGCCCGGGACGCTGGTCCTGCTCATATCGTCGATCGGTCTGAGGTGCGGTCGGCGAGCCTTCGGTGCCACGCGAGCTGTTGCCGGATTCCTGGAAACCAGCCTCGGACTGCCGGTCGATCTCGAACGGGCGCATGCGACCCGTCATGGTGTTACCGATCACGGTAACACCGGTTGACTCCCCGGACAGCTGCACCGCGCGGTCACCGCGACCGGAGAAGCTGTTGCCACGCACGACAACGTCGGGAAAGTTCCGCAACAGGACCGCCTGGGAACCGTTGACTTCGCAGGTATTGCCCTCGAAGACGATCGCGGTCTGCCCCACCGGGGCGCGACGGGCGCGGGGGTCGTCGATGGTGGCGATCAGGCACTGGACATCGACATTCGTGCAGACATTGTTGGCGATGACGACATCGTAGGTGGCTGGGGTGTCAGCACTGTCGTAGGTCTGGAAGCAATCGGTGTGCGGACCCTCGTCGCGGTAGCCGGATGCCTTGATGTCCTTGATCGTGTTCCCGGTCAGCCGGTGACCGGCGCCGAAGAACCGGATTCCGTCGGCGTCGTTCTGAGTGCGCGCTACCGACTCACTCACCGTGTTGTCCCGCACCGTGACCCGCTCGCCGCTGAACCAGATACCGGTCCCGTCGGCACGCTGCACGGTGTTGGACTCGAGGATCGTGTCAATGCAGCCGAAGCAGGTCAGGCCGTGCTCGGCGGCGTTGTAGATCACATTGTTGCGGGCGATGAGTCCGCGACCCGCCATGGTCAGGCCATCCCCATCGCGCAGCGTCAGCCCCTGGATGACGACGTAGTCGGCCTCGACGTTCATGCTTCGTATGGTCGCGCCATCGGCGACGATGGTGATCGGCTGCTGAGGCGTTCCCGAGGTCGTCACCTCCAACTCAGCGTCGGTGAGACCATCACCACCCAAACACACCATGCTGCCTGGCCGGACCTGCGCCACGGCCGCACTCGCCTGCTCGGGCTCGGTGATCCGGTCGGCGCAGTCCGCCGGCAGCGGGCCGGCTTGGTTGGAGGGAGGCGGCGCGACGGGAGGTGGAGAGTTGATGGGCTGGGCAGCCGTGCAACCGCTGACGATCAGCGCCAGCCCGATCACCGTGGCAAACACCCCGCGAATTGTGCCGCCGTTCATCTGTTTCCCCTCCCCTGCGTCAGCGCCTCGCCATCGCGTGTCTCGGAGATCTCGACCTTCGGGAAGGCGCCGATCGAACAGCAGGTGGCTGGCCGCCGGGCGAAGCATGAGGTGCGGGAGCTTGATCCGGTCATGATCTACTCGGATACCGGCTTCCCGCTGAGTGTCTCCGTCATCGCCCCAGCCCCCACTTCACCAGCAACTACCTTTCATAGGGTAACTATCGCCCATAGTAGCGCGGTCGTTACCGGTGCGGGAGAACTGTCGGCGGGACACGCGCAGACCCTCGGGTGGTCATCAACACGGCTCCGCTGACGGCTTCCCGTGAAAGTCCCGGCTAGCTGCTAGGGACGCCAGTCGAACGGGAAGTGCTTGCTGGACCCGCCGCGGTACTCGTGGGAGAAGTCGAATCCCTCGGCGTGGTCCTTCTTGACCACCCCCCAGGTCGCGATCTGCCCGGGACCCACTTCCGCCCCGGGAGGGTTGACCGTGGTGACGCGCTGGTTCGGGTCGCAGGTCGGTCCGGTCAGCGCCTCGACCCGCACATCGACCTTGCCCGGGATCTCGGCCCGCCAGTAAGTGAGGTCCGGCGCGGCGTCGAAGGTGATCGGGGCGTACTCGATGCCGCGCAGCTCCCCGATGAGGCTGCCGAACTCCCCCGGCCAGCCGCCCTCCTGGCCAGTGAAGATTCGTTCCAGGGCGCGGCGCTGGTCGGCGTCGGCCTTCGAGTCGATATAGAACATCAATTTCATCGTCGCGTTCGGGTCATTGATCCACATGTTGCCCTCGAACTCACCGAGAGCGACCACGCCCAAACCGGACAGGTCGGTGTCGCCGTAGTGACCCTCGTGGACCTGCCAGACGAGCGTGAACAGACAATCTCCGTGGGTCGGTGCCTGTGCGAAGCTGCACGGGCAGGGCAGCTTGCAGCTGCACACATCGAACCACTCGCCGCGCAGCTGCCAGTCGGTCTTGACCGGTGCGATCATGATCGTTCACTCCTTACCCTACGGGGGTATATAACAGGAATCACGCTAGATCCTGCGAAGAAATATGGCAAGTACCCCATAGGGGTTACCCGTATATTGCGTCAGGGCAGCAGTGGGCCGGCTCCGAGCGGAAGCACCAGGCCGCCGGCGATACCGAGCGCGACCGACGCGGCCCCGGCGGTGTAGGCGCCCAGCGCGGCCCATCGGCCGGCAGGTGCCAGGGACGGTAGCGATGGCCGGCCCAGGAAGGTCGGAGCGATCCAGCGCAGGTAGTAGAACAGGCTGGCCACAGTGTTGATGACGGCGAGCACGGCCAGCCAGGTGAAGCCGCCGTCGATCGCGGCGGCGAAGACCTCGAGCTTGCCGAGGAACACAGCCGTGGGTGGGGTGCCGACCAGGCCGAGCAGGCACACGACGAGCACCAGGGCGAGGCCGGGGTGATGCCGGGCGAGACCCCGGTAGTCCTCGATCCGCTCGGCGCGCGGGAACTCCGCGACGACGGCGAATGCGCCGAGGTTGGTCACGGCGTAGCCGGCCAGGTAGAACAGCAGGGCGGGCAGGGCGAGGTCGGTGCGGGTGGCGACCGCGACTGCCATCAGGATGTAGCCGACCTGGGAGATCGTCGAGTAGGCGAGCAGGCGGCGGACGTTGTCCTGGAAGAACGCGGCCAGATTGCCCAGTGTCATCGACGCGGTGGCCAGGATCGCCAGCAGCAGCGGCCAGTCGACGCTCACCCCCGGTAGCGCTTCGGCCACCAGCCGGTACGCGGCGGCCAGCCCGCCGATCTTGGGGATCGTGGTGACGAACGCCGCGACCGGCGTGCTGACGCCCTGGGTGACGTCGGGCACCCAGAAGTGCGCGGGCACTGCGCCGATCTTGAACAGCAGCCCGGCAAGCACCGCGACGACACCGACCGCGACGGCCGGCTGCGGTGCACCGGGCAGGCTCTGGGCGAGCGCCTGGTAGCCGGTGGCCCCGCCGGCGCCGTAGATGACGGTGACGCCGGTGATCATGACCACCCCGAACAGGGCGCCCATCAGGTAGTACTTCATCGCCGCCTCGGTGCCCGGGGCGTCTTTGGCGAAGGCGGCCAGCGCGTAGAGCGGGATGGAGGCGAGCAGGTAGGCGGCGACGAGCAGCAGCAGGTCCGACGCGCCGACCAGCATGATCGCGCCGAGCGCGCCGAGCAGCAGCAGCACGGAGAACTCGGTCTCCCGGCGGTGCCTGTCGACGGTCTCGATCGACAGGCAGATCACCAGCAGGGTAGCCGCCAGCACGATGATCCGGACCGCGTTCGTGGCGGTGTCCACGGCATAGCTGCCGCCGAACACCAGCTCCGGATCGGCGCCCATCGCCACGGCGGCGGCGACGAGGCCGACTACGCAGGACACCGCGGCGAGCAGGCGCACCACCCACTGCCTGCGCCGCGGCAACCAGGAACCCAGCAACAGGCCGAGCACCGCCCCGATGAGCAGCGCCAGCTCGGGGATCAGAGCCAGCGGGTTCTCGTTCATGTCCATGATCATCGGCTGACCAGGTTGATCAGGGTTGCCGAGGCGGGCTCGATGATGTCGAGCAGGAACCGGGGCAGCACACCGATGACCACGACCAGAGCAAGCAGCGGCAGGATCGACACGGCTTCACTACCGCGCAGGTCAGCGAACTCCCGAGCAGCGCCCGGCGCATCCGGGACCCGCAGCGGCCCGAGGAACACCCGCTGCAGGGCGCGCAGGAACAGCCCGGCGGTGATCAAGATGCCGAGCACGGCGAGTGCCGTTCCTACTGTCGCCGAGGCCAGGCTTCCGGTGAAGATCTGGAACTCGGCGATGAACCCGGAGAAGCCCGGTAGCCCGAGGGAGGCGAACGCGGCGAGGCCTGTCGCGCCCGCGAACACCGGCGCGGGGCCGGCGAGGCCCGAGTAGGAGCCCATGTCGTAGCTGCCGGCGCGGTCCCACAACACCCCGGCGAGCAGGAACAGCGCCGCGGTGATCAGGCCGTGGCTGACCATCTGGGTCACCGCACCGGTTACGGCCAGCGCGCGGGCCTGCGTGTCGCTGCCGGCGAGTATCCCGGCGGCGCCGACGGCCAGGATGACGTAACCCATGTGGTTCACCGACGTGTAGGCGACCATCCGCTTGAAGTCCTCCTGTGCCAACGCGACCAGCGCCCCGTAGAGGACCGAGACCACCCCGACGACGACCACCACCGGGGCGTAGGCGCGCCAGGTGTCGGGCAGCAGCGGCATCGCGATCCGCACGAAGCCGTAGGTGCCCATCTTCAGCAGCACCCCGGCCAGGATCGCCGACCCGGCGGCGGGTGCGTCAGTGTGCGCAGGCGGTAACCAGGTGTGGAACGGCACGGTCGGGGTCTTGACCGCGAGCCCGATCCCGACGGCAAGCAGCACCAACGCGCCGTAGGCACCGCGGCCGGCCAGCGGGTTGGATCGAGCCAGCTCCACGATGTCGAAAGTGTGCGGGTCGGCGGCCAGGTACAGGCCGATGAAACCCAACAGCAGCGCCAGGGACCCGACGAAGGTATAGAGGAAGAACATCAGCGCCGCCCGCCGGGCCTGCCCGTGCCCCCACCCAGCGATCACGAAATACATGCCGACGATGGACAGGTCGAAGTAGACGAAGAACAGGATCAGGTCCAGCGCGACGAACAAGCCCAGGCTCACCGTCTGCAGGAACAGGAACAGCAGCACGAAGCTCTTGACCCGGTCCGTCTGGCGCAGCGAGTAGATCGCGCACGCGAGGAACAGCACCGCGGTCATCGCCACCAGCGGCAGCGACAGGCCGTCGACGCCCACGTGGTAGCCGACCCCCGCGCTGGGGATCCACCGCAGGTTCTCCTCGTAGCCGAGGCCGCCCGCGGCGTCGTAGCCGATCCAGGCCGCGACGACCAGGGCGACGTCGACCGCGGCGACCGCGATCCAGCTCCAGACGAACACCCGGGGCGCCACGGTGCCCGGCACCGCGGCCAGCACGACGGCGGCGGCCAGCGGCAGGAAAACGATCAGCGAGAGCACGGTTACCTCACGAAGGCGGTGAGTAGGGCCAGCACCAGGAGCGCAACCGCAGCCTGGGCGTAGTACTGGTGCAACTGGCCGGTCTGCGGTCGGCGAGCCAGCACACCCAGCCGGCGGGCACCCGCCACGACGGCCCGGACCGCCCCGTCCACCCCTACCTCGGCGCGGCGCTCGGTGCGCCGCGCCAGCCACAACCCCGCAGCCGGTACGGCCAGCACGGCCCGGTGCAGCACCCGATCGTCGAACGCGGCCAGACTGCGGGCCAGCGCCATCGTCGGCCGGACGATGAGCAGCCCCGCGGCCCGCTCAAGACCTAACCAACCGCTCAGCGCCCGGCGGGCGGCAGCCGGCACCCGCACCGGGCGGCTGCCCCACCACCACACGGCGGCCGCCGCGGCGAGGGCGAGCAGCGCGGATGTCGCGAGCTCCCCCACCCCCGGTGACGGCCCACCCCGGGCGCCCACGAGTTCCTCGATCGTCCGCACCACCGGCGGGAGACCCAGCACGCTGAGGACGGCGGCACAGCCGGCCAGTGCCACCAGTGGCGCGCGGGCCGGCGCGGCCACCTCCCGGGTGCCGGGTTGCTCGGTGTCCCACCCGGTCTCGGCACCGGCCGGTTGCGGCTGCCAGACGAACCACACCGCCTTGGCGCTGTAGATCGCGGAGATCACGGCGCCCGCCAGGCCGGTGGCGTACAGCGCGGGGCTGCGGGCCAGCGCGGCGGCGAGTACCTCGTCTTTGGTGACCCACAGCGACAGCGGTGCCAGGCCGGCCAGGGACGCCGCGGCGATCGTGAACGTCACGCCCACCAGCGGGTAGCGTCGCGCGGCACCGCGCAGCGCGGGCAGCGATTTGGTGCCCAGCGCGGTCAGCCAGGCCCCGGCCGCTAGGAACAGGGCAGACTTGGTGGCGGCGTGCGCGACCAGCTGCGACGTGCCTGCGACCACCCCACCCGCGCCCGCGGCCAGCACCATGAACCCGACCTGGGCCGAGGTGGACGCGGCGAGCAGCTGTTTGAGGTCGGTCTGGGCGACGGCGACCAGGCCCAGCGCCACCGCGGTAGCCGCGCCCACCCACGCGACCAGCGGGGCCGCCCAGTCGGACACCGCGAGCAGCGGCTGCACGCGCAGCAGCAGGTAGGCCCCCGCGGCGACCATCGTCGCGGAGTGCAGCAGCGCGGACACCGGGCTGGGACCCTCCATGGCGCGGGAGAGCCAGAACGACAACGGCAGCTGCGCGGATTTCCCGATCGCGGCGAGCACGATTCCCGCGGTGAGCAGATCGAGCCAGGGCTGCGTAGCGGCAGGCAGATCGGCCAGCGCCAGCGAGCCGGCACCGCCGGCGAGCGCCGCGCCGGCAGCAAGATAGAGGCCCAGGTCCGCGCCGCGGGTGGTGAGGAAGGCAACATTCGCCGCCCGCACCCGCCGCGGTTCACGCCACCAGAACGCGATGAGCGCCCAGCTCGTCGCGCCCATCACCTCCCACCCCATCAGCAGCAGCACCAGCCCGGTGGCGGTGACCGTGACGAGCATGGCCCCGGCGAACAGCAGCATCAGCCCGGTGAACCTGGCCCGCGCCTGGTCCGGCCCGAACTCTCCGGAAGCGAACAGCAGCACGGCCAGAGTGACCGCCGCGACGGTGACCACCAGGATCGCCGACAGCCCGTCGACAGCCAGGGCGGCGTCGATCCCGGCCAGGAACCGTGCCGTTGCCTCCGGCCGCCGCACGGCCGCGGCGATCGCCAGCGCCAAGGTGACCGTCGCCGCGGCGACCCCCAGTGTGGGCGCGACCCGGTCGGCCCGCCGACCGGTGCCCGCCAGCAGCGCCCCGGCGCCCAGCGGCATCGCGAGCAGCAGCCAGGCGAGCATCGCTACTCCTTGAGATCTGCGGCCATGTCGGTCATGTCGACGTCGCGGGCCCGGAAGATCGCGGTGACGACCGCGAAGCCGACCGCCATCTCCAACGCCATCACGGTGATCGCCACGATGATGAGCACCTGCCCGTCCGCGGTCGCCGGGGCGACGAAGTACCAGAAGGCGGCGGCCGAGACGATGACCCCGTTGAGCATCAGCTCCAGGCCCATCATCAGCATCACGATCGACTGCTGGGACAGCGCGCCGTACAGACCGATCGCGAACAGTGCCGCGCCCAGCAGCAGGAACAGGTCCAGAGTCATCGCCCGACCCCTCCCGGCACCGGGTCGTCGGCCTGCGCGGCGTCCAAGTCGTCACCGAACCGGTCGTAGCGGCCGCGGGAGGTGGCCAGCACGACGGTCGTCACGATCGTCGCGAAGATCGCGAGCCCGAGGGTCATCATCGTGAGCATCTGCGTGCCCATCAGCGCCTCACCCAGCGCGAAAGTGGGATCGGCGGGGGGCTGCCCGCCCCGCGCAGGCCAGTCGACGAGGAAGATCCCAGCGGCGAGCACCACGAACGTCACCACGGCGATCCACACCGACCCGGCCTTGTTGTGCACCATCGACATCGGCATGAGCCCGGCCGGGTTCATCATGTACATGACCATGAACACGGCCATGATCACCATTTCCATGACCATCATGAGGATGATCACGACACCGAGGTAGCCCAGCCCCAGCAGCACCACCTCGGCGGCGACGAAGAGGAACGAGGCGAGCAGGGCGAACGTCACCCGGGCCATCGATTCCAGCCGGAACACCAGCAACCCGGTGACCACGGCGCCCACCGCGAAGATCCAGAACAGTACGGTGGTCACGGCGCGCACCTCCTCATCGGGCCAGCACCACGAGAGCGACGACCAGCGCCTGCAGGATGGTCAACGGGATGAGCACCACCCAGGCCACTTCGACGAACCGGTCCATCCGCACTGTCGGGAACCGCCGACCCAGCCACACGATCGCGGCCAGCACCGCGCCGGTCTTGAGGACCGTCCACAGCCAGGCCGGCAGCAGCGGACCGTTGCCCCCGCCGAGGAACAGCGGTACCGCCATGGCCGCGGCCACGACGAGCAGCAGCCAGCGTCCCCCGAGGAACAGCAGCCGGTCCACACCGGACAGCTCCCCGGCCGCACCGCCGGCGACGTCACGGCCGATGGGAGCGTCGAATGGGCCCCAGAACGCCATTGCCATCGCGCTGAGCAGGTACACGATGAACGCCACCGGCATCCACACCACGAACCACAGGCCGGCCTGCGCCTCCACGATGCCGCCTACCTGCAGCGTTCCCGCCGCGGTGGCGGCGGTGATGAGCGCGAACATGTGCGGCAGTTCGTAAGCCAGCCCCTGGGCGATGAAGCGGTAGCCGCCGATCAGGGACAACGCGGAGTTCGGTCCCCACCCGGCCATCCACACCGCGGCCCAGGCGAGGATCTCCATCGCGTTGAACCACACCACCCCAACCGCAAGGTCAGCCGCGCTGATAAAGCCCAGTGGCAACACCAGCGCGGCGAGCAGTCCGGCGACTGGCAGGGTGATCACACCGGCCCGCCACAGCACCCCATCAGCGGCCACCGTGCTGCGGCGCTGGCCGGCGAGCAGCCGTGCCACCTCGCGCAGCGGCACACCAGCAGCCGCTGTGACCGGCTGGGCTGTCCCCGCCGCACGGCTCGACAACGCGGCATCCAACGCCACCGTGGCGACCACGACCACCGCCAGCACCGCGGGAAGCACCAGCACCATCCAGAGCGGAGAGTCAGCCACCCGGCACCGCCGAAGCTGCCCCCAACCCCGCGATGTCCGGATCCAGGCTGGCGACGATCAGCCGCGCGGTGGCCAGCTCCGCACCCTCCAGCAGCCCAGGCAGCACGGCAAGCAGCGCCGCTGGATCCCGGGCCGGCTCGCACCCACCGGAGATCGGACCCGTCCCCGCGACATCCGGGAGCGCTTGTTCGATGTCGCTGAGCCAGGCCAGCGAGCGGGCACTGACGTCCCCATCGGAGTGGGCACCGACGCCGTCGGTGAGCCAGCGCAAGGTGCGCGAACCACGCAGCCGCCGAGCCAGCCCCCGTGCTCGCGGCAGCAGCTGCTCAGCGTTGACGCCGCCGAGCACATCATCGCGCAGCCACCGGGTGCGCACCACGGCGTCCGACCAGCCGACCACGGCGAGCAGCCGGGCCAGGCTGTCCAGGTGCCCGGCCACCCGCCGGCGGGCCGCGTCACCAACGGTCACCGCCTCGCCGGCCGCCGCGCGACGCCAGGGCTCGCCCCAGAAGTCATCCACGGCACCGTCGGCGCGCAGTACCTCCACCCGAGCAGCCTGGACGACATCACCTTGCAGGGTCGTATGGACCACCAGGCCAGCCGGCCAATCCGGGAGCAGGGGGCCGAGCGGGACGTGCAGTTGGTCGAGCATCATCCCGTCGCGGTCCTCCCCTCGATCCGCCATGGGCAGACCACCTGGCATCTCCATGTCGTGATGGTCCCCGTGCGCCTGACCCCCGTGTGCACTGCCGTGCTCGGGATCGCGCGCCGGGTTGCTGATTATCGTCAGTGGCTCCCCTCCCTCGGCCAACCTGCCGCGGGCATCGTCGAGCGTGGCGGGCACGGTTCCCGAATCACGCAGGTGCAGGCACGCCCGCGGGCCGGGGACCTGCTGCCAGAGCCGGTCGGTGAGGGGCCGCAAGCGCGCGCCGACCGGTCCGGCGATGACGAGGACATCGGCGTCTGCAGGGCTGCCTGCGGCCGGCCACCCCCGCTGCCGCAATTCCCGTTCGACAGCGAGCCGGACGTGGGTGCCGCCCGGCACCTCTACCAGCAGCACGTGCGGGCGGTCCGCGGCGACGCGCAACAGGAAATGCGTCAGACCCACCGCAACGCCCCTTCCCGCCACGCATAGGCCACCCCGGCGAGCAGGATGCCGAGGAATACGAACATCTCGATCACCGCCACGGCGCCGATCTTCGCGACGACCAGCGTCCACGGGTACATGAACAGCATCTCCATCTCGAAGGCCAGGTAGACCATCGACAACGGGTACCAGCGGACGTGGAACCGGGAGAACGCGTGCTCTGCCGGCTCGCTCCCCGACAAGAACGGCCCGGCCACCGGGACTGCGGGTGCCACCCCGACCAGCCGGGCGATCCCATACCCGGCGCCAACCAGCGTGACGGCAACCACGAGCAACACCAAAGCTGCCACGAACCCGGCCACCCCGTCCGGCCTCCCCGCACCCAGTCAGGTTCCCACCCCACCGCCGACATTGCTCTCGCTAACGGTGGAAGCAGTGCCTTATTTCGCCGCTGGCGCGACGGCGGATCCAGCCCGCTCCTGTTCGTCAGCGGGGCACCCCTCTAACGTGCATCGCCCGCGACGCCACCGCAACAGCACCGCGGTAGCGAGTACCACCACCGAGAGCGCGCCGAGTACCGGCTGCACGGGTGCCCAGATCCCCAGTGCCCCGGACACCCCGAGCAGTGCGATCACGATCTTGTTGCAGATCGGGCAGCCCACGGCGAATGCGCTCAGGACGCTGGAGCCGAGCACCCCCGAACCGGCCCCGGACCGTGGGGGTCCTGCGGCGCGCAGCCCGAACCACGCCCCGGTGAGCAGTGCGGTCAGCACGAGCACCGGATACTCCCAGACCCGGACCGGCGTCATCCGGGTGAACCACGGGTTGTCGATCACGTCGGTCGGCACGCCGACGACCAGCGCACTCACCGCCGCCGCGACCACCGCGGACCCGCCAACGGTAATTCCGCGGGGAAGCCGATTACTCCCCATAGGACACCACCGTCATCATGCCGGCCTCACCGTGGTAGATGTTGTGGCAGTGGGTGAGCCACTGGCCGGGATTGTCGGCGTCGAAATCCACTTCGACGGTGCGGTCCGGCAGGACGTTGACCGTGTCCTTGCGTGGACCGGATCCGCCCTGGGAGCGGACCTGGAAGGTGTGCCCGTGCAGGTGCATCGGGTGGAACATGGTCGTCGTGTTGGTGAACCGCAGCCTGACCCGCTGCCCCTCGCGCACCGGCAGGCCCCGGTTGGGGTCATAGACCTGCCCGTTGATCGTCCAGGTGTAGCCGGGGTCCGGACCGCCGAGCTTGAGCTCGTGGACCACATCGGGTGCCCGCTCGGCCAGGCGCACCGCATCGGCCGCTCGGGTGTCGGTGGCCATCAGCACCGGCCGTGAACTCAGCTCCGTCACCAGGGCCGCCGGGTCGGGCGCGGCGGCACTGCCAGGTTGCAGGACGAGCTGGGCGAACCCGTTCTTACCCTCTGCGGGCGCCAGCAACGGCACCGGCCGGTCCGGAACGGTGATGATCGCGTCAATCCGCTCGCCCATGCCGAGCAGCACGGCGTCGGCGTTGGCCGGCTGCACCGGGAAACCATCGGTGTGGGTGACGGTCATCGGCACGCCCGGCAGCCCGACCCGGAAGACGGTATCCGAACCCGCGTTGATCAGCCGCAGCCGGACGCGTTGCCCGGGACGCACCGCGACCACCTGCGCGGCGCTGGCCAGCCGACCGTTGGCCAGGAAGTAAGGGTAGGTGACATCACCGGCGTCCCCTCCAAGCAATGCCGAGCGCGCCATCCCCATCCCGCCCGACCCACCATGATCCATCCCGCCCATGGCACCCATACCGCCGGCCCGCAGTTCCTTGAACACACCGTCTGGATCACGACCCAGCCCGTCGAGCCAGTCATCCAGCATGACGACCAGCTCGGTGTCGTAGGCCCCGGGCTCGCCCGGGTCCTCCACGATCAGCGGCACGTACAGCCCACGGTCCAGCTGCACGCCGACGTGCGGGTGAAAAAAGTACGTCCCGGCGTCCGGGACGGTGAACTCGTAGCGGAAGCTGCCGAGGGACCCGACCGGCGGCTGGTTCAGCTCGGGGACCCCGTCCATGTCATTGCGCAGCGCCACCCCGTGCCAGTGGATCGTCGTTGCCTCCGGCAGCTCGTTGCGCAGGCTCACCGCCAGCAGGTCACCGCGCCGCACCCGGATCTCCCGGCCGGGCAGCTGACCCCCGTAGGACCAGGTGCGCACCACGCTCCCGCCGAGATCGATGTCCCCCGGCATCGCGGCAAGGCTCACCTCGGTGCTGCGCTGGCCCGCCGACCGGCGGGCGCCTTCGACCGCCGAGACCCGAGGCGATGTCGCCGTGACCCGACGCGTCGCGGAGAGGTCAGTGCCGGCCGAACACGCCGCGACCAGCGTGCCGACCGCGATCCCGCCGGCGGCGGCGAGGAACCGGCGCCGGCTGATGGACGGATGGATCACGATTGCGTCGACCCGATCAGCATCGCCCCGCCCACCAGACCGGCGACTCCGGTGGCGAACCACAGCGGGGTGTGCCCGCCGGGCAGCAAGTGGACCTCACCGAACTCGATGAGATTGAGGACCATGATTGCGCCGCTGAGCATGATGATCGCCCACCCCGTCATCGGGGTCGGGCGGGGAAGGCCCCGCAACGGGCGAACCACAGCCATCTCCAATCATTCGTCGTTACCGGCGTCATGCGCCCTCGCCGCAGCGCCGCGGTTCTCCGGCGACCGTTAGCCAATCCGACGGATCGCAGTGACATCTGACCAGTTCACCCGAGCCACCTTGACCACGTCACCTCCCTGCGGGGCGTGCACGAGCTTGCCGGCCCCTACGTAGATCCCGATGTGGCTCACCGGCCGGTAGAAGGCGATGAGATCACCAGGGCGGATCTCCTGTTGAGACACTTCGGTACCGATCCTCGCCTGATCGCGGCTGGGGCGCGGGATGCTCAGCCCGAGTCTACGGTAGGCCCAGTAGAGCAGGCCGGAGCAGTCGTATCGGTCGGGCCCCTCCGCTGCCCACTCATACGGTTTGCCCTGCTGGGTCAGCGCCAGGCGGGTCGCTTCGACCGCGACCCCGCTGCCGACCGGGGTCAACTGGAAGGCCGTCTCACCGTCCCCGCCGTATGCCGCACGGTCCGTGGGTGACAGCCGGGCCAGCTCGCCACGCACCACCGCGATCTGGGCTTGCATATCGCGCTGCCGCCGCTGCAGATCGCCCGCGATCCGCGCTGCCGCCAGCTCAGCGACCGCGGCCTGAGTCTCGGCGTCCCGGGCCGCCGTCTCCGCGGCGGTTGTCGCGTCGACGGCCGCGGTCAACCCGCGCATCGCCTCGTTGTTGTCCCTCGCGATGAGGTCGAGCGCAGTCATCCGGTCGAGCATGTCGTCCGGGGATTCACTGGTCAGGATCGCGACCACGCTGTTTGTGCGGGCGCCCTGCAGCGACGCGGCAACCAGGTTGTCCACCCGGCCTCGGAACTGGCTCTGCTCGGCGCGGAACCGATCAGCCTGTGCGCTGGCGTTGGTGGCAGCAGCGCGCGCGGCGTCGAATGCCGCCCTGCGGGCATCCAGGTCGGCCCGCGCGTTGTGGTAACGCTCGGTGAGCTGCTCAGCCTGATGGCTCAAGTCCGACAGCCTGCTCACCGCTTCGGAGGCATCCTCCGGTGGAGCGGGATCGGCTGCGGCCGGCGGCGTGGCCAGCGCGACGGCCAGCAATGCGGCCAGCAGGGCAAGCCGGGGCCGGGTGGTCGGATGCCGTGGCGACCACATGTCGCTGTGCTCTCCTTCCGTGCGACGCCCGCCGACTCGGCCCCGACTCAATCAAGTGCGGGCATGCTGCGCTGTGCGCGGACAACCTACGGTCTGGCAACGGAACTGTCCACTATGCGTCGTAGTAGATTGTCGGGTCATCGCCCAGCGGCACCGCCCGCCACGCTGACCGGTCCCAGCCGGCTCAGGGCAGCGGGGCGCATTGGACGCTTTTCCCGGCCCGACACTGGACAGCTTCGGTGGTGGCCCGGGAACCGTCGCGCTGCACACCTGGCCCACGGCCGACGTCTTCGGTACCCGTTCCAGCGATGGCTGCATACGGGTACCGCCGGACGCGCTGCGTCAGTTGACCCAAGTTCCGCTGGGGACGCTCGTGCTCATCGACGACGACTGAGCACGGCTCCAGCGGGCATCGGAACGAATTGGATCCCGTGCTCGCCCTGCTGCTGCCGGCGGCTACTAGTGCAGCACCGCATTAGTCCTTCGGGGGGTTGATCCAGGCGCTGGGATCGGCGAGGTAGAGGCCGAGGGCGCAGTCGAGGGCCTGTTCGGGGGTGCCGGATGGGTTGCCGTTGGGTAGCAGGG
>JBOHGG010000013.1:0-116847 GCA_050700115.1 Pseudonocardiaceae bacterium
GACAATTAGACCACAGCAGCCCTCACTCCACCAGTGTTTTAGTGGCTACACATGTGGGTGCGTCGCGGGCTCAGACACTGGTCAGACGGACAGTGCTACTGAGAGTCACAGCAAGTTCGGCCTAGCGCGAACCGAATCAGGTCGGGCAAGTCTGCGTCGCGGGCGACCTTCTGGCTGCGCGCTACTTTCGGGTGGTCGCTTGTGCCGTCCAGCCAGCCGAGCAGACGGCGGCGCTCCTCGATGGTCAGCCCCCGCGGCTGCGCCTTGCGCTTGCCCTTCGGTTCCTCGATCCGTTCGAGCTCGCGGACTGGGTTGCTCGGAGTGGCCCTGTGTAGCACGGCCTGCTGCATGGTTCCTGTCACGATGGCACGCAGCGTCCGCCGGGTGTTGGCCGCATAACCGCGCCGCTGCAGGTCGGTGAAGTACGCGTCGAACTGGGCGACATCGCACTCATGGATCCGGAGCTCGCCCAGCGCCGGCAGCACCACGGTGTCCATCCAGTGCCGGTAGGTGTCGTACGTGGAATCCTCACGCCGTTCCGCGACCTTCGCGAGGTATATCTCGGCAGCGGCGGCAAAGCGCGAGCCGGCCGACAGCATCAGGCGGGGCTCGCCGGCCCGGTCGCGGAGCTCGTCCTGCAGGTTGTTCATCGCGCCGGTCTTGGAGGACCCCCAACGCTCGACGCGGACCGTCTCCCCGTTGAGTTGGCGGAAGCGACAGCGGGCAACCCATCGGCCGCCCCCGCGGGTGATTCGGATGCTTCCGTGCTTGCCCAGACCGAGGGGTGGACGGGCCATCGTGCGCCTCCCAAGACCGGCCCGGCGACGGGTTTCCGTCGGGTTTCCGACAGGTACGATCTTGGAAGACTGTATCAGGAGACTCCGACAACCCTGTGACCTGCTACTACGGTGCGCCGCCAGGGACTCGAACCCCGAACCCGCTGATTAAGAGTCAGCTGCTCTGCCAGTTGAGCTAGCGGCGCTGGTGTCGACGCCCTCCCGGCGCGACGTGCAGGACGCTAGCACGCTGGTGCCGGCAGGCCGGAGTCAGGCCACAAGCAACCGGCACCCGCCGCCGTGCGTCGGTACACAGGTACCCATGCCGGGTGCCGGCAAAGTCTGTCGGTGCGGTGCGGCAGACTGGGTTCTCTTGTGATAGATCATGAAAACGGATGGTGCCCCGTGCGGGTGAGTAGGTCGCGTCCGGCTAGGGGTTGGAGCACAGTGTCAGGGCTGGTCAGGAAGACCGTGATGATCGCGGTGCTGCTCATCGTCGGCGTGCTCGGCACCCTGTTGGCGGCGTGCAGCGCCAGTGCCCCGAATCCCGAGGCCCGCCAGGCAACACCGCCCCCTCCTGCACCGGTTGCGCGCATCACCACCGATCCGCCGGATCGCGCGCTCGACGTCTCGCCACTGGCGGCCATCACCGTCACTGTCGCGAAGGGCAAGCTCGGTCAGGTGACCTTGACCAACCCGCAGGGGTCGCCGGTCGTCGGTCAGCTTGAGCCCGACGGGACGACCTGGAAGACCACCGCGCCCCTGGGCTACGGCAAGGCATACACGTTCAACGCCGAGGCGATGGGCGACGACAACCGGCCGGTGACCATCACGTCGAGCTTCAAAACCGTCGCGCCGCGCACTCTCACCTACCCGTCGATAAACCCGACTGATGGGCAGAAAGTCGGAGTGGGGCAGCCGCTCGCGGTGTATTTCGATGAGCCGATCGCGAACAAGCAGGAGGCCGAGAATTCTATCACCGTGACCACCACCCCGCATGTCGACGGCGCCTTCTACTGGTTCTCCAAAAAGGAGGTGCACTGGCGTCCCCAGAAGTTCTGGGAGCCTGGGACCAACGTCAAGGTGGATATTCGCTTCTACGGCAAGAACTTTGGCAACGGGGTGTACGGCCAACAGGACCGGACATCCCAGTTCACGATCGGTGACGCCTTCATTGCCCGGGCCGACGGCGCAACCCACCAGATGACCGTCGAAATCAACGGCCGGGTGGTGCGCACGATGCCGATCTCCATGGGCCGTCCGGACTTCGCCAGCGCCAACGGGGTGCACGTGGTCACCGAACGCAACGCGACCAAGGTGATGGACTCCACCACCTTCGGCCTCGCGCTCGATGCCGGCGGGTACATGACCAAGGTGCAGTGGGCCACCCGCATCTCCAACAGCGGCGAGTTCGTGCACGCCGCCCCGTGGTCAGTTGGCCAGCAGGGCAACAGCAACGTCAGCCACGGCTGCATCAACCTATCGCCGGAAAACGCCAAGTGGTTCTTCGACAATGTGAAGAAGGGTGACGTCGTCATCAACATCAACACTGGCGGCCCCAACCTCAAGCCGTGGGACGGCTTCGGGGACTGGCAGATTTCGTGGGGACAATGGGTCTCGGGGAACAAGTAGTGTCTCGGGAAAAATAACCTCGACCAGCACCATTAGCTGGTGGCGGCGTGCTTTGCGATCAGGCGGTTGGCCCGGTCCGCCTGCTCGATGGGCGCCAGGTGCGCGGCGTCGAGAACTTCCAGCTTCGCTCGATAAATGCCGGCGGCAAGAGCCTTGGCATGCGGAGTGACCGGTGTCCGCTGATCCTGGGAACCGGCGATCACCAGCGTTGGCGTGAGGATCCGGCCGAGCAGCCTGCGGGCGTCCCAGGCGGCGATGGCACTGCAGCATGCGGCGTAGCCCTCATCCGCGGTCTCGGCGATCATCTGGGTCGCTTGCTGCACCACCTCCGGGTGCGCAGCTGCCCATTCCGGGGTGAACCAGCCAGCGACCACCTCCGGTGCCAGCGAGGACGTGCCGGCCCAACGAACCGATGCGGCCCGCTCGAGGTAGGGCCCAACGTCGTCGAAATGCGCGCTGGTGCTGCACAACACGAGCGAGGACAGCCGCTCCGGGGCGGCCGCACCGAGCCAGATGCCGACCATCCCACCCAACGAGAGCCCGCAGAAAGCCGCGCGCTCGATATCCAGCCGGTCCAGTAGCGCGAGCACGTCGACGGCCAGGTCAGCGATCACGTACGGCCCGCTGGGCACCGGAGATCCGCCGTGCCCGCGATGGTCATAACGCAGCACGCGGAACTGCTCGGCAAGCGCCTCGACCTGCGGCTGCCAGATCTGCATCGTGGCGCCGAGGGGCCCGGCCAGCACCAGCACCGGCACATCAGATGGGCCGGTGAGCTCGTAGTGGACGTTGACGCTGTGCATGCGCGGCACTCTAATGCCAGGCGCCTACAGCGTGCCGAAAAACGTTGGGGTGAGTGACGGGATTCGAACCCGCGACATCCTGGACCACAACCAGGTGCTCTACCAACTGAGCTACACCCACCATGCGCCGGCTACACCAGCACTGCTGACCATGATATCCGGCGCCGGGCCACAGTCACCGGCCGGGCATCTGATCGACGACGGCCCGAGCCGCCGCCTGAGCCTCCTCCGAGCTCGGACCCGGTTCGGGCACAAATACGGTGCGCCGGTAATACACGAGCTCGCGGATGGACTCGGTGATATCGGCGAGTGCCCGGTGCGCCAGGCCCTTGGCCGGCTGCGCGTAGTAGACCCGCGGGTACCAGCGCCGGCACAGCTCCTTGATCGATGACACGTCGACCATCCGATAGTGCAGGTGCTCATCCAGCTCGACCATGTCGCGGGCGAGGAATGCCCGGTCGGTCGCCACCGAATTGCCGGCCAGTGGCGCCGAGCGGGCGTCAGGCACCCAGGCGCGGACATAGGCCAGCACCTGCTGCTCGGCCTCGGCGAGGCTCACGGTGGACCGCCGCACCGCCTCGGTCAAGCCGGATTTCGCATGCATCTCGCGCACCACCTCAGGCATCGAGTCCAGCGCGGCGTCGTCGGCGTGGATCACCACGTCGACGCCCTCGCCGAGCACTCGCAGCTCACCGTCGGTAACCAAGGCGGCGATCTCGATCAGCGCGTCCTTGCCGGCGTCCAGCCCTGTCATCTCGCAGTCGATCCACACCAGACGGTCGTTCACAACCGCGAGCCTAGTGCGGGGACGGCGCCGCCACGTCGTGATTCAGAAACGGCGTGAGCAACCCCGGCACGGCGTGCTCGGCAACGGCCAGCCCGTCGGCGGTCCGGACGTCGATCACGTGATAGGCGCCGCCCCCGGCTGCGGTGGTCGCGGTCACGGTGACCAACCCGGCTCGGCGCTGGAAAAACGACTGCGACACCGTCCAGCCGATCACCCCGCAGCGTTGCAGTGCCACCGTGGCGCGCACGCCGGCACCGTGCCGGGTGACCAGGTAGCGGCTGGTGAGCGCATGCCCCAGGTTGTGATAGGAGTCCAGCGCGAGCAGCACCGTCACCGGCAGCAGGCCCAGCGTCGCCCACGCCACCCAATTCGGCACCGGAGCCAGCCACAACACCGCGGATCCCGCCAGCACCGGCACCACCGCGCGGACCAGCCGCCGCCGCAGCGCCTCAAGCGGGTGCCTGCGCAACGACGTGCAGGTGGGGGAGGGGTCCTCAGCGAGCACCACCCCCGATACTCGATGCGCCTCACCACGCGGGGCGGGCGGCAGCAGGGTGCCCTGGCCGTGGCCGCCTCCCAGCCCGGTGGCCACGGCGATGGTGCGCGCCCCACCCCCGAGCCGCAGCAGCAGCGGCTCGATCACCTCGACCCCGCGCACTCGACGCTCCTCCAGCGACACCGACCGGGCGGTGAGCAATCCCCGGCGAATCCGCAGAGTGCCGCCCAGCTCGCGGACCAGCCGGAACCCCCACCAGGCCTCGACGAAGATCAGTACCGAGCCCACCAGTGCGATGACCAGCACCAGCACGGCGAACACGGAGACGCCCAGCCACAGCGGGGCGACGCTCAGCTTCTCGCGGATACCGCCGACATTCGTGATGTCGGCGCCGAGTTCGCCCGCGAGCTGGCCGAACGCCCCGGCCACGGCGCCCACCGCGACCAGGCTGGACACCGTCAGCGGTGCGAACCGCAGCCAGGACCAGTTCAGCGCGGCCAGCTCGGTCCCGGTCGACGGGACCGTGACGCCTGAGTGGTCCGGGTCACCGCCACCTTGGGGATCCAGCAGCCGCTGCCGCATGCGGTCGGCCTCGGCCGTGGACACCGCGTCCAGGCTCAGCTCGCGAGACCCGTCACCCTCGGTGCGCTCCCCGGTCCCGATCTTGACCACCGACAGCCCGAACAGCCGGTGCACCGGCCCGGCAGTGATGTCGACGCTGCGAATCCGGTCCCGTGGAACGGACCGGGCATTGCGGAACAGCAAGCCCGAACGCAGCTCGACGCGCTCACTGGTGATCCGGTACCGGGTGGTCGCCCAGCGCAGCACCCCGGCGAGCACGACGACCCCCACCCCCACCAGCAACCCGTAGACCCGCCCGCCGACGTCCTGCCCGACGCCGACCACCAGCACCACTGCGATCACCGGCAGGAACCCGGCAAGCTGGCGGATCGGCGTGACGGCGAGCATCCGGGGGTCCAGGCGCTGCCAGACCGGCGTCATGTCGCGTCCCCGGGGGTCGCCTGCGTGGTTGCCGTCAGCTGCTCGACGAGGTCCACAGCCAACGCGTGGTCCAGCCCGGCCAACCGCAGCGCCCCGGCCGCCGATGCTGTGGTGACCGTGACGGTGGCCAGCCCGAACAGCTGCTGTAGCGGCCCGCGCTCGGTGTCCACCGTCTGGATCCGGGACATCGGCGCGACCCGCCACTCCTGGCTGATCCAGCCCGCCGAGGTGTAGACGGCGTCGTCGGTGGTCTCCCAGCGGTGCACCCGGAATCGCCAGCGCGGCATCACCAGCACGTAACCGAGGCCGAGGACCACCACGGAGGCCGTCACTGCGGCCAGCCACGGCCGCGCGTCGGCCCAGGCGACCAGACCGACCGTCAGAGGGATCAGGACGGCCGTCACGTTGAGTGCGGCCTGGGTGGTCCACCAGGTGATCGCCCGGCGGCTCACCAGGTGACGGGGCGGACGCAACCGCAACGGCTCGGTGGGCAGCACCCTTCCACCATGCCGGATGAGTCGCCGGCGCTCATACCGAGGCCTCGCCCCGGCCGACGGCCTCCAGGAAGCGCGCCGGCACCTGCGGGACCCGGCTGGGATCCCCGGCGGTGAGCAGCAGCGCGGCGTAGGTCGCGCGGGCGGCCTCCTCCAGGTTGATCGCCCGCTTGTGGGCGAGCTCCACCGAATCGGCCAGCACCGAGCAGCCGTGATGCCCGAGCACCAGGGCGTTGACCCCGCCGGCCACGGCCTCCGCGGCCGCTACTGCGAGCTCGACGGTGCCGGGCTGGCCGAACGGGATGGCGGCGACCTCGCGCAGGTAGTACGCATGGTCGGTGGTGGTCAGTGCGATGTCGTAGCCCAATGTGGTGAGCAGCACGCTGGTCTGCGGGTGCAGGTGGACGATCGCGTTGACGTCGGGTCGTCGGGCATAGGTCTCGGTGTGCAGTCGCCACTCGCTGGACGGGTTCGGATGCCCGCCGCGCAGCCCGCCGTCCGGGATGCTGATCAGCGAGAACTCGGCGGGCTGCAACCGGTCCAGCCAGGTGTTGGCCGCGGTGATCCAGCACTGGTCAGAACCCGGTTGGCGGGCCGAGAGGTTACCGCCCGATCCGGCCACCAGCCTGGCGCGGACGGTCTCCGCGCCGACGTGCGTGAGCTGATCACGCAGGTCGCCCCCGGGGTAGCTCACTCCAGGAGCCTAGAAGCACGGGCCGGTCGCCAGAGGTCACCGGGTGCGGCCGCTGCTACCCAACGTGATGAGATGCTCACGCTGGTGCCTACACTCCGGACCCTGCAGTGGTCGAGGGTGAACGTGGAACTGGAAGAAAGGCAGGCCTAGATGCAGCACCGCAAAGACGTCCGGGGAATGGGACGCGTCGGAGCATACCTGGCGTCCGCCTCATTGATCCTCGTGCTCGTAGGGCCGACCCATGCGTTGGCACACGAGGTCAACGCGGCGCCTCTGGAGGGTGTTCGTCACTTCTCCGTTGAGCTGACCGGCCATGAGTCCGTTACCCCCGCAGACCCCGACGGGCAGGGTTCTGCTTCGCTCGATCTCGACCCGCAACAGGGGACGGCCTGCTACGAGATCACGTGGAAGAATCTCGACGGTATGGTCACCGCTTTCCATCTCCACACCGGCCAACGCGGCAGTGACGGCCCGCATTGGATCGATTTCTTCAACGGCAAGAACTTCGCTGGGGAGCAAACGGTCAGGGATTGCGTCTCTAGCACGCGGGAGAAGATCGAGGCGGTCATCAATGATCCTGCCGCTTATTACCTCCAAGTCCATTCGACCGCGTTTGAAAAGGGAGCGATCCGCGGTCAGCTGGGTTAGGACGTGTCTGGAGGCGCCGCGCTGGAACCGGGCCCCTGGGAGCCGGCCGGCTCAGCCCCGCTGCATTGATCACAGCCAGCGGGCACGGCCCCGCCCTCGGCCAGCGGGATCGAACCCGGGTCGCGGTCTGCTGCGTTAGGGAGTTGGGGCCACTGGGTTGCGACCCGGGAGGGTTGCGGCCCTGGAGCCCCCGACACCATCCGGGACCGGGGCGAACAGATCGGGATGGTGACCTGCAGTATCGCTAACGGAACGCCCCGTAACAGCGATACGGAGGCCGAGCGCCGTGCCAGATATGTTCGAACGCTGCTCTGAGCCTCCGGCACCGCAAAACGAGGATAGGGGCACGCCAGGATGAGCTACTGGCTCGGCATCGACGTGGGCACCACCTTCACCGCCGCGGCCATCTGCCGCGAGGTTGCCGGGCGGCGTCCGGTCCCCGAGGTGATACCCCTGGGCAGCCGCGGCGCCGCCGTGAGCTCGGTGGTCTATCTGAGCGAGGACGGGCAGGTGGTGGTCGGGGAGGCCGCCGAACGGCGCGCCGTCACCGATTCCGACCGGGTGGTACGCGAGTTCAAGCGGCGCATCGGCGACGAGGTCCCGATGATGATCGGCGGTGTTCCGCACTCCGCCTCCGAGATCGCCGCGATGATGGTCCGCTGGGTCGTCGACCGGGTTGCCGAGCGCGAGGGTGAAGCGGCCCAAGGCATCACGATCACCCATCCGGCCAGCTGGGGCACGTACAAGACCCGGATCATGGCGGATGCGCTGCGCGCGGCAGATCTGTCGGAGGTCATGTTCCGCACTGAGCCGGAGGCCGCGGCAGCGAGCTATTCGATGCAGGAACGGGTCGCGACCGGCAGCACCATCGCGGTCTACGACCTGGGCGGTGGCACGTTCGACGCGGCCGTCGTGCGCAAGGACGGTATCGGGACATTCTCGGTGCTGGGCCTCCCGGAGGGCATCGACCGGCTAGGCGGCGTGGACTTCGACGAACTTGTCTTCGCCCATGTCGTGGCCAAAGTCCCGGCCTTGAGCGCGCTCGATCCGGAGGATCCCGCCACGCTTGCCGCGACCGCTCGGCTGCGGCGCGAGTGCACCGAAGCCAAGGAAGCACTCTCGGCCGACACCGAGGTGACGATCCCGGTACTGGCGCCCGAGGTCCAGTCGCAGGTACGGCTGGTCCGGGCCGAGTTCGAGGATCTGATCCGCCCGCAGGTGGCCGAGACCGTTGAGGCCCTGCGCCGGGCGCTGCACTCAGCCGACGTCGATCCGGAGGACCTTGACGCGGTGCTGCTGGTCGGTGGCTCCTCACGGGTGCCACTCGTCGCGCAGCTTGTCTCCGCCGAACTCGGTCGGCCGGTCGCAATAGACGCTGATCCCACGGCTGCGATCGCACTCGGAGCCGCCCTGTTCGCACTTCCGACCGGTCCCGCCGAATCCGACACTGCCAGCGCGGATGTCCCGACGGACCCTCAGGTCCTGGCCGCAAGCGCGGACGGGGAGGCGCCGACCGTCGTGATCACCGGGTTTGACGTCCCGGAGCGATCCCCGGTGGAGGTACCGGATCGGCCAACCCTGACTGCCGCCCCTTCGGACATCGAACCTGCCGATCTCGTGCGGCGCCGAGCCAGGTCGCGGCAGGTCAAGCAGGTAGCCGCGGCGGGGTTGCTCACCCTCGTCCTGGCCGGTGGGGCGACGGCCGTGCCGTATTTGAGCTCCCGCAGCGGCTCCATTCCGCCGGCGGACGCGGGGACCTCGGGACCCGCAACCTCTACTGCTGCCCCTGCTCCTGTACCAGACATCCCTGTTCCCTTACCGGAGGCCGGCAGCGGCAGCGACGGGAGCTCGGGTAGCGACGACCCCAGCGGGACTGTCCGTACGACCCCCACAGCCGCACCGCCCGCTGATGCGGGCACCGGCGCAAACGCGGGCACAGCCGTGCCCACCACCCCACCACCGACCCCATGGACCACGAGCTGGCGGACTAGCTGGACCAGAACCCCAACGCCGTCCAGCGCCCCGCCCCCGCCGAGTACCACGAGCCCTCCGACCACCACGAGCCCTCCGACCACCACGACCACCACGACCACCGCGAATGCGCCGCCTCCCACGACCACTACGAAAGCCCCGCCCCCCACGACCACCACGAGGACCCGGCCCCCCCGGCCCACCACCCGCCCATCCGCAGACGCCCCTGGGTGACCCAGTCGGCGCCAGATTGCGCAACGACTCGTCCGCGCAGTTTGGGTGTTCGTCGGGAGGCCCGCTGCCCTAGCCTGGGCAGGACGGGACGGGAGAGATCAAGGTGACTTACGCGCTGCGACTCACCGAGGCTGAGCGGGAACGCTACCGGCTCATGGCAGAGTCCGCCCGTGCCGAGGAGCGAGCCCAGTGGGAGGCCGCCGGGATTGTGCCCGGTGCGCGAGTGGCAGACATCGGGTGCGGGCCGGGGGCCGTCCTGCGGTTGCTCGCCGAGGAGGTCGGCGACGGCGGGAGAGCCGACGGTGTCGACCTGGATTCCGGTGCCGTCGCCGCCGCCGCTGAGCAGGTCGCCGATCTCGCCCAGGCTTCGGCACGGGTGGGTGAGGCCGCCGCCACCAGGCTCGATCCCGGCAGCTATGACGTGGTGATGTGCCGCCACGTCCTAGCCCACAACGGCGGCCATGAGGCGGCGATACTCGCCCATCTCGTCGAGCTGGCTCGTCCCGGTGGGGCGATCTATCTCGTCGACGTCGATGGCGCCGCGATGCGGCTGCATCCCGATGACCCCGACATCGCCGATCTCAACGCCCGCTACGTCGAGCTGCACCGCTTCCGCGGCAACAACATCAACATCGGCCCGACGCTCGGAGCCCTGCTCGAGACCGCCGGGCTGCAGGTCGAGTCCTTCCGTAGCGGGGGCCCGGTGTATCGGGTTCCGCCGCAGCTGCGTCCGCCTTCGTGGGCCGCCCGGGATGCGCTGGTGGCCGCCGGGCTCGCCACCGCGAGGGACCTGAGCAGGTGGGCGGCCGCCTTCGAGCGCGTCGACGCGCTCGCGACCCGACCGTGGATGACCGTCGCATCCTTCATAGCCGTGGGTCGCAAACCCGGCAATGGATAGGGCCGCCGCTTACTTACGGCGATTGCACGGCTCGGACCGGCTCGTAGAGAGTGGTGCGCTGGGCCAGCGGTCGCCCGAGTGGCTCGACGATCGCCCGGAACCCGGCCTCGTCCAGCCCCTGCCCGTGGCTCGCACCCGCCGCGCGGCTGATGTTCTCATCCATCAGTGTGCCGCCGAGGTCGTCCACCCCGGCCTGCAGCAGCTGGCGGGCACCGGACGCGCCGAGCTTCACCCAGGACGCCTGCACGTGGTCGATCAACCCATGCAGTGCGATCCGGGCAACCGCGTGCACCAGCAGCACCTCCCGCCAGGTCGGCCCACGCCGGGCCGCCCGCTTGAGGTACATCGGGGTCGCCATGTGTACGAACGGTAGGCCGACGAACTCGGTGAACCCGCCGGTCTGCTCCTGCAGGTGGCGAGCGCGCAGCAGGTGACGAGCCCAGTGCACGGGTTGCTCGATGGCCCCGAACATCATCGTGACGTTGGAGCGTAGCCCCACCGAGTGCGCTACCCGGTGCGCCTCCAGCCACTCCCCAGTGGTGATCTTGTCAGGGCACAGCACCGCGCGGACCTCGTCGTCGAGAATCTCCGCGGCGGTGCCGGGCAACGACTTGAGCCCAGCTTCGCGCAGCCGGGTGAGGTAGTCGACCAGCGGTTCGCCGAGCCGCCGGGCCCCTTCAGTGACCTCCAGCGCGGTGAAACCGTGGATGTGGATCCCGGGCGCCGCCTGGTGGATGGCCCGGCACACCGTGAGGTAGTAGTCGCCGTCGAAGCTGGGGTGGATCCCGCCCTGCAGGCACACCTCGGTAGCGCCCCAGCGCTGCGCCTCCAGTACCCGCGCCACGATCTCGGGCAGCTCGAGCAGGTACGGCGCGCCACGCAGGTTCAGCGACAGCTTGCCCTTGGAGAACCCGCAGAACCGGCACCGGAAGGTGCACACGTTGGTGTAGTTGATGTTGCGGTTGGCCACGTAGGTGACGGCGTCGCCGACAGTTGCCACCCGCAACTGGTCGGCCAGCCCGGCGACGGCCGCAACCTCGGGTCCGCGGGCGGACAGCAGCGTCACCAGCTCGTCGAGTTCGGGACGCTGCCCGATGCGAACCCCGTCGAGCACCTCACGCACCGCCCCGGTGGCCCGCCCCGGCGCGGGCAGCAACACGGGCGGTGCGACGTCGGTACCGGAGTACCAGGCGGTGGAGCGGCGCGCGGCTAGGTTCACCTCAGCACCGTCGCCGACGTTGACGGCGTGGCGTGCGCGTTCGGCAAACACCGCGCCCGGATCGTCCCGGCCGAGCCCTTCTGCGTCGCAGCGGTCCAGCACACCGAAGCGGACCGCCTGGTCCAGCCACCGCTGCGGATCCAGCACGTACTCCGGGTACACGGTCAGGCGTGGTGCCAGGGTGTGCCCCGCCGCTTCGGTGGCGGTGCGCAGCTCGTCCAGCGCGGGCCAGGGCCGCTCGGGGTTGACGTGATCTGCGGTGATGGGGGAGACCCCGCCCCAGTCGTCGATGCCGGCAGCCAGCACGCCCGCCGGATCGTCGGTGAGGTTGGGCGGCGCCTGCACGTGCACCTCGGGCGGCAGCAGCAGCCGGGCCAGCGCGATGGCCCGCAGGTGCTGCTGCGGCGGGCAGGGTGGGACCTGGCGCATCGCAGTGCCCGCTTTGGGCAGGAAGTTCTGCACGATCACTTCCTGCACGTGCCCGTACCGGCGGTGGGCCTCGGCGATCGCCTCGAGCGCGGTAACCCGGTCAGCCTCGGTCTCGCCGATGCCGACCAGGATCCCGGTGGTGAACGGGATCGCCAGCTCACCCGCGGCGTGCAGGGTGGCCAGCCGCCGATCCGGATGTTTGTCCGGGGCCCCGCGGTGCGCGGCCAGGTCCGGCCGCAACGACTCGATCATCATCCCCTGGCTCGCGGTCACCTCGCGCAGCTCGGCCAGCTCGTCGCGGTACAACGCACCAGCATTGGCGTGCGGCAGCAACCCGGTGTCCTCGAGTACCCCGCGGCAGGCGGCGACGAGGTAGTCCACTGTGCTGCTGTATCCGTGGTCGGCGAGCCAGCTCCGGGCCTGCGGGTACCGGTGTTCGGGACGCTCGCCGAGGGTGAACAGCGCTTCGTGGCAGCCGAGCTCCGCACCCTGACACGCGATCGCCAAGATCTCGTCAAGCTCCAGGTAGGCCGACGGCACCGCACGGGGGGCGTGCGCGAACGTGCAGTATCCGCAGCGATCCCGGCACAGCATGGTCAGCGGCAGGAACACCTTGGGGGAGTAGGTCACCCGAGTGCCGTGCGCGGCGTCACGCACCGCACACGCCCGCCCCAGCAACTCCCTGGTCCCCATCACCAACTCCATACCGCCCCGCTCCCGCGTTCTGGATGCAGACTGCTGTCGTCTACCCCCTATCAGCAGCAGTCTGCATCCAGAACGTGCTGAACGGGACAGGGTCAGCGGGTGGCTAGGCGGACGCGGTCGCGGCCGGCTGCTTTGGCGGCCAGCAGGGCGCCGTCGGCCGCCAGCAGGAGGCGGTCGAGCTCGTTGCCGTCGTCGGGGCACACCGCCGCCCCGATCGACACCGAGATACCGTCCACCGTGACCGGCCGGTCGTGCGGACCGTGGACCAGAACGCACAGCCGGCTGATGCGCAGCCGGATCCGGTCGGCGACATGCTCGATCTGGGCGGTTCCCACCCCAGGCAGCAGGATCACGAACTCCTCGCCGCCGAACCGCCCGACCAGGTCGTAGGGTCGGGTCTCGGAGCGGAACTCGTCGGCAACGGCACGCAGTACCTGATCGCCGACGAGATGCCCCATCCGATCGTTGAACGACTTGAAATGGTCCAGGTCGAGCATCAGCACTCCGAGCGGCTCGCCGAGCCGGCGGGCCCGTTCGATTTCCCGGCCGGCGACCTCATGCCAGAATCCCACGGTGAGCAGACCGGTCTTGCTGTCGGTGCGGGCGGCCTGCTGGAAATGCGGCAGCAGCAATGCGCGGTGCAGCGCGATCACGGTGATCATGAGGACAGCGATCAGCCACGGCTGCCAGACCAGCATGGCGGCGAGCGCGACGCCCAGCCCGAGCGAGGCCGCGACCACGACCTGATCGCTCGGGTTGCCCAGTGCCTGGCGGGGCGGCTGCAGCGGGTCGGACATCATCACGGCACCGACCACCAGCCCGAAATTGACCAGCCAATATGCTGCTCCGGCGCCGATCAGGGCGACGAGCCCGGGCAGGCCGTGCGGGATGATCGGGTAACCGTTGGGCCCTACCAATTGCAGGACCGCGACAGCAGCGGCGGCCGCCAGTACCATCGTCGCGCCGGAGAACACTGTGCGGTACAGGCGGCTAGGGCCGGTCCGGTACCAGGCGTGCAGGTAGACCACCACGGTCACAGCAAAGACCAGCGGTAACGGGACCGACAGCACCGCCGCGAAGATCCACAAGGACCTCAGGTTCGGGAGCAGGCCACTGCCGACCGCCCGCTCCCGGAGTAACTCGATCTGGCGAACCGCCTCGTGGTGGACCACCGCCCCCGCGACCAGCAGGCTGAACCGGAACAGATCCGCGGAGCGAACCGGGATGGCCGCGATCGCCCCCACGATCAGCGCCACCGCCACGATGTCCACGGTGAGGACGTAGCTGAGGGCGACTTTCCGTTCACCCCAAAGCTTCCACCCTCGTGGGTCCAGAGCCGCCAGGCCGCGCCGGGGTTCGACGCGATCAAGCCCGTGGCTCACGCTCACTAGGTGCCCCCGGTGGTGACGTTGAGCAATATCCCCCAGCGTAATCGGCACGCGACTCATTGTCATCCTCCGAGCGGAGTGCCACATTCAGGGGAGCCGCCATCACCTTCAGTAATCTACTGTGCGTCCATGAAAGCTGTGGCGATGAACGTCCTCATGATCGGCCCGGACAACGACCACTGGTCCCGCAGCCAGCAGCCGATGAACGACCCGAGGCAATCGATGAGCGGTGCGCCGGGACTTCACCTGCGCCGATTACGGCTGGTATGAAGTGCGTTACTCAGCGTGCACCAGGCACAGGCGAGGGGGGCGGTGGTCATGAGCCGGCGGGGGCACCTTCTGCCGGTGCTTCTGCGCACGCTGGCCATGGTCCTGCTGGTCGCCACGTTTTCCGCCGGGCTGCAGTCCTGCTCGGGGTCCGCGCCGCCTCCGTCCCCCTCTCCTGGCTCGCCGATTCCGAGCAGTGCGCCAGCTAGCCCGTTACCCGAACCGCCGCCGGTGTCGCCGTTCACTGGTCTGGCCACCGACCTCGGCGCGCCGGTGCTCGGCGTGAAGATCGACAACGCCCCGCCGGCCCGCCCGCAGGCCGGGCTCGAACTTGCCGACCTGGTCTATGTCGAGCCGGTGGAGGGCGGCATCAGCCGGCTGCTCGCGGTGTATCAGTCCCGTTTCCCGCCGGTCGCGGGGCCGGTACGCAGCACCCGGCTGACCGACCTGCAACTGCTGGCCAATTTCGGCCGCCCCGCGTTGGCCTTCTCTGGCGCTGCCGCCGCAGTCAACGCACTCGTGGCACGCGCACCGGTGCTCAACGTCTCGGAAGAGGAACAGGCGGGCAGCTACCGCCGGGACCGGAACCGGCGGATGCCGCACAATCTCTACGGCGACACCAACCTGCTGCGCCGGGGAGGCGCGCCGCCGCGCGACATCGGGTTCCGCTTCGGACCTACCCCGCCCGGCGGCCGTCCGGTGCCGGGAACCAACGTCCGGTACCGGGCTACCGACATCGGGGTGCAATGGATGCCTGCCGAAGCGAGGTGGGTGATATCGATGGACGGTGCGCCGCTCACCTCGGCCTCGGGCCCGCGGCCCGGTGCGGCCACGGTGGTGCTGCAGCGAGTGGCTGTGCGCGACACCCCGATCCGGGACACCTCCGGGGCACCTTCGCCGTTCGCTGCGACCGTGGGCGCCGGTAGCGCGATTGTGCTCCGGGACGGCCTTGCGTTCGACGGGAGCTGGTCGCGCCCGGCCCCCGACGCGATCACCACGTTCACCCTCCCGGATGGATCGCCGCTGACCTTTGCTCCCGGTCCGGTATGGGTGGTACTCGTCCCGGAATAGCTCCTGGCACGGGTGATGGGAGGCTGGCGTGTAGTGAGGTGTGGGCTAGCGGTGACGTTCGGGGCGTTCCTGCTGGCCCCGCAGTATCCCGGCCAGGATTACTCCACGGTGCTCGACGGCACCGTGGAGGCTGCGGTGGCCGCCGACGAGGCCGGGTTCGACGAGGTGTGGGTTGCCGAGCACCACTTCATCTCCTACGGGGTGTGCCCTTCGGCGGTGACGCTCGCCGGCTACTTGCTCGCAGCGACCCGGCGAGTCGCGGTGGGTACTGCGGTGAGTGTGCTGTCCACGACGCATCCAGTGGCTCTTGCCGAGCAGGTCGCGCTGCTTGACCAGCTGTCTGGCGGTCGGTTTCGGCTGGGTGTGGGCCGCGGCGGACCGTGGGTCGACCTCGACGTGTTCGGTACCGGGCTCGGCCGCTGGGAACATGGCTACCCGGCCACGCTGGACGTCCTGCTAGAGACGCTGCGTACCGGGCGCGTGGCAGGCACCCTGCCGCTGGTGCCGGCGCCCCGGACCCGCCCCCACCCACCGGTGGTCACCGCGGTCACCTCGCAGAGCGGACTCGAGGTCGCAGCTGCACGCCACCTTCCGATGCTGCTCGGCATGCACGCCGACGACGAGGAGAAGGCTGCGTTCACGGCGCGCTATTCAGCGCTGACCGGTGGGCTGGATCCCGGTCACCTGGCCGCCGGGGTGGCCCACGTCGCAGACACCCGCACCGAGGCGCTCGCCGAAGTGCGCGCGGCGCTTCCCCGCTGGCTGGGTCCCGGGTTGGCCGGCTACCGGCGCGCCGACGGCGCGCCGCACACTCCGCGCGACCCGCACGCGTACACCGAACTGCTGTGCCGGCTGCACCCGATCGGCAGCCCCGAGGACTGCGTGCGGGTGCTTGCGGGCTCCGCGCGGCGCACCGGGGTGCGCCACCACCTGCTGCTGGTCGAGACCACGGGTGACGCGGCACGAACCCGGGAGAACATCGGCCGGCTTGGCGCCGAGGTGCTGCCCAGACTGCGCACCGGGGTGGCGGGTGGTGGCAATAGCATACCAGCAGGGGGTATAGTTGATACCCAGTAGAGGTATTTCGGAGGCGTCACGAGAGGGCATCGAATGGCAAGCTACACCAAAGACCGGGACGCCTACCTCAAACGGCTGCGTCGGATCGAGGGTCAGATCCGTGGTCTGCAACGCATGGTTGAACAGGACCAGTACTGCATCGATGTCCTGACCCAGGTCTCGGCCGCCACGAAGGCACTGCAATCATTTGCGCTGGTCTTGCTCGAAGAGCATATGGCCACCTGCGTGGTCGACGCCGCGGCCGATGAAGCCGAGGCCAGCATCAAGGTCAAGGAAGCAGCCGATGCCATCGCCCGGCTGGTTCGTTCCTGACGCACCACGCGGACACCGCAACGAACTCGAGGAGGTCACGACATGGGGGAAACGGCCACGATCAGTGAGTACGTCGTCACGGGGATGGTGTGCCAGCACTGCGTTTCGGCGGTGACCGAGGAGGTCGGCGCCATCGCGGGTGTCAGTGGTGTTCAGGTCGAACTGGCAACCGGCAGGTTAAGCGTTACCAGCAACGTTGCGTTGGACGACACCGCCGTGCACGCTGCGGTCAATGAAGCCGGCTACGAGATTTCACGCTGAGCATTCACGGGGAGGTCTCGGACTGAGCAGATGCGCACCCCGGTGACGCTGCTGGCGATGCTCGCCGGCTTGGTCGCAATCTTCGGCGTCGCGATCAACCTCGGAGAGGCGATCGTCGATGCCGCCGCACCAGCACCGCACCGCCAGACTGGGCCCCAGAGTGGGTCACCCGGCGATGGTGACAACGTTCGCGGCACGGGGCCAGGCGGCCTGGCCGTCACCGACGAGGGTTACCTGCTGCGTCCAAGAACCACACGATTCACTGCCGGCGAGACCACCGACTTTCTCTTCACTGTGTTCACCGTCAACGGCAAGCCGGTTACCGACTTCGCGCGCAGCCCGCACCGGATGAATCTCGTCGTCGTGCGCCGGGACATGAGCGGCTACCAGCGCCTGCACCCC
Source organism: Pseudonocardiaceae bacterium (assembly GCA_050700115.1). GTDB lineage: Bacteria > Actinomycetota > Actinomycetes > Mycobacteriales > Pseudonocardiaceae. The sequence goes on from JBOHGG010000013.1 coordinate 17,567, forward strand.
ACCATGGCTCCCGACGGCACCTGGAGCGTGCCGCTTGAGCTCGACCAGCCGGGCAGCTACCGCGCCTTCGCCGAGTTCCTGCCAGAGTCCGTCACAACACCGGTGATCCTCGGCGTGGATCTCGACGCACCGGGTCTGGTCGAGCCCGGACCGATACCGAAGATCTCGTCGACCGCCGACGTCGACGGTTACACGGTGGTCGGGACCGGAGACCTGATCGCTGGCTCAGTGTCGCAGTTGTCGATGCACGTGATTCGCGACGACGTGCCGGTCACAGACCTCGATACCTACCTCGGGAATGCTGGGCGTTTGGTGATCCTGCGTGAGGGCGACCTGGCCTACCTGCAAGTGCGTCCCATCGAAGGCCCCCGCCGCGACACCACGATCGGCTTCGAGGTCGAGGCACCGACCGCCGGGTACTACCGGATGTTCGTGGAGTTCCAGCATCATGGCCGGGTGCGGACCGCAGAGTTCACCGCGCTGGCGAGGTGACATGGCGACCGTCCGCGACCGCAGCCCCGGCACCGTAACCGGCGCCGGCGAACCGGCCCGGCAGGTCGAGCTGGCCATCGGGGGCATGACCTGCGCGTCCTGCGCGGCGCGCATCGAGCGCAAACTCAACCGGCTCGACGGGGTGAGCGCGACCGTCAACTACGCCACGGGCAAGGCCCGGGTCAGCTACACCGGCGGCGTCACACCCGACGACCTCGTGGCCACCGTGGTGCACACCGGCTACACCGCCGAACTGGCCCGGGGTAAGTCGACCCAGCCCGAGGCAGGCACCCCCGAGACCAGCCCCGAAAAGGATGAGATCCACGCACTGCGCGATCGGTTGGTGGGCAGTGCCGTGCTCGCTATCCAGGTGATCGCCATGGCGATGGTGCCTGCGCTGCAATTCCCCGGGTGGCAGTGGTTATCCCTGTTGCTGGCCACGCCGGTGGTGGTGTGGGGGGCGCTGCCCTTCCACCGCGCCGCCTGGCGGAACGTGCGCCACGGTGCGGTCACCATGGACACGCTGGTCTCGATGGGTGTGCTGGCAGCGTTCCTGTGGAGCAGCTACGCGATGATCTTCGGTGGAGCCGGCGAGCTGGGCCTACGACACGAGTTCGGCCTGTCAGTGCACCGGAGCGCGGGCGGGGCCCAGATCTACCTGGAGGTCGCTGCAGGCGTCACGGTGTTCCTGCTGGCCGGTCGCTACTTCGAGGCGCGCGCCAAGAGGCGCGCGAGTGCGGCGCTGCGTGCGTTGCTCGACATCGGCGCCGTGGACGTCTCGGTGCTGCGGGACGGGCAGGAGGTGCGGATCCCCGTCGAGTCGCTCGGAGTGGGCGATGAGTTCGTGGTCCGCCCAGGAGAGAAGGTCGCCACCGACGGCCGGGTGGTGGACGGGTCGTCCGCCGTCGACGAGAGCATGCTCACCGGCGAGTCGGTCCCGATCGAGGTCAACCCGGGCTCGGCGGTGACTGGCGGGACAGTGAGCATCTCCGGTCGGCTACGGGTGCGGGCCACCCGGGTCGGTGCGGGCACCCGGCTGGCCCAGATGGCGCGGCTGGTGGAGGACGCCCAGCATGGCAAGGCCCGGGTGCAGCGGCTGGCAGACCGGGTCTCGGCGGTATTCGTGCCGGCCGTGATCGTGTTCGCACTGGCCACCCTCGATTTCTGGCTGGTCATCGGTGCCCCGACCACGACCGCGTTCACCGCTGCGGTCGCCGTGCTGATCATCGCGTGCCCGTGCGCCCTCGGGCTGGCCACGCCGACTGCGCTGCTGGTCGGCACCGGTCGTGGTGCGCAGCTGGGCATCCTGATCAAGGGACCCGAGGTATTGGAGTCCACCCGGCGGGTGGACACCGTGCTGCTGGACAAGACCGGCACCATCACCACCGGCACGATGACCCTGGTCGACGTGCTTCCCGCAGCCGGCGAGAACGCCGACGAGGTGCTACGCCGGGCCGCTGCGGTGGAGGATGCCTCCGAGCACCCCATCGCCACCGCGATCGCCGCCCGCGGCCGGGAGTGGCTGGGCGATCTTCCTGTCGTGAACCGTTTCCGCTCGTCGCAGGGGCTGGGTGTGCACGGGGTGGTGGATGACGCCACAGTGCTGGTGGGTCGGCCGGCCTGGTTGGCCAACCAGTGGTCACTGCCGCTGCCAGCCCCGATGGTCACGGCGTCGGCGACGGCCGAGCGAGATGGCCATACGGTCGTCGCGGTGGCCTGGGGCGATCAGGTGCGGGGCCTACTCGCGGTGGCCGACACCGTCAAACCGACAAGCGCCGAGGCGGTGCGCCGGTTGCGTGCGCTGGGTCTGGCCCCGGTGCTGATCACCGGCGACAACGAGACCGTCGCCCGCTCAGTGGCCGCCGAGGTCGGGATCGACACTGTGATCGCCGGGGTGTTGCCCGAGGGCAAGGTCGAGGAGGTGCGCCGGCTACAGCGGCAAGGCCGTGTCGTGGCGATGGTCGGCGATGGGATCAACGACGCCGCCGCGCTGGCCCAGGCCGATCTGGGATTGGCCATGGGTACCGGCACCGACGCCGCGATCGAGGCCAGTGACCTCACCCTCGTTCGCGGCGACCTGCGGGTGGTCACCGATGCGATCCGGCTGTCCAGGCGCACCCTACGCACTATCAAGGGCAACCTGTTCTGGGCTTTCGGCTACAACGTCGCCGCGCTTCCGCTGGCCGCGGCCGGGCTGCTCAACCCCATGGTCGCCGGAGCGGCGATGGCATTCTCCTCGGTGTTCGTGGTGTCCAACAGCCTGCGCCTGCGCCGCTTCCGCCCGCTTTAGCTGCTGGGCACCCGCTGGCTGTGTCCTGCCGCTCGGAGCGCCGAGCGCAGGGCGTCCGCGGCGGCGTCGAGTCCGGCCGGGTCCGGATCATGGTCGGCGTTACCGAAGTCGAAGTCGTCGATGCCCCAGGAGGGGAACACGTGCAGGTGCAGGTGTGGCACCTCGAACCCGGCGATCATGAGTCCGGCCCGCGGCGCATCGAAGGCTATCTTCTGCGCCGCGCCGATCTGCTTGGCCACCACCATGAGCTGGGCGACCAGGTCGTCGTCCGCGTCGGTCCACTCGTTGACCTCGGCGCGGGGGACGACCAGAGCGTGGCCTGGCCGCAGCGGAGCGATGGTGAGAAAGGCGACGCAGCGGTCGTCGCTCCAGACGAAGCGACCCGGGATTTCGCCCTGGATGATGCGGCTGAACAGGGTAGGCACGGCGCAAATCTCTCACAGCGCGGTTGACTGTCCCAACCAGGACCGCAGCTGCGCGCCGCCGTCAGACGCCGGATCGGTGCTGACGATCCGGGGACCGGTGAACGCCCTGGAACGACTTGACGTCCCGCTGACCAGCAGCACAAGACCGGGGTGCCGTCGCGCCAGCTGCGCGAAGTCCCCGTCCCCCGTGGCCAGCAGCAGCGGCCGGTCATCGGCCCGGTAGGCGCGGGCCAGCAGCAGGTCCGCGCCCTGCCAGCCGCTCGCCGGCAACAGCTGGGCCCCCGACGGCCAGTCGAGCGCATCCAGCGTTGTGGGCGCGCCGGCCACCACCACGTCGGCGGATGGCCACGTCTGCAGCGCGGCCTCCAGCGCCGCGACCAGCAGCCGCAGCCTGGGCACATCAAGATTGTCCGCGTCGACCAACACCTGCACGGATGTGATCATGGTTTGCGCTGGCCGCCGGGATGTGGACCGAGGATTGCGGATTCCGCGCCGAGGACCACGTTCATCTGCATCACCTGATCCCGCCAGGCTAGGCTCACTCCGTGCCAACTTTCGATGCTGCTGCGGTGGACTGCCGGGTCTCGGTTTTTCGGGAGGGCCTGTTGACCTCCGTCGGTCACGACATAACCCTGCAGGTGACGACCTTGTCCCTGGGAGTGGGGGATGACGACGCGATCACCGCCGACTTCGATCCAGTCTCGCTGCGCGTGACGACCGAAGCGGTCTCGGCGTCCGATCGTAAGAAGATCGAGCGCAACACCGAGGATACGCTCGAAGCGCGGAGGTATCCGAAGATCGGGTTTCGCTCAGTGTCAGTGGTACGCGACGGCGACCGGGCCCGCATCGAGGGGGATCTGACGCTGCACGGCGTGACGAGTCCGATCTCTGTCGAGGCTCGCGACGACGGCAAGCGCTGGAACGCCAAGATCGTCCTGGACCAGCGCAAATTCGGTATCAAACCGTTCTCCGCCATGCTCGGCGCGCTCAAGGTCAAGCCCGAGATAGAGGTAGACATCAGCGTCCCACATCCCTGACGGTCACCTCGTCCTCGAGGGCGCACACGGTGCGCGGATCGAGTGCCCCGAGGACCAACTGCCTGCGCAGCCACCAAGGGGAGCCGGCGAATAGTGCGCCCATCGCAGCGGCGCTGCCTCTGACATCCTCGCGGCCCGTGAGGTACGCCCAGCGGTGTCGTTCGGGAAGCGTGAAGAACACGTCGAAGAACTCCGGGACAAGGCCAGGGGGAAAGCGCAGTAGCGATTCGAGGCTGCGCCGCCGCAGGGTGTGCACCGCCAGCGCGGCCGGGCTCCACACCGTTCGCCACGCCGCGGCGCCCGCGGCTGCTGAGCCGCCGCGCGACAGCGCATCCCGCAGCGCCAGGGCCAGCCGGGGAGCCAGCCGCAGCGCCGCTGCCACGCTGTAGCCGGTTGCCGGGTGTACCAGGGGGCTTGCCGCTCCGAACGGCACCACTGCCTTGCGCCAGTCCTGGGCCGCCGGTAGCGGACGGTCCACCGGGATGTGAACCCGCTCCTCGCCACCGTCGGGCACGGCGATGCGGTGGTGGGCCAACCGGGCATGTAGCCGGCGACGCAGCACCGCCAGCCCGAGCCCCGGCCGCCGGGCCAGCGAGGTCTCCTCGAGGAGTACTCGATTCGACGTCACCGGTACCGCATAGAGGAACGTGGGCCACCCCGACTCGCCGTGGTGCGGCCGCCAGTCCATGAACAACGCATTGCCCGGAGTCACCACAGCCGCGGCGGCGTCAGCGTCGACGAGCACACCCACCGCGGTCTGCTCGGCAGCCGGCCGGCGCAGGGTAGCGCCGAGCACCGAGCGTGCCGCACCGGTCGCGTCGAGCAGGATGGCTGCCCGCCGGTGGCTGCCGACCAGATCGACGGTGACCCCGTCCGGATCCGCGTGGGCATCCCGCACCCGGCCCTTCAGCACTGTTACTGGTGCGGCGGCGAATCCGCCCTGCAGCGCGCTGTTGTCCAGCACCACGTACTCCCAGCCCAGCCGGTGCCCGGTGGTGCCGATCGCCTCGGCGCGACCCGCTGCCGCCACGGCTGCATCAGCGTCGTCGGGCAGCTCAGCCCGCCAGGAGCCGTAGGTGGCCCGCCACGGCCGATCCGGTGCGGGGTCCACCAGCTCGGTGTCCAGCCCCAGCCGCGCGCAGGCCGCCGCCACCGCCCATCCTGCCGGGCCACCCCCGGCCACCAGCACATCGATCACCGGTGCAGCCTACGGCGCGCACAAAATCACACAGATGTGTCGTACAGCCGATTACTTTCAGCGAGTAACAGGGGAACAGTTTCCGCATGAACTTCCTCGTTCAGGCCATCGATCCACCCTGACGGACCTGTTTCGGGGCTCGATGGTGGACGTAACGTGGTCACGCATCTGGTTCTGCGTATGAGTTCCGCCGGGACCGTTCGGCCACCGTGCTGTGCGTACCGAACCGGAGCCCTGGCCCGGCTGCGGGTCGGAGATCCCGAGGAGGAAACCATGACCCTTCAGTCGAGGAATCTAGATATACCGGACGAGATCCGGAAGTTCACCAACGGTGAACTCGGGGTCGTGACCGTGGCTGGGGCCATCGTGGGTCGCGCCGTCTTCCAGCCCGGCTGGCAATGGTCCAAGGACGTCAAACCCATCGCCGGCACCGAGTCCTGCGAAGCGGCCCACACCGGATACATCGTCTCCGGCCGGATGCACGTCACGATGGACGACGGGACCGAGGGAGATCTGGGACCTGGTGATGCGTTTGTCATCTCCCCCGGTCACGATGCGTGGATCGTCGGTGACGAGCCCTGCATCGCTCTCGACTGGTCTGCCGCAGCAGACTACGCAAAACCCACTGAATGACGGTTCAGCTGTTAGCGTCGCGCAGATAATTCGTCTTGCTGCTTCCAATCGGCTCAGCCGTATAGCAGCGATCCCGGCGTGGTGAGTAACTTGCCCGTCTCGAGCCACGTCTTCAGGCCGGAGAGGATCATCGGCCAGCCGCCGTAGAGCTCCTCGTTGGCGCCCTCGCGCAGCTGGTCGTGGGTCACGGTCAGCCGGCAGGAGTCGCCGACGGGCACGATCTCCCAGGTGACCCTCGAGGTGCCCTCGCTCTTCACGTCGTCGCTCCAGAGCGCAACCATGCTCTGGACCAGCCGGTGTGGCGGGTCGACCTCGAGGTTCTCTCCTTCCCCCAGGAGCCCGGTGGCAGCCGGGTGCCTCATCTCGTAGCGCGAGCCGGGCGTCCAGTCCGAGCTGACCCGGGAACCGAAGTTGTACTTGCTCCGGATCTCACCGTCGGTGATCGCCTCCCAGAGGCGCTCCGGGGTGGTGCGTATGTAGATCTCGAAAACCTTCTCCATCGGACTCTCCAGCCTGTTCTTGAGACCGCTGAGCGCAGCCGCCCAGGGCTCGGCGTACTTGCTCACCCACCGGTCGTGGACGAGCCGGATGGGGACTGGGTTCAGGAAGTGGCGCTTCTCGCGGCCTCGCCGCTTGCTGACCACCAGGCCCGCCTCCTCGAGCTGCCTCAGGTGCTTCATCACGCCGAAGCGCGTCATCGAGAAGCGCTCTTCGAGCGCGCTCAACGTTTGTCCGTCCTCTCGGAAGAGCTCGTCGAGCAGGCTTCGCCGGGTCGGATCGGCGAGGGCTTTGAACACCGCGTCCACCTCTCGACGATAGGTGACCTTTTAGTCACGTGTCAACTAATGCCGATCATGCGTCTGCTTGCCGCCACGCAAGAACGCGCTAGCGTGCCGTGGTGAGCCGAACCCGGGAGCTTGCCGCCGGTGGGCGCGCGGTGGAGGTGGAGCCCGAGCGGCTGGGCGGATTCCTGGAACGGTTCGCAGCCGGGCACGGTGGGGTGGTGGCCACCGCGGTCGCGCCTCAGCGGGTGGACGTGACGGTTGGTGATGGCTGGATGGCGTCGATCCCGGTGCCGTTCGGTCCGCTGGCGGCGCAGCCCGGGGAACAAACCGGCCAGGCTGTGGACGGTCTGCTCGACCACCTGATGGTGCCGCGCACGATCGGGCTGCTGCTGGTCCGCCTGGGCGGGTACAGCGTCGGGATCGCCCGCGCCGGGGTGGTACTCACCTCCAGCACCGGCAGCCGCCAGGTACACGGCCGGTCCGCCGCGGGCGGGCAATCCCAGCAACGTTTCGCGCGGCGCCGGGAGGGCCAGGCGCGAGTGGCGTTGCGCGCTGCGGCGGATACCGCGGCACGGGTACTGCTGCCCCGCGCAGCCGAGCTGGACGCCGTCGTCCTCGGCGGGGACACCGCGGCGCTGCGCAGCTTGGCCGCCGACCCGCGGTTAGCCGCGCTGCTGGCACAGGCTGAGCCCCACGTGCTCGACATCCCCGAACCCCGCCGTGCGGTGCTCGACGAGGCCGCCCGTCGAGCCCGCTGCGTCGAGGTCCAGCTGCACCCGCCCGGTCAACGCTAACCGGGCTTCGCCCCATCTCGACCACGCATGTTCCCTGGCGGCTTGCCCGTGAACTCGACGCCAGCGACATTTCAGTCCGGCCAGACGTAGCTCTGGTCGAGTTCACGGGGCACAGCACACACACGCCCGACTAGCGGCTCGGCGGCGGAGGTTAACGCAGGGGCCCGGTGGCGAGTAGGCCGCCATCCACTCGCACCGTCTCGCCGGTGATCCAGGAGGCGGCGTCGGAGACGAGGAACGCGACGAGCGCGGCGATGTCTTGTGGCGTGCCCAGCCGACCCATCGGATAGGCCTTTGCGACCTGCTCCTCGCCCTGGGCATAAAGCGCGGTCGAGAACCTTGTCTTGACCACCGCCGGTGCTATTGCGTTCACCCGGATCAACGGGCCGAGCTCCCAGGCCAGCTCCTCGGTGAGCCGGATCATCGCCGCCTTCGACATCCCGTAGGCCGCGATCGTTCCCGCAGAGCGCAGCCCCGCGACCGAAGCCATGTTGACCACAGCGCCGCCATGCTCGCCCATCCACGCCCGGTACGCCTGCTGCACGAAGCCCAATGCCGCCACCACGTTGACATCGAAGATCTTGCGCACCGCGCCGAGGTCAGCCTGCATCAACGGCCCGTACACCGGGTTGATCCCGACGTTGTTCACCAGCACGTCCAGCGACCCGAAGCGCTCGACTGTCCGGTCCACCGCCTCGGCCCGGGCTGCCGGATCGCCCGCGTTTCCGGGCAGCGCGAGAACCCGGTCAGCGGCGCCTTCGACCGTGGCGGCGAGTTCGTCGGCAGCGGCGTTCAGCTCGTCGGGCTTGCGGGCGGTGATCGCCACGGCGGCGCCGCGGGCCAGCAGTGCGGCGGCGATGGCGCGTCCGATGCCACGACTGGCACCGGAAATCAGAGCAGTGCGTCCAGCAAGGTCGACAGCGAGATCGGTCATCGCGGGACAGGGTACGTCGACGGGCCTGGGAGTGCCCAGCACCCACGACGCACGGGCAGCGAGCACACTGGTCGGCGTGAGCCAGCCGTCCCCGCGGCACCTCCGGAGCCCAGCAGGCGCCCGGCGCCGGCTGTCGTCTCAGGCCAGGCGGGGCGAGCTGCTCGAAGCGGCGCTGCGGGAGTTCAGCAGCCGGGGTTACTACCTCACCCAGATGGAACACGTCGCCGCCACCGCCGGGGTGAGCAAGGCGCTGGTGTACCAGCACTTCCCGAGCAAGGAGGAGCTCTTCGCGGCGGTCACCGCGCAGGTCGTGGAGGGCTTCATGGGACGGCTGCCCGAGGTGCTGGGCAAAGCCGGTGACGCGCTCGGCGCCTGGCGCGGCGTGGTCCGGCTGCTCTGCGACCTGGTGACCGAGCGTCCGCAGGCCTGGGCACTGGTCGCGCGGCACCTGGACAACCCTGAGCTCGGCGCGCCGCTGCGCACGCTCCGGGAGCAGGTCATCGAGGTCCTCGCGGCGGTGCTCGCCAGCTACTACGCCCCCGAGTCGGGGGTTTCGGCGCCCTCCGACGAGGAGGTGCTGGAGCAGGCACGGCTGACCGTCCCCATGCTTGTCGGCGCGCTGCAGGGGCTGATGTCCTGGTGGCTGGACCACCCGGAGGTGCCGCGAGCGAAGGTGGAGGCGCGGGCAGTTGATTTCGGGTGGCTGGGCCTGGACCGGATCCGCCGGGGTGAGTGGCTCCCTCTTGTAGGTAACTGACCAGTCAGTTATATTGAGCATGCCCGCTCGTCAAGGAGGCCGCAGATGTCCGTGACCAGCGCCGTTGACGCGACGAACCGCATCCCCGACCGCGAGGACACCGCGCAGCGGCTGCTACGGACCTCGGCCAAACACTCCTACGACCCGGCCGTCGAGATCGACTGGGACGCCCCCCTCGCGCCGGACCGTTACTTCATCGATCCGCGCCGCAGCTCCCTCTACGGCACAGCGCTGTGGCATCGGATGAGCGAGGAGCAGCGGATCGAGCTGACCAAGCACGAGGTGGCGAGCCTCTACAGCATCGGCATCTGGTTCGAGACGATCCTCATGCAAATGCTCGTCCGGCACGTCTACGACCGTCCCAAGGGCAGCGCGCATGCCCGGTACGCGTGGACCGAGATCGCCGACGAGTGCCGGCACTCGATCATGTTCTCCCGCGCGGCGGAGAAGTTCGGCGGCCCCGAGTACGGTCCCGGCTGGTTCGTTCACCACCTCGGACGGTTGCTCAAGACAGTCTCCAACGGCACCGTGACCTTCGGCGCGGCGATCTACGTCGAGGAGATCCTCGACGTGTTGCAGCGCGAGCAGATGGCGGACCAGTCACTGCAGCCGATGGTCCAGAAGGTGTCGCGGATCCACGTCATCGAGGAGGCCCGGCACATCCGCTATGCGCGCGAGGAGACGCTGCGCCAATGGCCTCGGCTGGGCCCGCTGGGCCGGGCTTACAGCCGCTTCATCCTCGCCATGGCGGTCTACTTCGCCACCACCAGGTTGATCGACCCGAAGGTGTATGCGGCGGCCGGGCTGGACGTCGACGAGGCGGTCGCAGCGGCTGCTGCGAACCCGCACTGGCGGCAGACCAAACAGTTCGCCGCCCACAAGGTCGTCACGTTCCTCGACGAGGTCGGGCTTATCGCCGGGCCGGGACGGCTGCTCTGGCGCTGGGCCGGAGTGCGGTAAAGCCTGCCATCGCAGGTAGTATGGGTTTCGTGGTCGCGACAAGCTGACGTGCTGCCGGCCCCGCGCGCTGCGGCGCGTGGGGAACTGATCCCTGCCGGCGACCACCTTGGGAGCTTCCTCCGTGATCACAGCCACCGACCTCGAGCTGCGTGCCGGGTCCCGCATCTTGCTGTCCGGAGCCACCCTGCGGGTGCAGCCCGGCGACCGGATCGGTCTGGTCGGCCGCAACGGTGCGGGAAAGACCAGCACGCTGCGGGTGCTGGCCGGCGAGAGTCAGCCCTACGGGGGCCAGGTCCGCCGTGCCGGAGACCTGGGTTACTTGCCGCAAGATCCCCGCGAAGGTGACCTGTCGGTGCCGGCCAGGGACCGGGTGCTCTCCGCCCGCGGGCTCGACCAGCTACTGCACGAGATGGAGAAGTCGCAGTCCGAGATGGCGGAGCTGGTCGACGGCCACGAGCAGGGCCGCGCGGTGCGCCGCTACAGCCACCTCGAGGATCGGTTCTCCGCGCTTGGTGGCTACGCCGCCGAGAGCGACGCGGCGCGGATCTGCGCCAGCCTCGGATTGCCCGACCGGGTGCTGGCCCAGCCGCTGCGCACGCTGTCCGGCGGGCAGCGGCGCCGCGTCGAGCTGGCCCGGATCCTGTTCGGCGCTTCGGACGCCTCGGGCGGCCGCTCGAACACCACGCTGCTACTCGATGAGCCGACCAACCACCTCGACGCCGATTCGATCACCTGGCTGCGCGATTTCCTCACTGCCCACGACGGCGGTCTCGTGGTGATCAGCCACGACACCGATCTGCTCGCCGCCGTGGTCAACAAGGTCTGGTTCCTCGACGCGATACGCGGTGAGGCCGACATCTACAACCTGGGATGGCAGCGCTACCTGGACGCGCGGGCCGCCGACGAGAAGCGGCGGCGGCGGGAACGCGCCAACGCGGAGAAGAAGGCCACTGCCCTGATGGCACAGGCCGACCGGATGCGGGCCAAGGCCACCAAGGCCGTCGCCGCCCAGAACATGCAGCGGCGGGCTACCCGGTTGCTGGCCGGCGCGGAGGCCGAGCAACGTGCCGAGCGGGTGGCCCGGATCCGCTTCCCGCAGCCCGCCGCCTGCGGGCGAACCCCGCTGACAGCGAGCGGTTTGGGCAAGTCCTACGGCTCGCTGGAGGTCTTCAGCGGGGTAGACCTCGCAGTCGACCGGGGCAGCCGGGTGGTGATCCTCGGTCTCAATGGCGCCGGGAAAACCACCCTGCTGCGGCTGCTCGGTGGGACAGAGACTCCCGACGCCGGGCACGTTGAGGCAGGACACGGCCTGCGGGTGGGGTACTTCGCCCAGGAGCATGACACGCTCGATCTCGATGCCACCGTGTGGTGCAACCTCCGGCACGCCGCGCCGGACGCCCCCGAGCAGCAGCTGCGCACGCTGCTGGGCGCCTTCCTGTTTCGTGGCGAGCAACTGGATCAGCTGGCAGGCACCCTGTCCGGGGGGGAGAAGACCCGGCTGGCGCTGGCGGCGCTGGTGTCGTCGGCGGCCAACGTGTTGCTCCTCGACGAGCCGACCAACAACCTCGACCCGGTGTCTCGGGAGCGGGTGCTCGACGCGCTACACCACTATTGCGGCGCGGTAGTGCTGGTGACGCACGACCCCGGGGCGGTGCAGGCGCTGGAACCCGAGCGGGTGATCCTGTTGCCGGATGGCACCGAGGATCACTGGAGCGCGGACTACCTCGACCTGGTGCAACTCGCCTGACCGGCGCCGCCCTGTTACGGAACGTATCCAGTCGGCTGCTGGCGGATCACACCGTCTGGGCGGCAGCCGGCCCGGCTACCTTACCGTTCACAGATCCATCCAAAGATCTTCTGGCGTAGATCGCTAACCTGGTCGATCATTGCCGCAAGGGCCTTGACCGGCTCTTCTCGTGTCGGAAGGAAGGCGTTTCGTGGTGGCCGACCTCAAGAAGGGCAGCCGGATCACCGGCATCGCCCGGGACAAGCTTGCATCGGACCTGAAGAAGAAGTACGAGAAAGGCGCCAGCATCCGGGCGCTCGCCGAAGCGACCGGGCGATCGTACGGCTTCGTGCACCGGGTGCTCTCAGAGTCCGGTGTGACGCTGCGTGGCCGTGGCGGTGCCACCCGGACAAAGAAGAAGTAGCGATGCTATAACGAGATCTTCGTCTGGCTGCGCCGCCCGGGGTTGCTCACCGGGCGGCGCAGCCAGGGCCGCTGGGTGTCCTCAGGTCGTGCTGCTCCGAGCACTCACCTGACGCACCTGGGCCCGTGGTGCCCGATCCGCTTCGGCGAGGCGATCTGGCTCACTTCACGGTGGCTGCCGCTGAGCCCTTGGATGGTGGCGTGTGGCTTTCCCACCAGTCTGGTGCTGACGTAGGAGTCCACTCCAGGAATACTCGTCAGCTTCACGATGATCCTGCGTAGCCGCAGCTGCAGCGACGACGATGGCAGGAACCATCCCGCCCCGCGCCGGGCGACCAGCTGCTTCTCCGTGATCACTGGCTGCCACAGCTGTTGGTAGCGGGCCAGCGCGGTCTCGATGGAGTCAGCACTCGCCACCTGCTCGCCGAGCACGTAGGCACCGGCGATCGCGAGCGCGGCGCCCTGCCCCGCGAGCAGCGATACCGCCTGACAGGCGTCGCCGAGCAGAGCTACCCGCCCGCGACTCCACTGCGAAATCTCGATCTGCGCGACCTGGTCGTAGTACAGCTCGGAGGATATCGGGCACTTCGCCAGTGCCCGGGGAACGACCCAGCCGAGCGACGAGTACGCCTCGCGCACGGCCTGCTGCGTGTCTTCGGGCACGGCGGGATCGGGCCTGCGGTGCACCGCGAACGCGGCCACCCTGCCATCGCGTAGGCCGTAGAACCCCATTTGTCGTTCTGTGGTGTCGGTGAGACAGAACCGGTTGTGCGCGTAGTCGTAGATCTCTGGGTCGTCGAAGATGAATGCGGCGGTGTGGTAGCCGAGGTAACGGAGGAACTGCTCCTCGTCGCCGAACACCATGCGCCGCACTGTCGAGTGGATGCCATCGGCGCCGACCAACAGGTCGGCGCCGAGAACCGTCCCGTCGGTGAGAGTGACGTGCACGCCGCCGGTCGAGTTCTCGATGTGCGCGATGCTGCAGCCGTAGCGCAGGTCGACCTCATCAACCACCTGCTCGCGAAGCGCCAGTTCCAGGTCGGGGCGCATGATGCTCAGCAGCTGGCCGTTCACCGCCCGTTCGAAGCGTGCGTAGTTCAATCCGGCGCGTCGCCGGCCGCACCCGTCGACGTAGCGGAGCTCCTCGACCCGATAGCTGAGTTCCTGCATCCGCGGCAGAATTCCCATGGCTTGGGCGGCGTCGTAGCCGAGCCCAAAGAAGTCCATCATGTATCCCTGGCTGCGCGGACCCGGCGACTTCTCGATCACCACGACGTCGGCGCCGATGGTGGTGAGTCGCTGCGCGAGAGACAATCCCGCGATTCCGGCGCCGCAAATCACTGCCTTCATCTGGAGTCCTCTCGCTGTTGTGCATACTCGGGCGTAGCCGTGCCGGGTGTGACGAGCCTGCGCAGCACCGGTGCGACTGCCGACGAGGTCAGCTCCGGATTCAGCGCCCTGTGCAGGATCACGCCGTCGATAGCTGCGGCCAACACAGAGGCGGTGTCATGGGGGGTATTCGCACCGTGCTCATCGAGCCATCGGGCCAGCCTCCGCCGGAACTCGTCGATGAGGCCGACGAGCTCGATGCGCAAAGTCTCATCGCGGGTCGCGGCCAGATAGGTTTCGGTGAACAGCAACGACGTAGGGTCGCTTCCGGTGTAGGCGTCGAGCGAGCCGAGCAGCGTGTCCACGCCGGCGTCAAGGGTTCGGGCGTCCTCGAAGATGGGCTCGGCGGCGGACAGAAGATCACTTATCATGCCCAGGGCCGCGTCCCGCAGCAATGCCTGCAGCGACGGGAAATGGTAATGAACAAGCCCAGGTGTCACGCCCGCGCGCTCGGCCAGGATTCGGGTGCTCACCGCATTCCAGCCCAGCTCAGCGATGAGCTCGGCAGCAGCGCTCAGGAGCTGCAGCCGTACTTCCCGTCCCCGATCCGCCGCTGTCCGGGCCGGCATGGCGACCTCCTTCGCACTGGGCATTCGCCTTGTCCAATCGACTTGGTCGTTCGCCCTAATAGTACCCGCCAGGACGGGTGGGTCAACCAGCCGTCGTCGGCGTCGGTGACCAGGTTTCTCGGCGATGGGCGCCGTCAGGTGGTGGCCTGCACGCCGCTCAGCGCGCCGACCGCGGTGACCACGACACCGACGCCGGCGAGCTGTACCCGGGTCAGCCGTTCACCGAACAGCACCCGGGCACCGACTGCGGCGATCGCGGCGAACAGCGAGGAGAGCACTGCAGTGACCGCGAGCCCGGCGCGGGAACCGATCGCGAACAGCCCGAAACCGGCCACTTCGCCGACTCCAGCGATCAGCACGAACGGCAGCGCTGCCCTGGTCATGCTCAGCTGACCGCGCAGCCCGAGCGGGACCACGATGGCCAGCACCCCCGCTATCCGGGACGGCAGCAGCGCCCACACCACCGGCAACGCTGCGCTGACCTGGCCGATCGCGTACAGGCTGACCCCGATCGCCGCCGCGGCGCCAATCGCGAACGCGGTCGCCCGCTTCGGCCACGGCCATCCACCACACCGCCCGGCCGTCAAGGCCGCGGCACCCCACCGGCGAGCGCGAGGGGGGACAACACGACCAACCCGACCGTCATCACCCCGCCCAGTACCGCCCGTGGCCCGATCAGCCGGCTGGACCGGGGTGTTGCACAACGTCACCGTGGCGAACACCAACGCCGCACCCACACCACAGGCGATGGCCAGCACGAGTCACAGTCCACACCACTGGCCCTCAGCCGCTTGTCGGATCGCGCATCTCATTCCCACCGGGAGGGGAACAACCCTACGTTTACAACGTTGCAGCACAAGGCGGACAAACGACGCGTACTGCAGTGAGGAAGCCTCGATGGACAACTCGTGGAGCCTGTTGAACAGCTCGGTACGCCGGGGCGGCACACCCCGCGCGCTGGCGCCGGGCACGCTACGACGGATCGTCGAGTTCGCCAAACCACACAAGTCCTCGCTGCTGTTCTTCCTCGCGCTGAGTACAGTTTCGGCAATCCTCGCCGTCGCCACCCCGGTGCTGGCCGGCCGAGTCGTGGACGCCATCGTCGGCCGCGCGGGGGTGACACTGGTCGTCGGGCTGGCGGTGCTCATCGCCGTCCTGGCGGTGATCGACGCCGGTTTCGGGCTGGCGTCGCGCTGGCAGTCCTCCCGGATCGGCGAGGGGCTGATCCTCGACCTGCGCCGCGCGGTGTTCGAGCACGTGCAGCGGATGCCAGTGGCGTTTTTCACCCGCACTCGCACCGGGGCGCTGGTCAGCAGGCTCAACAACGACGTGATCGGCGCGCAGACCGCGCTGACCTCCACGCTGTCCGGGGTGGTCACCAATGTGATCCAGCTAGTGCTCACGCTGGCGGTGATGCTGACGCTGTCCTGGCAGGTTACGGTGCTGGCCCTGGTGCTGCTGCCGATCTTCGTGCTGCCGGCGCGCCGGATGGGTCTGCGGCTGGCCGATCTGCGGCGGGAGGCCTCGACGCACAACGCGGCCATGACGACCCAGATGACTGAGCGGTTCTCCGCGCCGGGCGCCACGCTGGTGAAGCTGTTCGGACGGCCCGAGGCCGAGGCCGCCGAGTTCGGCTACCGGGCCAGCAGGGTTCGCGATATCGGGGTGCGCAGCGCGATGGTGACGCGGGTGTTTCTCACCGCGCTGACCCTGGTCTCCGCCCTGGCGCAGGCATTGGTGTACGGGCTGGGCGGGTGGCTCGCGCTGCGCGGCGACCTTGCCCCGGGCACCGTGGTCACCCTCGCGCTGCTCCTCACCCGGCTGTACTCGCCGCTGACCGCGCTGGCCAACGCCCGGGTCGACGTGATGACTGCGCTGGTGGCCTTCGAGCGAGTCTTCGAGGTGCTCGACGTCCGCCCGATGATCATCGAGCGACCGGACCCCCGGACTGTGCCCGCGGGGGAGGTGTCTGTGGAGTTCGACGACGTGCGCTTCTCCTACCCGTCGGCCGAGCAGGTGTCCCTGGCCTCGCTGGAGGAGGTCGCGACGTTGGACGCTCGCGGCGGCGCCGAGGTGCTGCACGGGGTGGATTTCCGCGCCGAACCAGGGCAGCTGGTCGCGCTGGTCGGCTCCTCGGGGGCGGGCAAGTCCACCATCGCGTCGCTGGTTCCGCGGCTCTACGACGTAGATGCCGGGGCGGTGCGGCTCAATGGGGTGGACGTCCGCGATCTGTCTTTCGCGGCGCTGCGGGACACCGTGGGAGTGGTGACCCAGGACGGGCACCTGTTCCACGACACCATCGCCGGCAACCTCCGCTTCGCGGCGCCGGATGCGCAGGACGAACAGTTGTGGGACGCACTGCGGCGGGCCCGGCTGGAGCAGCTGGTGCGGGCACTGCCGGATGGGCTGGATACCGTGGTGGGCGACCGCGGGTACCGGCTTTCTGGTGGTGAGCGGCAGCGGCTGACCATCGCCAGGCTGCTGCTGGCCCGCCCTCGAGTGGTGATCCTCGACGAGGCCACCGCGCATCTGGACTCCGAGTCCGAGGCAGCAGTGCAGGCCGCGCTGGCCGAGGCGCTGCACGGTCGCACCGCGCTGGTCATCGCGCACCGGCTGTCCACCATCCGCGCCGCAGACCAGATCCTCGTGATCGAGGACGGTCTGGTGATCGAGCGTGGGACGCACGAGGAACTGCTCGCAGCCCATGGGCGTTACGCGCAGCTGTACCGCACTCAGTTCGCCGAGCCCGCCGCCGCCTAACCCCACCCGCGTGTCCGGCTCCCCTGCCCGGTGTGTCCGCTGCTCATGCACGGCATGGGGGTCCACTTGCCGAGCACCCAACACCGATACACCGGGCACGGGAGGCCGACACACCGGGCAGGGGAGCCGGACACGCCGGGGGTGGGTGAGGTACGGATTGGCGTAAGTAACGGTGCGGGCGTCGGAGCAACTAGGTAGCGTGGCGGGTCGACTCGTCGATCTGGTCGATGAGGAGGAGGTGGGGGTCATGACGCCAGCGGCACCGCTGCCCTGGACGTCCACGCCGGCGGCACCGCCAACGGTGCTGCGCAGTCGCGCAGAGGCCGAGGTATACGTCGCATCCGTCTGCTTCAAGCACGGGCCGCCCAGGCTGCTCGGCGCCGAACTCGAGTGGGTGGTGCAGCACTCCGGCAACCCCCACCTCCCGTTGCAGGCCCGCCACCTCGCCGACGCGCTCGGCCCGCACGTCCCGCCTTACCTCGTCCCCGACAGCACCCAGACCCCTCTTCCCCACGGCTCCACCGTTACGGTCGAACCCGGTGGCCAGCTCGAGATCTCCAGCCCACCCTGCACCTCGCTGGCCGAGCTCATCGCCACCGTGGAAGGCGACACCGCCGCACTGACCGATCTTCTCGATCCCGCCGGACTGGTCCTCACCGGTTCGGGCTCCGATCCACATCGCCCGTCACGCCGGCTGATCGACATCCCCCGCTACGCCGCGATGGAGACCGCCTTCGACCGGATCGGTCCGATGGGCCGGGCCATGATGTGCTCCACCGCCGCAGTGCAGGTGTGCCTGGACGCCGGTACCCCCGCCGAGGTGGCGTCGCGCTGGGCTGCGCTCCACGATCTGGGACCGGTGCTGCTCGGCGCGTTCGCGAACTCGCCGTGGCTGGGTGGCCTGCGCACGGGCTGGGCGTCCTCCCGGATGCAGGCCTGGTTCGCGTTGGACCCGGTACGCACCAGGCCCAGTTCGGTGTGCTGGGATCCGGCAGCGGACTGGGCCCGCCGGGCGCTGGACACCCCGGTGCTGTGTCAGCGCCGTCCCTGGGGTGGCTGGGACGTGCCGAGCGGGGTCACTTTTGCCGACTGGCTGACCGGAGCGCTGCCCGGTCGCCCCAACACCGCCGATCTCGACTACCACCTGACCACGCTGTTCCCGCCGGTCCGGCCGCAGGGGTACTTCGAGGTCCGCTATCTGGACACCCAGCCGGCCGGGCAGTGGCTGGTGCCGGTGGCGGTGGTGGCCGCCCTGCTGGCCGACCCCGAAGTCACCGCCGCCGCCCGAGATGCCTGCGCTCCTGCCGTCGGGCGGTGGTTGGAAGCGGCCGAATGTGGCCTGCGCGACGACGCGCTCACCAAGTCCGCGGTCGCGGTGTTCGAGCTGGCCTGCCGTGCGCTGCCGGCACTCGACGCACCCGCCGGGGTGCAGCAGCTCGTCGAGGAGATCACCGAACGCCGGGTCCGCCGCGGTCGCTGCCCAGCAGACGACTTGGCCGAGGAGTATGCCGGCCGAGGTAACGGAACCCGACCCGTAGGACTCAATGGAGGACAACCGCTGTGAGCACGTCGATCACCGAGCTGGGCACAGCCGCCCTGCGCGACCACCTCGCCGCCGAGCTCACCCGCACCCGCGCCCGCAGCGCGGCACTGACCGATGCGGTGGACGACGGCGAGCTGATCCGCCAGCACTCCCGGATCATGTCCCCGCTGGTATGGGACCT
The DNA here is from genome assembly GCA_050700115.1 of Pseudonocardiaceae bacterium. Taxonomy (GTDB): domain Bacteria; phylum Actinomycetota; class Actinomycetes; order Mycobacteriales; family Pseudonocardiaceae. The sequence goes on from JBOHGG010000013.1 coordinate 36,463, forward strand.
GGCGCACATCGGCAACCAGGAGGAGCTCTGGCTGGTCCGAGATGTCGCCGGGCGGGACCCCGTCCGCGCCGATATCGATCACCTATATGACGCGTTCAGGCACCCCAGGTCGGACCGGCCCGCACTACCACTGCTCGCACCGGCCGAAGCCAGGGATTACCTCGGCGAGGTCCGCGGCAAGACGCTCGACGCGCTGGAATGCACGCCCCTGGAAGGCCGCAGGCTGGTCACGCACGGGTTCGCCTTCGGGATGATCGTGCAACACGAGCAGCAGCACGACGAGACCATGCTGGCCACCCACCAGCTTCGAGCCGGCCCAGCCGCGCTGGCTGCCCCCGCCCCTGCCCCACAGCGGGCCACCGGCCTGCCCGCCGAGGTGCTGGTCCCCGCCGGCGAATTCATCATGGGTACCTCCACCGAGCCGTGGGCGCTGGACAACGAGCGCCCTGCGCATCGCGCCTGCACCGGTGCGTACTGGCTGGACACCACCCCGGTGACCAACGGCGACTACCAGCGGTTTCTCGCCGACGGCGGATACGACGACCCGCAGTGGTGGAGCGAACGAGGCTGGGCGCACCGCTGCGAAGCAGCTCTGGTGGCGCCGAAGTTCTGGCACCTCGACAGCGGGGCGTGGTGGCGCACCCGGTTCGGCAGCACCGAGCTGGTCCCACCCGACGAACCTGTCATGCACGTCAGCTTCTTCGAGGCGCAGGCCTACGCGGCGTGGGCCGGTAAGCGCCTGCCGACCGAGGCGGAGTGGGAGAAGGCCGCCCGGTTCGACCCCGCCACCGGACACTCCCGCCGCTTCCCGTGGGGCGATGAGGATCCCACCCCGGCGCACGCGAACCTGGGGCAGCGGCACCTGCAGCCCGCTGCCGTGGGCAGCTACCCGGCCGGGGCGTCCCCGCTGGGGGTGCACCAGCTGATCGGTGATGTGTGGGAGTGGACGTCCTCGGGCTTCGCCGGCTACCCGGGCTTCGCGCCGTTCCCGTACCGGGAGTACTCCGAGGTGTTCCTGGGCGGGGATTACCGGATGCTGCGGGGGGGCTCGTTCGGCACCGATGTGGCGGCCTGCCGGGGGACTTTCCGCAACTGGGACCACCCGGTACGCAGGCAGATCTTCACCGGGTTTCGCTGCGCCCGGGACGCTGCGCCGGCGGACCTGACCTGACCGTGTGCCGACACCTGGCCTACCTCGGGCCGCCGCGCGACCTCGCGACGCTGCTGCTGGACCCGCCGCACTCGCTGCTGCGGCAGAGCTACGCGCCGGCGGACATGCGAGGCAGCGGGACGATCAACGTCGACGGCTTCGGCGCAGGCTGGTACTCCGACGGCACCACCCCGCCGATCCGGTACCGGCGGGCGGTCCCGATGTGGACCGACCCGTCGTTCGCCGCGCTGGCTCGCGACGTGCGCAGCGGTGCGGTACTCGCCGCAGTCCGCTCGGCCACGGTCGGGATGCCGGTGATGGACACCGCCTGCGCCCCGTTCGGCACCGGCCGCTGGCTGTTCAGCCACAACGGGATGGTCACCGGCTGGCCGCACAGCATGGCAACGCTGGCCGCGCGGCTGCCGGTGACTGACCTGCTCACCCTCGAAGCCCCCACCGACTCCGCGCTGCTGTGGGCGCTGGTCCGGCATCGCCTGGTGACCGGTGATTCGCCCGGCCGCGCGCTGGGCGCGGTGACCGCGGAGGTGCTCGCCGCGGCCCCGGGATCGCGGCTGAACCTGCTGGTCACCGACGGCACGATGATCGCCGCAACCGCAGTTGACCACGCGCTGGCGGTTCGCGCAGGCGATGGGGCAGTGCTGGTCTGCTCCGAGCCCACCGACCGATCCGCCGGTTGGGAACCGGTTCCCGACCACCATCTGCTCACCGCGACACCGTCCACTGTGGACGTCGCGCCGATCCCTGCAACCACTGCCGAGGAGCCATGACCGCACCCGTGCTCGAGATCCACCTGTCCGACTCCGATGCCGCCGATGCGCTGCACCATGACGTACGGGTCGGGCTGTCCGCCGATCCCAAGTGGCTGCCCCCCAAGTGGTTCTACGATGCCCGTGGCAGCGAACTGTTCGAGCAGATCACCACACTGCCCGAGTACTACCCGACCCGCACCGAGCGCGAGCTGCTGCGACGCAGCGCCGACGAGATCGCCGGGTGGGCGCCTGTTGACACCCTTGTGGAGCTCGGTTCGGGCTCCTCGGACAAGACTCGGTTGCTGCTCGACGCGCTCACCGCGAGTGGTTCGCTGCAGCGCTTCGTGCCCTTGGACGTGTCGGAGTCTGCGCTGCGCGGCGCCATGGCGGCGGTGGCGCGGGAGTACCCGGGGCTCGCGGTGCACGGTGTGGTCGGCGACTTCACCCGACATCTGGAGCTGCTGCCGGCCGGTCAGGGCGGGCGCAGGCTGGTGGCCTTCCTGGGCGGCACGATCGGCAACCTGCTGCCCGACGAGCGGGCACGGTTTCTCAGCGCCCTGCATGCTGCTCTGGATCCCGGTGAGCTGGTGCTGCTCGGTGTCGGGCTGGTCACCGACCCAGCGGTGATGGTGCCCGCTTACGACGACGTCGCCGGAGTGACCGCCGAGTTCAATCGCAACGTGCTGCACGTACTCAACCGCGAGCTCGGAGCCGACTTCGACGTCGCGGCCTTCGACCACGTCGCGGTATGGGATGCCGCCCACGAGTGGATCGAGATGCGGCTGCGGGCTTGCCGCCCGATGACCGTGCGGTTGCCCGTAGTGGGCATGACGGCGCACTTCGCCAAAGGTGAGGAGATGTGCACTGAGGTGTCGGGGAAGTTCGGCCGCGATGGGCTGTCGAGCGGACTCGACTCCGCCGGGTTCGATCTCGTGCACTGGTGGACCGACCCTGCGGAGCGCTTCGCGCTGAGCCTCGCGATACGGCGATGATCCCGGTCAGGGCGGGCTGCGCAATCCCACCAACGTCTGCCAGGCGCGGGTGGCGAGCTGCAGGTTGAATCGGGTATCCGGGCAGGACAGATCGTGGCCCGAGATCTCCCGGATGCGCTGCAGCCGATATTTCAACGTGTTGCGGTGCACCGACAACGACGAAGCGGCGGCGTCGTAACTTCCGCCGCATTCCAGGTACTCGGTCAACGTGTCGACCAGGCCGGAATGCTTGCGGGAGTCGTAGTCGAGTAGGGCGCCCAGCCAAGACCGGACGAACCGCTCGACATCCACGGTGTCCTGGACCCCGGACAGCAGCCGGTACACACCGAGACCGTCGAAACCGACGACCTGGGCGGCACCCTTTGCCACGAGCTGCATCTTCAGCGCGAACTGGGCCTCCCGGTACGAGCGAGGAAAGTCGCCCGGACGCTCACACACTCCACCGACCCCGATCCGGCACGTGCCGCCGCCGAGCTCCGCCAGGACGGCGGTGTGTAGCCGGTCAAACGGCGCCTTCGCCGGGGAGAGGAGCACGACGGCACGCCCGCGGGCGACCAGCAGGACGCCGGCTCCGACGTCGCGGGCTGCCCGGCGCACGGCGTGGAAGAATGCCTCCTCGTCGCGGCGCCTCCCGCGGCCTTCCACCACAAGCACCTGGTGGGGCCGTTCGAGGTCGTAGTCCAGTGTCTGGGCCAACGTGAGGGCGCCCTCCTCGTCGGCACCGCCGAGCAGGTGGTCGACGAGGTCGCGGCGGACCCGCAGCTCGGTGTCGGCCAGGCTGCGCAGCCGAGCCAACTCCATCGCCAGCACGGTGGCGCCGTGCTCCAGCGCGACGAGTTCCTGCTCACCGGCGGTTGCGCCCGGGTCGATCAGCACCAGCACGCCGAGCACGTCCTCCCGCGGCCGGGCGATGGCCAGCAACCGGCCGGCCTCCCGGATCGGCCGGCCCTCGCGCAGCGCGCGGCGCAACATCTGTTCCCGACGGGCCTGCGGGTCCTTCGGGTACGGGTCCGGTCGGTCGCCCCCGGCCCAGGCCCGCAGGTTGCCGTAGCGGTCCTCGACGGCGACCGGGTAACCGGTCAGCTTGTGCACCGCCCGGGCGATGCCCTCCTGGCCCTCACCGCCGACCGCGACTCGGGTCAACCGGTCGTGGATCGCGGTCGAGCGTTCCAGCGCACGTACCGTCTGGGCCAGCGCGGTGTTCGCCGCAGACAGCTGCGCCGCGGTGGCCCGCTCCTTGGCGTGCAGCCGTGCGTTGACCAGCGCGACACCAGTTTGCTGGGCGAGGACTCGGAGCAGGAACTGTTCGGAGCCCGACGGCACCTGCGGTGCCGCCACCACCAGATGACCGATGGGGCCTTCCAGCCCACGCAGTGGGAAGGCCCATGCCCACTGCTCGTTCGGGACGGTCAGCATGCCGCCACCCCCGCCCAGCAGGCTGAGCTGGGCATCAACGGTGGCACGCACGTCGGGCTCGGTGTAGGGCGGCGCGGCCGCCTGCCAACCGCTGTCCCGCAGCGCAACCCCGCCCAGATGGCAGCGGCCCAGCGACGGTATCGACGTGGTCGCCAGGTGCAGGATCTGCCGGACGTCGCCGCTTTCGGTCATCAGCATCGACAGCACGAGCAGCCCCTGCAAGCTGCAGAGCTGGTCGCGCACTACCGGATCGACTCTGGCGGCGCCGTCAGCGACGGACACATCGGTGCTGGGAAGGCGGTCACCCACAACCTCGACCATCCAAGCCGAGGTGCTCATGATGGCGCTGGGTTCCTGGTGGCTGGTTTCACGGTTCTCGATCGGACCGCGAGGAACTCGTCGGGCTCGAGATAGTTCGGGTTGTCCAGCACCATGCTGCCCAGCAGCACCCGGGGGTGCGTCTTGAGCATGTCGATGATGATCTCGCCGCTGAACCGCTCCAGGTCGTAGAGACAGAGGATGATCTGGGGATAGCGGGGCAGGAACCGGTTGAGCTCGGACTCGTAGCCCACCAGCTCCTCGACGCCCGGCGCCTGCCGCAGCGCCCAGGTCATCTCGCCCACCGAACGAGCGAAGCGGAACCTGCCGGCCACCGCCGAACCGACAAAGTCCTCCCAGAACGCCAGCATCTCCTCGGTGCAGAACCGGCCCGAGCGCAGGTAAGCATCGGTGGACGCGCGCAGTTCCAGCTGGGTGTCGCCGATCCACCGGTCGACGTCGGCCTCACTGCCCAGCGCGGCCAGCACCTCTCGCGGCTCGACCGCGTCCACCACGCAGATGCATTTGTCCCCGGTCTGTAGCCCTGCCCGCAGGTACGGGATCAGGATCTCGTCCCGCTCGTGAGGACCCCGGTAGAAAGCACAGATATGATCCCCCACGGTCAACCGCAGACCGGGAATGCCGAGTTCCAGGGTGTCGGTCACGCCGTACTCCTCGTGGCCCACGTCGTCGTAGCGCAGCGCCGCGCGGGCACCTCCGGTGTGAGCCCCATCACGGTACGCGCCGGTCGACCACCGGGGCCAGGGTCGAGCCGCCGGAATGGGCGCCGCAGCCCCTTTCGGGTCACTGGCTATCTCCCGTATCGAGCCCAGTGGGTGGCGAACAACTCCTCCTCCTCTGCCGGCCGGGGCGGCACCGGGCGCGACACCCAGGTGAGGTTGACGAAGTGGCGAGCGTTGACATTCTCCGTGGTGATGTTGCCGCCCCAGGTGCCGCAGCTGAGACTGAGCGTGAACGGCAGGCCGTTGCGCGGGCTGCCGGCTCCTTCGTTGAGGTTCTGGTTGACCAGCACCCGGGCGGTTCGGGTGCCCAGCGCCAGCGCGTCGACGTGTTCGTCGCTGCTGGTGTGGATACCGCACGTGTGCCCGGCGCCCTGGTAGTCGGTAATCACGTTGACCAGCTCGACGGCCCGTTCGATCCCGCCGGAGTAGCGGTACAGCGCGAGCACAACCGACAACTTCTCGCCCGAGAACGGGTATTCCGGCCCGACCCCGTCCTCGCCGACGATGAGGAAGGTACGGTCCGCCGCAATGGTGAACCCGGCTAGGTACGCGATATGCGGGGCCGGCTTGGCGATGACCTCGAGCACCGGGATGCCGCCACCGTTGGGCCACATCAGCTGCTGCAGCGCGGCACGCTCGGTATCGGAGCAGAGGTGGCCGCCGGCCGCCACCAACCGCTCGAGCAGCGCGTCGTGAATGCTTGCCTCGGCCAGCACCGCGTTATCCGCCAGGCAGCTCGTCGCGAAGTCGAACGTCTTGGCCGTGGCGATCGCGCTCGCCGCGTCATCGAGGTCGGCGGTCTCGTCGACCACGTGGACGGCGTTGCCGACCCCGACGCCGTAGGCGGGGGTCCCGGAACTGTACGCGGCGTGCACCATCGCGTGCCCCCCGGTCGCCACGATGAGGTCGGCCTGGCGCATCAGCTCCTGGGTCGCCGAGATCGACGGCGCGGAGATCACCTGCACCAGATCGGCCGGTGCCCCGACCTGCTCGCAGGCCTCCCGCATGAAACCCACGACCGCGTGGCTGGTCCGCTTGGTCCGCGGGTGCGGGGCGACGATGATCGCGTTGCGGCCCTTGAGCGCGAACAGCGTCTTGACCGGTGGTGTGGCGTCCGGACCGGTCGTCGGGATCAGTGCCGCGACGACCCCGACCGGCTTGGCGATCATCACCAGGCCCCGCTCGGGGTCCTCGGCGACCACCCCGACGGTGCGCACCGAGCGCATCTCGCGCAGCACGCCGAGCACTCGTTTGTTGATCTTAATGACCTTGTCGGGATAGTTGCCGAAGCCACCCTCGTCGACGGCGAGCTGGGCGAGTGCTTCCGCCCGGTCCTTGCGGGCCACCGCCCACGCAATCGCCGTCACCAACTCGTCGACCTGTTCCTGGCTGTAGTCAGCGATGGCGCCGTGCGCGATACGCGCCCGCGTCACCATTGACGCCACGTCGTCGCTCATGGCTTCAACGGTCTCGCGTGTGGTCCCGGAGGGATTCGGCACCGCCGGACGAACCTTCGGGTGCCCGTTGTCCTGCCAGGACGTCACTGGGCACGTGCTGCTAAGCATAAGGTGGAGGCTCCTTGGCCAGCATGACGAGGACGGTGGGCCGGTGGATATCCGGGACAAGCAGTTCAACCTTGCTGAGTGGAACAACATCATCGAGGAAAGCCTGGCCGACCCTGATTCCGAGCCATTGTTCAACCTGATCGGTGACGATTCCCGGTATGACGCCATCTTCGTGGGCGGTGGCGCGGGTGGCCGGTTCGGCGCGGCGTACATGAAAGCCATGGGCGGGCGCCCGTTGATCATCGATGCCTGGCCGTTCCTCGGTGGGTCATGCCCGCATCAGGCCTGCGTGCCGCATCATCTGTTCTCCGACGCCGCCGCCGAGCTCGATCTGATGCGCTGGTTCTCCGACGAGCTGTTCTTTCCGAAGTTCGACGCCTCACGCGCGAGCATCCTGGCGATGGTGAAACTGTTCGTGGCCGGCCGGGGCGCCGCACACGCGTTCATGAACTGGCAGACGAAGGAACAGCTGGAAGTCGAGTACGTGCTCAACGCGCGGGCGACCATTGTGGACCGCAATACCGTGACCGCAGGCGGGAAGACCTTCCGCGGCCACAACCTGGTGCTCGGTATGGGCGCCCGACCGGTGTACCCGGGTATCCCCGGCCTCGACCTGCGCGGGGTCTATGACTTCGTCAGCCTCGTCGAGGAGCTGGACTACGAGCCGACCCGCTGCGTCATCATCGGCGGCAGCAAGGTCGCCATGGAGTACGGGGCGTTCTTCCACGCGACGGGGTGCGATACGACAATCGTGACCCGTTCACCCCTGATGCGCACGCACAGCCTGCACCACGTCGACGAGGACCTGCGCCGCTACGTTGTGGAGGGCATGCGCAAACGCGGCATGGACATCCTGGAAGGCGCGGTCCCGCTCTCGGTGAACGGCAACGGTTCAGTACCCAACGATTCAGTACACAGCGTAACGGTGCGGCTGGCCAGCGGTGAGATAGTCGACATCGAGACCGACTTCGTCTTCATGGCCACCGGGGAACGCCCGAACTCAGCGCACGCGCAAGAGATGCTGGGAATCGAGGTCAGCCCCACCGGGCGGGTGATCGCCGACAAGACGATGCGGACCAGCGTGCCGAACGTGTACGCGATCGGGGACATGATCGACGGTCCGATGGAGATGTTCAAGGCTCGTAAGTGCGGCGTGACGGCGACCCGCAACATCATGGGGGAGCACATCGAGTTCGACTTCACCGAGTACCCGGACTTCCTGCACACCACCTACGAGGTCACCTGGGTCGGGCTCACCGAGCAGGAAGCTCGGGCGGCGTGCGACGAGGTCATCATCATCCAGATGCCGCCCTACGTCGAAGGCCTCGACAGCGAGAACCTGCCGTTGCCGTGCTCGGATCGGTCCATGCTCTACGCCTTCAGCAGGCCTGAGCTGAGCGGTTTCCAGAAGCTGGTAGTGGATGGCACCTCGCGCAAGGTGCTGGGAGCGCATCACGTCGGCTACGGCGCCAAGGACGCCTTCCAATACCTGGATTACCTGATCCACCGGCCCGAAGGCCTGACGATCGACGAACTCGGCTGGATGAACGAGCTGTTTCTCAACCCCGAGCACTTCATCCAGCTGTCCCGGCTACGCGCCGGGCGCCGCAAGCTCGTCGACCTGTAAATCTCAGAGCTGCGGGCTCAGGCTGGCTAGCAGCGCTCGGGTTCGCCTGACACTCGCCTCCGGGTTGCCCACCTCGCCGGGAGCCATTGACGGGCGGGGTGCGCGGGCGGACCGTCATCTCAAACACCGGCCCAGGGAGGAGCTTCCCCGATGGTCCGACCTCTCAGCACCGACAAGCTGATCGCCGCCGCGGTGCAGGCGGCACCGGTGTTCCTCGACCGGGAGGCCACGGTCGACAAGGCGACCGGCTTGATCGCGCAGGCCGCTGCCCAGGGCGCCTCCCTGATCGCGTTCCCGGAGGCCTTCGTGCCGACCTACCCGGACTGGGTCTGGCGTACCCGGCCCTGGGACGACGGCCCGGCCGCCTGGTACGAGCGCCTGCTCGACCAGTCGGTTGAGATCCCTGGACCGGCCACCGATGAGCTGGGCGAGGCGGCCAAGGCGGCGGGCGCCTACGTCTCGATCGGGGTCAACGAGCGTGCCGGAACGACTCTGTACAACACCCAGCTATGGCTCGCACCGGACGGTGCCGTCGCCGCCGTGCACCGCAAGCTGATGCCGACCGGTGCCGAGCGGTTGGTGTGGGGTTACGGGGACGGTTCGACGCTGCCGGTGCTGGACACGCCGATCGGCAGGCTGGGCGGCCTGATCTGCTGGGAGAACTACATGCCGCTGGCCCGCTACGCCCTCTACAGCCAGGGCATCGACATCCACGTCGCTCCGACCTGGGACAACAGCGACGCCTGGGTGCCGACCATGCGACACATCGCCAAGGAGGGCCGGATGCATGTCATCGGCGTGACGTTCTGCCTGCGCGGCTCGGACGTGCCCGCCGACATTCCCGGCCGCGACGAACTTTACGGCGGCGACGAGGACTGGTTGGCCCGGGGCAACAGCTGCATCGTCGGCCCGGACGGCGATCTGCTGGCCGGCCCGCTGGTCGGCGAGGAGGGCATCGTGATCGCCGAGATCGACCTCGCCCGGGCGAGGTCCGCGCGGCGCCAATTCGACCCAGTCGGCCACTACGCTCGCCCGGACGTCTTCCAGCTCGTCGTCGACCGCAGACCCCGCCCCGCGGCCGTGTTCGTGGACCGGGACGTCTGATGTGTCGGTGCCGTGCCCCGTGAACTCGGCGAGAGCTACCTCTGGCCGGACTGAAATGTCGCTGGCGTCGAGTTCACGGGCAAGCCGGCCAGGGAACATGCGTGGTCGGGATGCTGGTTAGTCTTCGCGGGTCGCTTCCTGCCGGGCTGCGGCAACGAGTGTCTGCTCGGTGTGGCGGAAGTGCTCCCGCTGAGTACCCGCCAGCCTGGCCAGCTCACCCGCCTCATCGGTGCACGACCTCGCCATCCGGGCGACCTCGGCGGGCGCTGCGCCGCCGCGGGCGGTGCGGGTGCGGACCACCTCTCGCGGATCCAGCGCCCGGGACAGCGCACCACCGTCGAGACCGCCGCTGTCGAGACCGCCGCTGTCGAGATCACCACCGTGGAGACCGAGCGGCCGGCCGAGGACGGCGAGCGCGGCAGTGTCGAGCGCGGCAGCGCCGAGGTCGACCCCGCGTAGCCCGCGGTCGGCCGCGGTACGCACGGCGTGGCCCACAACGCGGTAGGCACTGCGATAGTCCAATCCGCAGACCAGCATGAGGTGTTCGGCCAGGTCGGCTGCCTGTGCAAAGCTGCTCTCCAGGACCGACCACAGCCGTTCGTCGTGCACCTGCAACGTCCGGACCACACCGGTGCTCAGCCGGGTGGTGCGCACCGCGGTGGCCAACGCTCGGGGCACCTCACCATAGGCGAAGATCAGGTTGTCGCTGCGAGCCGACGGGCTCTTGGTGAGCGCAAGAAGCCCGGACAACCGGCCGATCGCCACGCCGGACGCGCCCCGGATCATCGTCAGCGCATACGGGTTTCGCTTCTGCGGCATGAGCACGCTGGAGCGACTGTAGCCGTCAGCGATCGTGACGTAGCCGAACTCATGGCTGGCCCAGATCTCCAGGTCCTCGGCCAGCTTGCTCTGCGTGACGAGCAAGCTCGCGCTCGCCGCGAGGGCATCGACGAGGCCGTCGGTCTGCCACATCGCGTCGCGGGTGTGCTCGATGACCGACCCGAAACCGAGCAGCTCGGCGACGTGGCTGCGGTCGGTGAGCAGCGCCGTCCCGTTCACCCCGCCCGCGCCGCCCGGGCTGGCGTCCACCCAGGCCAGCGCGTCGGCCAGGCGCCGCCCGTCGCGCAGCACTGGGTAGGCGAACGACACCGCATAGTGGCCAAACGTCGTAGGTTGCGCGTGCTGCAGGTAGGTCTGGTCTGCCATCCAGGTCTCGGTGTGCCGGCCAGCGAGCTGGGCGAGCACTGCCGCGAGATCGGCCGCGGCCCCGACGAAGTCGGCGAGTACGTCGCGCAGGTGCAACCGGAAGGCGATGCGCATGGCCTCCCGACGAGGGCGGCCGGCATGCAACCAGCCCGCGGCGTCACCTATCCGGCCGGCGAAGTAGCGTTCCCGGGAGTTGTAGACCTCACCGTGGGACGCGTCGTAGCCGAACTCCTCGGCGGGGACGTCGAGGGTGTCCAGCAGCAGCGCGAGCAGCTGACGGGCAGGCTGCTCCGGTATCACCCCGGCTGCCCGTAGGTCGAGGACATGGGCCAGATCGGCCAGGTTCAGGCCGTGGTGGACCAGCGGCGCGTCGGCGATCTCCAGCGCGTAACCGGCGTCGATCAGCTCCTCAGCGGGTCCGGTCACAGTGTTCCTCCGGTGGCCGTGAACAAGGTTGGCGCGCCGCCGGTGACGAGGAAGATGACCGGTCCGGCAGCGCGGTGGTTGTCGGCGACACACTGGTCGTCGACGACACCTCCTGACGCGCTGATCAGTGCGGCCATCGCTTTCGCCCCGAACACCGGGTCGAGGAACACGCCCTCCGCCCGGGCCACCAGCCGGGCAGCCTCCTCGCCCGCCGCGGAGGCAACGCCGTAACCCGGGCCCAGAAAACCATCGAGCACGGTGACATCGCCGTTTTCATGCACGCTTGTGCCGAACAGCGCACCCGCCCTGGTGGCCAGCACGCAGACCTGCTGGAGGCAGTCCGCCACGGCGCGGCTGACCGTCACCCCCACCACGTCAAAGGGCAGCCCCAGCCAGCGCGCCCCGGCGAGCAGCCCGGCCTGGGTACCGCCCGACCCGGTGGCCAGCCACAACTGCCGGGGCCGCAGGCCGGTCGCGAACAGCTGCTCAGCCAGCTCCAGGCTCGCCCGGAGGTAGCCGAGCGCACCAACCGGCGTCGCCCCGCCCCGGGGCAGCACGCAAGGCCGACGGCCGGCACGGCGCAGCTCGTCGGCCAGCGTGGCGCTGCCCGCATCCACCGATGCCCGATCGGGGTTGCCGGTGAAGGTGATCTGCGCTCCGGCGAGCTGCCCGAGCAGCAGGTTCCCGGTGGCCGGCACCGGCTGGCCGTAGCAGACCAGGTGGGCGTCCAGGCCGCAATGGCGGGCGGCCAGCGCCGCGAGCATCGCCCAGTTCGACTGCGGCCCGGAACCGGTGACCAGGCAGTCGCAGCCTTGGTGCAGCGCCTCGCCGAGCAGATACTCCAGCGCCCGCACCTTGTTCCCACCCAGGCCGAAACCGGTGAGGTCGTCACGCTTGAACCAGATCTCGACGCCGAGCGCCTCGGACAGCCCCGGTGCCGGTCGCAACGGTGTCGGCAGCGTGGCCAACGCGACCCGCGGCAGATCCAACAGACCCTTCACAGCGGGCACTCCGCCGCGACCAGCACCCGGTCGATGAACGCCGTGGTCGCCCCCAGTGCCCGCCGCGGATCCAGGCATCGGGTGATCTGCGCCGAGTCCAGGTGGTTGCTCACCACCGGGTCTGCGGCGAGGGCCTCGGCCAACTCCGAGCCGCGTTCGAGGCCGGCCATCGTGGCGTCATACACCGCCTGCTGGGCGGCGTGCTTGCCGATCCGGTCGGCCAGCGCCCGCATCACCGGCTCGGACAGCACGTACCCACCATTGGCATCGAGGTTGGCCCGCATTCTGTCGGGATGCACCACGAGGCCCTCCAGCAGCCGGGCGGCCAGCTGCAACGAGACCCCGGTGAGCAGGCATGCCTCGGGCAGCACCACCCATTCGGCCTTCCACGACCGGCCGTCCCGCTCGTGGTCGCACACCAAACCCTCGACGGTGACCCCTGCGTCGGCCCGCACCACCCGGGCCAGCGTGCCCAGGTGCTCGGACAATTCCGGGTTGCGTTTGTGCGGCATGGTGATGCTGCCGACCTGCCCGGGGGTGAACGGCTCGGAAACCTCACCGATCTCGGGTCGCTGCAGCTGGTAGATCTCGTTGCCGATCTTGCCCAGGGTGCCGCTCACCAGCGCCAGCAGCCCGGCGAACTCAGCGATCCGATCCCGTGCGGTGAGCCAGGCGATGTCCGGAACCCCCAGCCCGACCCGGCGGGCGAACGCGGTCAGCAGCGGCAGTGCCGCCGCGCCCCAGAACTCCATCGTGCCCAGCGCCCCACCGAGCTGGACGACCTCCCATCGGCGCCGGCCCTGCGCCAGCCGGGCCCGGTGGCGGCGCAGCTCGGAGGCCCAGACGGCGGCCTTGAACCCGAAGGTGATTGGTAGCCCAGGCTGCCCGTGGGTGCGCCCGCACATGATCACGTCACGGTGCTCGCGGGCCAGTGCCAGGGTGGCGGCCTCGACACGGCGCAGATCCCGCTCAAGGACGTCGCCGACCTGCCGGGCGACCACCGCCGTCCAGGTGTCGGAGAGATCCTGCACCGTGGCGCCGTAGTAGACCCACTCCCGCGCCTGCGGCGGCAGCACTGCGGTCAGGCAGCGGATCAGCCCGAGGGTGGAGTGGCCGGTCGCCCTGGTCGCGGCGCCGACCTGGTCCAGGTCGAGCAGCGTGACATCGGCGTGGTCCCGGATGGCGCGCGCCGCGTCGGCGGGCACCAGCCCGACCTCGGCCTGGGCGTCAGCGAGCGCGGCGAGAATCTCCAGCCAGGACTGGAAACGGCCGTTGTCGTCGAAGAGCTGGCGCAGCTCGGGGGTGGCCCACAGGTGACCGTAGACGCAGGAGTCGACCAGATGGGCTCCCATCTGCCCCACCTCACCCGGTCGCGACGCCGACCGGCTTGCCGGCGTCCACCTCGGCCGGTGGGCCCACTCCGGTCAGCCAGCGCAGGGCAGCCCGGATCTCGTCGAGGTTGGATCCCCACGGGACGACGGCTCGGGCGTTCTCATACTCGACGCCCCGCTCCAGCAGGCAGCATTTCGCCAGCGTCAGGTCATCCAGCGAGGCCGCTCGGCGGCGCGGGCACAGGTCAACCCGGGGCGGCTCGTCGCCGTAGAAGTGACGGTGGAACTGCAACGACCGCTCGCACCCGATCATCAGCCAGTCGGCTCGATCGGCCGGCCGAGTGTCCAGGTAGGACACCGGTGCACCGAGTTCGGTGCCGGCGCCGCGGCAGGGCAGCAGGTAGCTCGCGGCCGGGTGGGCCGCCGCGAGCTCAGGGATGTCCACCGCTTCGAGCACCAGCTCGATCGGGGGCAGGTCCTCGTCGAAGGCGATCACCTGCTCGGCCATCGCGAGGAGCTTGGGTGGGGTGGGGGGAACCACCTCGGTCACCCGGACCCGGACCGGCGCGGGCCGCCAGATGAAGTTGACGTGCTCGTAGCGCCCGGTGACCACGTACGCCAGCGCCCCCGGCCGGGCGTGGGCGAGCGCCACCCGGGCCAGGGCAGTGGCGTTGCCGACGTCGACCTCCGGTGCCTCGATGGACACCACCTGCCCGGGGCCGGCCAACACCCGGGCCTCCACCACCGGCGAGAACAGTGGTACCTCCGATTGCTTCCGGACCGCCACCAGAACGGTCCGGCCCCCGTTGCGCAGCACGAGGTATTCGCTGCGCCGGTAGACCTCACGCCCGAGCAGGAAAGCCATCAGGGCCTGCTCGGTGAGCGCGACGTCCACTTCCTGCACCGACAGCCCGCGGTATGGGCGGGTGATGGTGTTCGGTGCCGGATCGGGGATCACCTTGGTGCCGCCGTCGGGCAGCGGTCCGGCAGCCGCGCGGTGTCGGCCCGCAGACCGAGCCGCAGTGTCTCCAGCGGCAGCACCTCCTCGAGCGGGATGTTGCCCAGGCTGACGTCAGCCCCGAGGTGACGGACCATCCACGACTGCTGGGCAGTTCGCGGCGCCTCGAAGATGATCCGTTCGACAGGCAGGTGGGCGACGATCGCCCCCACCAACGCAGCCCGCACGCTCCCGTCGGTCTCATACAGCCCGACCGTTCCGCTTTCCCTGCCTTCCGCGATGAGCCAACGGGCTCCGGCGGCGAGGTCTGCCTCCATCTCCGCGAGCCAGGCGTCGGCCATCACCGGGATGGTCCCGCTCTTGAGCCCGGTCTCGGCCAGCACGACGAACTCGTCGGACAGCTCGTGGATGAGTGCCGCCTTACGCTGCGGGGTCAGCGCACCCAGGCCATTGGAGACTTCGAGGGCGTCCACTCCGATGTCGGCGGCCCAACGCCGCAACTCGGTGAGCCGGTCCTGCGCGACGGCCACCTCCAGCAGCGTGCCGCCCAGCGACACCATCACCCCGGCCTCGTGGCACAGGGCGACCCGCTCCTTGACCACCGGGTCGATATAGGCGATGCCCCAGCCGATCTTGATGATGTCGACGAGGTGGCCGGCCTGAACCAGCAGCGCGTCCAACGCGGTGATCGTGGCGCCCTTGTCCAGCACGTGGGTCAGGCCGCGGTCGCGCGGTTTAGCGGCCCGGTCCGAGAGATCGAGGAAGTCCGGGGAGTTCCACACCCAGCGACCGTACGATCCTGGCGCCGACTGGTCTGTGTCCCACCAGCACCAACACCGGGGGTTGCTTCGTCCCTTCCGGCCGTGGGAACTGCAGCAGTAGCTGCCTAGCGTCTCCTGGCGAACGTGAGGAGACGATCCTTGACTCAGCGGCTGGTCGTCATCGGCGGGGGCGCAGCTGGGATGTCGGCGGCATCTGCCGCCCGCCGGGTGGACTCAACGTGCGACATCGTCGTCCTGGAAGCCACCGGACACGCCGCGTACGGGCTGTGCGGCATCCCGTACTACCTGGCCGGGCTGGTCGGGCGAGCCGATGAGCTGCTGTCCTACCCGCCGGCGTATTTCCGCGAACGACGGCGGATCGACCTGCGACTGCACACCCGGGCGCTGGCGCTGGATCCACGGCGGCAGGTAGTGCACTACCGCGACGCCGGGGAGGAGGGACGGCTGCGGTACGACCGTCTCGTGGTGGCGGCCGGGGGAGCCCCGGTGCTGCCACCATTGCCCGGACTCGACGACGACCGGGTGGTCACCGTCCGCACCCTCGAGGATGCCATCACGCTGCGTAGCCTGCTGGACGCCGGCCGAATCGCCCGGGCACTCGTGGTCGGCGCCGGCTACGTGGGTCTGGAGATGGCCGAGGCGCTGCGTGCCCGGCGGGTGGCGGTCACCGTCACCGAGGCCCTGCCCAGGGTCATGCCGACTCTCGACGAACCGGTCGCCGCCCTGGTCGCTGACGAGGTCCGGCGGCACGGGGTGGACCTGCGGCTCGGCGCGCGGTTTGCGGGGGTGACCCGCGATGAACAGGGGCTGATCGCGCTGATCGGCAGCGAGGCGCTGCCGGTGGACGTGGTGGTGCTGGCGATCGGCGTCCGGCCCACGACAGACGTGGCCGCTCGAGCCGGAGCCCGGACCGGGCCTGGCGGTGCCCTGCTCGTCGACGAGCAGATGCGCACCAGCGTGGAGCACGTGTACGCGGCCGGGGACTGCATCGCAGCACAGCATCTGGTACTCGGCCGGCCGGCATTCGTGCCTTTGGGTCCGGCCGGAAACAAGACCGGCCGGGTGGCCGGCACGGTGGCAGCCGGGGGACAGGCCCGATTTCGCGGCGTGGTGGGGACCGCGGTGGTCAAGGTCTTCGACCTCGGGGTGGCGCGCACCGGCCTCACGCTGGCGCAGGCGCAAGCCGAGTTCGGCCCCAGCGCCGCCGCCACCGACATCGTCGGGCGCTCCCGGGCCAAGTACTACCCGGGTGCGGAGCCGGTCACCGTCCGGTTGGTGCACGAAGCCGGTGGGCGGCTGCTCGGCGCCCAGATGGTCTCGGCCGGCGATGTCGCGAAGCGGATCGACGTCGTGGCCGCCGGGTTGCAGGCCGGCTTCGACCTCGACGACCTGCTGGCGTTGGACCTGTCCTACGCCCCGCCGTACGCGCCGGTGTACGAGCCGCTGCTGCTCGCCGCGCAGGCTGCCGCCAGCAGCGTTGCCACGGTGGCGGTGTGAGCGATGCCAGGCCAGCAGCGGGTGGCGGTGGTGACGGGAGGTGCCTCTGGCATCGGCCGGGCCACGGCCGCGCGGCTGCTGGATGACGGTTTGCGGCTCGCGGTGGTCGACCTGGCGCCAGACACCGCACCGTCGGTGCTCACCATCAAGGCTGACGTGTCGGACGCGACCGACGTCGAACGCGCGGTGCACGAGGTCCTCGCAGAGTTCGGCCGGATCGACGTGCTGGTCAACAACGCCGGGATCAGCGGTTCTGCGGACGCCACCACGTGCCACCAGACACCGATCGACGAATGGGACCGGGTGTTCGCGGTCAACGTCCGCGGCCCGTTCCTGTGCACCCGCGCCGTGCTGCCGGTGATGGTGGGCCAGGGCGGCGGGCACGTGATCACGGTGGCATCGGTCGCCGGAATGGTGGCCTTCCCCGGTCGCTGCGCCTACACCGCGTCCAAGGGGGCTGCGCTGCAGTTCGCCAAGTCGGTCGCGGTGGACTACGCCGCTGCCGGCATTCGCTCCAACGCGGTCTGCCCCGGGATGGTGGCGACCCCGATGACGCAGTGGCGCCTGGACGTTCCCGAGCTGCGGGCCGCCGTCGAGTCCAAGATCCCGATCGGCCGGGTCGCTGCGCCCGACGAGATCGCCGACGCGATCTCGGTGCTGGCCTCCGACCGGCTCGGCTACCTGACCGGCGCCGCGTTCGTGATCGACGGCGGTTGGACCGCACTGTGACGCACTGAGCTGGGACGAAGAGCGAGGAGAACCCATGACCGGGCAGTTGGAAGGAAGGGTCGCGCTGATCACCGGGGCGGGCTCGGGGATCGGTCGGGCTGCGGCGCAACGCTTCGCCGCCGAGGGTTGCTCGGTCGCGGTGGTGGACCTGGCGGCCAGCGCCGCCGAGGAGACCGCGGGCAAGATCGTCGCCGACGGTGGTCGGGCGATCGCCTGTCCCGCCGATGTCACCGTGGACGCCGAGGTGCGCGTCGCCGTGGGGCGCGCGGTCGAGGCGTTCGGGGGTCTCGATGTGCTCTACAACAACGCCGGGGTGAACAGCAGCGGCTCGGTCGTCGATGCCACCGAGCAGGACTGGGACCGCTGCTTCGCGGTGAACGTCAAGGGCACGTTCCTGTGCTCGCGCGCGGCCGCCGAGCGCCTGGCGGCGAGCGGGTCCGGTGCGATCGTCAACCAGGCCTCGGTCGCCGCGCTGGTGGGGGTGCCGAATTTCGCCGCCTACTGCGCCGCCAAGGGGGCGGTGGTGGCACTGACCCGCTCAATGGCGATCGACCTCGCATCGAGGGGGATCCGGGTCAATGCGATCTGCCCGGGCACCGTGTTCACCCCGCTGATGGAACCGATGCTGCGGGCCCGCGGGGACGGGGACATGGAACTCGGGCTGGCCAGGACGGTGGTCAAGTACCCGATCGGCCGGCTGGGCACCCCGGAGGAGATCGCCTCGGCCGCGCTGTTTCTGGCCAGTGCCGGTGCCTCGTTCATGACCGGGTCGATCCTGACCGCCGACGGCGGCATGACAGCGCAGTGAGGGGCTGCTGTGGGCTTTCACCTCGACCCCGACAAGCGCGTTGCGCTGGACCGGGCCGCCGCGCTGGTCACTGACGGCGCAGTGGTGGCGCTGGGCGGGGGACTGTCCGCGCGGCTGCCGATGGCGCTGGTCCGGGAGCTGATCCGGCAGGGCCGCCGCGGGCTGCACCTGGTCGGCTCGGCACATGGCATCGACGTGGACCTGCTCGTCGCGGCCGGCGCGGTGGGGATCTGCGAGGAGAGCTACGTCGGATTCGAGCAGGATCTCGGCCTGGCGCCGGCATTCCGGCGGGCCGCCGAGAACGGGACGATCGAGGTCCGGGAGAGCTGCTGCGACACCATCCTCACGCAGCTGCGGGCGGCCGAGTTCGGGCTGCCCTTCCTGCCGGTGCGGGGTGTCAAGGGTTCCGACATCGGCCGGCTGCACCCGGAGTACGGCGAGGTGCGCTGCCCGTTCACCGGGGAGACGCTGGTCGCCGTGCCCCCGCTGCGACCGGACGTCGTCCTGCTGCACGCCCCGCTGGCCGACCGCCGCGGCAACCTGCATCTGGAACAGCCCTACGTACTCGACGAACGCTTCGCCGCCGCTTCCCGGACGGTGGTGGCCACCGCGGAACGGATCGTCGGCACTGAGGAGCTCACCACCGCCGGGATCACCATCCCGGCCCATCTCGTCGCGACCATCAGCGAGGTGCCCTTCGGTGCCCACCCGTCGTCCTGCTACCCGGCCTACGCCTATGACCGGCCACATCTGGCCGGCTACGTCGGCGCCGCCACCGCAGGGGGCGACGCGCTGGCCGGCTACCTCGACCGGTTCGTCACCGGCGCGCCCACCGAGGAGGTCTACCGGAAGGTCGTCGGCGAGCAGCAGCTCGCCGCGCTGGGCCGCTGGTCGGAGTCCATCGAGGCCTGGAAGGAGCTGTTCGCATGACGTGGTCGCTCGACGAGTGGTTCGTGGTCGCGCTGGCCCGCACGATCCGGGACCGGGAGGTCACCTTCCACGGCTTCGGCAGCCCCTGCGCGCAGGTCGCCATGCACGTCGCCAAGCGCACCCATGCGCGGGGGATGCTGGTGGTGGAGGGCGCGACCTACGCCTGCAATCCCGACCCACCGTTCATCCCACCGACCGGAAACGACGCGAGCCTGCAACGCGGCGCGGCCTACCGGATGCGGTTCGAGGAGTTCTTCGACGCCGCGGTGCGTGGCGACGTCGACCGGATGTTCCTGTCCGGCGGCCAGATCGACGCCTACGGCAACACCAACGTCACCGCGATCGGCGCTCCGGACTACCCGGCGGCGCTGCCGAAGGTGAAGCTCGGCGGCGGCGGCGGTGGGTGCAACCTGGCGGCCACCATCGGCCACCTCACGCTGTGGACGACCCGGCACCGCTCCGGGCGGGCGCTGGTGGCGCGCTGCGACTTCATCACCGACATGGGCCACCGGACACCCGCGGGCAGCCGTGCCGAGCTGGGCTACTCCGGTGGCGGGCCGCAGTGGCTGATCACCGAGCTAGGAGTGTTCGACTACGACCCAGAGGGGATGGCCCGGCTGCGCCAGCTCTTCCCTGACGTCAGCGTGGACGACGTGCGCGCGGCGACCGGCTTCGAGTTGCGGGTGGCCCTCGACCTGGGCCCGGTACACCCGCCGAGCGCTGCGGAGCTGGCCGTGCTGCGCGGCATCGACCCGCTCGGTGTGCGCCGCTCGGAGTTCTCCGCAGCCGAACTGCGGCGCACCTTCAGCCACGCCACCAGCGGCGAGTGCGCGTGCTGAGCGGTCTGGAGGCGGTGTTCACGCCGCGCCGCGTCGCCCTGGTCGGGGCGTCGGACCGACCCGGCACCATGGGCGAGCTGTTCTGGCGCAACCTCGCCGGCTTTCCCGGCGACGTCGTGCCAGTGACCCCGTCCAAGCGCAGCGTCGGAGGCGTCAAGGCCTACCCGACCCTGGCATCGGTCGACGGCGAGGTCGACCTCGCCGTCGTCGTGGTGCGCGCCGCCGCAGTGCCAGGGGTGATCCGCGACGCCGGCGCCAAGGGCGTCTGCGCTGCGCTGGTGATCAGCGGCGGGTTCGCCGAGACAGGCCCTGACGGAGCCGCCCTGCAGGCCGAGATGGTAGCCGCCGCGCGGGCCGGTGGGGTGCGGATCGTCGGGCCTAACTGCTTCGGCGTGCAGAACTGCGACCTGCCGCTCAACGCGTCGATGGCCACCGGCCTTCCCCCGGGAGGCGGCGGGATCACGCTGGCCACCCAGTCGGGGTCCTACGGCATGGCGATCCACACCCTCGCGGTGGACGAGCGCACCCGATTCGCGAAGGTGTACGCGGTCGGGAACAAGGCCGACATCAGCGACGCGGAGCTGTTGCGCTACCTCGCCACCGACCCGGCCAGCCGCACGCTGTGCTTTTTCCTGGAGTCGCTGCCCGACGGCCGCGAGTTCTGCGACGCTGCCGAGGCGGCCCGGGCGGCGGGCAAGCCGGTGATCGTGGCCCGGACCGGGCGGTCCCCGGCGGGGATCCGGGCCGCGCAGTCGCACACCGCGGCGCTGGCCGGTAACGAGCGGATCTGGCGGGCCGCCTTCGAGCAGGCCGGTGTGCTGGTGGCCCGCTCCGGGTTGGAAATGCTCGACGCCGCCCGCGCGCTGGACTCGCAACCACCGCCAGCCGGTAGCCGGGTCGCGATCATCACCAACTCCGGCGGCACCGGGGTGGAACTCGCCGACCTGCTCGCCGACGAAGGCCTCACCGTTCCTGAGCTCTCCCCAGCTTTGCAGGACGAGCTGCGACCGCTGCTGCCGCAGCATGCCAGCGCGGCCAACCCGATCGACATCACCCCGGTGTGGCCGCGCTTCGCCGAGCTTTACCCGTGCCTGGTGGATCGACTGGCCCGCTCGGGTGAGGTGGACGTGGTCGTCCCCGTCCTCCTGCAGCGCGCAGCCACCGACGAGGCCGTCGCGGCGGGCGTGCGCGACGCGGTGGCCCGGCTCCGCACGGCGGGAGTGGCCGTGCCGGTCTACGTGTGCTGGGTGGCGCCACGCAGTGCCCGAGCCAATGCCGAGCTGCTACAAGAATCCGGGGTGCCCTGCTTCGAGTGGCCCGAGCGCACCGCCCGCGCCGTAGCCCACGCAGCCCGGGCGCTCGGCCGCCACGGCCGCCATTCGGAACCTTTTAGCGGTTTCCAGGGCGCCCGCGACCGCCATTCGGAACCTTTTAGCGGTCGCCCCCAGCACCTCGAACCCGATCTGGGGGCTCGGATATTGCGGGGGGCTGGGATTGGGGTGGTTGAGTCGATCAGCTGTAGCGATGTGCGGGAAGCGGTCGACGCGGCGGAGCGCCTCGGCTATCCGGTGGTGTGCAAAGTGGTGCACCCAGACCTGATGCACCGCAGTGACGTCGGCGGAGTCCGTCTGCACCTGACCGGATTCGATGCGGTCCGGACCGCGGCGCACACACTGTTCGGGCTCGCAGACGGAGCCCGGGTGCAGGTCCAACCCCAGCTCAGCGGGGTCGAGGTCGCCGTCGGCGGCCTCCGTGACCCCCAGTTCGGGCCGGTTGTCATGATCGGCCTGGGCGGGATCTTGGTCGAGGTGATGGGTGATGTGGCGTTCGGTCTGGCCCCACTGCAGACCGGCGACGCGCACCGGTTGATCGCGGGCCTGCGTGGCTACGCCGTCCTCACCGGTGCCCGCGGTCTCGAATCGGTCGACCTGGACGCGATGGCCGGCGTGGTGTCCGCTGTCGGCGACCTGCTGGTCGCCCGGCCCGAGATCGTTGAGCTTGACCTGAACCCGCTGTTGGCCACCTCAAGCGGCGCCGTGGCGGTGGACTGGTGCATTACGGTCGCGGAGGTAAAGGGCTGAATCGGTCCTGTCAGGACGAGTTCACGACCCGAGGTTTGGCCCGGGATCACGACGTATTGCTCAGTGGCTATCCCTACTGTGGTCGCGGTCACATTGTGGGATGGGCGGTTCGCGCCCGCGGTGCCGCCCCTCGAGGAGGAGGAGAGCAGGCGTGCGCATCGGATCTCAGGACGTGCTCCTGCCCACCACCATGGTGGGCAACTACCCCAACCCGCGCTGGTACGACGGCCACGCCTATGCCGTCTACCCCAAGGGCGAGTTCATCTACGACGCGATCAGCCGGGAGGCCCACGAGGACGCCATCGGGGCGATCGTCCGCGACCAGGAAGCGGCGGGCCTGGACATCATCTGCGACGGCCGGGTCAACGGGGGCGACTCGCCATACGGCCAGATCCTTTACCACTACGTCGAGCGGATGACCGGCTACAAGCTGTCCGGTCCGCCGATCGGCCTGCCGATCTACTCCACCCTGTTCGCGCCCACCTGCGTGGGCGAGGTGACCCGCGAGCACCCGTTCCATCTGGCCACGCTGCGGGCGACCCGCAAGGCCACCAAGAAACCGATCAAGATCTCCTACACCGGTATCCAGGTAATCGCGGCGGCGACGAACAACCAGTACTACTCGGAGACCAAGGAACTGGCGATGGCCATCGCCAAGGCGTTCAACGAGGACTTCAAGGAGCTCGCCGATAACGGTTGCGACATCATCCAGCTCGACGAGTTCGTCTGGCCTTACGGTATGGGCGACTGGGAGATCGAGGTGCTCAACGCCGCGGTCGAGGGCGCGGGCTGCCAGTTCTGGGTGCACACCTGCTGGGGCAACTACTCAGGGACACCTGGCTACTTCCCGGACGAGGAGGAACGCGAGTTCGGTGCCTGGGTCCTCGACCGCCGGCCGGCAACGGCTCCCGCACCCGCCCGCGCGCAGGGGATCTTCCCGCAGGTTCTCGATGCCAACATCGACGTGCTGAACTACGAGGTCGGGCGGACCGGCGCGGACGACCTCAAACCGCTGCTGGACCACAACTGGTCCAAGGACTTCACGGCCGGGGTCATCGACGTCAAGTCCACCGTGACCGAGACTGCCGAAGAGGTCGCGGACCGGATCCGGCAGGTGCTCGAATACGTGCCGGCCGAACGACTTGGCCTGTCCACCGACTGCGGCCTGATCAACCTGCCGCGCATGCTGGCGGCGAGCAAGCTCCGCGCCCTCGCCGATGGCGCCGCTCTGATTCGCGAGGAACTGGCCGGCAAGCAATAGCCGGGCGGACGGCCCCGACAGCGCGAAATCGGGCCAGTAGGAAGGGAATGAATAGGGCGGCGCTCGACAACTTCGGGATTGAGTTTAGTCGTCGATGGAGCCGTCGAGCGCACGGCCCTTGGTGAAATAGGGGATGATCTTGTTGTCGAACGTGGACAGCGCCGACCCGATAGCCATGTGCATGTCGAGGTACTTGTAGGTACCCAGTCGTCCACCGAACAACACGTTGCGCTCCCGCGCCTCGGCCTTGGCCAGCTCGCGATAGCTCTCCAGCATGGCCCTGTCCTCTGGGGTGTTGATCGGGTAGTACGGCTCGTCGTCTTTGTCGGCCGAGCGCGAAAACTCTCGGACGATGACGGTTTTGTCGGTCGGGTAGGTGTCCCGCTCGGGATGGAAGTGCCGGAATTCGTGGATGCGAGTGTAGGGCACACTAGCGTCGGCGTAGTTCATGACCGGGGTGCCCTGGAAATCACCGCAGCCGTGCAGCACTTCCCGCTCGAAGTCCAGCGTTCGCCAGCCGAGCCAGCCCTCCGAGTAGTCGAAGTAGCGGTCCAGCGGGCCGGTGTAGACGGTCGGTGTGCCGGTGGGGATCTCGTCCCGGACGTCGAAGTAGTCGGTGTTGAGCCGGACCTCGATGTTCGGATGGTCGGCCATCTTCTCCAGCCACGCGGTGTAGCCGTCGACCGGCAGGCCCTCGTAGATGTCGTTGAAGTACCGGTTGTTGAACGTGTAGCGGACCGGTAGCCGGCTGATGGTCGCTGCCGGCAGTTCGGTCGGGTCGGTTTGCCACTGCTTGGCGGTGTAGTCGCGGACGAACGCCTCGTACAGTGGGCGGCCGATCAGAGAGATGGCCTTCTCTTCGAGATTGGTCGCGTCTTTGCCGTTGATCTCGGCTGCCTGCTCGATAATCAGCGCCTTGGCCCGTTCGGGGGTGAAGTAGCGGCCGAAGAACTGCGAGATCAGCCCGAGGCCCATCGGAAAAGGGTAGACTTGATCATTGTGGATGGTGAAAACGCGGTGCTGGTAGCCAGTGAAGTCGGTGAATTTGTTGACGTAATTCCATACGCGCTTGTTCGAGGTGTGAAAAAGGTGCGCTCCATAGCGGTGCACCTCGATCCCGGTGTCCGGTTCCACCTCCGAATAGGCGTTACCGCCGAGGTGATGACGGCATTCCACGATCAGCACGCGCTTGTCCAACTGGGTCGCGGCGCGCTCAGCGACCGTCAGGCCGAAGAAGCCGGAGCCGACAATCACGAGGTCATATTCGGCGAAGCTCACGGCGATCGAGGGTAGCGGTAGCGGTGTGGCCGCCATCGTCCGGCTGCGCGTCGCTGGCAGCCCAGGATGGGCGTGCGGCGGTGGGGTCGCTGTCATGTGGTTACCGCACCAGTACGAGGTGCTGCCTGACCAGCTCAAGCAGCAGTGTCGCGAGTTGCGCGTCACCCAGGCCGCTGCGGCGGCTGAGGTCCGCCACGGTCACCTTGCGGTCGCGGATCAGCACGTCCAGCGCGCGGCGGGCTGCGGCTTTGAACGTGTAGCGCTTGCCGCCAGTGGTCAACGCCACCGCGTCCCTGGTCATGGTCACCACTGGGTCGATCACAGTGGCCAGTTCCACGGTGATCGTGCCGGCAGGCAGGGCCGAGTTCACCGGCCACGGCAGGCTGAATCGCTGGCGTCGGCCAATGTACTGGTCCTGCTCGGCGAGCAGTTCCGCTGGCCCGTGCGCAGTTGCCGTGTCAGCGAGCCAGTGCAATAGTTGTCGATAGTGGTCGGCGCTGTGCTCGCGGTCGGCGAAGCGGGGAAGGTCCCGCCGGAACAGATCCAGGCTGCGTAGGTGCTCGACCAGCCGGGTTGCCCAGTCGATGCCGGTGGTACGGGTGAAGCCGAACGTCAGGTGCAGGCTCACGTCTCCGGTGCCGCGCACGGTATGCCACCAGCCTCTCGGCACATGCAGGGCGTGACCGGCTTCGAGAACTCCCTCCCACACGATGGCATCGGGATAGGTGTCGTCGGCATCGGCGTCGTTGCGCATCGGGTGTGTTCGGCCCGGTCCGTGAACGGTCCAGGCCTTCGTGCCCATGACTTGCACGATCACCGTGTCATGGTCGTCCCAGTGCGTATCGAAACCGTGCGTCTCGCCCCACAGCAGGTACAGATTGGCTTGGACAGGCTCGCGGACCAGGCGAATCAGATCATCTGCTGCGGCGCGAATCGGCGGATGCAACCGGTCGATGGCTTCGATGATCAGGCTCGCTCCATCCCGCAGTTGTGCGTACAGTTCCACTGGTTGGACGACCGCGCGTCGCTCGCCGCCGACCGTGGCGGTCTGGGTGTAGCGCTCGACCGGCACGGGGGAGCCTTGGCAATGCAGGCGCAGGCGCGGCGGTTGCAGGGTTCCGGTCGACAGGATGGCGTTCAGGTCGTCCCAGGACAGCAGCGGTACGACCGCTTCTGCACCGAGGTCGGCGTGCACGACGCTTTCGCCCAGACCGTGGGCGAGGAAGTCATCGCCTGCCTGCGGGAGGAAACCGCCGCTGAAGAGAGCGTCAGCCATCGCCTGTCTCGAAACGGATGATGGCCGTCGGGGGCGAGCGTGTGCCCCCGACGGCGTGGGGAATCATCGGGACATCACGCGGTCGCGGATCACACGAAATCGGAGCTTCCGTCCGCGCCGTCGTTTCCGTCCTTGCTGGCTGTCGCGTTTCCGCTGACGGGTGCGGCGAGGTCTTCGACCTCATCCAGCAGGGTTTCGGTGGGTTCGGGCATGGTGCGTCCTCCTTTCATCGTCTCGGTTGATCCCCAGTCCGGTCCAGAAGGCGGCGAACGCGTGGGCGTCGGCCGCGAGTCCCACCGCCTGCGACAGTGGTTTCGGTCCGTGCCCGGACTGATAGCTATAGCGGAGCAGCACAGGTCGATCGCCGGTCGTGGCCCCTTGCAACGCCGCGCACATCTTTCTGGGGTGCTGCGCACCGGTGCGGGTGTCCTCGTGGAAGCCGATCAGCAAGGTGGCCGGGTAATCCGTGCCCGGTCGCACATTGTGGTACGGCGAGTAGGCCAGCAGCGCGGCGAAGTCGTCAGGATCGGTGACCGATCCGAATTCTTCGGTCCAGTGCGCGCCGATCCCGAAGCGCTCGAATCGGATCATGTCTGCCAGCGGAGCCAGCGCGATGACCGCGTTCCACAGTTCCGGGCGGCGCACGGCCGCCGCCAGAACGAGCAGCCCGCCGGCAGAGCCACCGGACAGACACAGGTGCTCGGGTGTGGTGTACCTGTTGTGGTGAAGCCATTCGGCAACGGTGATCAGGTCGTCGACTGCGACGGCCTTGCGGGCGCGGCGGGCCTGCATGTGCCAGTCTCGGCCGGCGTCAGCGCCACCTCGTACGTGAGCGACGACGTACTGGCCGCCGGCTTCGACCCAGGCGGCCAGGCTCGCCGAGAAACCGAACTGCGGCACACGGCCGTAGGAGCCGTAGGCGTGCAGGATCGTCGGCCGTGGCGCACCGGGCGGCCATGCTGATAGCACCGTGACCGGAATCGCGGTGCCGTCCGCCGTGATCGCCTCACGGCGATTGCGCCGGATCGTAGTTCGCGGCGCGGGTACCGGAGCGCGCCACGGCCGTACCGTCACGTCGCCGCGCCGGTAGGAAACCACCGACGGCGGCTGGCTCACATCCGCATACGACAGGTACGCCGCATTGCCAGACAACTGCGCTGTCGAGGTGTTGACCATGCCCTCACCGGGAAGCGCGACCCTCCGTAGTAGCGCACCGCTAGCTGGATCGTGCGCGGACAACTCCGCGATCCCCTGCCGGCTGCGGACGGCGAGTATCTCGGCAACGCCGTTGGCTGACTCGATGAAGCCGAATGCGTCCAGCGTGGTCGCCTCATCCTCGGCGATGAGTTCGTGCCATTGCCTCGGCACCGCCGGATCTGCCCAGCACAGCCGGCCACGAGAAGCGCCGAGCGTGGTCCGCAGGTAAAGGCGGCTGTCCCGCCCCATCCAGGCTTCCGTGTTTGCCTCGATGTCCCGTTGGACCTCACGGAGCACCGGGGAGTCCCAGGTCAGTGGGTTCAGTTCGGCCAGCCACACATCGGTGCGGTATCCGGTGCCGTGGCTCTCCCACACCAGCAGCCACCGCTCATGATCGACACGGACATGCGGCGCCGTGATATGCCGACCAGTCGGGACATGAATCAGCACGTCACGCTCGGGTGGCGACCCGACCTGATGGAGCCAGACACCGCGCCTGACCGCCACGCCGGTAGAGTCACGAGCGGCGCGGACGTAGTAGAACGAGTGATTGTCCAGCCACGCCACCGGCGAGTACCGAACGCCACGGATCGGGCTGTCGACCACCTCGCCAGTCGCCACGTCGTACACCGCCAGTTCGCCGCGTTCCCGGCCGTGTCGAGACAGTTGCACCGCGATCCGGCTACCGTCCGGGCTGGGTTCCCACCGGTCGAGCACAGTGTTTCCGGTGGGATCGACCACAACCGGATCGAGCAGCACACGGTGCGTACCATCCTGGATCACAACAAGTTGCGGATGGTCGGCGCTGGGCGCTCGTTGCGTGGCGAACAAGCGTTGTGATCGCTCA
Source organism: Pseudonocardiaceae bacterium (assembly GCA_050700115.1). Taxonomy (GTDB): domain Bacteria; phylum Actinomycetota; class Actinomycetes; order Mycobacteriales; family Pseudonocardiaceae. The sequence continues at coordinate 64,595 of JBOHGG010000013.1, forward strand.
CAGGGTGGAGACCACGTGTCGGTTTCCAGCAGTACTGCGATCCGATCGTGTAATGACGAGCGAAGCTTCCACCGTCTCCGGTGCGTGGCGAAGAGATCCTGCTGCCGCGTCAGCCATTCGCCCGTGTTCGCCGACCCGGGATCTTCCAGCCACTGGTATGGGTCGTGGACCTTCCGACCGTGCAGCGTGTCCGACGTCTCCAGCCTCAAGACCACCCCCGAATCGGAAAGCCCAGCAACAGGGCACCCCGGGACGGATCCTGTGGTCGATGCCGGACGGCGCTTCCTAGCCTTGGTTCGGGCCGTCACCGTGACGAAACCTGTCCCTGTCCGGTTATCTTCATGCTCCACGCCGCAAACCCCCCGTCATGCTCGTCTCACCACCACATGGATGGCACCCAGGACCGGGGCGAGTCCACCCTGCAAGGGAGCGGTTCGCGGATCGGTGTGTGCCAGTGCGTCGTTGCCTGCGCTAGGGGAGGACAGCGCAGACCACGAGCAGACACCTGCCGCGCCCGGGTAGCTCGTACGTCCCGGCCCTGGGGCCTTGGCGGAGAAGCTAGCGCGGGGCGAGCAAGCTTCAACGAAACGCGACAGTCCCGAACGGTGAGTTCGTTGATCTTGATATAAGCGTCAAGGCTGGATCTACTCGTGTGACTCTTTGTGCAGGGAGGGGCGAAAAAACGCCTCAGTCCAGCAGGTGGATCCGCCCCGCGAACTCCCGTACCTCACCGGCATACGACGGCTTGGCCCGCTTGACGAGCGTGTTGACCATGCTGCGCACATCCCGGTTGTGCTGGAAGTCCTGCGGGCACAGTCGTTCGGCAATTTTCAAGTGCACAAACACTGCGGCATCGTTGTTACGGCAGTCATAGCAACGAGCGACCTGGTAGAGGTGAGAGGTCTTCCGCTCCAAGGACGGAATCTGTGAGATATCCACGTCGTCTGCGAGCCGCAAGGCTTCGGCTATCTCGCCCTGCTCGAGCTCGACACTCACCATATGTATGGCTACGTTCGTCGGTCCGAACACCGTCTGGTGGTGGTTGTGCCCCTCACCAACCTTCAGCGCAGCTTTGTGGGCTGGCTTGCGCAGCAGCTCACGTGCCCGCCACGGATCACCGGTGCGGAGTGACGCGATGGTCCCCACCAGCAGCAAACCACCGTACAGCGAAAAGTGTTCAGGCGTCCCATCCGGCAACAATGGCTCCAACGCTTTGCTGCCCTTCATGGCGGCGTCCAGCGAACCGGCTGGCATGTCATCTGACAGCATAGAATGTGCCAGGCTCCAGGTGGCTGCCGCGATCAGCAACGGATCTTCGGTTTCTTCTGCGTAGCGCATGGCCCGATCGGAGACCATGCCGCCCAGGTCAACCCGTCCGAGGTGCTTCAATACCTGCCGGGCCAGTTGGTACAGCTCGGAAACCTGGCGGCAGGCTTGAACCGAGCGCTCGTATTCATACACAGCTCGCTCGCTATTGACAATTAAACCAGGCAGCACTCGCAAGGTATCGCTGTACTTGCTCGGTGAGGTGTACCACACCTGTTTGGCAGCGCTGATCTGCTCACCTAACTCATCCAACGTAGGAAGCTGGATCGTGTCGCTGAGCGCCAGCGACCGGTAGGTGTACAGTGCCCGTTCCACCTCAGCCAGCCGAGGGTTGACTGGCCCCTCGTGATCCTCACTCGGCGCTTCGCCTACCAGTGCCGAAGTACGTACCCCGAGTACCTTGGCGAGCTTACGCAGCACGGGTAGCGAGGGGGTCTTGCTGTCGGCCTCGATCATTTCCAGGTAGCGCGCCGTAATACCGGCATGCGTGGCCAAGGACACTGTGCTCATGCGGCGCTCGACGCGGTAGAGCCGGACGAGCGCGCCGGTCGGCATATCAGGCACTGCTGGCACCTCCTAGAGGGGGATCGGGTGCCTTGAGTCGGAGGGTGTCCAGAGGGTCGTACGTGGTGGCGCGTCGGACAGCTTGGTAACGGCTCTCCCTGTTGATCGTGGTTAGGAAGGGCTGATCGTTGATACCAGTTTGCGCCCGGTGCGGCGAGCATGCCAGCGCACTGGCGTGGCTGGCGGCCAAGTATGCCGGGCATCGGGTGGTGGGGTCCGGGATCTCCAGAGAAGAGCGCTGCGGGCTTGCGGGCGATAGCCAATGATGCCACTCACGACAGCACAATGCGGCCGATCAGCAGGGCGGCGCTCGCGGCAGCCACTGCGAGCACCGCTCGCCGCGTCCAGCCGTTGTCAAGCACCCGCCGGGCCGGCCCGGACAGCGCGAAACCGGCCAGCAGGAAGGGGGTGAGCAGGGCGGCGCTGGCCAACGATTCTCTGGTGACCTGGCCCGCGGCGGCCAGCGCGGCGATCGAGGTCACCGAACCCAGGACGAAGTAGCCGGCGATCGTGCCGCGGACCCGCGGGCCCACCTCGTTCTGGTAGAGCAACGCGATGGGCGGCCCGCCGATCCCCGCCGCGGTGCCCCCCGCCCCACTGGCGACCCCCGCGAGCAGCAGTGCGCGCGGTCGCGGGCGTGGCCGCCAGGCGAGCAGCGAGAGCACCACGCAGGCGAGCACGCAGAGTCCGATGACCAGGCTGAACACCCGCTGCGACAACGCCACCACGGCGAGTACTCCGAGCCCGGTGCCGGGCAACCGGCCCAGCATCGCCCACCCGATCCCGGGCCAGTCGGCGTGCCGCCCGTCCCGAGCCACCGCGAGCACCGAATGCACGGTCCCCAGCAAGATCAACGGAACCGGGACGAGCACGGGGTCGACCAGGGCCAGCAATGGTGCCGCCACCAACGCCATCCCGTAGCCCACCGCGCCCTGCACCAGCGCACCCAGCGCGACGACCAACCCGGCCGCGAGGATCATCGCTGGCCCGCCGTCATCGCGCGCCCCGGTAGGAGATCCGCGCCGGTGCGGGGTGAGTCGCGAGGTACTCCTCGAAGGTGATGCGTCCGTCGGCGTGATTCGGCGTGAGGTGCCCGCCGCGACGGTAGCCACCGAATGCCTTGCCGGGCAGGCGGATGGGCAACAGTTGACGGCGACGCGCGGTCGCCCTCAAATAGGCCTCGGCCAGGTCCCGGACCGTCCGAACCTCAGGTCCGCCGAGGTCACGGGCGTGGCCGCGCGGCGCGCGGGTGGCCAGCTCGACCAGACGGTTCGCGACGTCCCGGACGGCGATCGGCTGCACGCTGAGGTCGGGCACCGGCATCAGCGGAAACCGCGCGGCCGCGGCGAGCCCGCACCGAATCAGGTCGTGGAACTGGGTGGTGCGCAGGATCGTGTACGGCAGCCCTGAGTTCTCGATTGCCCGTTCCCCGGCGAGCTTGAGCCGGTAGTAGGCGAGCGGGATGCGATCGACCCCGATGATGGAGATGTACAACAGATGCGGCCCGCCCGCGGCCCGGACGGCCGTGAGCAGTGCCCTGTCCACCTTGCCGCGAAGATCACCCGCACAGTGGATGACCGCGTCTGCCGCGTGCAGCGCCGTGTCAAGGCCCTCGCCGTTGCGGTAGTCGACGGTCGCCCACGCGTAGGGCCGCGGACCGGTCGGCGGCGGTCGGCGGCTCGCGAGCCGAACCTGATGCCCAGAATCGAGCAGGCGTTGCACCACGGCGCGACCGAGGACTCCGGTGCCGCCGGTAACCAGGACCAAGCTCATCGCGCCATTCTGCCCACGACCTCGACCGCCGAAGGCCGCGCCGGCGCTGGCGACACTCAGCGGGGCGCTGCGCCCGTGGCGGTGCGCCGTGCCATGCCGCGCAGCACGTAGTGCAGGATCCCGCCGTTGCGGTAGTACTCGGCCTCGCCAGGGGTGTCGATGCGCAACACGGCGTCGAACTCCACCGGGTCCGCCCCGTCGCGGGTGGCCCTGACGTGCACAGTGCCCGGAATGGGGCCGTCGTTGAGCGCGGTGATGCCGGAGATATCGAAAATCTCGGTACCGTCCAGACCCAGCGATGAGGCCGATTCACCTGCCGGGAACTGCAAGGGAAGCACGCCCATCCCGATCAAGTTGGAGCGGTGAATACGTTCGAATGACTCGACGAGCACCGCGCGCACCCCGAGCAACAAGGTGCCCTTGGCCGCCCAGTCCCGCGAAGAGCCCGAGCCATACTCCTTGCCACCCAGGACCAGCAACGGGATACCGGCCTCGCGGTAGCGCTGCGCCGCGTCATAGATGGGTACCGGCTGGACACTGCCGGACTCCGCGGTGAAGTCGCGGGTGTAGCCCCCGCTGACCGGGTTTTCAGAGATCGCGTCCAGCAGCAGGTTGCGCAACCGGATGTTCGCGAACGTGCCGCGGATCATCACCTCGTGGTTGCCCCGGCGGGATCCGTAGGAGTTGAAGTCCTTGCGCGCCACACCGTGCTCGGACAGGTACCGGCCGGCCGGGGAATCCTCCTTGATCGCACCAGCGGGAGAGATGTGGTCGGTGGTCACCGAATCGCCGAGCAGCGCCAGCACCCGGGCACCGAAGATGTCGGCCACCGGAGGCGGTTGTGCGGCCATACCCTCGAAATACGGGGGCTTGCGGACGTAGGTGGACTGCGGGTCCCAGCTGAAGGTCTCGCCCTCCGGGGTGGGGAGCGATTGCCATCGAGCGCCACCGGCGAAGACGTCGGCGTAGTCCTTGGCGAACATCTCCTGGCTAATCGCGGACTCGATCACCTTCTGGATCTCCTCCGGGGAGGGCCAGACATCAGTCAGGTAGACCTTATTCCCGTCCCCGTCGACGCCCAGCGGGTCACTCGCGAAGTCGAAGTCCATCGTTCCCGCCAGCGCGTAGGCGACCACCAACGGAGGTGAGGCGAGGTAGTTCATCATCACGTCCGGGTTGATCCGGCCCTCGAAATTGCGATTGCCGGACAGCACGCTGACCACCGCGAGGTCAGCGTGACGGACGGCTTGCGAGACCTCCTCGAGCAGCGGACCCGAGTTGCCGATGCAGGTGGTGCAGCCGTAGCCGACCAGGTGGTAGCCGAGCTTCTCCAGGTACGGCCACAGGCCGGCCTTCTCGTAGTAGTCGGTGACCACCTGGGAGCCAGGAGCCATCGATGTCTTCACCCATGGCTTGACGGTCAGGCCGCGGTCGACGGCGTTGCGGGCCAGCAGCGCCGCGCCGATCATCACCGAAGGGTTGGAGGTGTTGGTGCATGAGGTGATCGAGGCGATCACCACCGCGCCGTGGTCGATCTCGTAGCCAGCGCCCTCGGCGGTGTGCACTGGTGTGGGAGAGCTGACGCGGCCCTGCGCACCGGCCGCGGCCGAGATCGTCGTACGGGGCACGCCGCCGCCGTTGCCGCTGCTCACCGCCGGCGCATCGCTGGCCGGGAAGGATTGCTCGCCCGCCTGGTCCACAGTTGACTCTGCTACGGGAGCATAGTCGACCAGCGCGTGGCGAAACGCGGTCTTGGCATCGGCCAATGCGATGCGGTCCTGCGGGCGCTTGGGTCCGGCGATGCACGGGACGACGGTGGATAGATCCAGCTCAAGGTACTCGGAGTAGGTGGCCTCGCGGGTCGGGTCGTGCCAGAGGCCCTGCTCCTTGGCGTAGGCCTCGACCAGCGCGAGCTGCTCGGCAGGGCGGCCGGTGAACCTCAGGTAGCGGACGGTCTCCTCGTCGATCGGGAAGATCGCGCAGGTGGATCCGAACTCCGGGCTCATGTTGCCGATGGTGGCGCGGTTGGCCAGCGGTACCGCTGCCACGCCCTCGCCGTAGAACTCGACGAACTTCCCGACCACGCCGTGGCGGCGCAGCATCTGGGTCATGGTGAGAACGACGTCGGTGGCCGTCGCCCCGGGTGGGATGGAGCCGGCCAGTTTGCAGCCGACCACCTGCGGGATGAGCATGGACACCGGCTGGCCGAGCATCGCAGCCTCGGCCTCGATGCCGCCCACACCCCACCCCAGCACACCCAGCCCGTTGACCATCGTGGTGTGGCTGTCGGTGCCCACCACGGTGTCCGGGTAGGCCTGGCCGTTGCGGGTCATCACGGCGCGGGCCAGGTGCTCGATGTTGACCTGGTGCACGATCCCGGTCCCCGGCGGAACCACTCTGAACTCGTCAAAGGCGCCCTGACCCCAGCGCAGGAACTGGTAGCGCTCCCGGTTTCGCTGATACTCCAGGTCGACATTGCGCTGGAACGCGTCCCGACGGCCGAACACGTCGGCGATCACCGAGTGGTCGATGACCAGCTCGGCCGGCGCCAGCGGATTCACCGCTTGCGGGTCGCCGCCCAGGGCCTTGACCGCCTCGCGCATCGTGGCCAGATCGACCACGCAGGGCACCCCGGTGAAGTCCTGCATGATCACCCGAGCAGGGGTGAACTGGATCTCTGTGGACGATGCGGCCTGGGCGTCCCAGCCGACGAGGGCTTCGATGTGCTCGGCCGTGACATGCGCGCCGGCGGCGCGTGATTCGAAGCGCAGCAGATTCTCCAGCAGCACCTTCAGGCTGTAGGGCAGGGCGCGCCACTGCGCGCCGAGCCGCTGGTCCAGCTCGGCCAACCGGAACACCTCATAGCTGGCATCCCCGACAGACAGCGTGCCGCGGGTGCCGAAGGTGTCGGCGCTGGCTGCGTGGGTCACGGGCTACTTCCTCTCGGAGGGTTAGGCTTGGGCCCTCAGCCCGTGACTCTACGTCTGCCCACCCGCCGGTGCGATCAGCGGTTGAAGCCGTAACACCTCATTAAAGCGCCCGAACGATCGTGGTAACGCCCTCGACGGATTCCTCGTCCCAGGTGTATCCACTTGGTTTGCCAGCTTCTCTTGACAGTGTCCGCCCGAGAGGCCGGTCACGGCATCTCAACGAGACGACGCCGAGGTGGTAGCCATGCGGGTGCCCTTGACCGTTGCCGACTTCCTCGCCCGCGGTGAGACGGCGTTCGCAGACTCCGTCGCGATCGTGGAGGAATCCGCTCAGCCGGCTCCGCCGGTTCCAGCGTCGACCTACCGGGAGCTGGGTCGGCGAGTCCGCGCCTGGCAGGCCGGCCTGGACGCGCTGGGGGTGGGTGAGGGGGAGCGGGTGGCCGTGGTGAGCCACAACTCGGCCCGGCTGTTCGAGCTACTGCATGCGGTCCCGGCCAGCGGTCGTATCTGCGTGCCGGTGAACTTCCGGCTCCGCCCCGAAGAGATGGGCTACATCATCGGGCACAGCGGCTCGTCGGTGCTGCTGGTCGATCCGGAGCTCGACGAGGCGCTCAAGGAGATGGCGGTCCCGCACCGTTTCGTGCTCGGCAGCGAGACCGACGAGCAGGTGATGCGCTTCGACACCGAACCGCGCCCGTGGGCCGAGCCGGACGAGGATGCCACCGCGACAATCAACTACACCTCGGGCACCACCGCACGGCCCAAGGGCGTGCAGCTGACCCACCGCAACATCTGGATCAACGCAGTCACCTTCGCACTGCACACCCGGGCCTGGGAGCGCGACGTCTACCTGCACACCCTGCCGATGTTTCACTGCAACGGCTGGGGCATGCCGTTCGGTCTCGCCGGGCTCGGGGCCAAGCAGGTGGTGTTGCGCAAGGTGGACGGCGCGGAGATCCTGCGGCGGATCGAGCAGCACGGCGTGACGCTGATGTGCGGTGCCCCCGCGGTGTGGAACGCGGTACTCGATGCCGCCACGAGCTGGGATGGCGAGATCCCCGGGCGGGGCCGGGTGCGGCTGGTCTGCGCGGGGGCGCCACCCCCCACCAAGACCATCCAGCGGATCGGCGAGGAACTCGGCTGGGAGTTCATGCAGATCTACGGGCTCACCGAAACCGCACCACTGCTCACCTTCAACCGCAGCGCTGCGGCCGATGACAACCTGCCCGCCGCCGACCGGGCCCGAAGGCTGTCCCGGGCCGGCGCCCCTGCGCTGGGTGTGCAGCTGTGCACCTCCGAGTCCGGGGAGGTGCTGGCCCGCTCCAACGTCGTGATGGCCGGCTACTGGGACGATCCGCAAGCCAGCAGCGACGCGCTGGTGAATGGCTGGTTCCACACCGGCGACGGCGGATTGGTGGACGACGAGGGCTGCCTGTCGATCACTGACCGGCAGAAGGATGTGATCATCACCGGCGGCGAGAACGTCTCCTCTATCGAGGTGGAGGATTGCGTGTTCAGTCACCCGGCGGTCGCCGATGTCGCGGTGATCGGTGTTCCCTCCGAGCGGTGGGGTGAGACGATCAAGGCGCTGGTCGTGATGGCCGACGGGGAGCAGGTCACCCCAGACGAGATCATCAGGTATTGCAAGGAGCGGCTGGCCGGCTTCAAGGCGCCGACCTCGGTGGAGTTTCGCGAGGCGATACCGCGCACCGCCACCGGGAAGATCCAGAAGTTCACGTTGCGCCGGGAGTACTGGGAGGGGCACCAGCGCCAGGTGAACTGACTCCTGCACCTCTAACACAGCGTGACGGCTCCTTACTGTGCCGTAACACATGTGGTGGATGTTTCGATAGTTACGCATGAGACCGCTGGTGTCCGTGAGGCTTAGGTGGCACAGTGCACCCGCGTGCCTGCTTGACAGGGTCGGGCGGACGTCAGGGAGGGCCGGCGCCTGCAGAGGGGAGCCGGGGGAGGAGTGGGGTGTGAGCGTCCGGACTCGGCGTCATTGCGCCGGCCGCGCCCTGGTCGCAGCCTCGCTCACGGTGCTGGCGCTGGTGGCGCAACCTGCCATCGGGCAGGCCGTGCCGCCACCCCCGCCCAATCCAAGTGACGACGATCTCAGGTCCGGCCAGGCTCGCGCCGACTCCACCGCCGGCAGGGTCGGGCAACTGGCCAATCAGGTCGCCCAGGCCGACGCCGCGCTGCTAGCCCTGCAGGCTGAGGTCGCGCTCAAGCGCGAGCAGACCAACAAGGCCCTGGTCGACCAGCAGGTCGCGGAGGCCCACGCAGCAGCCGCGAAGGTCGCAGCAGACAACACTCGCGCCGAGGCCGACGCGGCAGTCGCACAGATCGCCGAGGCACATCGACATCTCGACGAGTTCGCTGCCGCGAGCTTCCGGCAGGGCAGCACGATCGGATCGATCTCGGCTTTCCTGGGCACGAGCAGCCCGAAAGACCTGCTGGCCAGAGCCGAGCTGCTGGACGCGGTGGGCGGCGCCCAGCTGCACGCGGTGGAGAACATGCAGCGGGCCCGCATCGAGGTGGCAAACAAGGATTCCCAGGCCCGGGCTGCGCTGGCGGCAGCGCAGGTCGCCAAGCAGGAAGCCGACAACGCCAAGACCACGCTCGACACCGCCTACCGTGCCGCAATCGACACCGAGGCAGCCAAGTCCGCGCAGGCCAATGCCCTGCAGGAACACAAGTCGGACCTGGAGCGCCAGCTCTACGAGGCGCAGAACGCCGTTGCCGGGCTGCGCGGCCAGCGGCAGCGCTTCGAGGAGTGGCGCGCAGCGCGGGATCGCGAACAGGCGGCTGCGGCCGCCGCGGCAGCAGCCGCAGCCGCTGCCACCGAGAGCGCTGAAAGCGCTCGCGGCGTCACTCGGGTTGTCTCACGTGACGTGTCGACCGTGATCAACCGGGCGATGACGCAGCTCGGCGTCCGCTACTCGTGGGGTGGTGGAAACTCCCAAGGACCCACGATCGGCATTCGAGACGGTGGTGTCGCAGACACCTTCGGCGACTACCGCAAGGTCGGCTTCGACTGCTCCGGACTGATGATCTACGCCTTCTCTCGGGCGCTGGGCTACTCGCTGCCGCATTACAGTGGCTTTCAGTACAACTCCGGCCGCAAGGTGCCGCTGGCCGACAAGCGCCCCGGAGACATGCTGTTCTGGGCCACCAACGGAAACATCCACCACGTGGCGCTCTACATCGGCGGCGGGCAGATGATCGAGGCGCCATACTCGGGAGCTGCGGTCCGCGTCACCTCGGTGCGCTACAGCGGGATCATGCCCAACGCCGTCCGGCTGCTCTGAGCTGATCGCTGTCTGGGCTGACCGCAGTCCGCTTCCCGGGTCTGCACCTTCACAGCCGTCACACTGGGGCAGCGGTTGAGTTTCCTCAGGTGCCGTGTCCGAACGGTGTGCCGAAATCCCTGGTCGAACCAGCCGGAACCGCATGCAAGGAGGACCCCTGTGACGGAAGCCGACAGCGGTGCGCCCCCGCCGGCACCCGGCCCGTCCACCCGCGCTGACCGATTGGTGACCCCAGCCAGAGACGCCCAGCTGATCGAGCGGACGGTCTTCGAGATCCAACGTGTGATCGTGGGGCAGGACCGGCTCGTCGAGCGGATGCTCGTCGGCTTGCTGGCCCGCGGGCACCTGCTGCTCGAGGGCGTTCCGGGCGTGGCCAAGACCCTTGCGGTCGAGACGATCGCCCGAGTGGTGGGCGGCTCGTTCTCCCGCATCCAGTTCACTCCCGACCTGGTGCCCGCCGACATCCTCGGCACCCGCATCTACCGGCAGGGACGCGAGCGGTTCGACGTCGAACTGGGACCCGTGGTGGCTAACTTCGTGCTCGCCGACGAGATCAACCGCGCCCCGGCCAAGGTGCAGTCGGCGCTGCTGGAGGTGATGGCCGAGCGGCACGTGTCGATCGGCGGCACCACCTACCCGATGCCCGAACCCTTCCTCGTGCTGGCCACCCAGAACCCGATCGAGAACGAGGGCGTCTACCCGCTTCCCGAGGCGCAGCGGGACCGGTTCCTGTTCAAGATCCAGGTGGAATACCCCACCGTCGAGGAGGAACGGGAGATCATCTACCGGATGGGGGTGCACCCTCCCCAGCCGAACCCGGTGCTCGACCCTGGCGAGCTGACCCGGTTGCAAGAGGTCGCCGCGCGGGTGTTCGTGCATCATGCCCTGGTCGACTATGTGGTGCGGCTGGTGCTCGCTACCCGCGTTCCCGCCGAGCACGGCCTGTCCGACGTCGCTGGGTGGGTAGCCTACGGCGCCTCCCCGCGAGCCAGCCTGGGCATCGTGGCGGCGGCCCGCGCGTTGGCGTTGATCCGTGGGCGCGATTACGTGTTGCCGCAGGATGTCGTGGACGTCGCAGCCGACGTGCTGCGGCACCGTCTGGTGCTGTCCTACGACGCGCTGGCCGACGGTGTCCCGGTGGAGCACATCGTCACCCGGGTGCTGCAGACCGTGCCGCTGCCCCAGGTTTCGTCGCGTCCCCAGGGCCCGGTGGCAGGTGGCCCGGTCGCAGGTGGCCCGGGCGCGACGACCGAGGTAGCGGGGCGGACCTGACCGAAGGGCGGGCTGACCCCATGGCGGCTCCAACCGGGCAGAGCCAGCGGCCAAGTTGGGCCCCGCCGGCATTGCCGGAGGGGCGGATGGAGGCCGCGCTGCGCGCGTTGGAGCTCACGGTGCGGCGCCGGCTGGACGGGTTGCTGCAGGGCAACCACCTCGGCCTGGTGCCGGGGCCGGGCACCGAGCCAGGGGAGGCCCGGCGTTACGAGCCCGGAGACGACGTCCGGCGGATGGACTGGGCGGTCACCGCACGCACCACCGAACCACATATCCGGCAGACCGTCGCAGATCGGGAGTTGGAGACCTGGCTGGCCGTGGACCTGTCGGCCAGCCTCGACTTCGGTACCGCCGAATGCGACAAGCGGGAGCTCGCGGTTGCGGCCTGCGCCGCGGTGGCGCACCTGACCCGGGGCGGCGGGAACCGGGTCGGCGCCGTGGTCAGCACCGGTGCGGATGTCCTGCGGATCCCGGCCCGCGGCGGCCTGCCGCACACCCGCGGGATGATCCGCCGGATCGCCGAACTGCCGCGAGCTGCCGAAGGCGTCCGAGGTGATCTGACCGGGATATTGGAGCAGTTGCGCCGGCCCCCGCGCCGCCGCGGGTTGGTTGCGGTGATCTCGGACTTCCTCGGTCCGCGGTCCGGGGACGTCTTCGACTGGGAACGGCCGCTGCGCGGGCTGTCCGCTCGGCACGACCTGATCGCGATCGAGGTGCTCGACCCGCGCGATCTCGAGCTACCCGACATCGGCACGGTGGTGCTCGCCGATCCTGAGACCGGCCGCCAGAAGGAGTTCGTGACCACGCCGCTGCTACGCCGGGAGTTCGCCGCCGCGGCGGCGGCGCATCGCGAGGAAGTGGCCGCGACGCTGCGGCGGTGCGGTGCAGGGCAACTGGTGCTGCGCACCGATTCGGACTGGGTGTCCGACATGGTGCGCTTCGCGGTCGCCCGCAAGCGCCGCTGGTCGGGAGGAGTCGCATGAGCCTGGCTGGGTTCACCAGCCCGCTCTGGTTCCTGCTGCTGGTGGTGATCGCCGCGCTGGCGGGCGGCTACGTCTGGATGCAGCGCCGACGGCGCCGCCAGGTGCTGCGCTTCGCCAATCTCGCCATGCTGGAACGCGTTGCGCCCAAGCGCCAGGGTTGGCAGCGGCACCTGCCGTTGGCACTTCTGCTTACCGCCTTGGTGTTGTTCACCGTTTCGCTGGCCGGTCCCACCGCCGAGCAGAAAGTGCCTCGCAACCGGGCCACCGTCATGCTGGTGATCGACGTGTCACTGTCCATGCGGGCCACCGATATCGAGCCGAGCAGGCTGGCCGCAGCACAACGGGAGGCGAAGAGATTCGCCCACGAGCTGACCCCGGGGGTGAACCTGGGTCTGGTGTCCTTCGCCGGCTCGCCCACCGTACTGGTGTCGCCAACCACCGAGCGGGTGTCGGTGATCCGGGCTGTCGACAACCTCAAGCTGGCCGAGGCCACCGGCACCGGTGAGGCGATCTTCGCCGCGCTGTCTTCGGTCGAGGCGTTCGGCGCGGTGGTGTCGGATGCGCAGGGACCGCCACCGGCCCGCATCGTGCTGCTCACCGACGGCAAACAGACGGTGCCGACCCCCGACGGCGACGACCCGCGCGGCGCGTTCACCGCAGCTCGCGCGGCCTCCGCTGCCAAGATCCCGATCTCGGCGATCTCCTTCGGCACCGCCTACGGCCAGGTGGAGATCAACGGTGAGCGCCAACCAGTACCCGCCGACGACGAGTCGATCCGGCGGGTCGCCGACCTGTCCGGCGGGCAGTTCTACGACGCCAGCAGCGCGGGCCAGCTCACTGACGTCGTCAATACCCTGGGCGAGCAGATCGGTTATGAGACCAAGCGGGCCGACGCGAGCAAGCCCTGGCTGATCGCGGGCACCATGATCGCCGTGCTCGCGGCGGCCGGCGCGTTGGCCATCGGGCAACGGCTGCCCTGAGCTGTCCGGCCTGGGCGTTGGCGGTACCGTCGCCGGAGACGCTCGTGAGTGCGACCGAAGGGAGCGCCGTTGACCCGTTCCGTCCTTGTCACCGGAGGCAACCGTGGTATCGGGCTGGCCATCGCCCGGGCCTTCGCCAAGCAGGGTGACCGGGTTGCGGTGACCTACCGCGGGTCTGAGGTTCCCGAAGGACTTGCACCCGAGTTGCTCCCCGTGCGGTGCGACGTGACCGACGGCGCGGCCGTGGACGCGGCGTTCGCCGAGGCGGAGCAGGCCCACGGCCCGATCGACGTACTCATCTCCAATGCCGGGATCACCGATGACGCGCTCCTGCTCCGGATGACCGAGGAGCAGTTCTCGCGGGTACTGGACACCAACCTCACCGGCGCCTACCGGGTGGCCAAGCGTGCCGCGAAGAGCATGCTGCGCGCCCGCCGGGGCCGGATGGTGTTCATCTCCTCAGTGGTGGCCCTTTCCGGTGCCCCCGGCCAGGTGAACTACGCGGCCAGCAAAGCCGGGTTGATCGGCATCGCCAGGTCCATCGCCCGTGAGCTGGGATCCCGGTCGATCACCGCCAACGTGGTCGCACCCGGCTACATCGACACCGAGATGACCGCTGGGGTCAGCGAGGCGCGCCGGGAGGAGATTCTCAGCTCGATCCCGCTGCGCCGCCAGGCCAGTCCTGAGGAGGTCGCCGCGGTGGTGACCTTCCTCGCCTCCGACGCTGCCGGCTACCTCACTGGCGTGGTGCTGCCGGTAGACGGCGGCCTGGGAATGGGCCACTGAGCAATCGGGTCTGCTGACAAGGAGGACGTGTGGGGGGTCTGCTCGACGGTAAGCGGTTGCTGATCACCGGGGTGATCACCGATGCCTCGATCGCGTTTCACGTGGCGCGGGTGGCCCAAGACCAGGGCGCCCAGGTGGTGCTCACCGGATACGGCCGATTGCGCCTGGTGGAGCGCATCGCGCAGCGGCTTCCCCAGCCGGCTCCGGTACTGGAGCTCGACGTGACCGACCAGGAACAGCTGGATTCGCTGGCGCAGCGACTCGGCGCACACGTCGACGGACTGGACGGGGTGCTGCACTCCATCGCCTTCGCCCCGGCGTCCTGCCTGGGCGGGGAGTTCCTGAACGCGCCCTGGGAGGATGTGGCCACCGCGCTGCAGGTCTCTGCCTACTCCTTCACGTCGCTGGCGATGGCGTGCCGGCCGCTGCTGCACCGTGGCGCATCGATTGTCGGGATGGACTTCGACAACCGGCAAGCCTGGCCCGCCTATGACTGGATGGGGGTGGCGAAGTCGGCGCTGGAGTCGGTGTGCCGCTACCTGGCCCGCGACCTGGGCCCCGACGGGATTCGGGTGAACCTGGTGGCGGCCGGGCCGGTGCGCACCTTGGCGGCCAGGTCCATCCCGGGTTTCGCCGCTTTCGAAGACGCCTGGTCCAGTCGGGCTCCGCTGGGCTGGAACATCGAGGACCCAACCCCGGTGGCTCGCACAGTCTGCGCGCTGCTATCGGATTGGCTACCCGCCACTACCGGCTCCATGGTGTGGGCCGACGGCGGCTTCCACGCAGTGGGTGTCTAGTTGGTATGCCTTCAAGTACCGCCAACCCCCGTCGCGCAGGTCTCCAACAGCTACCAACCTCAGGTGGTTCACGGCGTTGATCGACGCACTGCTGGTGCTGTCCTTCGGGGGACCCGAGGGGCCCGACGAGGTGCGCCCATTCCTGGAGAATGTCACTCGCGGGCGGGGCGTACCGCCGCAGCGGCTGGATGAGGTGGCGCAGCACTACCTGCACTTCGGCGGTGTGTCGCCGATCAACCGGTGCAACCGCACCCTGATCACCGCGATCGAGCAGGCGCTCACCACCGCCGGCCTCAACCTGCCGGTGTACTTCGGCAACCGCAACTGGCACCCGATGGTGGAGGACACTGTCGCCGAGATGGCCGCCGACGGGGTGCGCAAAGCGCTGGTGTTCGCCACCTCGGCCTGGGGCGGGTACTCGGGTTGCCGGCAGTATCACGAGGACATCGCCCGGGCCCGGGACGCCGTCGGTCCTGGCGCCCCAGATCTGATCAAGCTACGACAGTTCTTCGACCATCCACTGTTCGTGGCGGTGTGCGCCGACGCGCTGCGCGCGGCCCGCGAGTTGGTCGACCCCGCCGCCCGGGTGGTGTTCACGGCGCACTCTGTGCCACTCGCCGCGGACGCCGCCGCAGGGCTTCCCGAACACGGCGGCCACCGCTACTCCCGGCAGGTCACCGAGACCGCCCGGCTGGTCGCCGCGGCGGCCGGGGTGGCCGGGGTGGACGGCTACGACGTGGTGTGGCAGTCCCGCTCCGGGCCCGCTGCAGTGCCCTGGCTGGAGCCGGACGTGAGTGACCACCTCGACGCGCTGCGCGCCGATGGGGTGCCCGGCGTCGTGGTGGCGCCGATCGGTTTCGTCTCGGACCACCTCGAGGTGCTGTGGGACCTCGACCACGAGGCTCGGCGGCAAGCTGCCACGCTCGGGATGGACTTCGCACGAGCCGCCACCGCGGGCACCGACCCGCGCTTCGCCGACATGGTTGTCGAGCTCATCGCCGAACACCTGCACGCGGCACCTTCCCGCCGGTGCTCGCAGGTTTCGGCGGCTGGTCAGGGCATCAACGGGGAACCCTGCGCCCGGCAGTGTTGTCAGCCGGTCAGCCGGTCAGCGGTAGCCGATCAGCGGTAGCCGATCAGCGCCGTCCGGCCCGCGAGGTCAATGCCCGCACCGCCTCAGCGACCGCTGAGCGCCGCGCTTCCCGCACCGCGGTGGACAGCGGTCGCAGCGCCGCCGAACGGGCCGCCGCCACTTTGGCGGACAGCGCACCACCAAGGTTGTCGGTCTCCGCAGCGCCGAGGATAGCCTCAACCTCGTCGGCCTGCTCGAGCACCCGCAGTGCGCGCCCAGGTGTGCCGTCGGGCCACGGCGGCCGGATCCGGCGCTCCAGGGCTTCGGCGATCTCGGCGCGAACCCCCGGGCGGTGCCGGGCGACGTCGAGCTCCACCAGCGTCGTGGCGGCCTGGCGTATCGCACCACGCAGGCCGTGCTCGGCGTCGGACAGCGTAGGTTCCGGGGCCGGGGGTAGCGGGCCGACGGCGAACACCGTCCAGCGCAACACACCGTCGGCGACCGCAGTGGGCACCACGGCCAGTTCCGCACCGGCAAGCACGGCGACTTCGCCACTGTCCAGCGCCGCCGCGGCGAGCGATCGTTCGGGCGGCAGTCCTCGCACATCACCGGGCACCGGCAACAACAGCCGGCCACCGCCTGCGCCGGCCCGCCGGGCGGCGGCCAGCAGGCCGACTACCGAGGCCGGGGCTTCGCCGGGACCCGGCAGGTCGAGCTGCCCTGCGGTGGCCTCGTCGGCAGCCACCACCTCATGCAGACCTGCCCAGGTGTGCAGGCCGTCGATCACAGCGTCAGGGGCGGCGGAGCCGTGCAGCCAGGCTGAGGCCCACACGGTCAAAGTCGCACTGGGGCATGGCACGGGGTAGGAGAGTAGAACTCGAACTCCAGACGCGCACGCGCGGCGTGGCTGCGCCGCGGAATTCAGCCATCCCGGTTACCGTCGCGCCATGCCCCCGGACGAGTTGCAGCGGCCACGCCGGCGGCGGGAGGTCCCGCAGTTGCTGGCCGAGGCCGGTCTGGTGGTAGAGGAAACCGCCACCGGGTTCTGCGGCGCGGTGCTGCGCTGCGAGCGCGACACGGTGCTGCTGGAGGACGGCAGGGGTCGGGTTCGGACGTTCCCGCTGCGGCGCGCGGCATTCCTGATCGACGGCGATCCTGTCACGCTCGTCCGTCCGGTGCGGCCGGTCGCGGCTGCCTCAGCCCGGTCGGCGTCCGGGTCGGTCCGGGTGGTCGGGCTGCGGGCCCGCACGGCACAGGCCAGCCGGATCTGGGTGGAGGGCCGCCATGACGCCGAGCTCGTGGAGCGGGTCTGGGGCCACGATCTGCGGGTGGACGGCGTGGTCGTGGAGCCGCTCGACGGCGTGGACGGCCTGGCCGAGCGGGTCGCGGAGTTCGCCCCCGCGCGACACCGACGGCTTGGCGTACTGGTCGATCACCTGGTCACCGGCAGCAAGGAAACCCGGCTGGTGCAGACGGTGCGTTCGGAGCACGTGCTGGTGACCGGCCACCCCTATGTCGACATCTGGCAGGCCGTGCGGCCCGCGGCGCTGGGTATCCCCGGTTGGCCGGACGTGCCGCGCGGGGTGCCCTGGAAACAGGGGGTGTGCCAGGCGTTGGGCTGGGTGGACCGAAGCGGGATCGCGGACCCGGCGCAGGGCTGGTGTCGGGTACTCGGTGCGGTGGAGGGCTTTCGCGATCTTGAACCGGCCCTGCTCGGCGCCGTTGAACAACTCATCGACTTCGTCACTGCCGGGTCCCGGTGAACCGCGAGTGACCCGGTTACGATCATGGCAGAATCCCGCTCGAAGATCTGCCAGTATGGACACATGGCCGCTGTAGTGTGGCTGGTCGCCGGCTTCCTGCTGATCGCTGCCGAGGTACTGTCCAGCGACTTCGTGTTGATCATGCTCGGGGTGGGGGCGCTGGTGGCCGCAGGGGCCTCGGGGTTGGGTGCGTCGATCTGGCTCGAGGTCGCCGCTTTTGCCGGCACCTCGGTGGCCTTGATCACCTTGGCCAGGCCGGCGCTCAAACGGCGGCTGCACACGGCCCGCGTGTCGACTAACGCCGAGGCCCTGGTCGGCGATAAGGCGGTCGTGGTCAGCACCGTCAACGCCAACGGCGGCAAGGTCAAGCTGCGCGGGGAGCTGTGGTCCGCCCGCGCGTTCGACGAAACCGAGGTACTAGAGCCCGGCCGGACCGTTACGGTGATGAACATCGCCGGTGCCACTGCCGTTGTCTTGGGAGAACCTTGATGAGTGTTGCGCTGCTCGTGACTGTCGCGGTCATCCTGCTGGCGATCGTCGTCACCGTGATCAAGGCCGTGGTGGTGATCCCGCAGGCCACTTCCGCGGTCGTTGAGCGGCTTGGCCGCTACCGCAGCACGTTCACCCCGGGGCTGAACTTCCTGGTGCCCTTCATCGATCGGATCCGGGCCCGGATCGATCTGCGTGAACGGGTGGTGTCCTTCCCGCCGCAGCCGGTGATCACCAAGGACAACCTGACCGTCTCCATCGACACTGTCGTGTATTTCCAGGTGACCAACCCGAAGGACGCGGTCTACGAGATTGCCGACTACATCGGGGCAGTCGAGCAGCTGACCACCACCACGCTGCGTAACGTCGTGGGTGGGATGAGCCTGGAGGACACCCTGACCTCGCGAGACTTCATCAACGGCCAGCTGTCGGAGGTGCTCGACGAGGCGACCGGGCGATGGGGCATCCGGGTCGGCCGGGTCGAGCTCAAGGCGATCGACCCGCCGCTGTCCATCCAGGACTCGATGGAGAAGCAGATGCGCGCCGACCGGGAGAAGCGGGCCACCATCCTCACCGCCGAGGGTCAGCGCGAATCTGCGATCAAGACCGCGGAGGGTCAGAAGCAGGCACAGATCCTCTCCGCCGAGGGTGCCAAGCAGGCCACGATCCTCACCGCTGAGGCCGACCGGCAGTCCCGCATCCTGCGCGCCAAGGGTGAACGGGCAGCACGCTACCTGCAGGCGCAGGGGCAGGCCAAGGCGATCGAGAAGGTGTTCGCCGCGATCAAAGCGGGTCGGCCGACCCCCGAACTGCTCGCCTACCAATACCTGCAGACGCTGCCGCAAATGGCACAAGGCGACGCGAACAAAGTCTGGATCGTGCCCAGTGACTTCGGCAAGGCCCTCGAGGGCTTCACCAAGATGCTCGGCGCGCCGGGGGAGGACGGGGTGTACCGGTTCGAGCCAAGCCCGGACTACCTCAACGACAGTCGGCCTGAGGAGGACGACGATGCCGTCGAGGGGTGGTTCGATACCTCCCCCGACCCGCACGTGGCCGCTGCGGTGCGGGCCGCTGAAGAGGTGGCCCGCAAGGAGGTGCCCGGTCCAGAGGTGGGGATGACGCCGTCGCTGGGCACCGCTCCGGCCGGGCGTCCGGTCCCACCTCCGGCGCCAGCCGAGATCACTGCGCCGCAGAAGCGGGTGCCGCCGGGGGAGCAGCCCACGAACTCAACTCACCCGCCCGACGCCCCGGAGACGGCGTCCCAGAACAAGACAGAGCCGCCTCCCCAGCCCCCCGAGCAGAAAGACGACTGAAGGAATCAGGCGACGCTGAAGCCGAACGGTAACTCGAGGCGGTGCCGGGTCAGCAGATCGCTATCGGCGAGCAGGTCTCGGGTCGGGGCGTCTGCCACCACCCGGCCACCGTCGAGGACCACGCTGCGCGGGCACAACTGCAGGGCATAGGGCAGGTCGTGGGTGACCATCAACATCGTCCGGTCCAGCTCCAGCAGCAACTCAGCGAGTTCGCGGCGGGCTACCGGGTCCAGATTCGAGGATGGCTCATCGAGCACCAGGATCTCCGGATCGCAGGACAGCACGGTGGCCAGCGCCGCGCGTCGGCGTTGGCCACCGGACAGATGCAGCGGTGAGCGGGCAGCGTGCTCGCCCATCCCGACGGCGGCCAGGGCGGCATGCACCCGAGCCTCGAGTTCGGCACCACGCAGCCCGAAGTTGGCCGGCCCGAACGCTACGTCCTCGGCGACGGTGGGCATGAACAGCTGGTCGTCAGGGTCTTGGAACACGATCCCCACTCGGCGGCGGATCTCCCGCAGGTGCTCCCTGATCACCGGTAGCTCGCCCACCTGAACCGAGCCGGCAGCCGGCTGGAGAACGCCGTTGAGGTGCAGAACGAGGGTGGTCTTACCGGCACCGTTGGGACCCAGTAGCGCGACCCGCTCGCCGGGCGCCACGGTGAGGTTGATTCCCTCCAGTGCACGGCGGCCGTCGGGGTAGGCAAAGCTCAGCTCGGTTACCCGCAGCGACGGTGCGGTCACCCACCCCACCAGGCCCCGGATACCAGCACGACCGCCACCGCCACCGGGGCCAGCCCGAGCAGCCATTCTCGGCGACCAGTGGGCCGCTCGTGCAGCATCGGCATCGTCGCGTTCCACCCTCGCGACAGCATGGCCAGGTGTACCCGTTCGCCGCGCTCGTAGGAGCGCAGGAACAGGCTGCCCACCCCGCGGGCGGTGGCGCCTGCCTGCCACAGCAGCCGCGGGTCGTGTCCCCGGGAGATCCGCGCGATCCGCATCCGGCGGGCCTCCCCGATGATCACCTCGAAGTACCGCAGCATCAGGGTGGCGATCGTGGTGATCGTGTTGGGCACCCGCAGGCGTTGCAGTCCGATCAGCAGGTCGCGCGGCATGGTCGTCGCCGCCAGGGTCAGCGAGGTGAGCACCCCGAGGGTGCCCTTGATCACGATGTTCCAGCCGGCCAGCAGACCGGCCACCGACAGCGACACACCCGCGACGTCCACCCGCTGCCCGCCCTCGGCGAACGGCAGCAGCACGGCGAGCACGACGAACGGTGCCTCGATCAGGGCCCGGCGCGCGATCCAACCCGGTGGGATCGCCGCCACCACCCACACTCCGACCAGCACCAGGAAGTAGCCACCGAACGCCCAGAACACCTCCCGCGGCGTGGCGACCACACAACAGACGAACAGGAATGCAGCGAGCACCTTGACCTGGGGCTGCAACCGGTGCGCCGGCGAGCTGCCCGGCAGGTACAGGGGGTGCGCGTGGCCGGCTCCCACGGGAGGTCAGGTCTGGTCAGTAGAGCGCGGGTGGCGGGGACGCACCAGCCAGAACAGGCCACCGGCGAGGACCAGGGTCACCAGGACCCCGATCACGCCGGCCACGCCGACCGTGCCGTCCTTGCCACCCAGGGTGTAGTCAGCCAGCGGGCTACCGGCCATATCGTGGTCTCGAGCGTTCTGTGCGATGCACTCGCCGGACAACTGCTCGGCGCCGTCCACCTCGGTGACCTGGCACCCTTGAAGGGTCGCTGAGTCCAGACCGTCCGGGTTGCTCGAGGCCAGATAGGACAGCAGCCCGGCGATCAGCAACGCAACCACGCCGAAGGCGACGAAGAACCGGACCGGGATGGCGTGCCGCGGCGGCGTCCTTGTCATGTCGCGCTCCCACTGGTCGTCGTGGACGCCTGCGTGGCTGCTGATCTGCGCAACAGGTACACCAGATCTGGGCGGGCGGAGGCGACAGCGCCGACCGTGAGAGCGGTGATCACGCCCTCACCGATGCCGATCAGGACGTGGAGTCCGATCATGGTCGCTGCGACGGTGCCCAGAGAGGCACCTCCTGCCCCACCGATCGCGTACTCGACGACGAACGCCAGCGACGCCACCACGGTGTTGACCAACGCGGAGACGAACGCGACGGTGACCAGACCTCCCCGGCTCCTGATCGCCAGCCTGCGCAAGGCGACGGCGACCAGGAAACCAACCGCGGTGCCGACCAGAGCCATGTTCGTAATGTTGGTCCCCAACGCGGTGAGGCCGCCGTCGGCGAACAGCAACGCCTGCACCACCAGCACGATCCCCACACACAGCGCACCCAGCCAAGGACCCACCAAGATGGCGGCCAGCGCACCGCCCAACAGGTGCCCGCTGACCCCGGGCAGTATCGGAAAGTTGATCATCTGCACGGCGAAGATGAATGCCGCGACCAGGCCTGCCATCGGCGCGGTGCGGTCGTTCAGCTCGATGCCCTGATCGGCGCGGGCCCGGAACAGCGCGTAGCCGAGTCCAACGACCGCGACGAGGCCGAACAGCGCCGAGACGGGGGCGTTGACGATGCCATCGCTCATATGCATGGCGATCGTGTCGGTAGTCATGCCCTCCTCCTCGGACGCGTGTGAGGGTCACCCATCAGAGTAACGGCATGAGCTTAGTTACTGCTAGAGCTATGCGGAAGCCCCCGGATGGCACTGTGCACGAGGAGCCGACACACCGTGCACGAGGAGCCGACACACCGTGCACGAGGAGCCGACACACCGTGCACGAGGAACGGACACACCGTGCACGAGGAACGGACACGCGGGGTTAGTGATACAGCAGCGGGGGGCGGCGGTGGGCCCAGGGTGCGACGCGCTCGTAGGCCGCGCACGCGGCGAGCACCCGATCTTCAGCGTGTCGCGGTCCCACCACCTGCAGCCCGATCGGCAGGCCGGTGCTACTCCACCCGCACGGGACGCTTGCGGCCGGCTGCTGGGTCATGTTGAAGGGGTAGGTGAAGGGTGTCCAGCTGGTCCACCGCAGCGAGTGCCATCCGATCGGCACCTCCTCGCCCGCAACGAACGGTGTGATCGGCACCGTCGGGGTGAGCAGCAGGTCGTAGCGCTCGTGGAAGGACCCCATGGTGGCGCCCATCGCCATCCTCGTCGTGGTGGCGGTGAGGTAGTCCAGCGCAGAGCATCGCTGGCCCTGTGTCACGATTTCTCTCAGCCCGGGTTCCAGATATTCCCGCTCGCTGGAGGTCAGGCGCGCGACAGCCTTGGCCAGTGCGGTGAACCAGAGCACGTGGAAGTCATCCACGCACTCGACGAGACCCGGATCGGCGATCTCGACCTCCGCGCCCAGGTCCCGGAACACGTAAGCAGCGGCCTGCACTGCGTCGGCCACGTCCGGATCGACGTCGACATAGCCCAACGTCGGGCTCAGCGCGATCCGCAGCCCCAGCACACCGCTGTCCAGCGCGCCGGAGTAGGAGCGGGTGATCGGTGGCAGCGCAGCGCAATCCCGGGCATCCGGTCCGGAGACCACGTCGAGCAGCAATGCGGTATCGGCCACGGTGCGGGCCATCGGCCCGCCATACCCCAGGGTGCCCGAGGGGCTCGCCGGCCAGTGCGGCACGCGACCATAGGTCGGCTTGATCGCCACCGTCCCGGTGAAGGACGCGGGGATACGCACCGAACCGCCCCCGTCGGTCCCCATCGACAGCGGCCCCATTCCCAGCGCCACCGCGACGGCGCTGCCGCCGCTGGACCCGCCAGGTGTCCGGCTGGTGTCCCAGGGATTGACCGTGACACCGGTGAGTGCGCTGTCGGTGACGCCCTTCCAGGCCAGCTCTGAGGTCGTCGTCTTACCCAGCAGCACCGCGCCGTGCTCGCGCAGCCGGGCGACCGCCGGCCCGTCGACCAGCCATTCCTGGTCCGGAGAGATCACCTTCGAACCGCGCAGGGTGGGCCATCCCTGGGTGAGATACATGTCGGTGATCGACGTCGGCACGCCATCGACCAGGCCCTGCGGCTGGCCCTGCTGCCAACGCTGCTCGGAAGCCTTGGCCGCCTCCAGCGCGCGGTCGGCGTCCACCAAGCAGAATGCCCGCACCTGCCGGTCGAGCTGGTCGATGCGGTCCAACACGTCCTGGGTAGCTTCGACCGGCGACAGCTCGCCCGCGCGGTAGGCAGCCATGAGCTCGGTAGCGGTGAGGTCGGCGGGCGTGCTCACGGTGTGTTTCCTGTCCTGGCGGCGCTACTGCCGGTGTAGTCGACCTACCCGCGAGATCTGTCCGCCACGTTGTGAATCCGGAGTATCCCAGAGCGCGGAGCCGGCAGGTAGACGCAGGGCAGCGCCCTGATCGCCAAGCGCGACGATCGATCGATGCCGCAACGATGCTTCCCCATATGGTGGCTACTGCGTTTTAGTTGCAACGACGTACCGTCGCCGCATGTTGCGCCGCCTGTTCGTCCCGTTCGTCCTAATCGTTTCGGTGCTGTCGGCGTGTAGCTCAGCCCCACCCGGTGCCGACCCCTCGACGGAGGACATCGTGCTCGGCGAGGGTTACGAGTGGGAGGCGCTGAACCCGTTGCTCGGTTTCGGCGGCGAGGGCGCGTCGAAGCTGTTCGACGGTCTGATCAAGCACGACGCGACACTCACGGTGGTCCCGGCGTTGGCCGCCGAGGTGCCCGCTGCTGCCCCCGACGGGCGCTCGTGGACGGTGCGGCTTCGCCAGGGAGTCACCTTTCACGATGGCTCGGCGTTCGACGCCGAGGACGTGGTGGCCACCTACCGCGCCGTGCTGAATCCGGTCTTCGCCTCGACCATCCGCTCGGAGTTCCCGATGCTCACCGGCGTCGAGAAGGTCGACGCATCGACTGTCCGGTTCGACTTGGCCTACCCGTACGCGCTGTTCGCGAACCGGCTCAACCTGGGCATCATGCCGTCCGAGGCGCTGGCCGCACCGGCGCCACAGGAGAGCTCGCCATTCAACACCGCGCCGATCGGGACCGGGCCCTACAAGCTCGCCGAGTGGCGCAAAGGCTCCACGATGACCCTGGACGCCAACGAGGCCTACTTCGACGGCGCGCCACCGGTCAAGAAGATCACGATCGTGTTCGCCGAGGACGACAACACCCGCGCGCAACAGATGCGCGCCGGCGACCTCGACGCGACGGTGCCGCTCGGTACCTCGGCGGCGCTCGGAACTCGCACTATGACCACCCCAGCCCCGTTGGACCCCGCACTGCTGGACATCGAGGAGCTGTCGGTGCGGTTCCTGCTCGGCCCGCAGGGCCGGCACGGCATCGTCAGCGCGGTCACCGACATCTCCCTGCAGCTGACCGCGGGGCGGATACTGGCCCTGGTCGGGGAATCCGGCTGCGGCAAGTCAGTGCTCGCCGCGTCGCTGCTGGGGCTGCTGCCGGCCAACGCCGAGGTCCGCGGCCAGGCGCTGCTCGCCACCGGCGAAGGAGCGTGGATCGAGCTGCTCGGTGCCCCGGAGCAACTCCTGCAAAGCCGGGTCCGGGGCCGGCTGATCGGCCTGGTACCCCAATCAGCAGCCACCCACCTCACCCCCGTCCACCGGATCGCAACCCAGCTCACCGAAGCCATCCGCGAGCTATCCGCACCGCCATTCGGAGCCGAATGGCGGTTTCGGCCCCGGGCCAGGCGCCATTCGGAGCCGAATGGCGGTGCCACCGAGGAGCTGGTGAGGCGGGCTGGGTTGGAACTGGACGTGTTGCAGCGTTACCCGCATGAGCTGTCCGGGGGGATGGCGCAGCGGGTTGGGGTCGCATCCGCGCTGGCTGGGAACCCCTCGGTGGTGCTCGCCGACGAACCCACCGCCGGGCTGGACCGCCCCCTGGTGGACCGCACCGTCGACCAGCTCGCCGCACTGGCCGCTGACGGGCATGCGGTCCTGCTGATCACCCATGACCTCTGCGCCGCCCGCCGGGTAGCAACCGACCTGGCCGTGATGTACGCCAGCCGGATCGTGGAGTACGGCCCCGCCGACGAGATGTTCAGCGACCCCTGGCACCCCTACACCCGTGGGCTGCTGGCCGCGCTGCCCGACCGAGGGTTCACCGCGATCCCCGGGGACCCACCCGAGCTGACCGCGTTGCCCGCCGGCTGCGCATTCCGGCCACGCTGCCCAGCCCGCGCGTACTGTACGAACACAGTTGACCTGCGCCGCCACGACCAACGGCAGCTCGCCTGCCACCCGGCGCCATGCTGACCGGCACCGGCATCGAAGCCGGCTACCTCCGCAACCATCCGGTACTGCGAGCGGTCGACATCGAGATCACACCAGGTGAGGTCTTCGGGCTCGCTGGACCCAGCGGCTGCGGCAAATCAACCCTGGCCCGGGTGCTCGCCTTGCTGCTGGCCCCGTGGTCGGGCCGGGTGGAGATCGACGGAGACCCCGCAGCCGGGGTGCGCTACCGGGCACCACGCCAGCAGCGCACCGCTATCGGCGTGGTCTTCCAGCAACCCCGGGTGTCCGTCGACCCCCGGCTCACGCTGCGCCAAGCGATCATCGAACCACTCCGGGCCTGCGGGCGGCCTCTAGACGAGGACCAGATCGCCGAGCTCACCGACCGGGTCGGCCTGACCACCGAGCTGCTCGGCCGCCGGCCACACGAAGTCAGCGACGGCCAACTGCAACGAGCCTGCCTCGCCAGGGCCCTCGTACTCCAACCGCGGTACCTGATCTGCGACGAGATGACCGCCATGCTCGACGCCTCCACCACCGCCGCCCTTGTCGACGTGGTCACCACGCACACCGCCCAGACCGGCGCCGGAGTGCTCGCTGTCAGCCACGACGAAGCCCTGCTCGCCGTCTGGGCACACCGCATACAACGGATCCCGGCGTAGCACCCAATCAGGTCGCGAGGGCTACGTACTTGGTTTCGAGGAACTCCTGAATGCCCACCGAGCCGCCCTCGCGACCCAGCCCGGAGTGCTTGACGCCGCCGAAGGGCGCGGCCGGGTTGGACACCAGGCCCTGGTTCAGCCCGACCATGCCGGCCTCGAGCCGCTCGCAGACTCGCAGGGCGCGGTGCAGGTCATTGGTGTAGACGTAGCTGACCAGCCCGAAGGGGGTGTTGTTGGCGGTTGCCAGCACCTCGTCTTCGTCGGTGAACGGGGTGATCGGCGCTACCGGCCCGAAGATCTCCGTGCTGACCATCTCCGCGTCCGGCGGCACGTCGATGATCACGGTTGGGCGGTAGAAGTAGCCGGGGCCGTCGATCGGCTCGCCGCCGACGAGCACCCGAGCGCCGCGGGCGACCGCGTTGTCGACCAGGTGCGCCACCTTGTCCCGCGCCTTGGCCTCGATCAGCGGGCCGACCTGCACTCCTTCCTCGCTGCCGCGACCGATGCGCAGCGAGCCCATCTGCTCAGCCAGCCGGCGGGCGAACTCGTCGACGACGTCGGCATGCACGTAGAAGCGGTTGGCGGCGGTGCAGGCCTCGCCGATGTTGCGCATCTTCGCGACCATCGCGCCCTGGACTGCGGCATCCAGGTCGGCGTCGGCGAAGACCAGGAACGGCGCATTGCCACCAAGCTCCATCGAGGTCCGCACGATCTGCTCGGCGCACTGCTCCAGCAGTCTGCGACCCACCTCGGTGGAGCCGGTGAAGGACAGCTTGCGGGCCCGGCCGTCCCGGATCAGCGGCTCCATCAGCCGACCCGAGCTGGCGGTGGGCACGACGTTGAGCACCCCGTCGGGCAGCCCGCACTCGGCCAGGATGCCGGTCAGCGCGAGCATCGACAGCGGCGTCAGGCCGGCCGGTTTCAGCACCATCGTGCAGCCCGCCGCCACCGCCGGACCGATCTTGCGGGTGCCCATCGCGGCCGGGAAGTTCCACGGGGTGATCAGCAGCGACGGACCGACCGGCTGGCGCATCACGAGGAATCGGCCCGAGCCGTTGGGCGCGGTGGCGAACCCGCCGTCGATCCGCACCGCCTCCTCAGCGAACCAGCGGAAGAACTCCGCGGCGTAGGCGATCTCGGCCCTGGACTCGGCCAGCGGCTTGCCCATCTCCAGTGTCATCAGCAGAGCGAGGTCGTCCTGGCGCTGCATCATCAGCTCGTAGGCGCGGCGCAGGATCTCGCCACGCTCCCGGGGTGGGTGCTGCGCCCAGCCGGCCTGGGCGGCGGCTGCGGCGTCCAGCGCGGCCATCCCGTCCTCGGGGGCGGCGTCGGCGACCGCGCGCAGCACCTTGCCAGTGGACGGGTCCTCTACATCGAAGGTCTTGCCGCCGCTGCCGGGTCGCCACCGGCCGTTGATGAACAGCTCGGTGGGGACGGAGTCGAGGACGGCGTGCTCACGGTCGGCAGTGCTCATTGCCGGGCTCATTCCGGTGTGGCCTTTCGCTGTCGCGTGACACCACGTTACTTGGCACGGTCACCGGAGGTTCCGGAATCACACTGCGAGCCTGGACGATCAGGCCGACTATCCCGATGGCCGCGCCCGCAAGCGAAATCGCGAGCAACGCCGGTGAGGTGGTCCCGGTCAACGCGTCGCCGAGTACGACGATCGCCACCGAGCCGGGTATCACGCCCACGGTGCCCACGAGGTAGTCGCGGAACCGGATGGACGACACCGCGCTGCAATAGTTGAGCACTGAGAACGGTATCGCCGGGATCAACCGCAGCGACGTCACAGCGAACCAGCCACGATGGCGCAACCTCGCGTCGATCGCGCGCAGCAGGCCCCGGTCGAGGTGAGGTTCCACCAGGTCGCGCCCTAGCCAGCGGACCGCAGCGAAGGCCAGCACCGCGGACAACGTGGTCCCCGCGAGTGACAGGGTCACCCCCAGCAGAGGACCGAACAGCAACCCCGCGGCGAGGGTGAAGACGGTGCGGGGGACCGGCGCGACAGTCACCAGAGCCTGCCCGAGCAGGAAAAGTATCGGTGCGGCGGCGCCGACCGACTGGGCCCAGGCCCGCATCTGCAAGGCGTTGGGCACTGGCAGCACCAGCGCTGCGACGACCACCGTGACGAGCAACAGCCCGGCCACCAATAGACGGGTGCGGGGCGGGGTCATGGTCCTCCGAGCACCGGAAACGGGTGCGCTGGCAATGCTACCGGCCCCCACCCCCGGGCGTGTCAGTCCGTCTTGCCCGGTGTGTCAGTCCGTCGTGCCCGGTGTGTCGACGCAGAGATGGGTGCGCAACGCCGTCATCTGGGTAACCGCTACCGACGCCCAGCCGTCCCGCGGTGGGTGAAACTGGTGCTATGCACCCGATAAGGGGGACCACCATCACCGAGCTGGTGGCCGACAGCTCGGTTGAGGTCTTGCGAGCGGAGGCCCGATGAGTGCTGGCGAGTACCTGCTGGACAACCGCGCGCATGACGCCGGGAGACGCTTCGATGCCCTGTCTGCGATCTTCAATCCGGTGACCTTCCGGCACTTCGAAACGCTGGGAGTGGATCAGGGCTGGAGATGCTGGGAAGTCGGGGCGGGCGGACCCTCAGTGCCCGGTTGGCTGGCCGCCCGCGTCGGCCCGACCGGACACGTGCTAGCCACGGATATCGACATCGGCTGGATCACCGGCAACCTCGGCCCGCAGGTCGAGGTGCGCAACCATGACGTAGCGCACGATGAGCCGCCGAGTGGCCGGTTCGACCTCGTGCACGCCCGGCTCGTGCTGACCCACCTACCGGATCGAGACTTAGCTCTGGAGCGAATGGCTGCCGCGCTACGACCAGGTGCCTGGCTGCTCATCGAAGACTTCGACAGCGCTCTGCAGCCGTTGGCCTGTCTCGACGGAGGACTTCCTGCGCAGCGCCGAGCCAACAAACTGCGAGACGGCTTCCTCACGCTGCTGTCTCAGCGCGGCGTAGATCTCGAATACGGCCGTTCGCTGCCGCGACTGCTCCGTGCCCGGGGGCTATCGGAGGTCTCCGCCGATGCATACTTCCCGGTCGCCCTGCCGGCCGGCGCAGCCCTTGACAGGGCAAACATCAGCCAGGTCACGGACGTGCTCGTCGCACAAGGTCTGGCCACGCCCGAGGAGATCGCCGAGCACCTCGCCACGATCGACGCCGGGCAGCTCGACATCGCCACGCCGCCCCTCATCTCAGCGTGGGGGCGGCACGGACGGTGAATAGTCAAGGAGGCCTACTGGGCCTGTTCGAGCTACCGTCGGCCGTCACAGGTTTGCCCGGGCAGACAGTCTGGGACACTTGACCGTGTGACGTCAGTGCCATCGAAGCGCCCGCGGCTACCGCTGCAACTGATCCTCGCATTGGTGGCGAGCCTTCCCGGGGCGTACCTGGGCGCCGCCGACTATCTGGGCCTGCCGCACCTTGAGATGCACCCGCTGCTGGCCGCCGCGGTCTTCGGCGTGGCGATCGTGGGCGCCGCATTCGTGCTGGCCTGGGCCGCCGAGGCGGCCCAGGTCGATGTCAGCGCCGGGCTCGCGCTGGCCCTGCTGGCGCTGCTGGCGGTGCTGCCGGAGTACGCGGTCGACTTCGTTTTCACCTACCAGGCCGGGCAGGTCTACGCGGAGAACGGCGCTTGCGTGCCCAACGCGAGCGGCGCCAATCCGTGCTCGCTGGCGTTGGCGAACATGACCGGCGCCAACCGGGTGCTGGTCGGCGTGGGCTGGCCGCTGGTGGTACTGGTCGCGACCTGGGCGGCGCTGCGTAACCGGAAGGCCGGTGGCGAGCCGGATGACGACACCCTTCCCGGCGAGGTCAGGCTCGCTCCCACAATGTCGGCCGAGGTCGTCTTCCTGGGTATCGCCACGCTGTACTCGCTGACCTTGCCGCTGCGCACCACGCTGACCCTGATCGATGCCGGTGTGCTGGTCATGATCTTCTTGCTCTATGCCTGGCGGCTGTCGAAGGCGCCAGCTGAGAGACCCGAGCTGGTCGGGGTGTCCGCGTGGGTCGGTGAGCAGCCCCGCCGGCGTCGCCGCACGCTCGTCATCACGTTCTTCGCCCTGGCGGGGCTGATGATCCTGGCGACCGCCGAGCACTTCTCCGAGGGGCTGGTGTCCACCGGGCAGGAACTTGGCATCGACCAGTTCCTGCTCGTGCAGTGGGTCGCGCCGCTGGCCAGCGAGTCTCCCGAGCTGATCGTGGCGTGCCTGTACGCCTGGCGACTGATGGCATCAAATTCGCTGGGCACCCTGCTGTCCAGCAAGGTCAATCAGTGGACACTGCTCGTCGGCACCATCCCGGTGGTGTTCGCGCTGTCCGCAGGGACTACCGACGGCCTGCCGATCGATACCCAGCAGCGCCTGGAGCTGCTGCTCACCGCCGCGCAGTCACTGTTCGCAGTGGCGATCCTGGTGAATCTGAGCCTGACGACCTCCGGCGCGCTGGGCCTGCTGTCGCTGTTCAGCGTGCAGTTCGTGGTGAGCATCACGGCACCGCAGGCGGTGAACCAGACGGTGATCATCGTACTGTCCGCGGTCTATATCGCGCTGGCGATCGGGCAGTTCATCCGCCGCCGCCGGCAAACGGTGCAGGTGATCCGCGACGGCCTGGTCACTCCCTTCGCTGCGCTCGAACGGTCCCCGTCGAGCACCTGAGTTG
Organism: Pseudonocardiaceae bacterium; assembly: GCA_050700115.1. GTDB lineage: Bacteria > Actinomycetota > Actinomycetes > Mycobacteriales > Pseudonocardiaceae. Next base: position 95,494 of record JBOHGG010000013.1, read on the forward strand.
ATCCCCCGCTCGCCGGACGGCCAGACACTGCTCCCTCGCCATTAATACCTTCGTCACGTTGCTCGCCCACCGTGACCAGCGCCTCACTGTTAACACGATTGGGGAACCCACATGGCGCTGTCCCGTCGCGACTTCCTGAACCGCTCCGTCCTCGCTGGCACCGGGGTCCTGCTGATCGGCAGCACCGACATGCTGATCACCGCTCCGGGCGCCCTCGGTGCTGCCGCGGAGCCCGGCTACGGACCGCTGCTGCCTGACCCGGCCGGGCGGCTCGCGCTGCCCGAGGGCTTCCGCTACTCGATCGTCACCCAGGCCGGGGTGACCACACTCGAGTCCGGCGAGCCCACGCCGGGCTCCCACGACGGCACCGGTGCCTTCCGGTTACGCGGTGGCGGCACCGTGCTGGTGAACAACCATGAGATTGGCGACCCGTTGGCCACTGCCGAGTTCCCGGTGCCGCATCTGGACGGGCTGGTCTACGACCCAGGGATGGCCGGCGGCTGCACCGTCGTGCAGACCAGCCGGGACGGCAGCCGGATTCGCGAGTACGTCGGCATAGCCGGTACTTCGACGAACTGCGCAGGCGGTGTCACGCCGTGGGGGACCTGGCTGACCTGCGAGGAAACCGACACTAAGGCCGGCGAAGACGGCGCCACCTTGGACCACGGATACGTCTTCGAGGTCGATCCCTACGATCGCGCCGCAAACCGTGACCCACAACCGATCAAGGCACTGGGCCGGTTCGACCACGAGGCCGCCGCGGTGGACCCGAGGACCGGCGACATCTACCTCACCGAGGACGCCTCCCAGCCGAACGGCTTGCTCTACCGCTGGGAGGCCCCGCCACAGCTCCCGTGGGGCAGAGGACAGCTTCGCGGGCTGAGCGCGACCGCCGGCACGCTCGGCGCGATGAAGGCCAGCGACCCGGCAGGCGCGCACGTCGACGACCTGTCCCGGGCGACCGAGATCGGCACTGCCTACGCGATCACCTGGGTTGCGGTCCCGGACCGGGACGCCGCCACCACCCCCACCCGCACGCAGTTCACCGACACCGACGTCACCCGGGCACGCAAGCTGGAGGGCGCCTGGTGGGGCGGCGGCGGCGCGTACATCGTCACCAGCTTCGCCCGGGCCGAAAGCCCGGTCCCTCATGACGGGCAGGTGTGGTTCTACGACCCAAGGCGCTCGATGCTCACCCTGCGGCTGCGGTTCGCGGTCAACCCGAACCCGGCCGTCGACGGCGCGTTCGACGGCCCGGACAACATCACCGTCTCGCCCTACGGCGGCCTGGTGCTGGCCGAGGACGGAATCGGTGTCCAGCACCTCGTCGGGGTCACCGCCGACGGCCGGACGTTCCCGCTGGCCCGCAACGACATCGACAACAACGAGTTCACCGGGCCGACCTACTCGCTGGACCGGCGGATCCTCTTCGCCAACCTGCAATCCCCAGGCACCATGTTCGCGATCACCGGCCCGTGGCGCCGGCAGTGATAACGGACGTCGACACCGGGCAGGATTAAGGCGGTGACCGGTCTCGCGGCGGGGCTCGCGCTGCTGGCCGCGATGCTGTTCGCGCTGGCCTCGGCGGCGCAGCAACGCTCGGCGGCCGCCGTACCCGAGCAGGGCGGCGTGGAACTCATGCGGGTCCTGGTGCGGCGACCACTGTGGTGGGCCGGAACGCTCAGCGACGTCGGGGGTTACGCCGCGCAGGCCGCCGCGCTGGCGTTCAGTTCGCTCCTGCTCGTGCAGCCGCTGCTGGTCACCACGCTGCTGTTCGCGCTGCCGCTCGGTGCGCGCTATGCCGGGCACCGGTTACGCGCCGCCGACTGGGGCTGGGCCGTGCTGCTCACCGGGTCGCTGGCGGTGTTCGTGATGACCGGGGATCCCACCGAAGGGGTGGACCGAGCGTCGCTGGAGCAGTGGCTCCCGGTCGCAGCGGTACTCGGTGCCCTGCTCGCCGGCTGCCTGGTGGGCGCGGCCGCGCGCCGCGGTACCACCCGGGCGGTGCTGCTCGCGGTGGCCACCGGGGTGGCCTATGGCATCACCGCCGCGCTCACCAAGGGCGTCGTCAGCCTCCTCGACGACGGGGTGCTCACCATCCTGACCAGCTGGGAGACCTACGCGCTGGCGGTCGCGGTGGCCGGTGGGACGCTGCTGCAGCAGTCGGCGTTCCAGGCCGGCGACCTGGGCGCGTCGCTACCAGCGGTCACGGTCGGCGAGCCGGTGGTTGGCGTGGCGATCGGAGTGACCGTGCTCGGGGAGCAGCTGCGTGCCGGCGGGGCCGAGTGGGTGCTCATCGGGGTACTCGTCGTCGTGCTGGTCGTGGCCACGGTGGCGCTGGCCCGCTCGGCCGCCCGGTCAGCCGGGATCGAGCCCGGCCGGGTCCCTACTCGCTGACCCGGTGTCCGACCCGGCGATTTCCGCGTTGGCCGCGGTTGGCGATCAGCGCGTACACGAACGGCGGCAGTGACAACACCACCACGGCCAGCGCGAGCAGCAGCACGTACCCCACCGGGTTGCCGGTCTTGAGCTGGCTGGGCGGGATGAACCCGAGCAGGAACGACGCGAGGCAGCCGAGCAGGCCGATCCCGCCGATCAGCCACACCCCGGCCAGCCCGCCTGGGATCCGGTACGGGCGCGGGACGTCGGGTTGGGTGTAGCGCAGCTTGATCACCGCGGCGAACATCAGCGCGTACATCACGATGATGATCTGCGCGGTGACTGCCGAGAGCATCCAGTACGACGTGCTGACACTCGGGACCAGCAGGAACAGCAGCGCGAACACCGACCCACCGATGCCCTGGATCACCAGCAGCGCGACCGGGACGTCGCGCGAGTTGACGCGGCCGAGCGGGGCGGGTGCCAGACCCTCCTGGGCCACCGCGGCGACGCCCTTGGCCGGGCCGAGGATCCACGGCGCGAGGTGCGCAACACCGCCGAGCGCGACCACCAGCGCCAGCGGGGCCAGCAGCCAGCCCAGCGACAGCTTGTCGAGGACGCTGGAGAACAGCTCCATCGTTCCCGAGACGAGGCTGATCTCGTGCGAGGGCAACACGAACGCCATGAACAGGGACCCGAGCACGGAGAACGCCACCGTGATCGTGACGGCGACGAAGATCGCCCGAGGCACGACCCGCCCGGGGTCGCGCGTCTCGCGGGCGTGGAACCCGGCCATTTCCATGCCCGTGAACAGCAGGATGATCCCGCCGAGGAAGGCGAGGTTGTTCAGTTCGATGTCGGGCACCAGTGCCCCGGCCGAGTACGGGATCTGCGATGGGTTGCCCAGCAGCAGGAACGCCGCGCCCAGCACCACGACGAGCACCGCGGGCAGGATCGATCCCGCCACGGTGCCGACCGCCCCGATCGTCGAGGAGGCGCGCACCCCGCGCAGGCTCACCAGCGTGGTGGCCCAGAAGAACGTGAGCATGACCAGGATCAGAAACAGCTTGTTCGTGGCCAGCGACGGATCGATGGCGTAGGCCAGCGACGCCGCGATGAACGACAGCACCGTGGGGAACCAGGCGACGTTCTCCGCGTAGTCACACCACACGGCCAGGAAGCCGGTGCGCCCGCCGTAGGCCTCCTTGACCCACGCGTACACCCCGCCCTCGCGCGGCCACGCGGTGCCGAGCTCGGCGGCGGCCATCGAGATCGGCACAAGGAACACCAGGATCGCGATGGCGAACAGCAGCAGCATCGACCAGCCGTACTCGGCCATCACCGGCAGGTTCCGGGCGCTGACGATGGCCGCTACGTTGATCATCGCCAGGGCGAGGACGCCGAGCCGCACGCCGCCCGCTCGGGTCACCGGGCGCCCGCCGCGCGCAGTGCTGCGTCGAGCCGCTCCTGGAGGGCGGTGTCGCCGGAGCCGCGGACGAAGACGGTGGTGTCGCCGAGGGTGTAGACGACGCCGCTGCCGCGCGGCCGGACCAGGGCCTCGAACCGCTGCGCGGCGGCGTCCCGGTCCGCTGCGTCGGCGAAGCGGTCCACCACCACCGGCGCGACATCGGCCGGGCAGCGGATCCCCAGCTCGTAGGTGCGGCTCGCGACAGCCTGGGCCGCGAGCGGGTCGCGCGCCTCGGTGGCCGCGCAGACCGTGAGGCCCGCCGCGCCGAACGCCGCTTCGACCTCCGGGAAGGAGCCCCCGACGAAGTCCGCGCGCTCATGCCCGGCAAAGACCACGACCATCCCCACAACCAGTGTGACGGCGAGCCCGGTGGCGGCCAGCCACGGTCCGGCCGCGGGCGAGGCGGCGGGCCCGGCCCGGGCGCTGGCTGGGCCACCGCTGCTCATGCCGCGCGCTCGCCCGGCGGCGGGGGTGGCGGTGCGCCGGTTCCGGGGTCCGGCGCGGATGGTGACGCGACACCGCCGACCGCTTTGGGCACCAGCAGCTCACCGATGCCGGGCACCGCCAGGAACCCCTCGGCCCCGGCGTAGAGCAGCCCCACCCGGGCGAGGTCGGTCGGGCGGCGGAAGGCGAGCACGCGCGGGAGCCACTCCGGGTCGAACTTGGCGTTGAAGTCATACAAGGATTTGATCTGGAAGAACGGGTTGATCACGGAGACGGCCCGGCGGGCGAGCCGCTGCGCGGGGGTGACGGGGATGTCGTCGGCGAACAGCCGCCCCCACACCGCGAAGTTCATCGACAACCGCACCACGCCGCGCTCGCCCAACGCCTGTGCGGTGCAGGCGATCAGGAACTCCGTCATCCCGTTGGGCGCGCCGGGGTCGTGACGCATCAGGTCCAGGGTGTAACCGAAGTCGGCGCCGTAGGCGGGCACCAGGCGCAGGAAACCACCGGGCCTGCCGTGCTCGTCGACGGCGACACAGAGGAGGAACTGCGGGTTCGCTCCCGCGCCCTTGATGTCCTGGCTCAGCGACATCGTGAAACCGCGTTCGGGTGCCTTGCCGCGCCACCGGGCGCTGATCGCGTTCAGGGCCTCGACCAGCGGGACCGGGGCGTTGGACTCGGTGATCAGCTGAAAGCGGTAGCTGCGGCCCACCCGGCGCACCGCCGCCCGCAGGCTCTTGCGCGCCGCTCCCTCCAGAGTGAACCGGTCGCAGCGCACGATCGCCTCGTCGCCCAGGTAGAAATGGCGGAACCCGCGCGCGGCGTAGAGCGGGAGATCGGCCTCCCGGACGGCGAGGAACGCGGGGTTCCACGCCCGCTCGTCGCACAGCTGCAGGAACTCGTCGAGCACTCGCGGCACCGACTCGGGGGCGCCGATCGGGTCTCCGGACACCAGCGCGTATCCGCCGAGGTAGGTGTAGGCGAGCATGGCCTCGCCGTCGGAGCCGAAGAAAAAGCTCTTGTCGTCGCGTAGGGCGAAGTAGGCGAGGGTGTCCCAGCCGTAGGCGTGGACCAGGTGCTCGGCGCGCTGCCAGTCGTGGTCGGTGTGTGGACCGCGTGCGGCCAGCGGCCGGAACAGCAACACGACCAGCGCCACGAGGCCGGTGATCCCCAGCGCCAGCAGTGCGGTCGGGAAGAAGGCCGCGAAGAACGGGCGCTGGTAGGCGTAGGGTCCGTCCGCTCCGACCAGGCCGGCGAGCACGGTGACCAGGCCGCCGCCGAAGGTGAGGTCCGGGGTCAGCGCCCGGCGCTCCAGCAGCAGGCTGGCGAAGCCGAAGGCCAGCACCGCGGTGAGGTACAGCGGCAGGAAGCGGGCCAGCCGCAGCAGTGAGGGTGGGTCAGCCGGCGCGCGGAACTCGCGGCGCGCCAGCAGCAGCGCGGTGAGCATCCCGGTGCAGAAGACAACCGCGACCGGGTGTGGCCCCTTGAGCAGGTGGGCGACAGCGCCGACCGCGAAGAGTGCGAGCGCGACCCGCCACGCGGCGCGCTTGCGCTTGGCCAGCTGGTCGGCCAGCAGCACGAGCAGCAGCCCGATGATCACCGAGACCACGTGCCCGGCCACGCTGAACCACAGCGGCCCGAGCTCGACGGCCCCGGGGGCGATCCGGTCGTGCACGAACGGGAGCAGCGCCAGCAGTTGCAGTACCCCGCCCAGCGCGGTCAGCGTGGCGAGCAGCCGCACCAGCCATCGCGGACCCAGCGGTGTCCGGGGCGCGGTGGCGGTGGGTGTGGTGACGGCAGGCGCGGTGACGGTGATCGTGGGCGCGGTGGCGGTGGGCGGCAGGACCGGGCGCGGCGCGCCCTGCGGGCCGCTACCGGGGGGCGGCATGAACTCCGGGCGCAGCGTCGGGAACAGGATCACCTCGCGGATCGAGTCGGCGCTGGCCAGCAGCATCACCAGCCGGTCGATGCCGATGCCGAGCCCGCCGGTGCAGGGCATACCGTGCTCCAGCGCCCGGATGTAGTCCAGGTCGATGTCGCCGGCCTCCGGGTCGCCGCCGGCCTTCGCACGGGCCTCCGCCTCGAACGCGGCCAGCTGCTCGGCCGGGTCGTTCTGCTCGCTGTAGGCGTTGCAGAGCTCGAAGCCGGCGACGATCAGCTCGAAGCGCTCCACGTAGGCGGGATCGTCGCGGTGCGCCCGGGCCAGCGGGGACACCTCGCGCGGGTAATCGATACAGAACAGCGGGCCGACGACGTCGTGCTGGACCTTCTCGTCGTAGACCTCCTTCATCAGCCGGCCGGCGCCCCAGCTGCGCTGGTAGGGGATCCGGAGGCGGTCCAGCACCGCCCGGGCCTCGTCGACGGGCATCGCGGGGTGCATCGTCGCGCCGGTCTTCTCGGCGATCATGTCGGCGAAGCGCACCCGGGGCCACGGCGCGGTCAAGTCGATCTCCCGGCCGCCGTAATGCACGATCGTGGACCCGTTGAGCGCCTCGTGCGCGGCGTGGGTGATCAAGCCCTCGGTCAGGTCCATCATGTCGTGATAGTCCGCGAAGGCCTGGTAGGCCTCGAGCATCGTGAACTCGGGGTTGTGCCGGGTGTCGACGCCCTCGTTGCGGAACACCCGGCCGATCTCGAAGACCCGCTCCATGCCCCCGACGATGAGCCGCTTGAGGTGCAACTCCAGCGCGATGCGCAGGTACATGTCGATGTCGAGCGCGTTGTGGTGAGTGACGAACGGCCGGGCCGACGCCCCGCCCTGGATGGTCTGCAGCACCGGGCCCTCGACCTCGGTGAAGCCCTGGTCCTCGAGGTAGTGGCGCACCGCTCGGACGGCGGTGTGGCGGATCCGGAAGATCTCCCGGGTGCGCGCGTTCACCTCCAGGTCGACGTAGCGCTGCCGGTAGCGAGTCTCGACGTCGGTGAGCCCGCGGTGCTTGTCGGGCTGCGGGAGCAGGGCCTTCGCCAGCAGCGCGAAGCTCTCCACACGGACGGACAGCTCGCCCCGGCGGGTGGTCATCACCAGGCCGTCGACGCCGACCCAGTCACCGCGGTCGCAGTCGTTGAACTCGCGGTGGACTTCGGCGCCGAGCACGGTGGTGTCCACGAACAGCTGGAGGTCCCCGGTGCGGTCGCGCAGCACGGCGAAAGTGAGCCCGCCCTGCCGGCGCACCAGGGTGAGCCGGCCGGCGATGCGCACCCGGTCGGTCGTGAGCTGGTCCGGTTCGAGGCCGGAATGGGTCGCCCGGATCTGCTCGACGCAGCGGTCGGTCCGATAGCGGTACGGGTAGCGTCGGCGCTGCTCGCGATCCGGATCCGGGGCCACTGAGCCACGATAGGGGTGGCAAATCGGCCACGGATAGATCTCGGACGGCTGCTCCAGGTTCCCGGCGGGCTGGCTGGCTCACCGCTCCGGCTCGGCCACGTCAGTGGGGGTGCTCGACGCCGGCGGGCGCAGCGGAGCCACCGCGAAGAGGTCGACCAGCCGGTCCCATCGGTTGCGGCGTCCGGGCGGGAACCGCTCGCGCGACCGGACGAGATGGCGCGAACCCGGTGGGTACCGGCGGCGGGACCACGGAGAGCCCGGTCGCGCCAGCCGCAGCGCCGCGAACAAAGCCAGCAGCGGCACGAACACCCCGACCACGCCCAGCACTGGGCGGCCCTTGAGGATGGCCACCAGCGCGGCGCCGAGGTTTCCGGCGACAGTCAGCGCCATCACCAGCTCGCCCTGCCCAGCCTGGGCGTCGAACGGGTTCGCGCCCACCAGCAGGAGCCCGCCGACGACGAGTGCGATGAGTACCGCGTCTACCGAGCTTCGGCCCTCCCGGCTCCAGTACACGTCCTCGAGGTGCAGCCAGAGCGCGAACTCGTCCAGGGTGAGGGCCGCGCCCATCCCGAACAGAACCGCTAGGCCCTGCACCCACGGCGCGCCGGGCCGGTAGGTGAACTCGGCCGTCCCGGTGCCCAGCAGCAGGAAGATCCCGTAGACCTGGTGGTGCACGTGCGTCCCGCCGAGGCTGACATCGCGGAATGGCCCGCGGCCCGTCCGGATGGCCCGGGTGATCGCCCGCGTGGCCAGGAAGGTCACCAGGAAGGCGACCAGGACCCAGCCGACCAACGCCCGGCGGCCGACCAGGGCCGGAACCAGCTCCAGCTCGATCCAGGACACCCGCTCACCCCCGCCGCACCGTCTGAGGCGATGGTCCAGCAGTCGTCAAGCTCGGTGCGCCCCGAAGGCCGCCGGTTATGGCTTCATCGCCGGCTGCAGCGGTCGGTACTCCGGGTTCCACATCGCAGCCTCGACCGCGGCCGCCCAGTCGCACCGCTCGACCCGCGCCACACCGCCCTTTGCCGCGGCCGCAGCGACTCGCTCCGCGACGACGGCTGAGACCGCCCGGAGGTCGTTGACCTCCGGCAGCAGCGGGGCGCCGGGCGTGCTCGCGTCGACGAGGGCGGCCACGGCGTGTGCCGCTGCGGTGAGCATGCCGTCGGTGACGAGCCGGGCGCCGCTGACAATGGTGCCGAGACCCAGACCTGGGAACACCAGCGCGTTGTTGGCCTGCGCTATGACGTAGGTGGTCTGCTTGTGGATCAGCGGCGGGAAGGGGCTGCCGGTCGCGATGAGCGCCCGGCCGTCGGTCCACGTGATCACGTTCGCCGGCACCGCCTCGGCCAGGCTCGTCGGGTTGGACAGCGGCAGGATGACTGGCCGCTCGACGTGTCGCGCCATCTCCCGGATCACGTCCTCGCTGAACGCACCCGGGGTTCCGGACGTGCCGATCAGGACGGTCGGGCGGGCCCTTCGGACCACTTCAAGCAGATCGATGCCACCGCCGGGCGCGTCGTGACGCCAGTTCGCGACCTCGGCGTCGGAGTGGGCGTAGGGCCGCTGGAAGTCCCGCATCCGCGGCTGGCCCCCGACCAGGAGACCGCTGCGACCCAGACCCCAGATCCGCTGCGTCGCGGCATCCTCCGGCAACCCGTCGAGCACCATGGCGTCCCGGATCTGGTCGGCGATCCCGATCCCGGCCGTGCCCACGCCGCACACGACGACGCGCTGCTCCCTCAGTGGCGTCCCGGACACCTTCGAGCCCGCGAGCACGCCGGCGAGCGCGACGGCGCCAGTGCCCTGCATGTCGTCGTTGAAAGTGCAGATCGAGTCGCGGTAGCGCCGCAGGATGCGGGTGGCGTTGTTCGCGCCAAGGTCCTCCCAGTGCAGCAGCGCGCGGGGGAACATCGTGGTCGCAGCCTGCACGAACGCGTCGACGAAGGCGTGGTAGCGCTCGTCGCCGACGCGGGGGTGCCGGTTCCCGACGTAGAACGGGTCGTCGAGGAGTTCGGGGTTGTTCGTGCCCGCGTCGAGCACCACCGGCACGACCCGGGTGGGGTCGATCCCTGCTGCGGCGGTGTAGACGGCGAGCTTGCCGATCGCGATGGCGATCCCGCCGGCGCCCCAGTCACCGATGCCGAGGATGCCCTCGCCGTCGGTGACCACAATGAGATCGACATCGTCGGCGCCGAGTCCGTAGTTGCGCAGTGTTTCGGCGATGCAGTCCGGGTCGGCGACCGACAGGTAGACCCCGCCTGGTCGGCGGAACTCGCGGCTGAACCGCTGGATCATGGTGCCGATGGTCGGGGTGTACACGATCGGCAGCATCTCCGGCAGATGGTTGAGCAGGAGCCGGTAGAAGAGCACCTGGTTGCGGCTCATCAGGCCGCCAAGGAACACCGCCTTGCCGACGTCACCGGCGATCTCGGAGTACTGCTGGTAGGCCCGCGCGGCTTGGTCATCCAGCGTGAGCACCGTCGGGGGAAGCAGCCCGGTCAGACCGAGTGCCACGCGCTCGGCGAGCGGGAACGCCGTCCCCTTGTTCAGGGCCGGGTCGCTCAGCAGCTCGCGGCCCCGCAGCCAGGTCGTCCGGCTCCTGTCTGGTTGCATGGATTTGCGTTACACCTCGCCGTCGTCTGGGGCCAGGGCGATGTCGTGCAGTTCGCCGTTGTCCGCCACGTCGAAGACACTCAGGTTGGAATACTGCCCGACAATGCGCCGGATGTGCCCGCGCTTCCCGCAGTGTTGCAGCTCGTAGCTGTACGCCTGCTCCCGGGCGACCGTGTCGGTTCCCACCTTGAGTTCGAGTACCACGTCGTCACACCACTCGGCGCCGGCGTTAGCCTTCCTCTATCTCTCACCGAGGTGTTCGCCCTGGGGTGACGGCTCCGGGGCACCGGTGGGGCTCCGGGGAGGGGATGATCCCGTGGATGTGGACGGCGCGCGTCCGATTGGCCGGCGGCTGCGCCAGATCCGCCGGGCCCGGCGTAAGTCGTTGCGCGTGGTGGCCGGGCTGGCCGGAATCAGCTCATCGCACCTGCATCGGATCGAGACCGGGGCGCGTCCATTGGATAGCTTGACGCTGATCCTGGCGCTGGCCGATGCGCTCCAGGTCGCGCCCTCGGACCTGATCACTCTGCCCGTCCCCGCGCCCGGCAACGGCCCCACTGACGGTGCGATCAACGCGGTGCGGCTGGCGCTACTGGCGGTCGTCCACAATCGCCCGGACGGGCAGGCCCAACCCGTCGATGCCGTGCGGGAACGGGTCAAGGCTGTGGTGGACGCCTACTGCCGCTGCGACCGCAACGGCGTGGTCGGTGCCGCATTGCCTGGCTTGATCCGTGACCTGCACACCTCGACCGCGGCCGGGCGCGACGTCGCCGAGCTGCTCGACCTAGCGGTGCTGCTGCACTCCCACGCCACCGTCGGGTGGCTTCGGGTGGTCGGTGGGTCCCTGGATCTGCGCTCGCAGGCCGCCGAGCTGGCCAGACGCGCGGCGACCGAGCGGGAGACACCGCAGGCGTTGGGCCTCGCCGCGTGGGGAGGCATGTACGTGCTCGTGCTGGCGGGAGCTGTCGATCTCGCGCATGCCGAACTGGACGCGGTCACCGTGCCCACTACCACCCCGGAATCGACTCAGCTGGCCGGGATGCTGGCCCTGTGCCATGCGTTCCTGGCCATGGCGCAGAACCGCCCCGCAGATGTGGCCGCACCACTGGAACTGGCAACCGAGCTGGCGGACCGCACCGGGGAGGTCAACGCCTACGGGCTGGGGTTCGGCCCGCAGGAGGTCGGCCAGTGGCGAGCGCGCACGGCGATGGAGGCCGCCGATCACGAGCAGGCGACGCGGGTCGCCGAGAGCCTGACAGTCCAGACCCACCCACTGCGCTCACGGCAGGCCGACTACTGGGTCACCTATGGCCGGGCGTTAGCGCGACTGCGGGGACGCCGCGATGATGCGGTGCGGGCCCTGCGTCACGCGGAGCTGATCCTGCCGCACTATGTGGAGCGCGACCCCCTCGTCCGCGACGTGCTCACTGAGCTACTCACACACGCCCGCCAGGACGCGGTCGGCCGGGAACTGCGCGGCATGGCCTATCGGGCCGGTCTGCCGGTGTAGCTGGATGAGGCCGGGACCCGACGTTGTGGTGATTGGCGGCGGGATCGCCGGCGTCTCGGTTGCCTACGAGCTCGCCGCGCACCGCCAGGTCACCTTGCTGGAGACCGAGACCAGCCTGGCTACCCACTCCACCGGGCGCTCGGCCGCTATGTACGTGCCGGGCCACGGTGGCCCGCTGGTGCGGGCCCTGATCAACGCGAGCGGCCCCCGGTTCGCCAGCCTGGCCGAGGAGCTCGGCCCGCCTGCGCTGTTGCGCCCACGCCCGGTGCTCTGGGCAGCTTTCGACGACGACGGTGAACAGGCGCTCCGAGCCGAGCTGGCAGAACGGGCCGACGAGCCGGACGCCCCGGTCGAACTGTCACCGGAGCAGGCCGTCGCCCGATGCCCGGTACTGCGCCGGGGCGTGGTGCGCGTTGCGGCGGTCAGCGAGGCCGCGTGTGACCTCGACGCGATGGCTCTGCACCAGGCCTACGTTCGCGGGTTGCGCCTGCGCGGCGGCTTGGTGCGGGTGGCGGCGCCGGTCACCGGGCTGGCTGCAGTATCCGGCGGCTGGCGTGTGCGCTGCGGTGCGGACGACGTGCTGCACGCCGCCGACGTCGTGGACGCGGCGGGGGCTTGGGTGGATCTCGTCGCCGACTTGGCCGGGGTGTGTCGGCTGGGTCTGCGTGCGCTGCGCCGCACGATTGTGGTCGCGCGGGTGGCGGACCCGGTCCGCCTACGCGCCCCAGGCGGAGGCGCGCTGCCGATGGTGGTCGAAGCGCGGGAGCGTTGCTACTTCAAGGCGGAGGGGGAGAACCTGCTGCTTTCACCCGGCGACGAGACGCCTGTCGAGCCGGGGGACGTCCGGCCCGATCCGCTCGACGTGGCGGTCGCGCTGGAGCGGGTCGAAGCCGTCACTGGACTCGGACTGCGCTCGGTGCAGTCCAGCTGGGCGGGTCTGCGCTCGTTCGTCGCCGATCGTGATCCGGTGGTCGGCGCCTGGCCGCAGCATCCCGGGTTCCACTTCTTCGCCGGCCAGGGTGGTTCCGGCATCGAGTCGGCTCCGGCGTTGGCGGCGCTGGGTGCGGCAGCCGTCCTCGGCAACTCGCCACCGCCGGACATTCCGCTTGACCTGGCCGCGCTCGCGCCCACCCGGTTGACCTGAGTCGGAGCTGCGCGCCAGGGTGCAGCCGCCATCTCGGATCAGCATCGCATCGGACCAGGGTCCGATCCCCAACCCCGGACCCCGCTCCGATGTGCACGCACCCCGCATGCGGCAACATTGCCAGCATGATCGAGGGACGCGAACCGACCAAGCAGGTCCGGCGCGACGTGTTCGTGCGCTCACCCCGCCGCAGCGGACTGGCCAGGGTACTGACCAGCATGGGTGCGACAGTGCGCGCCGAACCCGGCCATGGGCTCTCGGTCACCGGCATGGACGCCTGCACGATCACATCGACCGCCGCGGCGCATTACATACCGATCCAGGAACTGACGCCCCGCACAGCGTGAGCCGCTGCGCGGTGCCCACCACCAGTGCCCCGCTAGCCTGGAGTCACGTCTTCGTCGATGCCCCCAGGTAGCTCCCCGGGGGCATCGACGGGGGATGGGCGAGGAGAGGGTCCTCGGTGGACGCTGACGACGCGCGCACGATCGGTGCCCGGCTGCGCCAGATCCGCAATGCCCGGCGCAAGTCGCCGCCGCGTGCTACAGACCGTGATCGCGGGTGCCCCGAACGGCCAGGCACAGACCGCCGAGCAGCTATCGGCTCGGGTGCACGCGATGGGAGACCTACGGCAGCGCTGCGCCTACCACGAGATGGGCGCAGCCCTGCCAGGCCTGATCGCAGACCTACACGCCAGCATTGAGGCCGGCCGCGACGATGCGCGCCTGCCTCGCCGATGGCATTGTGCGCCGAGCCGGGGTCACCCCTGGCGTTGACGCGGAACTAGCCGGGATGCTGGCCCTGTCGATGTCGCTGACCGCGGCCGCCGATAGGCGGCCCACCGACGTAGGGGCAACGTTGGACTATGCCGCTGAGCTAGCCGAGCGCACTGGGGAGGGCAACCGGTTCTCCCTGTCGTTCGGTCCCACCAACGTCACGCTCTGGCGTACCACAGCGGCCCTCGAAGCAAATGACTACGAGCGGACCGTCGCGCTCGCCGAGACCGTGATACCGGAGCGGATCCGGGCATCGTCGCGGCGAGCGGGCTACTGGATGAACTACGGCCGGGCGTTGGCCCGGGTCCATCGCCGGGAAGACGCGGTTCTGGCACTGCGTCGAGCCGAGCAGATCTCGCCGGATGAGGTGCCGCGCAATCCGTTCGTGCGCGAGGTACTCGGCGAGTTGCTCGCCCCCGCAGGGACGCGGCCAGCCGGGAGCTGCGGGGGATGGCCTACCGGGCCGGTCTGCCGGTGTAGCTGCCCATCCGGGGGACCGTTTCAGCGGTGCAACACCAGCCTCTGTCGATCATTCACCGTCGACAACCGTGACCGACGTTTCGATAACTCAGCCGACCGGTGGCGACAATCGCAGGGTGCTCCACGCTCAAAGCCAGATGCGGCGCCTCATTGAACGTGGCCGTCATCCAGCATGACCAGCCACCACCGGGCCCGCCGTCGGTGGGGCTGTCCCACCTGCTCATCGATCATGCAGCAGCTCCGTCTCCATCAGCAGCCAAGTGTGACGTTATTAACGCTTCGCGTTATGCTCGTGGTGGTGCTGAGGTCGTTCGCGGACAAGGACACCGAGCGAGTGTAGCGGCGGGAGCGTTCTAGGCGGCTCGATCCCAACACTGAACGTGCGGCGTTACGATCTTGGACGCAGCGGATGTTCTGGACGATCTCAGGGTGCCACCGGTAATCGGTTGGAGAAACTTCGTGGCGATCGCAACGGACAGTACAGCGTGCGGGTGAACCAGCAATGGCGCATCTGCTTCCGCTGCTCCTCTGCCGGGCCAGAAGACGTGGAGATCGTTGACTATCACTGAACGGAGGGGTCACATGTCGACGACAGCATCGATGTTCCCCATCCATCCCGGCGAAATCCTCGCCGAGGAGTACCTTGCGCCATGGGGGATCACCCAGCACAGACTCGCGGTCGACATTAGGGTGCCACCCCGCCGGATCAACGAGATCGTGCACGGTGAGCGGCGCATCAGTGCCGACACCGCACTCCGACTCGCACGCTACTTTGGCACATCAGAGCGATTCTGGCTCAATCTGCAAGGCCGCTACGATCTGGAGGTGGAACGCGACCGCCTCGGCCCCGTTCTCGACGAGATCCGCCCGTTGACCGCTTAATATTCGAATCGGAGTTGACTCCGTCCTACTGCACCAACCTTACACAGAAGGTGTGTGGGTGCCGCCGTCACGGAGGGTCGGGGTGCCGCCGACGTTGCCGCTGGACGCCCTTGGGCTGCGCGGACGCCCCGGAGCGGGTCAGTAGCCGGCCACGTGCGCGCCGAGGACATCGTCCATCACCCGCTCCTCATGAACGACTGCGCGGTACTCGTCGAACGCGACGGCCAAAGCCGGGTCCCATGGTGTCGGTGGTGCGGCCGCGGGGTCACGGGGTAGCTCGACTCCCGCGGCCGAGGCGTCGGAGAGGGCGTCTCGGTAGTCCTGCGCGGACATGCGGAACGGCTCGCATCCGGCGTCCCGGGCGCGGCCGGTCATCGCCAGGCCGGGTGCATCCATATCACCGTGGTAGCGCAGCCGCGCCCCGCACGACCGGAGCGCAGCGATGGCCAGGCTCGGGGCCGTAGTCGGGTTGCCATTGGTGCAGAGCACCGCGGCCCCGAGGCGACGTTCGGCCGCTGCCTCCACCAGCCGCGGGTTCTCCACCACCAGCACCGGCGTCCCGGGCGCGACAGTCAGCAGCGACGCCCGCAGCGCGAGCACCGACAGCTGTATCGGCAGCCCGGCCGCCGTCATCGCCCGCACCGCGTCGGCGACTCCGCCTGCGCCGAGGACCGGCAGTGACCACGTCAACACCGGGGCCGACACGAGGTCCAGCGGCAGGCCGGCGCGTTCCCACGCGCTGCGCTCGTCGACCGGGCCGTTGCGTGCGGCCAGCGCCCGGGTGACCAAAGTGGCGAGCCGGGTGGAGGTGTCCAGCGCGTGCGCGTCACCGAATAGCTGCGCCGCCACCTCGGTGCGGCTGCGGCCGGAGCCGGCGCGGGCGAGTACCTGCCCGATCCGGGTGACCGCCGTGGTGACCTCGTCGGCGGTGTGACGCGCAAACAGCCCGTCGGTCCAGGCGGCGTCGCGCCAGGCGATCACCCAAGCCGCATCGCCCAAGTGGGCAGCCGTCGCATCATCCAGGGCGGCCCGCCGCTGCCGCATGGCGTCGTGGCGGGCCAGCGCTGCCTCTCGCCGGCCAGCGGGTGGGTGTCCGAGTGTCCCCAGAGCGTCGACAAAGATGGCGCCGGTGAGCCGCTCCACGCCGGCCGCGATGGCGCCGAGCGAGACCGTGCGCCGGGTGGCCGGCATCCGGGTCTCGATCAGCACCCCGAGCCGGCGACGACCCTCGGGGGTGAGGTCGGGCAGCGTCAACCGGCCGCGCCAGCCCAGGCCGTTACGGTCCAGGGCCGCGGTCACGGCCCGCCACAGCGGCTGCAGCGCCGGGTCGGCGAGGAAGGCGTTCACAGCAGGCTCTGCTGCCCCGTGTCGTCGTCAGGACTGGCCACGGTGACGTCCGGGGCGAACCTGGCCGCGACTGGGCGGGGGCGCACCCGCCCGTCGGGTTCGACCGTGACCACGGCCATCGCCGCCAGCAGCGCGACGGCCTCGTCGCGCAGGTCCTCCGGCGCTACGTCCTTTCGCCAGTAGCGGCCGTAGCGCGCCAGCAGCTCACCCAGCTCGCAGTCCAGCATGGCATTGTCGGCGCCGTCGCGGTGGCGGGTGGTGAGCGCGTCCAGGAGCAGCAGAGCAGCGTGGGCGGTGGTGCCGCCGGCCGGGAATGCGATGTCGGTGCACCCGCCGTCCACGTCGATCGCGGCGACGCCCTCGGCCCGGGCCTCGACGACGAGCCCGAACATCTCCTCGCAGTAGCGGGACTCCTCACCGAAGCGGCGGCGCAGCTCGGCCCAGTCCTCCGGTGCGACGTCGTCGGCGTGCAGCACGGGATCCTCCACCAGCCGGCGGCGCAGCGCAGCCCGGCCGGTGCGCTCGCCCGCGGCGCGGTCGAGCAGCTCCTCGGCCGACTGCGCGCCCACCAGCGCAGACGTGGGCAGCAGCGCCATCCGGTCGTTGCGGACCTCCAGCAGGGCGTCGGCCTCGGCGTCAGTCTCGTAGCCGGTGACCGACCGGTCGAGCTCCCGCACCACGCCGTGCCCCACCAGCCAGCGCAGCGCGGTGACCAGCGCGCGCCGCTCGCTCGTGGCGCCGTCCAGCGCGATGCCTGCGTCGGCGGCGGCGGACCGGACCTGCAACACGAGGTCGCGCAGGCTGATCCGGTCCGGCCCGGCAGCGGTGGCCGCCAGCACCAGGGCGAGCAGGACGTACTCGCGCGCGGTGAAGGGACGATCCGTGTGGGTGCGCAGCGGGCGGTCGGGCGGGATGTGCCCGGACTTGACCAGCCGGGCCGTGTCGGTGCCGACGATGAGCCGGTAGCCCAAGCGCTGGGTGAACCAGCGGTCCAGCTGCTCGGCGTGGCGGCGGATGAGCAGGAACAGCGGGCGGTCGGCCTCGGCGGTGCGCCACGGACGGGTCAGCAGCGCCCTGGCCGACCCGGTCAGTTCCCCGGCCCGCTGCGGATCGTCGCGCATCACGGCTCCTGCACCGCAGTGATCGTGAGGCCGAGATCGATCAGCCGCAGCGCACCGGCCGGGGTGTGCACGGTGGTTGGCTCGCCGGGACGGCGCTCCACGACGCAGCGCAGCCCGTCGACCTCGGTCTCGCCCTTGACACGGCCCGGACCCATGGCGGCGACGGCCGGGCCGAGCAGCCGCTGCAACGCGGCGAGCGCGCGCTCGGACAGCACGACCCCGTCGAGCAGCGCCCCGTCGGGTCCCGTGGCGTCCAGCAGCTCCGACCGGACGGCCCTGGCACGCTGCTCGTCGGCGCGGCGCCGGGCCAGCAGGTACTCGCGCTGCATCGAGCGGTCCTGCACCTGGCCGGAGCGCCCGGTGCTGGTGGTGTTGCCGCGCTCGCGCAGGCTCACCGGCACCTGGGCGGGCGGGGCGTCCCACCACGAGGTGGTGGATGCGACGGGGTCGGTGTCGTCGCCTGCGGCCGCGCCGAGGTGGCGGCAGCCGAACAGGCCGAACGCGGCGGCGGCGAGGCGGGGCAGCTCGGCGGGGCGCTCCCGGCCGGCGTCGTCGAAGAACGTGGCCAGCCGCAGGTAGTCGGCTCGCCGCGACGACCCGCCCACGCCCGACCGGGACAGGCGCATGAGGTTCTGGGTCAGGGTGCGCACGGCGTTGACCGCGTCGCGGCCCAGGGTGGCGACCCGGCTCGGCGTGCCGGCCCGGCCGCGGAACCAGGCCGACAGGTTCTCCCAGTCCTCGACGGTGCTCCCGTGGCCCGCCCGGACCCGCACCCCGTCCAGCCCGGCGTCGGCGACCCGAGCGGCGAGCCCGTCGCGGGCCCGCACGACCAGCACCGGGACGCGCGGCGCGAGCGCGTCGAGCAGCGCGGAGATGGGCCGGGCGCGGCGCTCCAGGGACTCCAGGCGCTCGCCGACGTAGCCGACCAGCACCTCGGAGAAGAACGCGAACTCCGACTCGTCGAGATCGAAGCGCGACTGCCACTGGTTGATCGCTGCGAAGAACTGGGTGATCTCGGCGGAGAACGCGCGGTGCGGGTCGAACACGGCGCGCACCGCGTCGGCGAGCGTCGCGGGGTCGGCGTGGCCGGCGTCGAGGGCAAGCAGCGCCTCCAGGGCCGCGGCGAGCGCGTCGAGGCGGCCGAGCGAGACGTCGCGGACATCGTCGACCTGGGTGAGCACACCTTCGACGAGCTCGTGCACCTCCTGCCCGATCCGCGTGATGAGGTAGCGGTTGCGCCGCCGGTAGTAGTCGGCGACCGTGCTGACCTGCCCGACCGACGCCGACACCTCCAGGTTGCCCCAGCCCCGCAGGCTCTCCAGCCGGGCTGCGACAGTCTCGCCGGGCAGCTCGACGCCGGCCAGGGCAAGCCGGGCGGTGACGTCGTCGGGGGTGAGCTCGGCGAAGAACGTGCCCGCGAACACGCCGAGGATCACGCGATAGTCGGGGCTCTCGGTGACGTAGCTGAAGACGTCGGTGCGGTTCACCCCGCCGCACCAACCAGCTCGGTGCGCCGCCGCCCGTCCCAGTGGTAGTGCACCAGCGCGATCGTGCGCAGCTCGGGATCGCGCAGCACCTCAGTGATCGCCAGCTCCGGCACGCTGGCGTGGGTGCCGAACAGTCGCTCGCTGGTGACGACGAAGTCGAGATCGAGGCTCACCAGGAGCCCGAACAGCCGCGCGTGGTTGTCCTCGGACACCTTGGCGAAGGCGTCGTCGAGCAGAATCAGCCGCGGCGCGCCGACGCCGTGCGGATCGTGGGCGGCCGCCGACGCAGCCGCGGCCGCCGCCATCGGCAGGTAGGTGACGAGCTTCTTCTCGCCCTCGGACAGGCGCGTGCGCCGGCTCAGCAGCTCGTCGCTGCGACCCGGGCGGCGCAGGTAGATCTTCAGCTCGTGCCAGCTGCGGTAGTCGAGGACGCCGCCGATCACGTCGCGGTAGGACGCGTCCGGGTCGGCGACGCGGGCCTCCTCGACGAGCCCGGCGACGGCGACACGCACCGACGCGTCCTCCTCGGCGGTGCGGGCGTCGGGGTCCTTGGCGAGCAGCCGCAGCGCGGTGGCTGTGGCCGGGTCGAGGTCCCCGCGGGTGCGCCACTCCAGCCGCACGCCGATGCCCTGGCTGGTGGTGATCTCGCCGAGGATCGCGTTCATGCCGTCGATGAGCTCGCGGGCATCGAACAGGGCGGTGGCGACCTCGCGGGCGATGCGGCCGTGCAGCAGGTTGCGCAGGGCCTGGTCCTGCTGGGCGGTGAGTAGGCCGCGCGCCCGCCGCAGGTCGGACGCCACCTGCACGGTCGCGTCGAGCACGGTACGGCGGCCGTAGGGCCCGGACACCTCGACGGCCACCGGCGCTCCGTCGGCGCCGCGGCGGGCCTCGGCGTCCCAGCCGGCCCCGAGCGCGTCGCGGATGGCCCGCAGCGAGCGGTCCAGCGCGTCCTCGTCGACGTCGCGCTCCGGGGTGGGCACGACGTCACGGACGGTCGCCACCAGCCGGGCGGTGCCGTCCACGGTGTCGGTGTCGACGGGCAGCTCGGGTGGCTCCTCCCCGCTGCCCGCGGCGGGCAGCAGGCCGGGCGTGGCCGCCACTGAGAGCAGTGCCGCCCGCCCCTCGCGGCAGGCTTGCTCGGCGACGGCGGCCGACTGCTCGGCGGCGGTGGCCTCGGCGCAAGCGGTGGCGGCGGTGCCGACGGTGGTGGTGTGGGCTTCGCGGGCAGCGTCGAGATCGGCGGCCAGGCCGTCGCGGCGGGCCGTGGTCTCCTCCACCTGGGCGGCGACGCGTTCCGGCTCCTCGCCGAGCGCGGCCTCGGCGCTGGTGAGCTCGGTGCGGGCCCTCGTGCTGATCTGCGCCGCGGTCTCGGCTTGCTCCGCAGCTGTGTGCAGGGCCTCGGCGTCGTCCTGCCAGTCGGTGACAGCGCGGGCCCAGTCGCTCTGCGAGCGGCGGGCGGTCCCGATGTGGTCGGGCAGCACCCGCAGCACCCCCGCCGCGTCCTCGACGGCGGCGGCCGCGGACAGCAGCACGGCGGCGTCCAGCGGGAGCGTGGCCTCGGCGGCCGCCGTCTGGGCTCGGGCCCACGCCTGCTCGGCGGCGCTCTGTGCGGTGACGGCGGCGTTCCGGAGTGTGGCCGCCCGCTCCACGGCCTGTTGCGCGTCGCGGACGGCGCCGGCCGCGGTGGCCGCGGCGTCGTCGACGGCGGTCGCGGTCGGTATGGCAGCGGCGATCTCGCGCAGACCTACGCGGAAGGCAACGAGCGCCGCGTGGATGCCGCGCTCGGTCTCGTGCCGCTGCTCCACGTCGATCAGGTCGGCTTCCAGACGCGCGATGCGCAGCTCCCGCGCGGCGGCTCGCGCCCCGGCCCCGATGTGCTCGGCGGTGGTCTTGGCGTGCCGGCCGCGCAGCGGGCCCGCGCCGAACCGGCCGTCGTCGGCCACCCACAGCGCGGCCGCGGAGCCGGCCCCCACCCCGACGTGCGCCAGCACCTCCGCCACCGTTGCGGTGTCCACGCCCGCACCGTCGGGAACGGCCGGGACCAGCAGCGACGCCAGATTCGGTCGGACGGCCGGACCCGTGGTCACCAGTAGTTCCCCAGATCCGGTGACGACGGAACCGTCCGCGCGCACGGCCGCGGTGAGCAGACCGGCGGCCTCGCACGCCGCCTCCAGCCCGGCACGACGCCCGTCGTCGAGGCCGGGGGCGAAGTCGACCAGCGAGGCGAACAGTGCCGGGTCGGCCGGATCAGCGCCCTGCCAGCGGGCCCGGGGGAGCGGCAGCTCCGCGGCGGCGCGGACCTCGGCCAGCTCGGCGGCCACCCGCGCGACGTCGCCGCCGGCCCGCTCGACCCGCAGCGCCGCAGTGCTGAGCACCGG
>JBOHGG010000014.1:0-103785 GCA_050700115.1 Pseudonocardiaceae bacterium
GCCAACCCCGCTGGCATGCCAGCGGGGTTGGCTGCCGTTATGAGCGGTGTCCTGGGGGGTTGGTGGTCCTTGAAGAGCCACCAACAGCGGCGACCGCCCGGGACGGCGAGGGCCTGCCGAGGGCCCGCTCCATCCACACGCTGGTCTGCACCAGAGCGTCGAGGTCGACCCCGTGCTCGATACCGAGCCCGTCCAGCATCCAGACCAGGTCTTCGGTGGCCAGGTTGCCGGTGGCCGACTCGGCGTAGGGGCAGCCGCCCAACCCGCCGGCCGAGGCGTCCACGCAGGTCACCCCCGCATGCAGGGCGGTCAGCGTGTTGGCCAGCGCCTGGCCGTAGGTGTCGTGGAAGTGCACCGCGAGCGCATCGGTCGCCACGCCAGCGCGGGTGAATCCGTCCAGCACCGCGTTGACGTGGCCAGGGGTGGCCACCCCGATGGTGTCGCCCAGGGAGAGCTGCTCACAGCCAAGATCCAGCAACCTGCGTCCGACGTCGACGACCTGTTCCACCGACACGGCGCCCTCCCACGGGTCCCCGAAGCACATCGAGAGGTACCCGCGCACGGGCAGACCGTCGGTCCTGGCTCGGCCGACCACCGGCGAGAGCATCGTGAACTGCTCGTCGAGGCCTCGGTTGAGATTTCGCCGGGCGAAGCTCTCGGTGGCCGAGGCGAAGACCGCGATCTCGGTGACACCTACTGCCAAGGCCCGATCCAGCCCCCGCTCGTTGGGCACCAGCACGGGATAACGCACCCCGTCACGTCGCACGAGCAACCTGAGCAGCTCCGCGGCATCGGCCAGCTGCGGTACCCAGCGCGGGTGGGCGAAACTTGTCGCCTCCAGGATCCCCAGCCCGGCCACGGCCAGCCGGTCCAGGAACTCGACCTTAACCTCGACGGGCACCACCGCGGACTCGTGCTGCAGGCCGTCGCGCGCCCCGACCTCCCAGATCGTGACCCGCTGCGGGAGCCCGTCGCCTGGGTGGCGGTCGGGCAGACCGACCTCCCTGGCGCTCATCTCGGCATCGGTCCAGAATTCTTGTCTCTGGGGCTCATGTCGTAGTAGAGCAGCGAGTGCACCCGCTCGACCTGGGGAATGTCGTCGAACTCCAGTGGCTCGTCGGAGGCCGACTCGATGATCAGCGTGCCGGAGCCCACGATCCGCTCGAGGACGGTATGCCGGAACTGCACGCTGTTGATTCGGCTGACGGGGATGTCGATGCCGGTGCGGGTCAGTATTCCCTCACGGACCAGTACCCGTCTCGTGGTGAGCACGAAATGCGTGGTGCGCCAGCGCAGCAGCGGCACCACGGTCAGCCACACCACGCCGATTCCGCCGAGCACACCCAGCGCGATCCACCCGTAGAACTCCCAAGTCTGACCGGCGACCACCGCGGCGAGGAAGCCGCAGAGCGCCGCGATGGCCAGGAAGAAGAACACCGGCAACACCAGCATCTTCCAATGCGGATGCTTGTGGAGCACCACCCGCTCGTCGCTCATGAGCAGGTCCTCCGGGTAGGCCACCGCGCCTCCTCATCCGCCACTGCACGTCATTCACCGGGGGGCAGCGCGGCCACCGGCGCGATCACGGTACCGCCGCCAAGCACCCCTGGGCGCGGGTACTAGCACTCCGGTCGTAAATCGTGATCTTGCGGTGTGGCCGTCCAGGACGCAGGGCGGCCACCGCGTGATCATCGTCGGTTTGTGTCGACAAGACGCCCGATACCGGCGCCGCGTTCTGTGACGGTCTGGCAGGTAGGTCGAGGCAACCTCCGGGCACGAGTATGACTCCGTCATCGGTATCGGAGGCCGATTCGTAATTCTCTCGCCGATTCATCGATGCGCAGCGGTGACTTGTTCGGCAGGGTGTGGACGTCGACCTGTGCGCGCCCGCGGGGATTGAGCTGGGAAGCTACGCCTGTTCGGGGGCAAGCGTCGTTGGTTGGCGTGCGGCGGAGCCGGTCTGAGGCGACTGTCTCGGTGTCCCTTGTGACGTTGGTCGCCATTCCCTGTTCGGCTGCTGGACTTCTCCTGTCCACCTTTGCGACAGAGTGTTTCCCCACGTGAAACCCGTATGTGCGGGAGGTGCGCTCGTTACGATCCTTTCCTGCGGCGCCAGCGGCGTACTCGCCGGCCATGCACCCCTCGGCGCTGCGAGACGACGTCGTGTGTGGACAGGGATGACACCCATCGGCCCGGCTCGGCTCACTCTCTGTGGGTAAGACGTCAATGCCGACCGGGATCGCGCGCCACAGACGTCTTAGCAGCGAATACCGAATAAAGAAATGAATGGGGAGAACTGGGTACATGACCTTCCGTCTGGATAAGATGTTTCGGACCTCGGTTGTTCGCGGCTCGGCCGTGACGATCTCGGCGTTCGCCCTGCTGTGCGTCGCGGCCGCGCCGGCCGGCGCGGCATCACCGCTGACACCTCTGCCACCACTGCTACAAGGGCCGGCGTTCAGCGCCACGGCGACGTCGATACCGGTCGGGGGCGCCCCGTCGGCGATCGCGACCGGTGATCTCAACGGCGACGGCCGCCTTGACCTCGCGACCGCCAACGCGGGAACTCAAGACATTTCGCTGCTGCTCAACGATGGGGGCGGGCACTACACACACCAGCTGCTCGGCCCCACGGGCACGAATTCCAACGCGATCGCGATTGGCAATCTCACAGGCGATGGACAGGGCAGCGACGTGGCGGTCACGAACGGCCGGTCGAACACCATGACCCTGTTCCGGCGCGACGCGAGCAGCCCCACCGGCTACCAGCACGCGACGCTGCCGACCGGCCCGTTCCCGCACTCGGTGACGATCGGCGATCTCAACAGCGACGGCCGCGGCGACCTCGTGGTCACCAACCGTCACGGCGCCAGCGTGACACTGTTCCTCGCCAACGCGAACGACGACGGCTACACGACGACGACATTGCCGACCCCCGGCGACGCGCTTGCGGGCTCGGGTCCGGTCGCCGCCGTGATCGGTGATCTCAGCGGCCACGGCCCGCACGATATCGCGGTGGCTGATGGCAACAGTGCCAGCGTCACGCTGTTTTTCAAGAACACGGGCGGGGACGGCTACACCTCGAAGACACTTCCGGCTGGTCTTGGGACGGTCTCGACGATCGCGATCGGCGATCTCGGCGGCCACGGTCCGGGCAGCGATCTGGCTGTGAAGAACGTTCACGATAACTCCCTGACGGTCTTCCTGCGCGACCCGACCAGCGTCAGCGGCTTCACGACGAAGACGCTGGCGCTGGGCACGACGAATAGTTCTGGCACCAAGAGCATTGTGATCGGCGACATCCACGGTCGCTGCCTCCCCGTCGGCGCTCGCACCAGGTTCCCCGGTCTCACCTTGCCCGGTCTCGGGATCGGCCACCAAGCGATCGACAGTCTCCGGCACTGCCTGCCCGGGCTGGCGGTCGCCAACAGGCTCGACCAATCCGTGATCGTGTTCACCAAGAATGAGACAGGCAGCGACTTCACGCGGACCACGGTCTCCACCGGCGCCGGTCCGGTCGATCTCGCGATCGGGGACCTGACCGGCAGCGGGAAGCTAGACCTGGCGACCGTCAACACATTCTCCAACGACGTGACGCTGCTGACGAACACGACACAGCGGATCCGGCTTGGTGGATAACGACAACAGGAGCCCGCACGCCGCGCCGCGCGCGTAGGCGCACGCCACGACACAGAGCCCCCTCGCGGCCAGACCGGCGCGATGTGATGCACCAGCCCGGCTAGGTCGGTGATGCTGTCGCCCGTTTTGTGGTTTCTTGTGACGTTTGTCGCAATCCATTGGTCGACTGCCAGCCTTCTCCTGTTCACCTCCAGGGCGCAGCGTCCTCCCGTCTCCGTATGTGCGGGAGGTTCGCTCGTGAGAATCCTCGTCCGCGGACACGCTTCTCACTCGACCGCGCGCTGATTCCCCTAGGAGTTGTTCGTGCCCATCCTTCACCGCCTCCGACCGTCGTACATGGCTACCGTCGGCGTGGTGCTCAGCGCCGGCACCGCCGCAGCCATGGCGCTGGCCGCTCCCGCCTCGCCCGCGCTCACGCTGGTGGCAGACCCCGGCCCCTGCGGCACCACGGGCGTCCTGACCGGCACTACCCCCCTGGTCTGCACCTACACCACAACCGGGTCCGACACCTTCACCGTGCCGGCGGGGGTGAGCTCAGTTGACGTCGTTGTCGTCGGCGCCCAGGGCGGGAATTACTTCATTGCGGGCGACGAGGCTCACGGCGGCTCGCCGGCCGGTGACATCACGGGCCGCCCGGGTGGCAGCGGCGGCCAGGCGACGGGGACGCTGATCAGCCTCAGCCGGGGCAGGTCCTGCAGGTCGACGTGGCCGGCCGAGGAGTCAACGGCACGGCGGCGAGCCGGTCCGGTGGGATGATGAATGGCCCATTTGGCGGACAGGGCGCGCTGGGCGGTTTCGGCGGCTCCAACGGCGGCCTGCCAGGAGCGCCTGGGGACGCCAACGGCGCTGACGGCGGTACAGCGTTGGGCAACGGCGGCAACGGATCGGGCGGCGGCGGCTCTTCGGATGTTCGGGCCGCCGCTGGCGGCTGCGCGGCGCTGAACTGCGATCTGTCGGCGCGTGTCTTGGTAGGCGCGGGCGGCGGCGGCGGTGGAGGCACCGGCGGCCAGGGCAACGCGATCGGTGGCGAGGGTGGCGCTGGCGGCAGCGAGACCGGCGCCGATGGGGGCGCTATCGTCGACGGCGGCAACCGTGGGTTCTCCGGCACGGGCGGGACCCAGACCGCGGGCGGGCTCGGTGGGCTCAATGCCGGTCGGCACGCGACTCCGCCACCCCCGAATCCCAACGATCCGCGTTTCGGCGGCGATGGCGCCAATGGCAACGCCGGCGCGGGCGGCGTCGGGGGATCCGGGAACCTTCCATGCACCGGCACGCAGGATCCTCCCTGCTCAGGTGGTCAGAACCCCACGACTTCGGGCGGCGGCGCAGGCGGCGGCGCGGGCGGCGGCTTCTTCGGCGGCGGTGGCGGCTCCGGTGGTGGCGGCTTCTTCGGCGGCGGTGGCGGCGCAGGTGGTGGCGGCGGAGGTGGCAGCGCCTTCTTCGCCCCGGCAGCCGTCACCTCCCCGACCCTGACCGCGGGCGTCAACACCGGCACCATCAACGGCGGCAACGGACAGGTGACCATCACCTGGAATGCCCCGACACCGACACCAGACCCAACACCAACGCCAGACCCAACACCAACACCAAACCCAACACCCACACCAGACCCGACACCGACACCGACACCGACACCGACACCAGACCCAACACCGACACCAGACCCGACACCGTCGCCGTCGCCAAGCCCGTCACCGTCACCATCACCGTCACCCGGGGTGGTGGCTACGACCACCACGCTCACCGTGACTCCGAGCGGCCCGCAGTCTCAGGGCACGCAGGCAACCCTCAAGGCGACGGTCACCCCGTCGGCGGCGGGCACGGTGCAGTTCAAGGACGGAACCACCAACCTCGGTGGCCCAGTGGCCGTCAATGTCAGCAACGGCACCGCATCGAAAAACGTCGGCGCAGCAAGAGTCGGACAACACCAGCTGACCGCGGTGTTCACCCCGACCAACCCGGCGGCCTTCGGCCCCTCGACATCGACACCGGTGACAAAGACGGTCACGGGGCTCCGTTTCTTGAACGGACTCTTTGTCAACATTTTCACTCTGATTGGAGTGACGCCACTGTGATGACCGTCCTCTGATCACCGCTCATGGGCGGGAACCGGTGTCGTCCACCGGTTCCCGCCCATGGCTACCTGAGAACCCTATGAACCGACTACCCGGCCGCATTTCCCGCTCACTGGCATCATCGAGGTCTTCGTGTCGCCGAGCCTGGCATCAACCGGCGCCGACCGGATTCGGCGCTCCTCGTGACCAACTGGTTGGAGGTCACGCTTAAGATTGACAGATGGCAGGCTCGGGCAGGGTGGGAGATGCGTCGCAGCGCTGATCGAATAGCTCCGCAACGGTCCGGATTCTTTCGCCGACGAGACTTAGCTGCTAAGCCCGCCGGACATGAGTCACGTCACCGGCCGACAGCGCGCGCCGCTGCCCGCCAGACAGCACCACCAGCCGGCCCTCGGTGTCCAGGTCCACCGCGGTGCCGGTCAGTACAGGCTGTCCCGGTAGCTCCACCCGGACCTGCTCGCCCAGGGTCATACAGCGTTGCCGGTAGGCCTCGCGCAGGCCCGAGGCGAACGGATCGCCCTGGTGCTCGCACCACACCCGCACCTCGTTGTCCAGGGCGCGCAACAGGCTTCGGAGCAGCGGGTCGCGGTCGGTACAGGCAGCCTGCTCGATGGCCAATGAGGTCGCGTCGGGCACTGGCAGCTCGTCGGGGCGCAACGTCACGTTGAGGCCGATGCCCACCACCACGGCCGAGCCGGGGACCACCTCGACGAGAATCCCGGCCGCCTTGCGCCGGGCGGCGCCCAGCAGCAGATCGTTGGGCCATTTCAGCACAGCGGGCAGCTCGCCCAGCGCGCTGACCGTCTGGCACAGCGCTACGCCCACCAGCAGGGGTATCCAGCCCCAGCGGGCCGGCGGCACCTCGGTGGGCCGCAGCAACACCGATAGCACCAGCCCAGACCGGGCCGGCGCTACCCAGCTGCGCGCGGCCCGTCCACGGCCCGCGGTCTGCTGCTCGGCCACCAGCACGGTGCGATCCGGCGCCCCTTGCCGGGCTGCGTCGGCCAGCGCGATGTTCGTGGAGGGCACGGTCGCCACCACGTTCAGCGCCGCATAGGGTCCGGCCGGCGTCACCAGGGCGCGACGAAGCGCGCCCTCATGCAGAGGGGGCCGCTCAAGATCGGACCACACGATCGGAGAACGCTACCTGGCACGTCGTGACTAGGGTCGGCGACCATGAGCAGTGCCACCGAGCCGATCGGCCCAGTCCCGCGCAGCCAGCCGGACATGCACACCACCACGGGCAAACTGGCAGATCTGCTGCGCCGCAGCGATGAGGCAGTGCACGCGGGGTCGGCCCGCGCCGTGGCGCGCCAGCACGCGAGGGGACGAAAGACCGCCCGGGAACGGATCGACCTGCTGCTGGATCCTGGGTCGTTCATCGAGCTCGACGAGCTGGCGCGGCACCGTTGCACCGACTTCGGCCAGGAGAGCAACCGGCCCTACGGCGACGGAGTGGTCACCGGCTACGGCACCGTTGACGGCCGCCCGGTGTGTGTGTTCAGCCAGGACGCCACCATCTTCGGGGGCAGCCTCGGTGAGGTGTACGGGGAGAAGATCGTCAAGGTGATGGACCTGGCGATGCGGACCGGCTGCCCGATCGTCGGAATCAACGAGGGTGGCGGTGCCCGGATCCAGGAGGGCGTGGTCTCGCTGGGCCTCTACGGCGAGATCTTCCTGCGCAACACCCACGCATCCGGGGTGATCCCGCAGATCTCGCTGATCATGGGTCCGTGCGCGGGCGGACACGTCTACTCCCCGGCGCTGACCGACTTCACGGTGATGGTCGACCAGACGTCCAACATGTTCATCACCGGCCCAGACGTGATCAAGACGGTGACCGGCGAGGAGGTCGGCTTCGAGGAGCTCGGCGGCGGGCGGACGCACAACACCAAGTCGGGCAACGCGCACTACCTTGGCACCGACGAGGAAGACGCGCTGTCCTACGTCAAGGAACTGCTGTCGTTCCTGCCGTCGAACAACCTCTCCGAGCCGCCGGTGTTCGACCCACCGGAAGACCTCACCCACGGATCGGTGGCCGATACCCTCACCGACTCCGACCGGGAGCTGGACACTCTGATCCCGGACTCGGCCAAGGCGCCCTACGACATCCACGAGGTGATCACCCGAGTCGTCGACGACGGGGAGTTCCTGGAGGTGCACCAGCTGTTCGCGCGCAACATCGTCGTCGGTTTTGGCCGGGTGCAGGGCCGCAGCGTCGGCATCGTGGCCAACCAACCCACCCAGCTAGCGGGCTGCTTGGACATCGATGCCGCCGAGAAGGCCGCCCGGTTCGTGCGGACTTGTGACGCGTTCAACGTGCCGGTACTCACCTTCGTCGACGTCCCCGGCTTCCTTCCCGGCACCGACCAGGAGTGGAACGGCATCATCCGGCGCGGCGCCAAGCTGATCTATGCCTACGCCGAGGCCACCGTGCCCAAGGTCACGGTGATCACCCGCAAGGCCTACGGCGGCGCCTATGACGTGATGGGTTCCAAGCACCTTGGCGCCGACATGAACCTGGCCTGGCCGTCGGCACAGATCGCGGTGATGGGCGCTTCCGGCGCCGCGAACATCCTGCACCGCAAGGAACTCGCCAAAGCCGCTGCCGACAACGGCGACGAAGTGGAAGTGTTGCGGGCCCGGCGGCAACAGGAGTACGAAGACACCCTGCTCAACCCCTACGTCGCGGCCGACCGGGGCTACGTCGACTCGGTGATCCCGCCCTCCTACACGCGTTCCTACGTGGCCCGCGCACTGCGGATGCTCAAAGACAAACGCCAGACCCTGCCCCCCAAAAAGCATGGGAACATCCCCCTGTGAGTGGGAAACAGTGCTATGACACGCAACGCCACTCACGGGTTATCCACAGCGGAGGTGCCTCGGACGAGGAGGTCGCCGCGGTGATTGCGGTGCTCGCGGGGGTGGCGAGTGCGGACGCTCCCGAACCGCCGGCGCCACCCTCGGCCTGGGCCGACCCCCCGCACCGGCTGCGCACACCCCTGCACCCCGGACCCGGAGCCTGGCGCTCCTCAGCGTTACCACACTGACTGCTTTCCGTACAGTGCGCCGCTGTGCGACTGGTTCTCGCGTCTGCATCGCAAGCCCGACTCGCCGTGCTCCGCGCCGCCGGGGTTGATCCGGTGGTGCGGGTGTCCGGAGTGGACGAAGACGCGCTGGCCACGACGATGCGCGGTGCGACGCCGGCGCAGCTGGTCATCGCATTGGCTCGGGCCAAGGCCGATGCGGTCGCCGCAGACCTCGTCGCCGAGCACCGCGACGCGGTGGTCGTCGGGTGCGATTCGATGCTGCACGTCGGCGACGAACTGGTCGGCAAGCCCGGTTGCACGGACGTCGCGCGGCGGCGCTGGGCGGCGATGGCGGGTGGCACCGGCGAGCTGCTCACCGGGCACGCCGTGGTCCGCCTCGACGGGGGCGCGGTCACCGCCACCGCCAGCGGCGCCCAGACCACCCTGATCCGCTTCGGCACGCTGTCGGCAGCAGAGATCGAGGCCTACGTCGCCACCGGGGAACCGCTGCAGGTGGCAGGGTCGTTCACCCTGGACGGTCGGGGTGGCTGGTTCGTCGACGGGATCGACGGTGACCCGTCCAGCGTCATCGGCATCAGCCTGCCGCTGACCCGGCGGTTGCTCGCCGAGGTCGGGGTGCCCGTGGTCTCGCTGTGGTCTTGATCCTGTGGCACGGTCAGGGAGGTACGCCTCCGCTCAGGAGAGGACGCTGGGATGAGCACGCCGACCACACTGCCGCCACGGCTGGCCGAGCTGGCGGAGGAGTTCGAGGACGTCAGCCCGACCGAGCGGCTGCAACTACTGCTGGAGCTGTCCGGTGAGCTGCCGAAGCTGCCACCGCACGTGACGCGCGACTCGATGCAGCGGGTGCCCGAATGCCAGTCCCCGCTGTTGCTGGCCGTCGAGGTGGACGACGACCAGCGGGTGCACCTGTACTTCGACGCACCGCCTGAGGCGCCCACGACTCGCGGGCTCGCAGCGATCCTGCACACCGGGCTGGACGGCGAACCGGTGCCCACCGTGCTGAACACACCAGACGACTTCTACCTGAATCTCGGCCTGGCCGAGGCGGTCAGCCCGCTGCGGCTGCGCGGCGCGGCGGCGATGCTGGCCCGGATCAAGCGCACCGTGCGTCAGACCGGGACGACGTAGCGCTCAAGACGCGCCGGCTCCCGCGACGGCGGTAACGAGCCCGGGGGACGGGGCTGACTACTACCTCGGCTCTAGACTGCGGCGAAGACGACCTCACCCGCCGCGGAGGCACCGGTGCCGCAGTCTGACCCGACATCCCTGCGCAAGGTGCTCGTCGCCAACCGCGGTGAGATCGCCGTGCGGGTGATCCGGGCCTGCCGGGATGCCGGGCTGGCGAGTGTCGCCGTCTACGCCGACGACGACCGGGACGCGCCGTTCGTGCGGCTTGCCGACGAGGCGTTCGCGCTGGGCGGTGCCACACCCGCGGACAGTTACCTCGACCACGCCAAGCTGCTCGACGTCGCGGCCCGCGCCGGCGCGGATTCGGTGCACCCGGGCTACGGGTTTCTCGCCGAGAACTCCGACTTCGCCCAGGCGGTGATCGACGCCGGGTTGACCTGGATCGGCCCGTCGCCGCAGGCGATCCGGGATCTGGGCGACAAGGTCACCGCCCGGCAGCTCGCCGCCAAGGCCGGAGCGCCGCTGGTGCCGGGCACCAAGGATCCCGTGTCCGGGGCGGACGAGGTGATGGCCTTCGCCGCAGAGCATGGCCTGCCGGTGGCCATCAAAGCCGTCTTCGGTGGTGGCGGGCGCGGTCTGAAGGTCGCGCGAACCATCGACGAGATCCCCGGACTGTTCGACTCCGCGGTGCGCGAGGCCGTCTCGGCCTTCGGGCGCGGCGAGTGCTTCGTGGAGCGCTACCTGGACAAGCCGCGGCACGTCGAGGCGCAGGTGCTGGCCGACCAGCACGGCACCATCGTCGTCGTCGGCACCCGGGACTGTTCACTTCAGCGCCGCCACCAGAAGCTCGTCGAGGAGGCCCCGGCCCCTTTCCTGTCCGACGCACAGCGCCGCACCATCCACGAGGCGGCCCGGGCGATCTGCGCCGAGGCGGGCTACACCGGTGCGGGCACTGTTGAATTCCTGGTCGGCCCGGACGGCACGATCTCCTTCCTCGAGGTGAACACCCGGTTGCAGGTCGAGCACCCGGTATCGGAGGAGACCACCGGGCTGGACCTGGTGCGCGAGCAACTCCGAATCGCGGCCGGCGAGAAGCTGACCATCACGTCCGACCCGCAGCCCCGCGGCCACGCGATCGAATTCCGGATCAACGGCGAAGACCCGGCCCGGGGTTTTCTGCCCGCGCCTGGCACCGTCACGGTGTTCGATCCGCCGTCTGGACCGGGCGTGCGGCTCGACGCCGGGGTGCGCGCCGGCAGCGTGATCGGCGATCGGTTCGACTCGATGCTGGCCAAGCTCATCGTCGTCGGTGCGGATCGCGAGCAGGCCCTGGCGCGGTCCCGGCGGGCGCTGGCCGAGTTCACCGTCGAGGGCCTGCCCACCGTCATTCCGTTTCACCGGGCGATCGTGGACGATCCGGCCTTCGCCGCCACCGACGGCGAGCATTTCACGGTGCACACCCGATGGATCGAGACCGAGTTTTCGGCGAAGCTGGCGCCCTACGACGCGCCGACGGAAGTACCGCCGGCGGCACCGCGGCGGACCGTGGTCGTCGAGGTCGGCGGCCGGCGGCTGGAGGTCTCGCTGCCCGGCGAATTCGCTCTCAGCGGCACTGGTGACGGCAAGACCAAACCCCGAAAACGCGGAAGCGGCAAGACGGCCGCGGTGTCCGGAGACGCGGTCATCGCGCCCATGCAGGGCACCGTGGTCACGGTCGCGGTGTCCAACGGGGATCCGGTCCACACCGGTGATCTCCTCGTAGTGGTCGAGGCGATGAAGATGGAGAACCCGGTTACTGCACACAAATCGGGCACGATAACCGAGCTCACGGCGGTACACGGCAGCTCGGTCACCCAGGGCACCGTCCTCTGCAAAATCACCCCCTAACCGGCGTGTCCGGCGCCCGTGCCCGGTGTGTACGGCGCCCGTGCCCGGTGTGTCCGGCGCTGATGCCTGACACCCAGGTCAAGGGCCCTACTCGGACTGGGCCGGGGCGGGGCCGGGCCGGGCCGGGCGTTCTCGCACATGGTCGGCACCTGCCGGTTCGAGCTGGGCGATTGGGACGTCCTAACCACCCGCGCTGCGCCATCTAACGACAGGCGCCAAGCTCTCCTGACACGGGCACCAGCGCCAGACACACCGCGCACCAGCGCCAGACACACCGCGCACCAGCGCCAGACACACCGCGCACCAGCGCCGGACACACCGGGCATCAGAGCCTGACACGCCGGGCACCAGCGTGGGACACGCCGGATCAGCTGACCGGATCCAGGAGCCGCGGGCGGGCCTCCGGGGCGGCGCCGCGGCGGGCATCGGCGGCGGAGTCGTTGGGCTGGCGTTGCGAGTCACGCTCGGCGGCCACCCGGGCGAGATAGATCTCCACCTCCCGGCGCCGCGCGGCCGTATCCCAGCTCAGCACCTCGCCCATCAGGTCGGCGACGTCGTCGGCGCAGGCCGCACCCCGGTGTGGGTACTCGATCGAGATGCGGGTGCGCCGGGTCAGCACGTCTTCCAGGTGCAAGGCCCCCTCGTGGCTGGCCGCGTGCACCACCTCGACCTGGAGGTAGTCCGGCGCCTCGGGCACCGGCGCGAGCAGATGGCGGCGGTCGGTGGCCAAGGCCAGCACCTGGTGCACCGCCGAGCCGTAGCGGTCCAGCAGGTGCCGCAGCCGGTAGGGGTGCAGGCCGTGCCGGGCGGCCAGCGCGTCGGCCTGGTTGACCAGGGCGTGATAACCATCCGCACCGAGCAGCGGCACCTTGTCGGTGATCGAGGAAGCGACCCGGCCGGGCAGATCGGGCACTGCCGCGTCCACGGCGTCGGCGGCCATCACCCGGTAGGTGGTGTATTTACCACCCGCGATGGCGACCAGACCAGGGGCCACCCGGGCCACCGCGTGCTCCCGGGACAACCGGGAAGTCTCCTCGCTCTCCCCTGCCAGGAGCGGCCGCAGCCCGGCATAGACGCCCTCGATGTCGGCAGAGCTCAGCGGCGTGGCCAGCACCGTGTTGACGGTGTCCAGCAGGTAGTCGATATCCGCGCGAGTGGCAGCGGGGTGCGCGAGGTCGAGGTTCCAGCTGGTGTCGGTGGTGCCGACGATCCAGTGGTTGCCCCACGGGATGACGAACAGCACCGACGTCGCAGTCCGCAGAATCAGCCCGCTCTCCGACACGATGCGGTCCCTCGGAACCACGATGTGCACTCCCTTGGAGGGACGTACCCGGAACCGGCCCCGCCCACCGGACATCCGCTGGATCTCGTCGGTCCACACGCCGGTGCAGTTGAGTACCGCATGCGCGTCGACGCCGGTCTCCTCGCCGGTTTCACAGTCCCGCACGCGGATCCCGCAGATCCGGTCTGCCTCGCGCA
The DNA here is from genome assembly GCA_050700115.1 of Pseudonocardiaceae bacterium. GTDB lineage: Bacteria > Actinomycetota > Actinomycetes > Mycobacteriales > Pseudonocardiaceae. Next base: position 13,262 of record JBOHGG010000014.1, read on the forward strand.
GGAATCCGATGACCTGCGTGGAGCTGCGCACCACGGCGCCGTATTGGGCGGCTGTGCGGGCCACGGTCATGGTGTGCCGGGCATCATCGGCGATCGCGTCGTAGTAGTGCACCCCGCCGATGAGGGTGTCGCGGCGTAGCGCCGGTGCCATCCGCAGCGCCGCCGATCGAGTGAGGTGGCGCTGACCCGGAACCGACCGTGTCCCACCCAGCGTCTGATACAGCGCCAGACCGACGGCGACGTAGGGCCGCTCCCAGATCCGGTGGGTCAACGGGTACAGGAAGCCCACCGGCTTGACCAGGTGCGGCGCCAGCCGGGTGAGCATCAGCTCCCGCTCATGTAGGGCCTCGCGGACCAGCCCGAACTCAAGCTGCTCCAGGTAGCGCAGGCCACCGTGGAACAGCTTGGATGACCGGCTGGACGTACCCGACGCCAGGTCCCGAGCCTCCACCAAGGCGACCTTGAGACCTCGGGTCACGGCATCCAACGCCGCGCCGGTACCGACCACCCCGCCGCCGATGACCACGACGTCGAACTGCTCGTCCGCCAACCGCTGCCAGTCCGCCGCTCGCTGCGCCGGACCGAGTTGCCCGGGCGTAGATCCACCTAGGGGCCGCTGGTGCTCGCGCTCGGCTTCCTGCACCGTACCTCCCGAGTCCTCCCACAACCCCGATGAACGCTACCGTCGGCTCCCCACACCGGTCAGCCCGCAGTGGTCGCAGGTGGCCCCATGCCCGTCGCGGCTGGCCGTGGACAGACAGCGTCACCCTGAGCTCCTGCTGCTCCACCACGTCGGGGCCAAACCGCATGTCACGAACCCGACTTTCAACCTCGATCTTCGATCAGGGTTGTTGGTGACGTTGTATCAGCGCCGCTCTGTCGAAGCTCCTATGCACATCGGACCTCGCCGCGGACGGAGGGGGTCCGTGTCAACCTGTCTCGATGACAAAGGAGCCGACAATGGTGGCCGCAGCCGAGCATGAGAGTGCCTACGAGAGCAAGAATCCTTACTACCACGGCACCGGGGTGGTGTACGTCATGACCAACCAGGACACCGGCAACGCCGTGACGGTCCTCGAGCGCGCCGCCAATGGTGGTCTCACCGAGATCGAGACGTTTCCGACCGGAGGTCTCGGCGCCGGAAACGCGACAAATTCTCTGGATCCCTTGCTTTCGCAAGGATCCCTGACCCTGAGCGATGATCATCGTTTCCTGTTTGCGGTCGATGCCGGCAGTAACGAGGTCTCCGTCCTGGCCATCGAGGGAAATAAGCTGATTCCGGTCGACCGGGTTCCCTCCGGGGGTACATTGCCGGTCAGCGTGGCGGTCCACAAGAATCTGCTCTACGTGCTCAACAGGGTGGAGTCGACCATCAGTGGGTTCACCGTGGGCGCCGACGGGAAACTGTCCGCCGTGGCTGGCTCCACCCGATCGCTGATCAGAGGCGGAGGCGGAGCGCCCGCACAGATTAAGTTCACCCCAGACGGGGCACAGCTCGTGGTGGCCGAAAGACCGAACAACCTGATCGAGCTCCTCGCCATCGACGAGCACGGGCGCGCCGGCCCACCAGTGGCAAACCAGTCCAGCGGCCCGCAGCCCTTCGGGTTCACATTCGCCGGCAAGGACCTTTTGATCGTCTCCGAGCTCTCCAACGCGGCGTCCTCCTACCGGGTGGCCAAGGACGGCACGCTCGCGGTGGTCAGCGGATCAGTGCCCACGACCGAGGGAGGGGCGTGCTGGGTAGTCACCAACAGCACCACCGATCCCCGCTACGCCTACGTATCGAATGCTGTGACCGGCTCCATCTCGGGCTACCAGATTGACGGCACCGGTGCACTGAGCCTGTTGGATCCAGACGGCCGGACCGGTGTCACCGTCGACTCCCATGCCCCCATCGACAGTGCCGTCAGCGGCGACGGCCGGTTCCTGTACGTCATCACCGGCGGTTTCAGCGAGACCAGCGAGATGCCCGACGTCTCCGCCGAGATGAGCATCACCAGTTTCCGTATCGAAACCGACGGTAATCTCACCACCATCCCCGGTCCTGGCGGATTCCCGCCCGGCACCCAGGGCATCGTCGCGATCTGACCACGACACGAAGTCTCTTACACCGCGGCCCCGCTTCCCCTCGGATAGCGCGGGCCGCGGTACCAGGCGCCTGTGCTCTTCGGCCGGGCAACCCACTACCGTGCATTCTCGATGAGCCAGTACGTCGCAGCTATCGATCAGGGCACCACCTCCACCCGCTGCATGATCTTCGATCACGACGCTCGGGTGATCTCAGCCGATCAACGTGAGCACCGGCAACACTTGCCCCGATCCGGCTGGGTGGAGCACGACGCGCTCGAGGTGTGGGCCAATACTCGAGAGGTCGCGGCTGGGGCACTGGCCAAGGCGGACCTGACGCCCGGCGACATCGCCGCAGTGGGCATCACCAACCAGCGGGAGACGACCGTGGTGTGGGACCGGCGCAGCGGCGAGCCGGTGCACAACGCGATCGTGTGGCAGGACACCCGCACCGACCGGTTGTGCGCCGAACTCGGCGGATCCGCCGGCGCCGGCCGGTATTCCGACCGCACCGGGTTGCCGCTATCCACGTACTTCTCCGGCCCCAAGATCCGCTGGATCCTGGACCGGGTGCAGGGCGCCCAGCAGCGGGCGGACAACGGCGAGCTGTGCTTCGGGACCATGGACAGTTGGTTGCTGTGGAACATGACCGGCGGCCCGTCCGGTGGGCTGCACCTCACCGACGCCACCAACGCCTCCCGGACACTGCTGATGGACCTGGACACACTGTCCTGGGACGAGAGCATCGCCGCGGAGATAGGCGTCCCGGTGGCGATGCTGCCGCAGATCCGCTCGTCGTCGGAGGTGTACGGCAAGGTCCGCGAGCGCGGCGCGCTGGCCGGGGTGCCCATCGCCGGCATTCTCGGTGACCAGCAGGCGGCTATGTTCGGGCAGGCCTGCCTGTCCGTCGGGGACGCCAAGAACACCTACGGCACCGGCAATTTCATGCTGCTCAATACCGGCGTCGAGAAGGTGATGAGCCGCAACGGACTGCTGACCACGATCTGCTACCAGATCGGGTCACAGGATCCGGTGTACGCGTTGGAGGGCTCGGTCGCCGTCACCGGGTCGGCGGTGCAGTGGCTGCGGGACAACCTGGGCATGATCTCGTCGGCGGCGGAGATCGAGGACGCAGCGGCTACCGTCGAGGACAACGGCGGGGTGTACTTCGTGCCCGCCTTCTCCGGGCTGTTCGCCCCGCACTGGCGCCCCGATGCCCGCGGCGCCATCGTCGGCCTGACCCGCTATGTCACCCGCGGTCACCTGGCAAGGGCGGTGTTGGAGGCCACCGCGTTCCAGTCTCGCGAAGTGCTCGATGCGATGAATGCCGACTCAGGGGTGGCACTGACCTCGTTGAAGGTGGACGGCGGGATGGTGGTCAACGAGCTGCTGATGCAGTTCCAGGCCGATATCCTGGCAGTCCCGGTGATCCGGCCGGTGGTCAGCGAGACCACCGCACTGGGCGCCGCCTACGCTGCTGGCCTCGCGGTCGGGTTCTGGTCCGGTGAGGAGGAGATCCGGGCCAACTGGGCAGCCGATCGGCGGTGGAATCCGGAGATGGACCCGCAGCGACGCGAGAACCTCTACTCGCAATGGCGCAAGGCGGTCATCCGGACCCTCAACTGGGTGGACTGACCGCCCGGCGGCGCGCCAACGCTAGCGCCGCGCCGGACCCGGCCGTGGCGACCGCGCCGCCAATGGTGAGCGACACCGCCAGCATGCTCACCTCGGCCTGCGGCGCCGCCTGGCTCTCCGCACCGATGCCATTCGACTTGCCAGCCGGCTCGTCGGCCATGGCCATCGGGGCGGCACCCAGCACGACCGCTCCCACGATCAGCCCGCAGGTGACGATTCGCATCGCAACCTCCTTATGCACGCCTGTCACTGGTAAGACGCGTGAACACGTCAAGGGTTGCCCTCGGGCAGGCACGCTTCGTGCACGACCCGTGAACACGGAGTAACGATAGGAGGTGGCGGGAGCGCCGAGACAGGTCGCCTGGCGGCTACGCTGTCGCGCGTGCCGCTCTACGCCGCCTACGGGTCCAACATGGACCCCGCGCAGATGATGCAGCGCGCACCGCACGCGCCAATGGCGGTGACCGGGTGGCTGATCGGGTGGCGGCTGACCTTCGGCGGCGAAGATCTCGGTTGGGAGGGGGCACTGGCTACCGTCGTCGAAGATCCCCTCTCGCAGGTGTTCGTCGTGGTCTACGACGTCACCCCGGAGGACGAGAAGCTGCTCGACCGCTGGGAGGGTGGCGACTTCGGGTTGCACAAGAAGCTGCGGCTGCGGGTGCACACTCTGGACGGCTCGGTGCTCGCCTGGCTCTACGTGTTGGACGCCTACGAGGGCGGCCTCCCCTCGGCGCGCTACCTGGGGGTCATCGCTGATGCCGCCGAAGCGGCCGGCGCTCCAGAGGACTACGTCGCCGAACTGCGCATTCGCCCATGCACTGGCATCGGCCCCTAACCGTCGCGTGTCCGGCGCTCCTGCACGGTGTGTCCGGCCCTCAAGCACGGTGTGTCCGGCTCTGCTGCACGGTGTGTCCGACACTCAAGCACGGCGTCGACGTGGTCGCTGTTCCGCAAGAGGCGCCCTGAAGTAAGCCGCCCCCCTGGTCCGAAACGCGTCATCGAGTCGCGCGAGCAGCGCACTCGGCTCGCGGAGATCCTCCGCGGTGGCGCGGATGGTGATCCACCCGCGGCGCTGCAGGTCACGGTCGCGTCCGGCGTCCCGGTCCTGCCGATACTCGTGAGCCTCGAAGCCATCGTACTCCAGGGCGATGCGCAACTCGGGCCAACACAGGTCGAGGACGTACCGTATGCAGCCAAGCGCATCGAGCACCTCGAACTGGTCCACCGGCTGCGGGAATCCCGCTTCCACCACCAGCAGCTTGAGCCAGCTCTCCGGCGGTGAGTCAGCCCGCCCTGTCACCAAGGGGAGCAACCCCCCGGCGCGGGCGGTACCTCGACGGTCGGGCCGGGTGGCCAGTCGATCGGCGATTCGCCCGCGGAATGCCGATCGCTCCCGTGGGGGGAACAACGCGGCTGCCTGGTCGGCTACAGCGAGAGCGCGCCTGGCCACCTCCGTGCAGAGCAACTCAGTGATCGCGACCTCGAGCAATACTGCCCGCAGGCCTCGCACCTCAATCACCTCCTCCAGGAGTCTGCGACCCTGATGGACGACCAGGCCCTGCTGGGTTCGCAACGAGCGCGAGTACGGCACCGCCAGATGAACGTCCGGCGTTGCCGCGGCCGGGCAACCCTGCAGCCAGGCCGCGGTCAAGCCGGTCAACACCGCCGTGGGTCCGGCCACGAGCAAAGCCGCGGCCGCCCGGGTGTCGGGATCGAGGACGAGCTCCCGCGGCACCAGCACGCCCCAGATCTGCCGGATCCGGCCGTCAGCCCGCATCCGGTCGAGGGTTCGGCGGCCTAGTTCGGCGCGGAGCTGAGCGTACGTCCGTGGGCCGCGAAGGTGTTGTTCCGGGGCTGTGAGCACGGCCGCGAGCCTCGCTCGAGGGAATAACCAGCGCGAGCGTCAGAGCGTGCGCTTGTGGATAACCGCTCCGGTGTGGACAAACGGCCGAGCACCTGAGCGCGACACACCGGGCACCAGGGCAGGACACACGGGGCACCTGGGCGCGACACGCCGGAGGGTTAGGTGAGGGCGGCCAGTGCGGTGTGCACCATGACCCGCACGCCGAGCGGCAGCGCGCGCTCGTCCAGGTCGAAGGTGGCCTGGTGCAGTTCCCGCTGCGGGCCCTCGCCCGACCAGACGCCGAGGCGACCCATTGATCCGGGCACCTGCTCGAGGTACCAGCCGAAATCCTCACCACCGGAGGACTGTTCGGTCCCGTTCGGGGCGTCTGCACCGAGAGCCGCAGCGACACCGTCGCGCAGCAGCTTGGTGCTGACCAGTTCGTTGACCACCGGCGGCACACCGCGGACGTGCCGCAGGTCGAACCCGACGCCGGTGGGTGCGAGCAGGGCGGTGACGAGCTCGCTGACCAGCGGCTCCAGACCGGCCCAGATCTCGGGATCTGCGGTGCGCAGGGTGCCACGAAGCAGCCCCTGCTGCGGCACCGTGTTGGCGGCCTGGCCGGCCTGCACCGCACCCCAGACGAGCACCGTGCCCGAACGCGGGTCGACCCGGCGCGACAGCAGCGCCGGCAGGCCGGTGATCACGATGCCGAGAGCGTTCACCAGATCAGCGGTGAGGTGCGGCCGCGACGTGTGGCCCCCGGGCGAGGACAGCCGTAGCTCGAGCATGTCTGCTGCCGAAGTGATCGACCCGACCCGGGTGCCGAACCGGCCGACCGGCAACCGGGGGTCGCAGTGCAGCGCGAAGATCCGGTCCACACCGGACAGACCGTCGGCGGCGAGCACATCGAGTGCACCACCGGGCATCACCTCCTCCGCCGGCTGGAAGATCACTCGGATCCGGCCGGGCAACTCTGGGGCGGACGCCAGGGCGAGCGCTGCTCCAATCAGGATCGCGGTGTGCGCGTCGTGCCCGCAAGCGTGCATCACACCGTCCACAGCGGACGCAAACGGCAGCCCGGTGGCCTCCAGCAAGGGCAGCGCGTCGATGTCGGCGCGCAGCGCCACGCACCGCGAGCCTGCGCCGATGTCACAGATCAGGCCAGTGCCCCCGGGCAGCAGCTTCGGCACCAGACCGGCGGTCGCGAGCTGCTCGGCGATCAGCGCCGTGGTGCCCAGCTCGTGGTAGGCGAGTTCCGGGTGGGCGTGGATATGCCTGCGCCAGGTGACCAGTTCGGCACCGTGGCTCGACAACCAACCGTCCAACCAGGACGGACCGCGACCGGCCGCGACGTCCGGCGCGGTGCTCAATTGCACCCGGCGCAGTGGCGATTCCAGCGCGGTCACGCTGCACCTCCGGTGGCGGCCACCGGGGCAAGTGCCCTGTCGCACACCGCGCGATCCGCCATAACGCGCTCGAGCTGGTGGTTCACCGCGTCTCCCCCGTTGATCGCGATGGTCGGATTGATCGCCGGCAGGGCCTGGGTCACATTGCCCATGCCGGTGCTGCCGGTCTGGCGATCTGGATCATCCTCAGGGCTCAGTGATGAGCGGCCGAGCCCAGTGACCGCCACCCGGTAGACCGCGGCGGGGACGGGGCAAACCTGGGGCACCTCGTGGGCGCACCCGGCGGCCGATGTTCCCGCCCCGAAGCAGGCCCGTACCCGGATCTCCCGCTGTTGCAGGGACCCCAGGCAGGGCGCACGCAGATAGTACAGCGCCGACAGCCGAGACAGTGCGCACCGGCGGTCCGCGGGCCGCCCGGCGGCGGCGGCGAGGGTAGCTGCCGATGTGCTCACCCATTGATTCTGCCCGACGGTGATCAGAACCCGTCTGGCGGTACGTAGGTACCCCATACGTCGCGCAGAGCGTGGCACACCTCACCCACGGTGGCGCGAGCGGCCAGCGCCCTCTTCATCGGGTACAGCACGTTGCTGCGCAGGTCCTTGGCGGCCGTGCGCAGCTCGTCCAGGGCACGGTCGACCTCAGCGGATGATCGCGACGAGCGCAGCGCGGCGAGCCGGGCCCGGGCGCTGTCCTCCAGCGCCGGGTCCACCCGCAGCGGCTGGTAGGTGTCCTCGACCTGCTGCCGGTAGCGGTTGAGCCCGACCACCACCCGATCGCCGGAGTCGATCTCCTGGGCGGTGCGATACGCGGTCTGCTCGATCTCCGACTTCTGGAAGCCCACCTCGATGGCACGCACCGCACCGCCCAGCGAGTCCACTTGGTCGATCAAGGCCACTGCGGCGGCCTCGACCTCGTCGGTCATCGCCTCGACCGCGTAGGAGCCGGCAAAGGGATCCACCGTGGACGTCAGGTCGGTCTCGTAGGCCAGCACCTGCTGGGTCCGCAGGGCCAGCCGGGCGGCCTTCTCGGTGGGCAGCGCGATCGCCTCGTCGTAGGCGTTGGTGTGCAGCGACTGGGTACCGCCGAAGATCGCGGCGATGGCCTGCGCAGTGACCCTGATCAGGTTGACCTCGGGCTGCTGGGCGGTGAGCTGCACCCCGGCGGTCTGGGTGTGGAATCGCAGCATCAGCGACTTGGGGTTTCGCGCGCCGAAGCGCTCCGTCATCATCCGGGCCCAGATCCGCCGGGCGGCGCGGAACTTCGCGACCTCCTCCAGCAGCGTGGTGCGGGAGACGAAGAAGAACGACAACCGCGGCGCGAACTCGTCGACGGTCATCCCGGCGTCCAGCGCGGCCTGCACGTACTGCACCCCGTTGGCGAGCGTGAAACCAATCTCCTGCGCGGGGTTCGCGCCCGCCTCGGCCATGTGGTACCCCGAGATCGAGATGGTGTTCCAGCGCGGGATCTCGGCCTGGCAGTAAGCGAAGATGTCCGAGGTGAGGCGCAGCGAATGGGCCGGCGGGTAGATGTAGGTGCCCCGGGCGATGTACTCCTTGAGCACGTCGTTCTGGACCGTCCCGGTCAGCTTCGAACCCACCACACCCTGCTCTTCGCCCACCAGCTGATAAAGCAGCAGCAGCAGGCTCGCGGGGGCGTTGATGGTCATCGAGGTGGACACCTCGGCCAGCGGGATACCGTCGAACAGCGTCCGCATGTCCTCGATCGAGTCGATGGCCACCCCGACCTTGCCGACCTCGCCGTGCGCGATGGCGTCGTCGGAGTCGTAACCCATCTGCGTGGGCAGGTCGAAGGCCACCGACAGGCCGGTCTGCCCGGCCCGCAGGAGATGGTGATAGCGGGCATTGGATTCAGCGGCGGTGCCGAATCCGGCGTACTGGCGCATCGTCCATGAATGCTGGGTGTACATCGTGGGATAAACCCCGCGGGTGAACGGGAACTCCCCGGGCTCGCCGAGCCGGTCCGCCAGCCCGCTCGCAACGTCGTCCGCGCGGTACACCGGCTTGATCCCGAAGCCCGACTCTGCTGTCTTGAGCTTCGGGGTCTTGTCCACCATGACGTCTGTATGACACACGCCGGCGGGCACCACAACGCGGGCACCAACAACGCAGGCATTATGTGGCGGTGACCAACCCCACGCCCCGCCTGGTGGCGGGCCGCTACCGGCTCGGTGCGGTGCTGGGCCGGGGCACGATGGGGACGGTGTGGTCGGCGCACGACGAGGTGCTCGGCCGGCCGGTCGCGATCAAAGAAGTGCTGCTGCCGCCGGGGATCCCGGACGGCGAAGCCGACGCGTTGCGGGAGCGGACGCTGCGGGAGGCCAGGACCATCGCCGCGCTCTCCCACCCCAACGTGGTCACGCTCTACGACGTGGCCCAAGAGGATGCCGCGCCGTTCGTGGTGATGGAGTTGGTGGCCTCGCGCAGCCTGGCCGAGCTGCTGGCAGCGGGTGCCCTGCCGCCGCGGCAGGTGATGGCCGTGGGGGCCGCGGTGGCGGCAGCGCTGCAGGCCGCGCACGTGGCGGGTATCACCCACCGGGATGTCAAGCCCGGCAACGTGCTGATGGCCCACGACGGCCGGATCAAGCTCACCGACTTCGGGATCGCCCGCAACCCGGCCGATCAGACGTTGACCGCGACCGGTCTGATGCTGGGTTCCCCCGCCTACATCGCTCCCGAGATCGCTTCCGGCAGTCCGGTCAACCCGGCGGCGGACCTGTGGGGGCTCGGCGCAACACTGTTCGCCGCAGTCCAGGGCAGGCCTCCCTACGATGCGGGCACTGCGATGGCGACGGTCGCCTCGGTGGTGCAGGACGAGGTGCCCAGGCCCTCGTGTTCCGGGCCGCTCGCTGAGGTGATCAGCGGTTTGATGATCAAGGATCCAGCCCGCCGGATGCCGCTGTGGAAGGTGCGCCAACTGCTGGGCGCGCCCCCCGAGCCCGCCGACCGCCGGGAGGCAGCTGACCCCCGGCCCGCTGACCCCGAACTCGCCCCCCGCGCTGCTCACGCCGCGACCATCCCCCCGAACCGCGCCCAGAGAAACGTCGCCGAAGCACCCGAAACGCCGCGCGCGCGAACCGGGCAACTCGCTGCCGACCCGGGCCCGCTGCCCTTTGCCGTCACGCCCACCGCTGGTGCTGCCGACCCGCCGGTGGCGGCGCAACGAGCCCACAGCGCCAGCGGCGGACCCAGCGGTGGACGACACCGGGCGATGCTGTGGATGCTGGCCGTGCTGCTGTTCCTCGGCGCCGCAGCCGCCGGCTTCGGGGTCGTCCGGGTCGCAGCCGGCAGACCTGCCCTGCCCTCCCTGGGAACCAGCGCCGCGGTGGGAGCGGGCACCAACGACGTGGTGCTGGTACCCCGCGTGCTCCAGGTCACCGAGCCGGACGGCACGCGGCCGGCTCGGTTCACCGTCAGCGTGCCGCAGGGCTGGCCGGAGTTCCGCGAGCAGCGGGTGCTCGGCAACAACTCGGGCACCGTGATGCGTTTCGTCTCACCGGACGGCTCGGAAGTCATCGCTGTGGAGCGGGTCACCGGCGTGGCGCCCAGCGGCGCCGGAGATCAATACCTGACCGCCTACCTCCGCAGGCTGGCACAGGGGGTGCCCGAACTGGTCGAGACCCAGCGGCAGAGACTATCCGCCGACGGGCTCGACGCTTCCTTCCGAACCCAGGAAGGTGGCGAGCTGCGCCGCACCACCTACCTGCGGCTAGTGCCTGCCAGGTCGGATCTGTGGGTGGTATCTGTCACCGTCCCGACCGAGCGAGAGGGAGCGGGGCGCACGAAGCTGTTCGAGCCGGTAGTGGCGGGATTCACTACCGGAATCTGATCACCATAGGCTGCCGATCGTGACTGACCCGACGCAGGTCGCCCAGGCCGCCGCAGCCGTGCTCGCCCAGCGCAGCGGGGTGCCCTCGCACGACATCGCCGTGGTGCTGGGCAGCGGCTGGCGTCCCGCGGCCGACGTGCTGGGCGCTCCCACCGTCGAGATCCCGTTCGCCGAGCTGCCCGGGTTCGCTGCCCCGCAGGTCGCCGACCACGTCGGGACAGTCCGGTCGGTGCCGCTGGATGGCCGACGCCTGCTGGTGTTGCTCGGTCGGGTCCATGGCTACGAAGGCCATGGGGTGGCCCGAGTTGTGCATGGGGTGCGCACCGCATGTGCGGCGGGGGTCCGGGTGGTGGTGCTCACCAACGCTGTCGGCGGTATCGCCGACGGGCTCGCGGTGGGCCAGCCGGTGCTGATCTCCGACCACCTCAACCTGACCGCGACCTCCCCACTGGTCGGGCCGCGGTTCGTCGATCTCACCGACACCTACTCCCCCCGGTTACGCTCGCTGGCCCGGGAGATCGACCCGAGCTTGCGCGAGGGCGTCTACGCCGGGGTGCCCGGTCCGCACTTCGAGACCCCGGCAGAAATTCGCATGTTGCGCGTGCTGGGCGCCGACCTGGTCGGGATGTCCACCGTGCTGGAAGCCATCGCCGCTCGCGCCGAGGGCGCCGAGGTACTAGGGATATCGCTGGTCACCAACCTAGCCGCCGGCCTAGCCGGCGCCCCCCTGGACCACCGCGAGCTCCTCGCCACCGCCCGCAACACCGCAGCACAGGTGGGCACCCTGCTACGGCAACTATTAACCCAAGCCTAAACGCATTCAGCGGGCTCAGCGGGGCTATCGGGGTGCCGATAGCCCCGCTGAGCCCGCTGAATGCGGAAAAGTCGGCACTATCCCGCTGAGGGGACGAGCGGCCCTGGTTCTGGTCCGGGCCGCGGCGGCCAGGATCCGGGGGGCGAATAGCGACGTCGGGCGGGCCAGCATGAGCAGCACCTGTCCGAAACTGTCGGCGACGGCGAGATCCCGGGTAGCAGCGGCTTGCACCAGGTCGAGGTAACGATGCTGCAACCGGGTCACGGCGGTCACGCGCCCGCCGGTCGTGGTCGGGTAGCGCAGGTCCGCCCCCGCCGACACCAGCCAAGGATCGGCGTTGCGGCGGGCCAGCCGGCGTTGAAAGCGGCGGGCCAACCCGTCGAGGTCGTCCGCCGGTCGCCGGCACCGGTGCTCGCGCAGGCACCCGTCCAAGATCTCAGTGGCGACGGCAGCGGCGCTCATGCCCTGGCCGTAGATCGGGTTGAACGCGCAGACCGCGTCGCCGAGCACGACGAACCGCTCCGGCCAGCGGCGCATGCGCTCGAAGTGCCACAGCCGGTTGGCCGTGCCGCGGTAGCCACGGATCGGGGTGACGGGCTCGGCGGCCGCGAGCGCGTCGGCGATGACCGGATGGCGCAGGCTGCGGGTGAAGGCGGCAAAGCCGTCCTCATCGGTCGGCGGGTGCTGACCGGCGGCCCCCATCAGCGCCACCATCCACTGACCGTTCTCGATCGGGAACAGGTAGCCGGTGCGCGGCATCGACGGCGGCTGGGGCAGCAGCATCGCCAGCTTCCAGTCCGCGCTGAATCCGTCCGGGATGCGGTAAATCCGGGAGGCGTAGGCAATGTTCGAGTCGACCTGCGTCTTCGCGGGCGTGCCGTAGCCACCAGCTGAGAGCCAGGTCGGGGCGCGGGAGCCGCGGCCACCGGCGTCGACCACGAGGTCGGCGTCGAGCTGCTGGTAGCCGCCGTCCGGGCCATGCGAGCGTAGCGTCACGCCGGTGACCCGCCGGCCGTCGCGCGAGGTGAGCAGCGACGTCACGTCGTGGCGGTCGAGGATCGTCACACCCGGCAGTTCCCGCAGCCGCCGGCGCACGGCCCACTCGAACAACGGCCGGCTGGCCGACAGCAACGGCACCCCAGCGGCCTGCCGGGGCAGCCAGCCAGCGGCGGTCAGGACGAGCGAGTCGGTGGGAATGCCAACGGGCACCGCCCCGGCGGCCTTCAGCTCGTGACCGTAGCCGGGGAACATCCGCTCCACGATCCCCAGGCCTCGGGGCATCAGCGCATGCAGCATCTGCCCCTGCGGCACACCCTTGCGGACCGCCACGCTGTCCGGCAGCTCATCGCGCTCGACGACCGTCACCTGGTCACAGTGATTGGCGAGTACCCGCGCAGCCAGCAGGCCGGCCATGCTGGCGCCGACGACGACGGCGTGACCGGAGGGACCACCGACGGCAGACGTAGGGCTCATGAGGGTTCCCTCCTCGATGTGTCAAACACTGTTATAAAACACTGTTGCGATATGGTAGTCAAGTGCCTCGACCGAAACTGCACGACGATGCGCTGCGGATCCGCCTGCTTGAGACCGCGGGAGCGTTACTCACCTCCGAGGGCCCTGAAGCGTTGAGCCTGCGCCGGCTCGCAACCGCCGCCAGCACCTCGACCAGCGCGGTGTACGCGCTGTTCGGCGGCAAACCGGGGCTGATGCGGGCGCTGTTCCTCGAGGCCTTCGCCAGGTTCGGGCAGTATCAGGACGCGGTGGCGCCCTCGGACGATCCGCTGGCCGATATCTTGGCGCTGGGCCGCTCCTACCGAGCCAGCGCCAGGGCCGACCCGCACTTCTACGCGGTGATGTTCGGCTCCTTGATGCTCGGCTTCGAGCCCACTCCACAGGACATGGCGCACGCCGAGGCCACTTTTGCTCCAGTGCGCGACTCGGTCCGCCGGGCGATCGCGGCCGGGCTGCTGCGCAACGACGACCCCGTCCTCATCGCCACCGCGCTATGGGCAAACGTGCACGGTCTGGTGTCGCTGGAACTCGGCGGTGCGATACAGCGTCATGTCGGGGAACCCGCCGAGGTGTTCGAAGCCGCGATCCGCGCCACCCTCGACGGCTGGCGAGCCGGGGGCCCTACGGGCTCGTGAGCGGCTCTGCTGGTCGCCGGGTGGCGGAACACTGTTACGCACTCACGAGCACTACGCTGCCGTGCATGGCTGCGGACATCGTGCCGATCGAACTCGCCCTGACCGCCGGGGACCTGGTGACGCTGTGGGCGCCCCGCTGGCGTGAGGACAGCGAGGAATGGGAGGCGTTTCTCGGCGACGACGAGGACCTCTTCGCCTTCCCCGGTGTCGCGGCACTGGTCGGTTTCGTGCGCACTGCCAACGACCACGACCTCGTCGACCACCCGGCTTGGGTGCTGGTGAAGCGGTTGCCCGCGGCGGACCTGCGGCCTCAGGAATCCCAGCGTTACGACCTGGTCGGAGTGCCCGAGCTGGTCGCGCAATCACCGGACACCTGGGTGATCGGTGATCTCGCCGAGGTGGTGTCAATGGTGCGCTCGCTGGCCGATGTGTGCGGCCTGGATGTGGTGCACGAGGTGCTCGGCTCCACCCCAGGGTTCGACATGCTCCAAGGCGGCACCCTGGCATTCGGCGGCCGGGAGGGCGAGCGGCACTGGGAGGCGCTGTGCGCCGTGATCGCACAGCGCTGGGACGACGTGCTCGATGCGCTCGACGGGGTGGTCCGCACTCCCGACGTCGATGCGGCGGCGCTGACCACGGCACAAACCGAGCTGACCGAGGCCGAGGCAGTCGCCGAAATGGCAGCTACCGAGGAAACGGCCACTGAAGACACCGAAGCCGACGCCGTGCGCAACCCCGCGATGGCGTTCTGGTCGGAGGTCGGCATCGACCCGATCCGGATCATCAGCGATCTGGGCGATCACTACACGCTGCGCTGCTACCTCGACAATGCACCGGTCTTCCTCGGCCGCAGCGGCCGTATCGAGGTCTTCGGCTCGCTGCGCTCGCTGGCCCGTTACCTCGCCGGCAACCCCAAGGGCCACGACCTCGACGAGGTGTCCACCTGGCCGCAGGTGACCACAAAGGCGCACGCCGGCGAACTCGAGGTGGCAGTCGATGACGGCAACAGTTACGTGCTCGCCGGCCTGGCCGATGACCTCATCGGGGGTCCCGAGACCGTCGATCCCGGGCAGCTCGAGCTGGCCGTGGAACTGATCACCGACGCCGAACAGTGGGCCGGATCCGACGCCGCGGACAAGGCGCTGGCGAGTTCCGAGCCGCTGGGCTGGCTGGTCTCCTTCCTGCTGCGGCCGGACCCGACGCGGCTGGCACCCAGCCCTCCCTTCGACGCCGAGGCGGCCGCCTGGCGGGCCCTGGTCGCTGGTGTCGAGAACCGGCTGAACGCGCATTGAGCTGCGCGCAACGTCGCCCGATTGTCGCAACGGCGGGCGAGCTGGCTAGGATGCGCGCCCGACCATGTCGGCCCGTCCTCCTCACCGAAAGCCCACGCCTGTGAGCAATTACAGCAACAGCCCCGCAACTCAGTCCTTTGATCGGATGCGCAGCATGCTGGTGCGTGCCGCCGAGATCCGCGACAGCGAGCAGCAGCAGATCTTCGACGCGCTGGACGAGATTCACGCCCGGCTGGCTCCCCTGGAATCGCTGGGTTCGGTTCGCAAGCGTCTCTCGGAAATGCCGGACCGCACCGAGGTCAGCGTGCTGGCCGAGCGGTTGGACGAGACGCTGGTGAAGCTGGAAGCCCAGGACAACGCCGTCGCCGCGTTGTCCCGCGCCGTGGAGTCGATCGTGGACCGGCTGGCCAAGCCGTTCGCCGAGCTCGGCGGGCGGCTGGACGGGATGGCGGGCCGGTTCGAAGGTGTCTCGGGCCGGATGGACGGTCTGGAGGACCGGGTCGCTGGACTGCACAAGCGGATCGACGACCTGGACCACCACCTCGACCGGCAGGACGCGAGACTCGACGGGCTGCCCGCCGCCGTGCACGGGCCGGTGCGGGAGCTGATCGGCACCTCCGAGTTGGGGATGCGGGGTCGGCTGGACGAGGTTGACAAGGGCATCCATGAGCGCCTCGACGGGGTGCAGCAGTTCGCGGGTGAGGCCACCGACGGGCTGGGCAGCCGCGTCGTCGAGACGTGCGAGTCACTGTCCGGTTCGCTGGAGTCGGTCACCCAGCGGCTGGACACGATGTCGGGTCGGTTGAACTCCCTGGAGGAGGGCGTCGGTGGCCGTCCCGACGCCGACTCGATGACCGGCCTGGTCCGGCAGGCAAACGAAGAGTCCGAGGTGCGCTACACCGCCCAGCTGGACGAGGCGATGGCCACCTTTGCTGAGATCATCATGGGTGGGACACCGGCTCCGCTGAACCCCACACCGCCACCGCCGCCGCGACCGGCCCAGCGCCGGGTGCGCAACGGCGCCAAGGCGCCAAGGCCCAAGGAGGACATGGACGCCGAGGCAGCCGCGACGTCCTGAGACCCGCCGCTCGCCCCCCTCACAGTTCAAAGGCGTCCGGCAGCAGCTCGCGTAACGGGCGCACACCACGCGAGGTGTCCACCCGGCAGTCAGGCCCGCCGAGTTCCTGGAGTACCTGACGGCAGCGCCCACAGGGCATCAGCAACTCCCCGGTACCCGAGCGGCAGGCCACCGCCACGAACCGGCCGCCACCTGACAGCAGCAGCTGCCCGGCCATCGTGCATTCGGCGCAGAGAGTCACGCCGTAGGAGGCGTTCTCCACATTGCAGCCGGTCACCATGCGGCCGTCGTCGCACAGCGCGGCTGCACCCACCTGCAGCCCGGAGTAGGGGCAGTACCCGAGCGCGGCGGCCTGCACCGCGGCGGACCGTAGCGCGTCCCAGTCGACCTGCACGGCGCAAGGATCCCCTATCGGTCGTCCCCCTCTCGATCGTCGCAGCCCGGCCAGCTAGCCTCGCCCAGTGCGCACGATCCGGTCCCGGGCGATCGTGGCCCTGATCGCCGCCGTCGGCGCAACGACCCTGCTCAGTGCGATGCCCGGTGCCGCCCAGCCTCCCGTGATCACCTCGGCTACCGAGGGATGCCCGCACCAGATCTCTCCCCCGCCGCCGGTCGACCTCTCCGAGGTCCCGGCTCCGGGCACCCCGGTACCCCGGCCGATGATGGTGCCAGACCGTCCGGTGGGTGGGCCGCTGCTGGACGTTTGCGGGCTGGTGCTGCCCGTCGGCGCACCGGCCCCGCCAGCGGGCATCAGCGCGACGTCCTGGCTGGTCGCCGACGCCGACTCCGGTGAGGTGCTGGCCGCCAGGGGCCCACACGCACGCAACCGCCCGGCATCGACGATCAAACTGTTGACCGCCCTGCTGGCCGTCGACCAGCTTCCCCTCAACCGGGTCGTCGTCGCGACGCAGACCGACACCGACCAGGAGGGCAGCAGGGCGGGCCTCGGACCGGGGGGCCGCTACACCGTCCGGCAACTACTCACCGGCCTGCTGCTGGTCTCCGGTAATGACACCGCACACGCTCTGTCCGAGCAGCTGGGTGGGGAAGCGCAGACCGTCGAGCAGATGAACGGGTTGGCGGGGCGGCTGGGCGCGCTGGATACCCGAACCGCCACCCCTTCCGGATTGGACGGTCCGGGCATGAGCACCTCGGCCTACGATCTGGCGCTGGCGTTCCGCGAGGTGCTCGACCGCCCGCTGCTCACCGAACTGCTGGGTACCCGGCAGGTGGACTTCCCTGGCTTCAGTGGCCGGCCTGGGTTCGTGCTCAGCAACGACAACAAGCTGCTCAGGAACTACCCCGGCGCACTGGGTGGCAAGAGCGGGTTCACTGACGACGCCCGGCACACCCTGGTCGACGCCGCACAGCGCGGTGGGCGGCGCCTGATCGTGGTGCTGATGCGGGGTGAACAGCGGCCGGTACCGATGTGGCGGCAGGCAGCCCGCTTGCTGGACTACGGGTTCGCGCTGACCCCCGGTCGCCCGGTCGGGAGGCTGGTGGATGAGGCTCTTCCGCCCGAGACGGCGGAAACAACTCCGGGGGCGGTTCCCGGCGCGACCCCGACGCCCCCGCCAGCTGGGTCCCAGGCGGCGGCGCAGCGCTGGACCGGCGGATCCCACCGCGCCAACAGGCTGGTCCCGGTGGCGCTGTGGGCCGGCCTGGCAATCGCCGTGCTCACCGTGCTCGGTGCGCTCGTGGCCCGCCAGCGCCACCGCTAGGGCTCGGTCGGGCGCCATTCGGAGCCGAATGGCGGGCGCCATGCCCGCACGCTGCGTCATCGAGCTCATCCGGGGTGTCCCAGCCGGCTGAGGTCGCCGGTGCCGTCGAGGTAGGCGCTGGCCTGCAGGGTGAACAGCTCGGCGTATCCGCCACCGCGGGCCATCAGCTCCTCGTGGGTACCCTGCTCGGTGACGCGGCCGTGGTCCAAGACGATGATCTGGTCGGCATGGCGGATATTGGCCAGCCGGTGGGTGATCAGCACCGTCGTCCGGGTAGCCCCCGGGCTGTCGCCGTTACCTGATGCAGCCGCTGCCCGGCTCAGGGACTGCAGGGATTGGAATACGGCGTGCTCGGCGCGCGCGTCCATGGCGGCGGTGGGTTCATCGGCCACGAGCAGGGGAGCGTCGCGGTACAGACCGCGGGCGACGCTGATCCGCTGCCACTGCCCACCGGACAGGTCGTACCCGTTCTGGAACTCGCGGGACAGCACGCTGTCCCAGCCGTCGGGGAGCTCGGCGACGACAGTGTCGGCGCCGGAGTCGGCCGCGGCGGCGGCAAGCACGCTGCCATCGGGGTCGTGGCGTTCCAGCCGACCGATGCGGACGTTGTTCGCCGCCGTCATCGGCCACTCGACGGGGTTCTGCAGGACGGCGGCGACCTGGGAGTGCAGCTCACGCTGGTCGACCTGGGCGATGTCCACTCCG
Organism: Pseudonocardiaceae bacterium; assembly: GCA_050700115.1. GTDB lineage: Bacteria > Actinomycetota > Actinomycetes > Mycobacteriales > Pseudonocardiaceae. The sequence continues at coordinate 31,819 of JBOHGG010000014.1, forward strand.
TCCCAGCTCACCCGTCCCTGGTCGGGCAGGTAAAGCCCGGTGATCACCTTGGCCAGGGTGGACTTGCCGGAACCGTTCTCCCCGACCAATGCGACGACCTGCCCGCGCTTGATCGTCAAGCTGACCCGGTCCAGGGCGGGTTCATCCTTGCCGGGGTAGCTGAAGGACACCTCGCGCAACTCGATGACCTGCGGATCCCGCGGAAGATGTTGCACGGCAGCGGTCCGATGGTAACCGCGGGCCTGGGTCAGGCAGCTGGCCAGCATGTCGAGGTAGAAGCTGTGCTCGAAGAGCCGGTTGGCGGCGAATACCGTGTTGGACACCGCCGAGCTCGCGGTGCGCATCGCGACCGCCGCCGCCCCGGCCAGGGCCAGTGGCATGGCCCCGGCGTAGAGCAGCAGCCCGAGCACGCCATAGGCCAGCGCTGTGCCGATCCCGGCCAGGCCCCGTCCGACCAGCCGGATCGCGGTCTTGCGATGCTCCACCGTGACGGCCTCCGCGGTGACCTGGGATCCAATGCGACGGTGCTCGCCCAACAAGGTGTCCTGGGTGGTGAAGGCGCGGACCTCCGCCGCCTGGCGCCGGCCGGTGATGATGTCGCCGGTGATCCCCAACCGGCGCATCCGCGAGACCATCCGCACGAACGACTCATAGGACAGCATCGCGGCCCGCATGCTGGCCCAGCCGTTGGGTACCGCGGCCAGTAGCACCACCGGCGCCAGCACGGGGTTGAGCAGGCCAGCGGTGACGATCGCGGCGGCCAGCGAGATCGCCGAGCTGAGCAGGTTCCCGGCGTCGGCCACCCCCTGCCTGACGCTGCTGATCGCCCGCCCGGACGTCCGGCGCACCAGCTCCACGAAATCCGCGTCGTCGAAGGCGACCAGCTCCGCACCGATCACCGCTGCGTGCAGTTCGTCCTGGGCGCGCAGCTCCACCCGCGGGGCGAGCACCGCCTGCACCGCACCGACCGCCGCATCCAGCAGTCCCCGGGCCGCGTAGGACGCCATCACCAGGGCCAGCGCCGGTAACGCCGCCACCACCCGCGCCGGAGTCGGACCCTGCTCCAGCAGCTGGGTCAACACGTTGGCGGTGGCCAACAATCCGAACGCGGTGGCACACCCCGCGAGCAGCTCAACAGCTGCGGCCAGCGCCGTTAACCGCGGTGAGGTCTGCCAGGCCAGCCGCACCAGCACCCCCAGCGCGGCCGGCGCCGCACGCAGCATCCGGCTGGTGCTCGAGCCGGCCATCTCCACGCCGACCTTCGCCCACCAGGGGGTCGTGAGGTCGTCAACCCCGATCAGCGTCGGCACGCTCGAATCGGATGAGGCAGCGCCAGTGGTACGCCTGAATCTCATCGTGGCCTCCCACCGAGAAAGCATGCCCGCCGCGCTAGCGTGCCGTCTCGTGAGTAATGCCGACATCGACGTGCGCGCCGGGATCGTAGTCACCGGAACGGAGCTGCTCAGCGGCCAGGTCACCGACCGCAACGGTCCCTGGCTGGCGCAGCGGCTGGGCGAGCTGGGCGTCGAGGTGGCCCACCTGCACTGCGTCGGGGACCGCCCGCAGGACCTGGCGGCGACCTTACGTTTCCTCGGCGGCCAGGGCGTCGACCTGATCGTCACCAGCGGTGGGCTCGGGCCGACCGCCGACGACGTGACCGCCGAGGTGGTCGCTGGGTTCGCCGAGGTGGAGCTGGAACTCGACGAGGCGATGGAGCGGCAGATAGCCGCCATCCTCGCCCGGTTGCGCCATCTGTCGCATTTCAGCCCCGAAGCGCTGCGGGTGGCGAACCGCAAGCAGGCAATGGTGCCCCGCGGCGCCGAGCCGCTCGACCCGGTGGGAACGGCACCCGGCCTGGTGGTCGGAGTGCACGGGGGGCCGACGGTGATCGTGCTGCCCGGACCGCCCCGCGAGCTGCAGACGATGTGGCCCGCAGCGCTGGCCACCCCCGCCGTCAGCGCCGCGCTGGCGCGCACCCGGCCATTCGAGACCTCCCGGCTGCGGCTGTTCGGGCTGCCCGAATCGGAGATCGCGGCGACGCTGCGCGAGGTGAGCGCGACGCTGGACCTGGCCCCGCTGGAGATCACCACCTGCCTGCGGCGCTTTGAGCTGGAGATAGACATCCGGCACCGGCCCGGCGCCGAGGCGACCCGCGATGCGCTGGTCGAGGCGATCCGCAGCCGGCACGCTCAGTACCTGTTCTCGACCGACGGGACCTCGCTGGACGACCAGCTGGCCAGCCTGCTGCAGGGCCGGCTGATCGGGCTCGCGGAATCGTGCACCGGTGGGCTGATGGCGGCCCGGCTCACCGAGCGGCCCGGGTCCTCGGGCTACGTCGCGGGCGGCGTGGTGGCCTACTCCAACACCGCCAAGACCGAGCTACTCGGCGTGCCCGCGGCGCTGATCGAGCAGCACGGTGCGGTGTCACCTGAGGTAGCCCGGGCCATGGCAGACGGGGCGCGGCGTCGCTTCGACGCCGACGTCGGCGCCGCGATCACGGGGGTGGCCGGTCCGGGCGGCGGCACCGACGCCAAACCGGTCGGCTACGTGTGCATCTGCGTCACGACCAGCGACGGCACCGCCCTGGCCCGCGACCTGGTGCTGCCCGGTGACCGCGCCGAGATTCGGGACCGATCGGTGACCGTCGCGATGCACCTGCTCCGGCGGCTACTACTCGAGCACCTTACGGTCTGACTTGCCTTTCACCGCGGCGTAGGCAGCCGTGCCGATGAACACCCCGGCACCGATCACCAACGCCCAGAACAGCAGCTTGAACGCGACACCCAGCGCCCAACCCAGCACCATGAACCCGATCCAGATCAACACGATGATCCCGAGCACCTTGATCACGGTCTGCATGACAGTCTCCTCAGCATGGGGGCGGGCTAACTACTGCCCAGTTCACACCTTGCCAGGGCGGGCCTGCATCGGGGTAATACCCTGGGTCTCCCCAGGGGACGCAGCCCGCTGCTCCGGCACCTGCTGGCGGTGCTCCGGCGCGTTGTCCTGGGCGTCGTCTTGGCCCGCGGCCGCCCACGCCGTGAGGAACAGCAGGAACCGGGAGACGAAGTAGGCGAACACCATCAGGCCGATCACCGGGCCGAACAGCTGTCCGGTGGGGCTGGCAGTGACGCTGTCGAGGTAGACGGCGAAGGCCTGCTTGAGCACCTCGAATCCCAGCGCGCCGACCAGCGCCGCCTGTGTGGCACTGCGCAGCGGGACCGGCTCCCGCGGAAGCCGCGCGATCACCCACAGGAACACCAGCCACATGCCGGCCACCGATGCCGCGATGGCGAGGAAGGTCAACGCCAGCCGGGCCCCGTAAACCTCGCCCAGACCGACCGCCTGCAGCGCGACGCTGGCGAAAGCAGTGCCGACACCGGTCAGCGTGAACGACAACACCAGCGCCAGCCCCAGACCGAGCAGCGCCAGCAAGTCGAACACCTTGGTGCGCAGGAAGCCCTCCGGCTCAGGCGACTGCTCCGACTGGGATCGGGGCTGGGCTGATCGCCACTGGGCCGTCAGCGCGTCGCGCAGGTTGCCCATCCAGCCCAGCCCGGAGTACAGCGCGCCGAGCAAGCCCACGATCCCGACGCCGCTGCGGGACGCGATCGCCCCGTCGATGACCTGGTTGAGGGTGTCGCCCAACCCGGGAGGCGCCGCCGCCTGGATCTGGTCTTGCAACTGGCGCAGCAGCTCCTGGTTTCCGGCCAGGACGAAACCGGCGGCCGCGAAGGCGATCATCAACAGCGGTACCAGGGAGAGCACGCTGAAGAACGTGATCGCAGCGGCGTAATGGTCGCCGTGGCCGGCGGTGTAGGACTGTCCCGCGCGTACCAGCTGGTCCAGCCACGGGTAGCGCAGCCGGTAACGCTCGAGCAGACTGGGCTTGGCGTCCGTCTGCTGTGGACCACTCCCCCGCATACCCTGCCACGGTAGTCGGGAAATGCGGATTCAGCCTGCCGGCGGCAGGAAGCCCACCCGGTCGTACACCACCCGCACGGTCTGGGCGGCGACCTCACGGGCCCGCTCGGCGCCCCGGGCCAGCAGTTTGTCCAGCTCGGCCGGGTCATCGGTGTAGCCGGCCACCTGCTGGCGCAGCGGGGTGACGAAGTCGGCGAGCGCCTCGGCGACGTCAGACTTCAGCGCGCCGTACCCCTGGCCGGAGTAAGCCGCGACGAGATCGTCGACGGTGCGTCCGGACAGCGCCGAGTAGATCACCAACAGGTTCGAGACACCGGCCTTGCCGGCCGGGTCGTAGTGGATCTCCCGTCCGGTGTCGGTAACCGCCGAGCGGATCTTGCGGGCGGATACCTTCGGGTCATCGAGCAGGTCGATCACGCCGGCCGGCGAGGACGTCGACTTGCTCATCTTCGCCGTCGGTTCGGCCAAGTCGTAGATCTTCTCCGCGCCCTTGACGATGTGCGCAGCAGGCACGGTGAACGTCTGGCCGTAGCGGGAGTTGAAACGCTGGGCGAGGTCCCGGGTGAGCTCGATGTGCTGGCGCTGGTCCTCACCCACCGGCACCCGGTCGGCCTGGTAGAGCAGGATGTCGGCGGCCTGCAGGATCGGGTAGGTGAACAGCCCGACCCCGACCCGGTCGCCGCCATGCTTGGCTGACTTGTCCTTGAACTGCGTCATCCGGGCGGCCTCACCGAAGCCGGTGAGGCATTCCAGCACCCAGGACAGCTGGGTGTGCTCGGGCACCTGGCTCTGCACGAACACCGTGGAGCGATCCGGGTCGACGCCCAGCGCGAGCAGCTGTGCCGCAGCCAGCCGGGTCCGGCGGCGCAGCCTTTCGGGATCCTGCTCGATGGTGATCGCATGCAGATCGACCACGCAGTAGAACGCTTCGTGATCGGACTGCAGCGCCACCCACTGCCGGACTGCGCCGAGGTAGTTGCCGAGGTGGAAGGAGTCCGCGGTGGGCTGGATACCGGAGAGCACCCGGGGGCGAGCATCCGTGACACGCCCGGTGACAGGAGACGACATACCGCGATTGTTGCAGCCCGGGCCTGACGGTCAGCCGACCGGTGAGCCGCAGTTGCTGCCCGGCGCCGGCTCGAGGTACAGCTGCGCGGCCCAGCGGTCGGGCCCGAGCTGCCGGTAGCCGTTGCGGGTCGTCAGGTCGACGGAGACCACCTCTCCCGCGGCGAGTGTCTCCACGACGGGATCGTTGCTGTCGGGACCGGACCGCACGTTGAGGGCCTCGGTGACCTTCATCGTGCACGGCCGCGACCCATCGGTTCCCGTACCCTGCCTATCCTGCCCAGTACTCAGCACGATCACAGCCACCACCGCGGCCGCCCCCACGAGCCACTGCCACCGCTTCGAAGACTTCCCAGCCACCGGTTCACACTCCGCCGTTCGTCCAGCGATCAAGATCAGCGCATGGCCTGCCGCAACCCCCCGTCGAGTTCGTCGAGGAAGGCCTCGGTGGTCAGGAACGGGGTGTCCGGGCCGACCAGCAGCGCCAGATCCTTAGTCATCTTGCCGCTCTCGACGGTGTCGATGCAGACCTGCTCCAGGATCTCGGCGAAACGGGTGACCTCCGGGGTGCCGTCCAGCATGCCGCGGTGCCGGAGACCGCCGGTCCACGCATAGATCGACGCGATCGGGTTGGTCGAGGTGGGCTTGCCCTGCTGGTGCTGCCGGAAATGCCGGGTAACGGTACCGTGCGCGGCCTCCGCCTCGACGATTCGGCCATCCGGGGTCATCAGCACGCTCGTCATCAGGCCTAGTGAGCCGAAGCCCTGTGCGACGGTGTCGGACTGCACATCGCCGTCGTAGTTCTTGCAGGCCCAGACGTAGCCGCCAGACCATTTCAACGCGGCGGCCACCATGTCGTCGATCAAGCGGTGCTCGTAGCTAAGGCCGTGCTCCTCGAACTCGGCCTTGAACTCCGACTCGTAGATCTCGGCGAACACATCTTTGAACATGCCGTCGTAGGCCTTGAGGATCGTGTTCTTGGTCGACAGGTACACCGGGTAACCGCGGGCCAGGCCGTAACGCAACGAGGCCCGGGCGAAGTCCTCGATGGACCTGCGGTAGTTGAACATCCCGAGTGCGACGCCGCCCCCCTCCGGAAACCTGGCGACCTCGATCTGCAGCGGCTCACGACCGTCGTCGGGGGTATAGGTGATCGTCACGGTGCCCGGCCCGGAGACCGTGAAGTCGCTGGCCTTGTACTGGTCACCGTGCGCGTGACGGCCGATGATGATCGGTTTGGTCCAGTGCGGCACCAGGCGAGGAACGTTCGAGCAGACGATCGGTTCGCGGAAGATCACGCCGCCGAGGATGTTGCGGATCGTGCCGTTGGGCGAGCGCCACATCTTCTTCAGGCCGAACTCCTCGACCCGCGCCTCGTCGGGGGTGATGGTGGCACACTTGACGCCCACCCCGTGCTTGGCGATCGCGTGTGCGGCATCGACGGTGACCTGGTCATCGGTGGCGTCCCGGTGCTCGATGCCGAGGTCGTAGGTGTCGAGGGCGACGTCGAGGTAGGGGTGGATCAGCCGGTTCTTGATGAACCGCCAGATGATCCGGGTCATCTCGTCGCCATCGAGCTCGACGACGGTCCCTGTTACTTTGATCTTGCCCACCGGTCGGGCACTCCTCTCGACTCACCCCTCAACGGGACCAGGGTACCTAGCAAGATCTCGGCTAACGTGGTCCGGCGTGCTCGCCTGCCACCTCCGGCTGATCCGTGCCGGTTTCCGGAGGTACTCGACCTACTGGCAGGCGGTGGTCGCGGGGCTGGCTACCAACGTGGTCTTCGGCTTCATGCGGTGCGCGGTGCTGCTCACCGTGTTCGCCGGCAGCGCCCAGGTAGCCGGCTACGACCCGTCCCGCACGGTCACCTTCGTCTGGATCGGCCAGGGGCTGATCGCGGTAGTGGCCATCTGGGGCAACAGCGACTTCGGGGAGCGGGTGCGCAGCGGCGACATCGCCATCGACCTGCTCCGGCCGGTGGACCTGCAGACGGCCCTGCTGGCCGAGGATCTGGGCCGGGCCGGCTTCGCGCTGCTGACCCGGTTCAGCGGTCCGTTGCTGGTCGGGTTGGCCTTCTTCGACCTGACGCTGCCCGGCTCGGTCATCCGCTGGGCGGCGTTCGGTCTCAGCGTGCTGCTCGCCATCCTGGTCAGCTTCGCGATCCGGTTCCTGCTGAACCTGGTGGCGTTCTGGCTGCTGGACTGGCGTGGGCTGCTGGCCCTGCACGCCGCGATCGCCAGCGTGCTGGCCGGGCTGGTGATCCCGATCGCGTTCTTCCCCGGCTGGGCCAGGACGGTGATCTGGGCGACGCCGTTCCCGGCGATCCTGCAGGCGCCGATCGACATCGCCATCGGCGCGGGTGCGGCGCTACTCCTGCTGGCCCACCAGCTGGCCTGGGCAGTCGCGTTGCTCGCGGTGGGGCGGCTGGTGCTGGCCAGGGCGGTACGGAAGCTGGTGATCCAAGGTGGGTGAGCGCATTGCGGTCTATCGCAGCCTGGTGGCCGCGTCGGTCCGCAGCCAGCTGGCCTACCCGGCCTCGTTCGCGCTGCAGTGCGGCGCGCAGGCGCTGGTGCAGCTCCAGGACATGGTGGTCATCCTGGTGCTGTTCTCCCGGCTCAATGAGATGGGCGGGTTCACCCGGCAGGAGGCACTGCTGATCTTCGGTCTGGCCGGTATCTCCTTCGGGCTGGCCGACATGCTGGTCGGCCAGCTGGACAGGGTCGGTCAGCTGGTCCGCACCGGGACGCTGGACGCCCTGCTGCTGCGACCCCTGCCCGTCATGGCCCAGTTCTGCGTGTCCGACTTCGCACTGCGCCGGCTCGGCAAGGTCGCCACCGCGCTCGCCGTGCTCGGCTACGTGCTGGCCACCTCGGATATCTCCTGGACGCCACTGCGGGTGGCGGTGCTGCTGATCACCCCGCTGACCGGGCTGGTGCTGCTCGGCGCGATCTGGGTGGCGGCCAGCGCGACCACGTTCTGGCTGGTGGAAGGCTCAGAGCTGCCGAATACGGTGACCTATGGCTCCGGGATGTTCACCTCCTACCCGGTGTCGATCTTCTCTGGCTGGCTGCTGCGACTGATGGCGTTCGTGATCCCGGGCGCGTTCGTCGCCTACTACCCGGCGCTGGCGATCCTCGGCAAGCCAGACCCGCTCGGGCTGGCACCGGTGTTGCAGTACAGCGCGCCGCTGGTGGCGGTGTTCGCGGCCGGCGTTGCCGCCCTGGCCTGGCGGGCCGGCTTGCGCCACTACGTCGGCACCGGGTCATGAAGGCGCTGATCGAGCTGGACGGGCTGCGCCGGGAGTTCCGGCGCAAGCGCGGGGTTGCGCTGGCCGCGGTGGACGGGGTGACGCTGACCATCGCACCCGGCGAGGCGGTCGGGCTGCTCGGGCCCAATGGGGCCGGGAAGTCGACCACGATCAAAATGCTGACCGGCATCCTGGTGCCCACCGGGGGCCGGGTCCGGGTGTGCGGGCTGGATCCGGTGCGGCAGCGGCGTGAGCTGGCCAGGCGGATCGGCGTGGTGTTCGGGCAGCGCAGCCAGCTGTGGTGGGACCTGCCGCTGGCCGAGAGCTTCGCGCTGCTGCGAACGATCCACCGGGTTCCGTTTGCCGACCATGCCCGGCGCCTCGACGAATGCGTCGAGCTGCTGGAGCTGGCGCCGTTCCTGGCCACCCCGGTGCGGCAGCTCTCGCTGGGTCAGCGGATGCGGGGCGAGGTCACCGCGGCGCTGCTGCACTCCCCGAAACTGCTGGTGCTGGACGAGCCGACGGTCGGCCTCGACCTGATCAGCAAGGAACGGCTGCGGGTGTTCCTGGCCCGCGCCAACACCGTCGACGGGGTGACCCTACTGCTCACCACGCACGACCTGCCGGATGTCGAGCGCCTGTGCCGGCGGCTGGTGGTGATCGACAAGGGGCGGGTGTTGGTGGACGGCACACTGGACGAACTGCGCCGCCGGTTCGGCGGCGCGCGGCGGCTGGTGGTGGACCTGGAGGAACCGCACGCAGCACTCGACGGGCTGCCCGGCGTCCTCAACGTCACGATCGAGGCGAACGGGCTGCGCCAGCAGCTGGCCTTCTCGGCCGAGCAGACCAGCGCCGCGCAGCTGATCGCCGCCGTGGTCGCCCGGGTCGCGGTGCGCGACCTGTTCGTGGTCGAACCATCCATCGAGGACGTCGTCCGCACCCTCTACACCGGCTGATCACCGAAGCAAGGCTCTCAGTGCGCCGAGTTCGACACTAGAGCTTTCGTGGGACGAGCCGCTCGTCGTCTGGTCACCGGCCCAGCTCGTCATCCTCCCGGGATAAGCTGTGCTCCTTAAGCGACCCCAGCCGGTCAATGTGCTTGTCGAGGTTGCGGACCTGAGTCGAGTCAGCGCCGAAGGCAACAACCAGGAGCGGGCGGACCGATTCGAGTTCGGCCAGTGCGTCGTCGGCACGTCCGGCGGCGGCGAGCATCTGGGCGAGGGCGAAGCGGGCTCCGAGAACCTTGTCCGCCTCCTCGTCGCCCGCGGTGCTGGCGTGGTGCACGTAGAACCGTAGCTGCGGCAGGGCCTTGTCCGGTTCGCCGATCTCGGCGTAGGCGTGCCCCGCGTGGTGGGAGCTGTCGAGGACGAAGGCGTCCGACGGCGGCAGGTACCGGCGGTAGTCGCGTCCGACGACGTCGAACAGCGGCGCCGCGCGCGTGTACTCCCCGGCGTAGTACAGCGCGGCCGCCAGGAAGTGGCGCAACCGCAGCTGGACGAACGGGTCGTGGCCGGCGCGTTCGACGCCGTCCTCGAGGAGTCTGATCGCCTCAGCCGGCTGGTCGTTGTCGAGCAGCGCCTTAACGTTGGCCTGCAGCTGCGCTGCCTCGACCTCGGTGATCGGACTGCGCCGTCCGGGTTGCCGCCGGCGCGGCGGCGGCGAGAGCAACGGCCGGCGGAACGGCCGTGTCGGGTCGCGGTCATCATCCCCCGCCGTTTCGTCCGCCTGGGATGACAACGGCACGAGTGCGTAGTAGACCGCCTCAGCCGACGGCCGCGCGTGCGGCTCCTTCGCCAGCATCGCGGCGACCAGTGCGTCCACGTCGGCGGGAACGTCGGCCCGCCGCTCCCGCATCGATGGTGCCGGCGATTGGAGGTGACGGGCCCGCAGCGAGACGTCTGCCGTCCCGTGGAAGGGCGGATCCCCGGTGAGCAGCTCGCAGAGCAGGCAGCCGAGCGAGTAGACGTCGGACGCGGCCGTCACGACCTGCCCGAGGCCCTGCTCCGGAGACATGTACGCGGGGGTGCCGACGGTCCGGTCGACCTGCGTCAGGCGCGGCAGGGCTCCCGCGCCGCGCAGGATGGCGATGCCGAAGTCGAGCACCTTCACCAGGCCGCCGTCGACGAGCATCACGTTGGCCGGCTTGATGTCGCGGTGGACGATGTCGACGCGGTGGACATCGGCGAGCACGGCCGCGATCTGTGCCGCGATCGCCGCCGCCCAGGCCGGGCTCGGCGGCGCGGCGGCGTAGTCCGCCCGGTCGAGCACGGCTTCCAGAGTCGAGCCACGCAACAGCTGCATGACGAGCCACAGCTGCATGCTGCCGTCGGGGGCGGTCTCCACGCCGGTGTCGTAGATGGCCGGCGTGCCGGGGTGCTCCAGCTGGGCGGTAGTGCGGATCTCGCGCAGGAACCGCTTGCGGTCGCGCTCCAGCGCATCGAGGATCTCGACGGCCTCAGGGCTGTCCGGGCCGGCCGGGACCGATGCCGACGGCGCGCGGAGCAGCTTGATCGCCACCCGGCGGTCCAGACGCTCGTCGTAACCGTGGAAAACCTCGCTCATACCGCCCCGGCCGAGCGAGCCGTCCAGCCGGTAGCGCCCGGCGAGCCTCCGTCTTCCGTCCGTCACCGCTGCGCCCTCACCCGCTCGTCGATTCTCACCGGCCATCCCGTCACCACAACACGGAACCATGTACCCTGCGAAACGCGGAGCCAGTCACTGCAATTCGCGGTTGATCCAGCACGTTCAGGCCCTCCCCATCAGGGCAGGTGACCATCCTCGTCCCGCTCGGGATCGGCACGTCGATTCTCGATCGCCGTCAAGGTCCGAAGGTCCTCCAGCTCGTCGGCCTCGGCGCGTTCGGCCTCCACTGCTTTACGACGCTCGTCGAACTCGGCGTAGCGCTCGACCGCGACTGTCTTCATCCTGGACGCGGAGACGCTGCCCGAGTCTGCCAGCAGGCTTCTCTCGTTGAACGCGAGAAACCGGTCGGTCTGGGCGACCCACTCCGTCATCAGGGTCGTCTGGCGACGCTGGGCGCGGTCCTCGGCGAAGTCGAGGAACATGGTGGTGAGTCGGTTGAGCCCGGTGATCTCGGGCTCGGTCAGGTAGTTCTTTGCGATCACGACGTCGCTCTTGCGGATGCGGTCGCCCGTCCAGGTGGTCAGTCCCATGCTCGGGGAACGTGCGTCCGATCTCTGCAGGACGAGCTCAGCCGCAGTGCTACCGGTGACGGCGAAGATGAGCTTGTTCTGGATCGTGGCGAAGAAGGTCTTGGCCGTGTCGGAGGTGCCGTCGTAGTCAGCGCTGGTGACGGCGAACAGATCCCGGACCTTCTGATAAAAGCGCTTCTCGGATGCCCGGATGTCCCGGATCCGCTGCAGGAGCTCATCGAAGTAGTCGCTACCTGCCGGATCCTTGAGGCGAGGATCGTCGAGCACGAAGCCCTTGACGAGGTACTCGCGCAACACGGTCGTGGCCCACTGCCGAAACTGGACCGCACGCGGGGTGGACACGCGGTACCCAACCGCGAGCACCATGTCAAGGTTGTAGACCTTGACCTCGCGCCGGACGGTGCGGACGCCCTCCGTCTGAACCCTTGACTCGGAGTCAATAGTTGCCTGGCTCACCTCGCCGTCGTCAAGAATGCGTCGGACGATGTGCGCGACGTTAGACACGGATGTGTCGTAGAGCTCGGCGATCTGGGCCTGCGCGAGCCACACCGTCCCAGCGACGGCTCGTAGCTGGACGAGCGACTGCCCGTCGGGGCTCCGGTAGACGATCACCTCGCCACCCGGCTCACTCACGGCGTGACACCCCCGGTCTCCCGCGCCATCTCCGCACGCAACCGCGCCAACGCCTCGTCCCGCGCTGGCTCGGTGATGATCCGGTACGCGCGCTTGCGCGCCGCTTCCTTGATGGCCTTCTGGAACTCGTCGTTGTCGAAGTACAGCTTCATGAAGTCGGTGTTACGCTCGGCGTTGCCCGCGACGATGTCGTCGAGCCGGTCGTCGGCGACCTGCCCGAAGCGGGCCTCGTCGTTCATCAGCGCGATCTGCTGCATCGAGGTGTCCTCGACCAGGCCGACGACCTGCTGGTAGACCAGGATCTCGTCGGCGGTGCCCAGGCCCAGCCCGAACCGGTCGTTGAGCTCGGCGATCACCTCCGAGAGCGGTATCATCTCCGGTTCCCGCCTGCCCCCGCCATCAGCCGCGTGGCCGCGGACGTCGCGGTCACCGACGGCCGAGAGCGACACGTTGTGCCGCCCGGTGAACTCCAGCCGGAAGTGGCTCAAGTCGGCGTCGCCGATGTCGACCGACGCCGACGGCCGACCGGGCAGCCGGATCAGCAGGACCCGGCCGTACTGGTAGAGCCGTTCCAGGTCCGGGTCGCCCCAATCGACGATCTGCGCGATGAGGCTGTAGGCGCGGACGAAGTCCTGCAAGGCACTGCGGAAGCCGTCGCGCTGGTCGTCGGTGTCGAGGGCGGCGAAGCGGTCCAGTGCGGGCTTGAGGTACTCGTGCAGCTGCGCGTGCAGCTTGCGTTCCGCCGCGTCCGGCATCCGCCCCGGCGCGGCCGTGGCGAGAACGCGGATGAACGCCTCCATCTCCGACGCGGCCAGCAGCCCGTAGTCCATTACCTCCCGCTGCTTGCTGTAGAGCAGGTTCGGGTCGCTCGGCTCGGTGATCGTGGTCTCGAACCAGTCCTCGAACGCGGCCGCGATGGCGGTCGCCTGGTTGACGAAGTCGAGGATGTGCACGTCGTCCTGCGACTTGAGCGGGTGGATCCGGTTGAGCCGCGACAGCGTCTGCACGGCCGTCACGCCGGTGAGTGGCTTGTCGACGTACATCGCGCACAGCAGCGGCTGGTCGAAGCCGGTCTGGTACTTCTCGGCGGCGACGAGCAGCCGGTACTCGTCCTGGCCGCGGGCGGCGGCCTGCGGGTCGTCGGCCTTGGTGTAGCCGAACATCTCCGGCAGCCGGAGCGCCGGGAAGCCGTTGAGCTGTGCCTCGGTGAACTCCAGACCGGCGTCGTCGGTCAGCTGCCCGGAGAAGGCGACGAGCACGCCGAGATCCGCGTGCCCGGGTTCGGCGACGTAGGTGCGGATGGCCTGGTAGAGGTCGAGCGCGTGCTGACGGCTGGAGGTGACGACCATCGCCTTGGCCCGCCCGCCGAGGCGCCCGGCGATGTTCTCCCGGAAGTCGTCGACGATCAACTTCGCCTTCTGCGCCAGCGACGTCGGGTGCTGCTCGGCGTAGCGCACGAGCTTCGCCTTGGCCTTGCGCTCGTCGACCTCGGGGTTGGTGAGGCGCGACTCCTGCTGCTCGACCGCGGCGTTGCGCAGCCGCCACTTGGTGTCGTAGGTGATGTAGTTGGCCAGCACGTCGAGGATGTAGCCCTCGTCGATGGCCTGGCGCATCGAGTAGACGTGGAAGGGCACGTACATGCCCTGCTCGCCGGTGTGCGGGTTGACCCGGTCCGGGTCGAACGTGCCGAACAGCTTCAGTGTCGGCGACTTCGGGGTGGCGGTGAACGCGAAGTACGACAGGTTCGGCTGCTTGCCCCGCACCCGCGTCAGGTACGTCGCCTCGTCCTCGTCGTCCTCCCGAGTCGCGTTCACTCCGAGGGCCTGCTTGAGCCGGATCGCGGAGTCGCCGCCCTGCGAGGTGTGTGCCTCGTCGATGATCACCGCGTACCGCCTGCCGGCCAGGCCCATTCCCGAGATCTTCCCCAGGACGAACGGATACATCTGCAACGTCGAGATGACGATCTTCGAGGTGGCGTCGTCGAGCGCGGCCGCGAGCTGGGCGGAGTCCTCGTCGATCTTCCGGACGACGCCAGGGGTGTGGTCGAACTGGAAGATGGTCTTCTGCAGCTGCCGGTCGAGCACCAGCCGGTCGGTGATCACGATGGTCTTGTGGAAGACCGGCTGGTCGCCGGCGTCGAACAGGGTGGACAGGCGGTGCGACAGCCACGCGATCGTGTTCGACTTGCCCGACCCGGCGGAGTGCTGGATCAGGTAGCCGTGCCCGGCGCCGTGGGTCCGTGCGTGCGCGACCATCTTCTGCACCGCATCCCACTGGTGGTAGCGCGGGAAGATGCGCGGCGAGGTGTGCGGGCTGGTCTTCACGCCCTTGCGGTCCGGCGCCTGGATGTGGACGAAGCGGTGCAGGATCTCCAGCCAGTTGTCGCGCTGCCAGATCTGTTCCCACAGGTAGGCGACGCTGTAGGAGCCGGGCGCGGCGGGCGGGTTCCCCGCACCTCCGCTCACGCCGGGACCGTTGGAGCCGATGTTGAACGGCAAGAACTGGGTGTCGCCGCCGCGCAGCCGGGTGGCGACGAAGGCGCGGTCGGGGTCGACGGCGAAGTGCACGACGGCCCGCTTGCCGAAGAACACCTCGTTCGGGTCGCGGCGCCGGTACTGGGTGATGGCGTGATCGGCGTTCTGCCTGCTGTTCGGGTTCTTCAGCTCGACGGTGGCGACGGGCAGCCCGTTGACGAACAGCGCCATGTCCACCGACTTGCCCGCGTCTCGCGCGCTGTAGTGCAGCTGCCGCGCGACCGTGAGCACGTTCCGGTTGTAGTCGTGGAGCGCATCGGCGGCCAGGGTGTGGCCGGGCCGGAAGTACGCGAGCTCGATCTGCACGCCCCGGTCACGCACGCCCTGGCGCAGCACGTCGAGCACGCCGCGGGAGTCGATCTCGGCGGCGACTCGCTGCGCGAACTGCCGCTGCGCAGTCGGCTGGTCGCCGCCGTACAGCTCGATCAGCCGCTCCCAGCTCTTCTGCTGCGTGGCACCGACGAACCGGTACAGCTCACCGGTGTCGATCCCCAGCTCGGCGTTGAACGTGCCCTGCGCCGCCGACCAGCCCTCCGCGACCAGCTCGTCCTCGACGCGGTCCTCGAACGCCCGCTCGGTGTGGGCTCCGGGGCTCATGCGGATGCGCCTCCCGCGGTCGTGACGTCGATCTGGCCGGCGACGGCGGCAGTGATCAGGGCTTGCCGACGTTCGGCGAGGAGACTCGACCGCTGTATGAGTTGCGCCTGCTGCGCACTAGACTGTGAGTTTATCTCGTCGCACTGATTCACGATATATTGCTGCTCTCCAGGCGACTCTGGCGCTGGAATGCGAAGCATTCTAACCAGATCTTGACTGATATTTGGTTGACCTCCGCCTGATGCCAGCCGCAAGATTTCAGACCGATGCGCCAGAAGCCAGTAGAAAGCGTAAGTAGTATCAAGTATTCCAGTTGAGGTCAGGGCGCAACATGCCTGGTTTACGCACGCCGGAACCGCGTTAATTCCAACCCGTCCGGTAGTCGCTCCGTACATGGCAACCATCAGTGTTCCCGCCGGGTAAATACGAAGCGCTGAATAGTCGCGCAATGCCGCATCCGACACCAGTTTCTGTGACGAAGCTACTGGGCCATCCCGTAAATCGCCCGTATTGATCCAGCGGTGAGGACCATCAAAGTACCTGGGTTCGCTCGAGCGGGGCGTGGTGCCGCTCCCTGTGAGAAAAACTCGCCCTACCTTGAACAACGTCCAGGCGCGAGACATTCTCGGCATCCACGCTACATTTGTACCTCGTGTACACACCGCGAAGCTCCCCGTCGTGGCTGCGCGGAACTGTTCAATTCGTCGCTTCTCAAGCACGCTGACTTGGAGATTTGTAGTGTGCCGCAGTTTGTCGATCCGAGTTGTCTCGGCGTCGAGGAAGTCGGCGATGCGGCGCTGCTCGTCGAGGGGTGGGAGTGTCACGCAAATTTCGGCAAGATCTTCCCAGTACAGCCTCCACTGGGCGGGCCGAATCCCCTTGGAGCGGGCTCCGAACTCAGATGCGAGCGGTGCCGACCGCAGGAGGTGATGAAAGAAGCGGGAGTCTGCCTCTGGGCTTACCGAACAAACGAGGTAGTCCGGACTAACGACACCGCGGTGGGCCGAGATCCCGACGGATCCTTGCCACGCCTTCATCTTGTTGACTACCAAGTCACCAACGCGCACCTCCTGGTAGCGCGTGATGTCCTCGGGTGTCTTGTTGTAGTTGTCGGATCTGGATTCTTTCGGAACCACTCCATGGTCGCGATATACGGAAAGCACCTGAAGGCTGGTTCGATCAGTGACTTCGCGCGGGTGAAGCAGGTATCGCAGTCGCGTGACCGTCACCCTGTCACCTCGCCCAGCAGCTTTTGGATCTGTGCCTCCAGTTCCCGCAGTTCCGCGTCGATCTCGGCCAGTGGCCGGGGTGGGGTGGAGACGTAGAAGTGGCGAGTGAAGGGGATCTCGTAGCCGACCTTCGTCTTCTCGTGGTCGATCCAGGCGTCCGGGACGTGGGGGGTGACTTCGCGCTTGAAGTAGGCCTCGATGTCCTCGTCGAGCGGGACGTTCTCGTAGTCGCGCAGGTCGGGGTCGGGCACCACCGTGCCCTTGGCTATCTGCACCTCGCCCTCGGGGTCGGACATTGCGACCGCGCCCCAGATGCCCTTGAGCAGCGACGCCGTGGTCGGCCACAGTTCCCCGGCCGCCTGGACCGCCGTGCGCAGGCCGTCAGCCGCCTCCTTCTTCGTCCACCACACGGAGCCGACTACGGGGCGCAGGGCCGAGACCAGTGCGTCGCGTCCCTCCCATTTGGCCAGTGAGCGAGCGTTCTCCAGCGCGGCGAGGGTGTCCTCGGTGATCTCGAAGCGCTGTTTCAGCGGCCGCTCGACGGTGATGCGGTGGTAGCCGAAGTCGCGGGTGCCGAAGACCTTCACCTTCGTGTGGTCGGGGTGCCCGGTGTCCGCAGCGACCTCGACGGCCTGCGCGTACAGCGCGGTGATGTGCGCGATCTGCGCGTCGCTGATCTGCTTGCGCTTGTCGCCGAGGGACTTCGGCATCTTCTCCCACTGGTCGCGGGCGTCGAGGAGGATCACCTTGGTGCGCAGCGTTGGCGCTTTGCGGTTGGACAGGATCCAGAAGTACGTGGAGATGCCGGTGTTGTAGAAGAGCTGGTCGGGCAGGGCGACGATGCCCTCTAAGAGGTCGTTCTCCAGGATCCACTGGCGGATCCGCGACTCGCCGGACCCGGCGGCGCCGGTGAACAGCGGGGAACCGTTGAAGACGATCGCCAGTCGGGCGCCCTTGCCCTCCACCGGTTCCATCTTGTGGATCATGTGCTGCAGGAACAGGAACGAGCCGTCGTTGATGCGCGGCAGGCCGGCGCCGAACCGGCCGCCGTACCCGAGTTCGGCCTCGGCCTCGATCTCGTCCTTGACCTTCTTCCATTCCACGCCGAACGGCGGGTTGGCGAGCATGTAGTCGAACTTCCGGCCCTCGTGGCCGTCGTTGCTGAACGAGTTGCCGAAGACGATGCGGCCGCGGTGGCTGCTCATGACCATGTCCGACTGGCAGACCGCCCACGACTCAGCGTTGACCTCCTGCCCGAACAGGTAGACCTCGGCCTTCGGATTGATCGACTTGATGTGGTTATCGGCCGCGGTCAGCATGCCGCCGGTGCCGCACGCCGGGTCGAGGATGTTGATGACCTGGCCCTCGCCCGCGACGGTGTCGGCGTCGGGCGCGATCAGCAGGTTCACCATCAGCTTGATGACCTCGCGCGGGGTGAAGTGCTCACCGGCCGTCTCGTTCGAGTCCTCCGCGAACCTGCGGATCAGGTGCTCGAAGACGTAACCCATGTCGTGGTTGCTGAGCTTGTCGAGGTCGCGCATCGCGGCGAACCGGCCGACCACCTTGTAGAGGATCTTCGCGCTCGCCAGCCGGGTGATCACGGTGTCCAGATCGAAGCGGGCCAGGATCTCCCGGACGTTCGGGGAGAAGCCGTTGACGTAGTCGCGCAGGTTCTTCGCCACGCTCGGGGCGTCGGCCGCGATCGACGCGAAGTCCTGGGCGGACACGTTATAGAACGGCAGCTTCGCCGCGATCTCCAGCAGGCGCTGCTTGTTCTGGATGTCGAGCTGCGCGTCCCGCTTGTGCACGTCGCCGCGAGTCGGGGCCATCACCGCGTCAAGACGGCGCAGCAGCGTGAACGGCAGGATCACCTGGCCGTACTCGTGGCGCTTGTAGTCGCCGCGCAGCAGGTCGGCGACTGACCAGATGTCGCTCGCCATCTTCGAATGCGTCGGTCCCGAACTCACTAGTCTCACTTCTCGCTCTCGGTTGCGTGGACGGCGATGCTCTCGCGCCCGGTCAGCGCCCGCGGGGCCAGGGCGCCGGTCGTCAGGCCGTGGATGGTCTGGTCGAGCACGTTCACGCTCACCGTGGCGAGTGCGGACAGGGCTCCTTGCAAATCGAGCAGGTGACGGAACCTCTCGCCGTAGCGGCGTTGCTCCGCCACTGGCATCCGGGGGACGCGGCATCGCCGCAGGTCGTCGCGGCTCAACGCGCCGTGCGTGTTGGCCACGGGGAGCGCGTTGGCGTCGGCACGCAGGAACATCGTGACGAAGTGCGCGTCCAGGCGCGTCGCGTCGATCTCGACGACCTGGGCGATCCCGACCTCGTCGGCTTCGGCGCCGTCGGCGACGACTGGCGGGCGGCCCAGAGTACGAAGGAGGACGTCGCCGGCTCTGGGTGTGGTGTCGCGGGAGCGGATCGTCAGCGCACGGGCACGTTCCAGTTCGGCAAGGGTCACGTAGGTGCGATCGGGTTGCGCCGTCGATTCCGTCGGTCGCGGGAATCCCCGGCCGATCTGGGTGTAAAGGCCTTGCAGCCGGGATGTGAGATGGACGAGGTCGTCGGCGACGGCGTCGTGGCGGGGGGCCACGTACCGAGACGGCAGCAGGCCGGTGTCCCCGTCGAGGAGTTCGAGGCGTGGGACGGCCCGGACCACCGTAGGGTCGGCGTTGTCGAACAGCTGCTGCCAGGCGCCGAACTCGTGAGGGACGTCTGCGGGGTCGGCGTAGGCCGACAGGTCGACCATCCGGACCACGGCATGATCGGACGCGGTGTAGGGACGCTGGAGGACCCAGAGGTACATGTCGGTCTCCGGAGCCGACCCCATCCCCTTCGGCAGCGCGATCACGTCACGCAGCACGCCGGAGCGGACCAGTGCCGCACGGACGGATCGTCCCGACGGCCGGGCGCTGGTCCGCGGCGATACCCCGACGACGGCCACCCCCCGTGGCCGCAGGTGCGCGTAGCAGTGCTGCACCCAGGCCAGCTCCGCGTCACCGACTTCCGGCACGCCGAACCGCCAGCGCGGATCGCCGGCAAGCTCCTCCGACGGCCACTGCCGCGCATCGAGGGGCGGCTCGCAGACGACCGCGGCGGCAGCCCCCAGGTATCGGCCGAGCCGGTTGTCGAGCAAGGAGTCTCCCGTCTGGATGTCGTACGGCGCGCCGAGCGGATGGCCGCGCATGTTCACAGCGGCCAGTGCCGCGGCCTTCTCGTCGATCTCCTGCCCGACGAGCATCACGTGATCTCCGAATCGGTCGGCGACGGCCATCAGCAGCGTCCCCTCGGAGCACGCGGGGTCGAGAACGGCAGGCAGCTCGCCTTCCTCATCGTCGTCCGGCTCGTCGGCGTTGCTCGGCGACGCACTCGGGTACGGCGGCGGCAGGAGTGACGCCATCACCCCTGCCAGCAACTGCTCCGAGGTCAGGTCGGCGACGGCACGCTCCTGCGGAACCGCATTGAGGTCGTCGTACCCACCGTTCGACGACGACGCGTCGCCGACGCGCTGGGTACCGGTGTCAGTGCGACCGGCCGTCACCAGCTGACCGGCCTTGCCCGTTGCCACCAGCCATGCCTCAACCTGGACCCAGGAGAAGACCGGGCTGCTCGGGCTGCCGCCAACCGGCCGGGGGAAGTCCGCATATCGGCGGCGCCAGTTCGACACGGCGGCACGACCGACGCCGGCGCGCCGCGCGATCGCTGCCGCCGTGACGTGACCCTGCTCGTCGATATCCACGACGAGGAACCTACCCACACCATCGACAACTATCAAGTCATGTGAACACTTGTGAATAAAGTTGTCATAGTTCACAAGCGTGCTATCGTTCGTCAGCGTCGCGGCCGGTGCCGCCGACTGTCACTGAGAGGAACGAGCCCAAATGCCTACTCCGACCAGCACCGCTCCCACGAAGAGGCGGGTCAAGGCACCTCCGACCACGCGCAAGACGTCTCTCTACCGGCTGCGCACCAGCGGCCCGACCGCGCCGGAAGACCTGCGCTCCCTCATCGTGCCGAACTACCTGCAGCGCGACGGATTCACCAGCCGTGCGGTCCACCATCGGGGGATCTCCGGCCTCCTCGTGTCCGGCACCATCGCTCCGGGTGACGCCGACTGGTGCGCCCCGCTGGGCGGCCTGGTCGGCATGACCGTCGCCGAGCAGAACCGGACCTCACTCGCACTCCTCCTGGTCCGGACGGACAAGGCTGTCTACGGCCTCACATTCGGTCTGGGCCACCTGATGATCGACCAGGGGCGGATCGACCCCGGGTTCGGCATCGAGTTCGCCGTCCGCTGCCTGGACGAGGACCGGATCACGAAGGTGCGCCGCCAGGTCATGGACGCGCGAGGCCGCACCGACGAGAACTCCGCCACCAGCGGCGAGCACATCCGCGGGTTCGGCATCGAGCAGTTCGGGGAGATCGTCAGCCAGATATCCGGGCAGATCGCCCGAGTCCCGCTCACCTTCACCCAGGACCGCGACCGCCCCGCACACGTCACCGGCTCCGACCGCTCGATCAAGCTTCACCTCGGCACGACCCCCGCGGGTCTGCTGCACGATCTGCAGCAGATCGAGCAGGTGTGCACCCGGTCCAGCCCGCTGCCCGAGTTCGAGTTCATCGCACAGGTCCGCCCGCTGAACCCGAGGTCGGAGCGGGCCCAGCGCCTCGACGATCGACTGGACGAGATGCTGGGCGGGGCCGAGATGAACCGGCTCGCCCTGGCCGTGCCCGGCGACTGCCGCGACCGGTTCGAGTTCGCCGAGTCCTTCAGCGTTGCCCTCGCGGGCCAGTCCTGGCAGGTCGGCGAGCTGGACGTCGACGACCTTGTCGGGGCCGTCGCGGACAAGCCGGACGGACAGCGGCTGCGGGCGCTGCGCCAGGGTCGCATCCAGATGTTCGCCGACACCGAGGGCGCCGACCGCATCAGCCGCAACGTCCCCGTCGACCACTGGCTTACCGCCGAGGTGCCCGACGGTGTCGTTCACTACTTCTACTGGCAAGGCCAGTGGTACGAGATCGGCGCCGAGTACCTCACCGTCATCGAGCGCAGGATCGTCGAGCTGCTGGCACGGCCCAGCAGCATCGCCATGCCCCCGTGGCCGAAGGGTCACGGCCACGACGAGGGCTGGTACAACGAGCAGGTCGCCGCGCAGCCCGGGTACTGGCTGCTGGACAAGAAGACCGTGCACACCGGGCGATTCCGGGGCGGCGGCCTCGAGATGGCCGACGTGCTGGGACCCGACGGCCAGTTCATCTGCGTCAAGAAAGCTGACAAGACCGCCCCGCTGAACCACCTGTTCGCCCAGGGCCGGGTCGCCATCGAGACTCTTCGCTTCGACACTGAGGCGCGGGAGAAGTTCCTCGCGAAGCTCCCTACCGACCACCCCGTAGACCTGTCCTTCAGGTCACCGACCGTCGTCTACGGCGTGATGCTGAAGGACGGGGCACCGCTGACCTCAACGTCACTGTTCGCCTTCGCCAAGGTCTCCCTCCTGCATACGGCGACCGCGCTACAGGGAATGGGCGCACGCCTGGAGATCGTCTCCATCTCTCGAACGAGCTCGACGGAAGCGGCTGCGTCCCCGGACGGGAAGACGATGTAGCAGTTCACAGCCGGCATCCAATCGAGCTGCAGTGCGAGGGCCCCAGTTGAGGGCCAACCAGGCCGCACGACCTCAGAGAGCTCTAGTGTCGAACTTGGCAACATGGGCGCGAGTCACCGGAAATCGTCATGGCTCGTTCTGCTGGGTGGAGCGCACGCCGGGGATCTCATTGTTGCGGAACGCGTCGACGAACAGCCGGTGGTCGTCGCGCACCACTGTTGCGTACTCCCGGGCGAACGTGGTCAACCAGTCGACGAACTCAGCCTCCCGGTCGCCGATCACCGCGGCGATCGCGTTCTCGGTCTGGAACGACACCAGGGTGTGGTCGGAGTCGGAGTCCGAAACGCAGTGCACCTTCGCGGTGGCCCGGCCCAGGTAGTCCAGCACCGGCGCGATCTCGTCCGGCTCGGTCAGCTCGGTCCAGTCCAGATCGGTGACATACGGGGACAGCTCCGAGACCACGTAGCCCACCCCGTCCAGTTCGGTGTACCCCAGCAGCGGGTCGGCGTGCGCCTGCAGGGCGCGCTGCGAGATAGCGGTGCGGTGGCCGTGATGCTTGAAGTAGGACGCGATCCGCTCGTCGGTGACCACCCGGGACGGGGCCGCGATGTTGCCCTGCTTCATCGACAGCACCACGTCGTTGTCCAGCGCCTGGTTGAAGCCCTCGATCAGCACGTTATAGGCGGGCAACCCGGCACTGCCGATGCCGAAGCCGCTACGCCCGACGACGTCCTTGATCGTGTAGGCGATGCCGCGGAACTTCTTGCTCTCCGGGATGGTGTCCAGGTAACGCTCGAACGCCGCGCACACGGCTTCGCGCTCGGCGGCGTCCAGCCGCCGCACCCCAGGCCCGTCCCGGAACCGCCGGTCGAATCCCTCCGTCTCGGTGACCGACTCCAGCAGCCCCACGCGGCTGCGCAGCCGGGCCAGCTGCAGCACCTGGTGGACCACCCCCTCGGTGGTGTTCAGGCGCAGCGAGAAGTCACGGTCATCGTCGACGTCGAGGAACTGCCGTACCTGGTCGATGTAGGCCCGGACGTAGGTCGCGACCAGGGCGTCGATGTCCGGGTCGGACAGCGCCTTGCGCCAGCCCAGCAGCGCCACGCTTGCCACCATCCGCTGCAGATCCCAGGTGAAGTGCCCGAGGTAGGCCTCATCGAAGTCGTTCACATCGAAGATCAGCACCCCATTACCGTCCATGTAGGTGCCGAAGTTCTCCGCGTGCAGGTCACCCTGGATCCAGATCCGGCTGGTGCGCTCATCGGCCCACGGGTCGTCCAGTGCGGCCACGTCGGCGTAGAACAGGCAGTCGCTGCCGCGGTAGAAGGAGAACGGGTCGGCGGCCATCTTGCGGAACTTGGTGCGAAACGCTGCCGGCGCGGCCGCCATGAGCGCGGCGAAGGCGTCGGTCAACGTCTCGACGATCCGGTGCCGCCGCGCCTCGGCGTCGTCGGTGAGCAGGGTCTTGGTCAGCGCCGTCATGGCCTGATCATGCTATCGCGATTCACAGGTGCGCCACGTCGGCCTGCTTGGCCCGGACGGCCTCGGCCGCCTTTCGCAGATCGGCGAGTTCGCCGTCAGTTAACGGGATCTCCACCACCCGGCGTACCCCTGACCGGCCCAGCTCCGCGGTGACGCCCAGGTAGACGCCGGAGATCCCGTACTCGCCGTCCACCCACGCGCAGACCGGCAGCACCGCACCAGAGTCCTGGTGCACCGCGCGCACCATCCGGGCCGCCGCGGCCGACGGGGTGTAGTACGCGGATCCGGTTTTGAGCAGGGCGACCACCTCGGCACCCCCGTTCCGGGTCCGGGTGACCAGCTCGTCGATCGTCTCGGCGGGCAGCAGGCCGGACAGCGGCGTGCCGTTCACCGTGCAGGCGCTGGGCACCGGGACCATGGTGTCACCGTGCGAGCCCAGCGTCAGGGTGCGCACTGAGGACACCGGGACGGCGAGTTCCTCGGCGACGAAGTTGGTGAACCGCGCGGTGTCGAGCATCCCGGCCTGGCCCATCACCCGCTGCCGGGGGAACCCAGTGACGAGCTGCGCCAGCGCAGTCATCTCGTCCAGCGGGTTGGACACCACGATGACGACCGCATCGGGGGCGTGCAGTGCGACGTTCTCCGCGACCTGCCGGACGATCCGGGCGTTGGTCTCGATGAGGTCCATCCGGCTCATCCCGGGCTTACGGGGCAGCCCGGCGGTGATCACGACGATGTCGCTGCCGGCGATAGCCTGGTATCCAGCCCCGTCGCGGCGGGTGGTCTGGCCGACGATCCTGGTCTCGAAGCCCTCCACCGGACGGGACTGGTTCAGATCCAGCGCCAAGCCCTCCGGCTTGCCCTCGATGATGTCGGTGAGGACGACGGTGTCGAACAGGTCGTACTCAGCCAGTCGCTGCGCGGTGGTCGAACCGTAGAAGCCGGCCCCGATGACCGCGACCTGACCGAAACGTGCCATTCCAGGAGGCTATCAAGCGCACCAGAGGCGCCCAGCCCAGCCGCCGCTCAGCCGTCGGTCAGCGGTCCTCCGGTGATGGTCAGCGCCACGGCCAGCATGAGCAGCCCGAAGACGCCGTAGGTGACCACGTCCACCGCGCGGCGGCGGATCCCGAGCAACCCGGTCCGCTCCGGCGGGAGCACCGCCCGCAACCCCGCGGCCAGCAGCAATGCGCCGCCGATGATCACCGTGCCTTCCCGCCAGTGATACTGCGCGATGCGCACCAGTCCGAGCGACACCACGGCCAGCACCAAGCCGAAGGTCAGCTGCGGCCGCAGGCTCGTCCGCCTGGTCACGGCAAGCTGGCCCGCTCGGCGGCCTCAACGACGTTGACGACCAGCATCGCTCTGGTCATCGGCCCGACCCCGCCAGGAACCGGCGCCAGGTACCCGGCGACCTCGGCCACGGCCGCGTCGACGTCACCGATCAGCCCGGCATCGGTCCGGCTGATACCGACGTCGACCACCGCGGCGCCCGGCTTGACCATGTCGGCCGTGATCAGTCCCGGACGCCCGGCCGCGACCACCACGATGTCGGCGCGGGACACCTCGGCGGCCAGGTCCCGGGTGCCGGTGTGGCACAGCGTGACCGTGGCGTTCTCACTGCGCCGGGTCAGCAGCAACCCCAGCGGGCGGCCGACGGTGATGCCGCGGCCCACGACGGTGACGGCCGCACCGGCTATCGGCACGTCGAAGCGGCGCAGCAACTCCACGATCCCGCGCGGGGTGCAGGGCAGCGGTCCCGACCCACCGAGCACCAGCAGGCCCAGGTTCATCGGATGCAGGCCGTCCGCGTCCTTGGCCGGGTCGACCCGGGCCAGCACAGCGCCGGTGTCCAGGCCGGGCGGCAGCGGTAGCTGCACGAGGTAACCGGTGCAGGCCGGGTCGGCGTTCAGCTCGTCGATCACCGCGAACAGCTCGTCCTGGCTGGTGGTCGCGGGCAGGTCGCGGCGGATCGAGGTGATGCCGACCTTGGCGCAGTCGCTGTGCTTGCCCCGCACGTAGGCATGCGAACCTGGATCGTCGCCGACAATGACGGTGCCCAGCCCGGGGGTCACTCCGGCGCGGCGCAACGCCGCCACCCGGACCTGCAGATCCGCGAAGATCTCGTCCCTGGTCTTCTTGCCGTCCAGCACTGTCGCGCTCACGGGAGACATCCTTGCACCGGGGCTCAGGCTCTGGGTCTCAGGCTCGACGGCGCCCGGCCCGATGGCGACCGGGTAGCGCGACCACGCTGACCGCCACCAGGGTCAGCGCGGTGCCGATCAGGGTGGTGGCGGTGAGCTGGTTGTCGCCGGCGGGCAGGAGCAGGTCGAGCAGTACCGCTCCGACGAGCTGCCCGGCGACGGTCCCCAGCCCCAGCAGGAGCACCCCGGTGATCGGGACGATCGCCGCGGCGGCGCCGATGAACAGCACACCCAGCGCGCCACCGAGATACAGCCACGGTTGCGCAGGCAGCGGTTCGGGCAGCCCGCGCATCGCGACCTCCACTGCCGCGACCAGTACCAGCGCGGTGGTGCCTACGGTGAAGTTGACCAGTGCGGCTGGCAGCATGCCCGACGTTGCCGGCCCGCCGTGCCGGGCGGCCGACCCGACCCGACCGTTCACCGCCTGCTGCCAGGCGGTGCCCACCCCGGCCAGCGCGGGTAACAGGGCAAGCCACAGGGCGTGCGACGCGCCGAGCCGGTCGGACATCGTCAGCGCCACGGCGGCCAGCGCGAGGACCGCGCCGGCGACCCGGCGCACGCTGACCGCCTGTGGCCCCCCGGGCCCCACGCCGGCCCGGTCCACCAGCAGGCCGCTGGCCGTCTGCCCGGCCACGACCGCGACGGTGAACACCGCCACTCCGATGGTCGCGACGGTCAGCCCCTGGCAGGCCACCAGGAACGCGCCACAGACCCCGCCGAGCAGCTGGTAGGGGCGCAACCTGCGGTCCCGGACCGCAGCAACGACCCGGCCCAGCCCGCGGCGCATCCGGGGTCGCGTCGCGGCCACCAGTGCCAGCAGCAGCAGGCCGCCCAGGAAGGACAGTCCGGCGGCAACGACACCGTCGTCGATCCGTTGGCCGAGCTCGCCGTTGATCCGAGCCTGCAGGGCCACCGCCAGCCCGAGCCCGACGGCCACCGCAGTCCCGACAGCGCGTGCGCCCCGGGTCGGGGTGGGATCGACCTCGTCAAGCACTGTCAGGCACCCAGGTCCACCGCCAACCCGTTCGCCACGGCGAATCGGATGGCGGTGTCCACATCGATCCGGGCACCGGTGAGCCGCGCCTGCACCAGGGCGTCGGCATCCATCCGGGCTCCGCGCAGGTCGGCACCCTCCAGCCGAGCGCCCAGCATCCGGGCCCCGGTCAGGTCGGCCCCGGAGAGGTCAGCGCCCCGCAGGTCGGCCTGCACCAGGTTCGCCTCGGTCAGCCGCAACCCGGCGAGCCCGGTTTCCCGGAGGTCGGCGTGACCCAGCGCGGTCAGGCTCAGATCGACCTCGCGCAGTGTCCACGGCCGCAGCCGGCAGTCGCTGATCGTGCTGCCCAGCATTGAGCAGCGCTCCAGCACAGAGTCGGCCAGCACGGTGCGCTGGAAGGTGCAGGTGTGGAATGCCGTCGCGCGGTGCTGCGAAGCGCCGAGGTCGGCGCGGGTGAAGTCGCAGCCGGTGAACCGGCAGCTGCGGGTGCGCAGCCCACGCAGGTCGGCGTCGATGAACCGGCAGCCGACGAAGCATCGCCCCTGCCACTCCTGGTCGGCGAACACCGCGTCAGTGAAATCCTCGCCGGTGAACTCCTCGCCGGTGCAGCCCTCATCGCCAGTCGCCGTCACACACCCACCCTGTCAGCCCGCGCCGCGCCGGAGCAGGTAGCACCCCGGGGCGGCAGGCACGTGCCCGATGTCACTGTCCGTGAGGTTCGAGGAAGGACTGTTGCACCGTGCGGACGTGCCACCGGCGGCAACTTCTGGTCCAAAGTTGCCGTCTCCGGCACATCCGAAGTGGATCCAGCCCCTCCCCCCGAGGCAGGAGGGGCTGGTGGGACGAGCGCGGAGACGACTTGGCGAGCCAGCTCCGAGTTCGGGAAGGCGCGTGGGGTCAGTGGGTGAGGGTGGTGAGGAAGGCTCGCCAGGCTGGGGTGGAGACAGCCACGGCGGGGCCGTCGGGGTCCTTGGAGTCGCGCACCAGCACCCGGTCCGGCGCGGGGGCGACCTGGACGCAGTCACCGTTGCCCGTGCTGTAGCTGCTGGTGTGCCAGACGATGCGGTCCGGCTCAGGCGCGGTCATCATGATCCTCTCGATCCGCCGAGAGCCCGGTTGCCAGAGCGGCAATCAGCTGCTGTGATTCTCCCTCACTCAGCGCAGTTTTCGCCAGCGCCGCCATGATTCGCCGGTAAGCGGCAATTTCCTCGGGCCGCTCCAGGAACAGGCTGGCGGTCTCGCTGTCCAGGTAGGCCACCGGCTTGAACTCGGCGAACTCCATCAGCTTGAACGCCCCGGCGATCCCAGCGTGCCCACCGAGTGCGGCGGGCACCACCCGCAGGCTCAGGTAGGAGCGCGCCGACATCCGCTGCAGGTGCTCCAGTTGCTGGGCCAGCACCACCGGCCCGCCGACCGGCAGCCGCAGCGCGTACTCGTGCACGTAGAAGGCGAACCGCGCCGGGCGCTCCCGGCTGAACAGGCTCTGCCGGGCCAGCCGGGCGGCCACCCGGTCGTCGACCTCGCCAGGGGGAACGTTTGCGGTCTTCTGGATCAGCGCGCGGGCGTACTCGGCGGTCTGTAGCAGGCCGGGCACCACCATCGGCTGGAAGTCGCTGATCGTCACGGCCTTGTTCTCGTGGTCGATCAGCGTGAGGAGCTGTTTGGGCAGCCGGGTGCCGTGCTGCTGGAACCAGCCCGGAGTGTCCTGCTCCCGGCGCAGCGCCAGCAGCCGCTCGCGCTCGGGACCCTTGACCCGGCACACGCCGAGGAACGCGGCGATGTCCGCCTCGCTGGTCGCGCGCTTGCCCGACAGCAGCATCGACACGAAACTCGGCGTCACGCCGAGCGCCAGGGCGGTCTGCTTCCCGGTCAGCCCAGCGCCCTGCATGGCCTGGCGCAGGGCCTCACCCAGCTCCCGGCTGCGGATCGTCGGCTCGCGATGTGGCATGGTGACACCTCCCGGTGTGGATCATAGGGCCCAACATCGCCAAATTCGGCCTCATCGACGACATTCACCAGTGGTGAATGTCTTGTATCACCAATGGTGAACCGGTTCGCTGATCATCAGCGGGGCGGTGGACCTCGCGCAACCTGCGGAGGTACCCGATGAGCGCCCCCTCACCTCTGATAGCCGACGCACTCGGCCTGCTCAGCCACGACCTCTACCTGCACCTGGACGAGGCGGACTCGCTGGGGACCCAGAACGCCGAATGGACCCCTGACGACATGGCGCGGGCGCGCGAGCTGATCTGCGACCTGGTGATCGTCATCCGCGGGTTGCTGATCGAGCACGAGCGCCAGACCAGCGGCGACTGCCGGATCTGTACGTCGGCGTGGCCCTGCCCGGTAGTGACGACCATCCACGCATTCGTGAAGGACCCGCATCGCCAGTTCGTCGCGCTCGTCACGCGGGCAAGAGATGATGAGTGAGCTCACCGGAAGTCACGGGAGCTCGAGCGCACCCGCATGTCCAGTGGTGCGGCGTGCTCGGCCAGCACGTTGATCACTCCCTCGGCGATCTGCAGCCGGCCGCGCAGCAGCAGCGCCGGGCAGGCCCGCACGACGGTGCGATACCGGACCCAGAAGCCCGGTGAGCAGATCACGTTCACCATGCCGGTCTCGTCCTCCAGGTTGAGGAAAGTGACCCCACCGGCGGTGGCCGGGCGTTGCCGGTGGGTCACTGCACCTGCGACCAGTACCCGCTGCCCGTCTTCCCGCTCCCGCAGACCGGCGGCGGGTACCACGCCCCGCTCTGCCAGCTCAGCCCGGAGGAACTGGGTGGGGAAGCTGCCCGGCGAGACCCCGGTGGCCCACACGTCGGCCGCGGCAAGCTCCAGCGCGCTCATCCCGGGCAGCGCGGGCGCGGCGACCCCCACCGCGGTACCGGGCAGCCGATCCGGCCGCTCGGCAGCCACCGCGCCGGCAGACCACAGCGCTTGGCGGCGGTGCGGGGTCAGCCGGTCGAACGCCCCGCCAGTGGCCAGCGCCTCGGCCGCAGCGGTGGTCAATCCCACCCGGTGCGCGACATCAACGATGCTGCGGTAGTGGCCGTGCGCTTCCCGCTCCTCAACCAGCCGGGTGGCCAGCGGCTGGCCCACCGTGCGCACCGTGGCCAGCCCCAGCCGCACCGCCTGCTCCGGTGCGCCCTCCGCGGCCGGTTCCAGCCCTGCGTGTACCCCGCTGGCGTTGATGTCCGGTCCGCGAACAGTGACACCGTGGCGTCGGGCGTCGGCGATCAGTGACTGCGGGGAGTAGAAGCCCATCGGCTGGGCTTGCAGCAGGGCGGCGCAGAACGCTGCCGGGTAGTAGCGCTTGAACCAGGCGCTGTAATAGACCAGCGAGGCGAAGCTGATCGAGTGGCTCTCCGGGAAACCGAAGTTGGCGAAGGCCAGCAGTTTGGCGTAGATCTTCTCGGCGAGCTCGCCGCGGATCCCGTGCCGTGCCATGCCCTGAAACAGCCGCTCGCGCAGCCGCTCCATCCGCTCGGTGGACCGTTTGGCACCCATCGCACGGCGCAACTCGTCGGCCTCGGCGGCAGAGAAGTCGGCGACGTCGATGGCCATCTGCATCAGCTGCTCCTGGAACAGCGGCACACCCAGTGTCTTGCGCAGCGCGTTCGCCAGCCGCGGGTGGTCGTAGTCCCAGGCCTCCTGGCCGTTGCGGCGCCGGATGTAGGGGTGCACCGAGCCGCCCTGGATCGGACCGGGGCGGATCAGCGCGACCTCGACCACCAGGTCGTAGAAGCAGCGTGGCTTCAGCCGGGGCAGGGTGGCCATCTGCGCGCGGGACTCCACCTGGAACACCCCGACCGAATCAGCCCGGGCGAGCATCTCGTAGACAGCCGGATCGGTGGGCTGCAGATCCGAAAGCTGCACCCGGTGCCGGTAGTGGCGGGAGACCAGATCGACCGCGTAGTGCAGCGCGGAGAGCATCCCGAGTCCGAGCAGGTCGAACTTGACCAGACCGGCGGCAGCGCAGTCGTCTTTGTCCCACTGCACCACCGAGCGGTTCTCCCGCCGCGCCCACTCCACCGGGCAGACCTCGGCAACCGGACGGGAGCAGATCACCATGCCGCCGGAGTGGATGCCCAGGTGGCGGGGGAACCCCTCCAGCTCGGCGGCCAGCGCCAGCACCGGCCCGGGGATCTCGGTCTGCTCTTGTCGCAGCGGTCCCCAACGGTCGATCTGCTTGCTCCAGGCGTCCTGGGTGCCGGTGGAGTAGCCCAGCGCCTTGGCCACGTCGCGCACTGCGGAGCGGGCCCGGTAGGTGATCACGTTGGCGACCTGGGCGGCGCAGTCGCGGCCGTATTTCCGGTAGACGTACTGGATGGCCTCCTCGCGGCGGTCGGACTCGATATCCAGGTCGATGTCGGGATAGCCGTCCCGGTCCGGGGAAAGGAACCGCTCGAAGAGCAGATCCATTCCCACTGCGTCGACGTTGGTGATGCCCAGCGCGTAGCAGACCGCCGAGTTGGCCGCCGAGCCGCGGCCCTGGCAGAGGATGTCGGCCCGCCGGCAGAACCCCACGATGTCGTGAACGATGAGGAAATAACCGGGGAAGTTCTTCTCCTCGATGACGGCCAGTTCGTGTTCGATCTGGTGGTAGGCGCCGGGACGCTCGTCGTAGCTGCCGTAGCGGGTGACCGCGCCGAGCCAGGTGAGTTCGCGCAGCCAACTGGCCTCGGTGTGGTGACCGGGGACGTCGAACGGCGGCAGGTCCGGCGCCACCAGGTGCAGGTCGAAGGCACACTCCCGGCCCAGCGCGGCGGCTCGCTCGACCGCTCCGGGCCAGCGGGCGAACCGCTCGGCCATCTCGGCACCGGAGCGCAGGTGCGCGGTTGCCGCGGCCGGCAGCCAGCCGTCCATCTCGTCCAGGCTGCGCCGGGCCCGGACCGCGGCAAGTGCGGTGGCCAGCCGGTGCCGGGAGGGGGTGGCGTAGTGCGCTGCGGTGGTGGCGACGGTAGGCAGTCCTTGCGCTGCGGCCAACGCGGCGAGGGCGTCGTTGCGCTCGGTGTCGTCGGCCAGGCCATGGGCAGTGAGTTCGACGACGACGTGGTCGGGGCCGAACAGCCCGGTCAGCCGGCGAAGCTGCACGGCCGCGGCAACCGGGCCTTCGCGCGCCAGCGCCTGGCGTACCGCTGCCTTGCGGCAACCGGTGAGCACCACCCAGTGCCCGCCCGCGGCGGCTGCCACAGCGTCCAGGTCGTAGACCGGCTTACCCTTCTCGCGACCGCGGAGCTGGGCATCACTGATCACCCGGGACAGCCTGCGGTAGCCCTCGGGATCACGGGCCAGCACAAGCAGATGCTCACCCTCCGGGTCGGGTATCCCGTTCT
The DNA here is from genome assembly GCA_050700115.1 of Pseudonocardiaceae bacterium. Classification (GTDB taxonomy): domain Bacteria; phylum Actinomycetota; class Actinomycetes; order Mycobacteriales; family Pseudonocardiaceae. The sequence goes on from JBOHGG010000014.1 coordinate 63,845, forward strand.
GTGGTGCGGTGAGGCCGAGGCTGAGCTCGGCCCCGAAGATGGTCTTGACGCCCAGCTCACGAGCCGCCTCGGCGAATCGCACCACCCCGTACATCCCGTCATGGTCAGTGATCGCAATCGCGGCCAGGCCCAACCGGGCGGCCTCCTCCACCAACTCCTCGGGGTGACTGGCCCCGTCCAGGAAGCTGAAGTTGGAGTGGCAGTGCAGCTCCGCGTAGGGGATGCGCGGCCCGGATAGTGCCCGCTCCAAGTCCGCCCACCGCGCAGGAGGGTTGTTCCAGCCCATGGTGTGGCCCTAAAAGGGTGGCGAATCGAACACACGTTCGATGATAGCAGATCGCTTCGACGGGCAGCAGGAACCTCGATCATGATCACAGTCTGGGAGCATGGCGGGGACTGGTGCCTTACAGCGAGCCGCCATGTGCATCGAGGAGGACACCATGAGCAGCCCCCAGGACACCGGCCCGAAGGGCACGCCGAGGGTCTGGCTGATCACCGGCGCGAGTAGCGGATTCGGACGCGCCATCGCCACCGCAGCACTCGCCGGCGGCGACACCGTGGTCGCCACCGCCCGGCGCCCGCAGGCCCTGGACGAGCTGGTCGCCGCGTACCCGGATCGGGTCGAGGCGCTGGCCCTCGACGTCACCGACATGGACGCCGCTGGGGTGCTCGACGAAGTGGTCGCCCGGCACGGTCGCATCGATGTGCTCGTCAACAACGCCGGCCGCACCCAGGTCGGCGCGCTGGAGGAGACCACGGATCAGGAACTGCGCTACCTGTTCGAGCTGCACTTCTTCGGACCGGCGGCACTGACCAAGGCGGTGCTGCCGCACATGCGCCGCCAAGGCGGCGGGGCCGTGGTGCAGATGTCCAGCGTGGGCGGTCAGATCACCGCGCCTGGCTTCGGCGCCTACTGTGCGACCAAGTTCGCGCTTGAAGGCCTCACCGAGACGCTGAGTCAGGAGGTCGACTTCGGCGTCCGTTTCCTGATCGTCGAGCCCGGTGCGTTCCGCACCGGACTATTTTCCGCAGGCTCCGCCTACCAGTCCGCCGCGATGCTGGAGTACGCCGCGACGGTCGGCCCGACTCGCCAGTACGTGAGCAGCGGGGACGGCACGCAGCCCGGTGACCCGGCCAAGGCCGCCGCGGCCATCCTCGCCGCCCTGGCCGCCGAGAACGCTCCGCTGCGTCTACCCCTGGGCGGCGACGCAGTCGACGGGATCCGTGCTCACCTCGCCGCTGTGGGCGACGAGATCGCTGCGTGGGAGCCGCTGTCTCGCGCCACCAGCTTCGATCCCCACTAATCGCGGTAGGTCGGTCCCGACACCCCTACTGACATGCGGGCTACTCGTAGATCCCCTCGACCCGCCAGCGCCCTGTCTCGCAGGCCAGCAACACCGCGAGCGGCTCTTCGACAGGTTGGGCTGCGTCGAGCACCGCCTGCAACCGAGCGCAGCGCCGCCCACCACCGGGTTCCCACCAGCGCTCCTCGACCGGCCACGGCCCCGCCCAGGTCAGCACCCGGCGCGGCGGTTGCCCGTCGATCACGATGCGATACGGAACACCGGTGAGCACCCCGCGCCCACTCACCCCGACGACTCGTCCGGCATCGTCGAGCACCTCGGCGGGCAGCGGGCAGGTGGGCACCCGGGACGGGGACGGCGCGGGCAACCGGCCCGGCCAGGGATGATTCGCAACGCGCGCCGGGACAAGGTCGTCTCCCCACGGCACCAGGCGTATCCGGTCGGTAGGGTCCCGGCCGCCGCCGAGCACCCCGGTGAGTACCGCCCCGGGTCCGAGCATCCCCTGTACCCGGACCAGCGCCCGCCCAGCCCGCTCGTCGGCTTCCCCCGCCTCCCCCCACAGCCCGCGCTGCAGCGCCTTTCCGCCGACCACCTCCTCGGGAATCAGACGCAGCAGCGTGATGCCCGCACTGGGCCGTGACCCGCGAGAGGTCAGCCAGCCGTCCAACTGCCAGCGCACTCGATCAGCAATGCCGGATGCGGTCAGCGGCTCGGCGCAGCGCCACACCCGGTGCAGCTCCTCGCCCGCCCCAGTGCAAGCGCTGACGCCGAGCCGGATGCAGGCCAGGCCGCGGGAGGCCAACGCAGCGTGCAGCCGCTCCGCGGGTTCCCGGGAGGCGAACGCTGCCGCATCGACCCGGTCCACCGGCGGGTCGAACCGGCGGGTGACGGCGAGGTCGACCGGCGGGTCGCGGCGGGCCAGCGGGCGCTCGTCGAGCCCCTGGGCGAGCCGGTGCGCGCGCACCCCGTCGGGGCCGAACCGGGAGGCGACGTCGTCGACGTCCAGCGCGGCGAACGCGCCCAGGGTGCGTAGCCCCAGCCGGTGCAGCAGGTCCACCAGGGCAGCCCGGTCAACCCCGGTGGCGGCAGGCTGGTGCAGCTCGCCGATGCCCAGCGGGGCGAGAAAGGCGGCCGACCCCCCCGGCGGCACCAGCAAGCCCCGATGTGCAGCCAGGGTCGCGGCGAACAGGCCGTCGGCGATGCCGATCTGACACTGGACCCCGGCCTTCGCAGCGACCACGTCGACGATCCGTTCGGCCACCGCGGGTTCGCTGCCGAAGTACCGGGTCGGGCCGCGGGCCGGCACCGCGACCAGTCCGGGGCGCACCATCTCCACCCCGGCGGCCAGTGCCTCGACCGCAGCCACCACCAGCTCGAAGCAGCGGGCCTCGCGGTCGGGATCGTCGGGTACCACAGCAAGCTCGGGGCAGCGGCCCTGCGCCTCCCGGCGGCGTTGCCCTCGGCGTACCCCGTGTGCCCTGGCCATCGCCGAACAGGCCACCACCCGGTTAGCGGCCACGACCGCCAGCGGTGTCTGCGCGGACAGTCCCTCGGCCGCCGCCACGGCCACCACTGGCCAGTCCGGGCACCACACCGCAACCACTCGCAGGGCTAACCGGGATACTGTATCGAACATATGTTCGAGCACTACGTAAGTGAAACCTGTGCGACCAGCGCTGTCAACCAGGGCTCTGTCAACCAGGACTACGGCGGCAAGCTCCTCAAAGCTCGCGGCGCCGCGGCCGCTTGCCTTTGGCGAGCCGTCGAGCATCCCGCAAGGGCAACGCCGCAGCCCCCGGCGGCACCCGGTACACGTCAACCCCACCCATCAGGGAATAGGCCCGGATGCGGACCAGCGGAGCGCCAGGACGCGGACGGTGGGCGCTGCCGTGGAGGTCGTTACCGCCGAGGAACGCACCACCACTCAGCTCGACATTCACACTGTCCGGCAGATAAATGGTGTCGCCGCCGCAGAACGCGGTCCTCGAACTCGGCGAGCGTGAGGTCACCAGTTCCCACGTGACCCTGGAGCCGATCCACCGCCCGTCCCCGCTGATCGTCGGTGATCACCGGCTGCGGTTCGTCGTCAGGCATGCGCGCCTCTTCCCACCATCGTGCCCAGCCAAGCACACTCCCGCAGATGATTGTCCCCTATGTCCCTTGTCTGGGCCGGAGTGCCGGCCACCACCGCGCCACCGGGACCGGGAAGCAGCAAGCGGGCGACGCGAGGCCGGGCCGCCGCACCGCGGCCCACCGCGCGCACCACGACCTCACGGCTGCGCAGCCGCCCGTGTCCAGCCTCGGCGCCATGCCAAGCCTCGGTACGGCAGTTCAGCTCGACGTCCGCGCCCGGCCAGCGACCGAGCGGGAGCAAGACCGACCCGCGCTGCCGCGCCCTGGCCGCCAGGGATCGCCGCGCTCCGGAGGGCATCCGGTCCGCGCCGGCCAGCGCCACCAGGCCCACCCCGTCGAGCAGGGCCGCGGCCACCGGTGCCGGATCCGGCCCTGGCCGGGGGATCAGCGCCAGCCGCCGCACCACCACCCCGGCCTCGGCTGCGGCCAGCACCCCGAGGTCGCCGACGCCGACCACCGCGACCCAGGCCCCCTGCGCGCTGGCCGCAGCCAGCAGCGCCAGCAGCAACGCCGTCGAGCCCTGCACCGCAACCACCGACCCTCGGCGCAGCCCCCCGCCGGGCAACAGCGGCGCGAGCGGCTCGACCACCGGGAACGGCGGCCGGCCGCCCGGAGCGTCGAGCCGCTCACCCAGCGTCGACGCGGGCGCCACCGGCACCCGCTGCAGCACCGACGCGACGCCCGCACCCACCATCCCGCGGCCTTCCCATCAGTGGATGCCGGCGTCACGCCGCCGCACCCAGATCCGCCGCGGGGAAGGCAGCGTCCAACATTAATCGAACATGTGTTCGATTAACAGTTAACCCGAGCGGTCGGACGCCGTCAATCGACGCCTCACGTCATGTCTTCGGGGGTGAACAACCGGACTGGACCTTCTCCGGGCACGGCCGGATCCCCGCCCCCTCGACTCCAGAATGCGAACTCGATGTCGCGATGCGGCTCAGGGAGGTAGCGGAGCTTGGCACGTAGCGCCTGCAGATCCCGCGGATCCAGCGGATGGCTCTGCCACCTGGCTTCTCCGACCAGCCTGGTGCGCTCGTCGAGTAGCCCCAACACGTCGATCTCAGCTAGCTCGTCACGCCACCACCGGCCGATGCTCATCCGGGCCGGGAATTCGCCGGAACCGACGAGACGGACGGCGTGTTCCCGGGCCGCCTCCTCGAACACCCGACCGAGATGCGCCTGCCAGCGTTCCCGGACTCGCTGTTGCACGGCCTGGCCCTGGCCGCCCTCGACGAGATCGGCGTCCTCGCGCAGCACCGCGAACCAGAACGCCAGGTACGGGTCCGTGATCTCATACAGCGGATCGGCGGTAGCGGGCGATCCGTGTGGCCGGACGGCGCGCACGTAGCCGGCTCGACGCAGCCGGTCCAGGGTGTAGTCGATGCGCTGTTGGGCGCGGCTGGCGATGCGCGACCTGCGGCGGATGCCCGCCCCGAGGGCGCCCAGAACTCGCTCGTAGCCGCCACGCCAGTCGAGGTCCTCGCTGAGGATGTCCAACGCATCACGCAGCAGCAGCCCGCCGGGCGTGAACGCGAGTTCGCGCAGATTCTCCTCAGGCGACGCCTCCGAGTCCCACCGCTGCAGGTGCAGCGGGTAACCGCCGCAGGCGGCGAAGGCCTCGACGTACTGTGCCGCAGCCAGTTCGGGTAAGAAGGCCCGCGCGTCGGTGAACGAGAACGGGTCGAGCCGGCGCTCCAGCGCTGCCCGTCGATGCAGCCCTCCTTGGGGGCCGAGCATCTGTTCCATGACGGACACCGCCGAGCCGCTCAGGGCAAGCAGCAGCCGGGTTCCGGCCGATCGTGATTCCCACACCGCGGAGAGGAGATCGGCGAAATCAGGCCTACCTGCGAGCAGCCGGGGTGCCTCGTCCAGCACGACGAGCAGGGGTTGCTCTGCCGCCATCCGAAGAGTGAAGCGAAGCGCCGCCTCCCAATCTGTGAAGCCACCACCGATGAGGTCTGCGACATCCTCGCCGAGCTGATCTCGTAGCGACATGGCGTAGCGGTCAACCTGCCGCCGCTCGCTGTCCTGCCGGATCCCCGTGAAGTAGACGTGCCGCTTCCCGGCTGCGAAGTGAGTCAGCAGGAAAGTCTTGCCCACCCGCCGGCGACCCCACAGCACGACAAGCTGGGGCTCGGCACGTTGAGCAGCCTCCCAGGCTTGCTGCAGATCGCGGAACTCCCGAGCGCGGCCAATCAGGTCTGCCAACTCAACCCTCGCATCACAAACTGTTTGTAGTACAAGCTATTTGTACCATGCTGGCAGTGTCTTGCGAGTGACGGCGTCAGCTCCAGAGCGCAGCCACGGGTGCGGCGATGATCCGTTCGTCGAGTGAGAAGACGCGAGGACCGGTGTGCAGCACCACCCCGGCGACGAAACGCTCACCCAGCTGATCCCGCAGCCAGATCAGGTGCCTGGCCGAATCCGGCCGCGGTGCCGCGGTTGCCTTCACCTCGATGGCGACCAGCCGGTGGGCGTCCAACTCGGCGATCAGATCGACCTCGTGGTCGCCGTTGCGATCACGCAGGTGGTACAGCCTCGGCTGCGGGAAACCTAGCTGTAACTCACCGCGGAGCTGCGCGAGCACGAAGGTGTCGAGCAGCCGGCCGAAAAGGTCGCCGTCGCGCAGCACGGCGTCAACCGTGAGCTGCAGCGCCCCCGCGACGAGTCCGGGATCCACCACATAGCGCTTGGGCGAGCGCACCAGCCGCTTGAGTCGGTTGGTGCTCCACGCCGGGACGGTGTCAATCACGAATAGGTCCCGCAGCAACCCCTCGTAAGCCTCCGCGGTCTTGCGGTCGATCTCAGCAGCTTCGTGCAAGGTGGCCAACGGCACCACACCAGCGGTGTTCAGCGAGTACGCCTCGAAGAAACGACGGAGCCGGCCCAGATCGCGCCGTCCGTCGAGCTGATCGACGTCTCGGGTGAACAGCTGGTCCAGGTAGCTCCTCGACCACAGCAGGCGGCCACGTTCAGTCCGCCCGAGCAGGTCGGGAAAGCCACCCTGCAGTACCAGTTCGATGTAGTCGCGCAAGTCGAGAGGCTGGGCCGGGACTCGCAGGCCCGCGACACCATCCGACGCGATCCGCAGCAGGAACGGGTCCTGGCGTAGCTCACCGCCGATGATCTCGCGCATAGTCAGCGCGCCCATGTCGACCTGGATCAACCGTCCGGTGCCGGGCCAGGTCGGGGAATCCAGGCGACCGCGCACCGAGCCGGTGACGATGAACCGGCCGGATCGGGGAACGGCATCGACAGCACGTTTGACCGCTCCCAGGACCGACGGGACGACCTGCCACTCGTCGATCAGCACAGGCTCGGCACGGTCGCGCAGAGCCGCGTCCGGATCAGCCTCGACGACAGCCGCCTCCCGTGGCTCGTCGAGGCGGATCACACTGCGGGCGTGCCGGACCGCCGTCGTCGTCTTGCCGCTTGCCCGCGGCCCGACTAGCAACAGGGCGGGAAACTCCGCGAGAAGGTCAGCGATCAGCTCGTCGGCGAGTCGAGGAACATAGCGGCTGCTCACGGCATGAGGGTACCGTTATTCCCGATTTAGCACCTGACCGAATCCCGTAATCGCAGATGCTCCACTCCCGATATCGCCGGTAGTCAGCAACCGGCAGCGGGATCCGGCGGCAGTCAGCCGGCCCCCCGCTGGTCACACGACACCGGCCGGCAGGGCAGCGGCCACCCTCGAGCGCACCTGAGGGGCACGGAGATATCCGCCGGAGTCATGGTTGTTGGGCGAGGGGTTGTCGACCCGGGTGTCGACGATTCTGGGGCCTCCACCGAAGTCGTCGGCAAGGGTGGTGTCGAGCGTGACCACGTCCAGCGGGTCGGCGAAGTTCGCCCACAGCTGGACCGGCGCCGGGATCCGCAGCGGCCTGGCGATCACATCCTGGATCTCGGTGTAGCCCAGCGGCGCGCCGAGGGTGACCAGCAGCGGCACCACCCGGCCCGCGAAGCGCGGCTCGCTCAGCACGTCGTAGGCGATCATCGTGCCGAGGCTGTGACTGACCACTACCACCGGCCCGGCCACCGCATCCAGGGCTTGACGGAGCCGGTCCTGGATCGCGTTGCGCTTGTCGGTGAAGATGTAGCTGTCGGCGTCGGGGATCAGCCGTTGCAACAGTTGCCGCAGCAGCAGGCGGCGCACCGGTGCCGGTAGCGGCACGACCCCCGTCACGCTGTCGGCCAAGGTCAGGGGCTGGCTCGCGGCCCGAGTCGCCATGTCGATCGACAGGCGCAGCGCCAGTTCCTGCCCGCGCGGAGTCAACCCGGCGAACAGCTTCGCTTCCTCGGCGGCCATCGCCCGGGCAGCGGCGGACCCCGCGCCCAAGGTCGCTACGGGTTCGCCAGTCGCAGCGGCCAGGGCGGCCAGCGCCGCATCCGGTGTGCCAGCCTCCGATCCGATCGCTTCGGACGGGGCATGCAGCAGGTCTGCGTAGTGGGCCATCTGGGTCCGCTGGCCCATGTCCCGGCCGAACAGGTCCTGGTCCCACCTTCGCTTCAGCTCGTCTCTGGGCGGCTGGTTGCCGGCTCCGTGGATGTAGACGACGGTGGGCGCCTGTCCCGCAGAACTCATCGCAGCCTCCGGAGAGGACACCCGTGACGCGCCGGGGCTCTCCTGCAACTCCACGGTCCGTTTGGCCACCAGCTCTCCGCCCGAGAAACCTTCCACCCGTAGCAACCGTGCTCCCCGCACATCCTCGACGGTGACCGAAGCGCTGCCCCCGGCGACGTCAGCGACGTCTATGGATGCCCGGGGGCGGCCGTCAACATACACGTCGGCGCGATCAACGCCGGCGACCTCGAGCTCGATCCGCAACGCGTCGTCGGCCCCCGGGTGAACGGCGACAACCAGCCTGCGCACCGGCAAGCCGGCCAAGAGCCGGCCCGCATGCTCGAGCAGGTCGACGTTGCCCTCGAGGACGTCCCGGCGGGTCATGCGGTGGCGCACGTCCGGTGTGACGCCGAGGTCCTCGACGGGGGTGCCGGCCAAGCGCCCGACCCGCAGGGTGCGCCGGACGGACACCCGCATGCCCGCCCCCTTCGGCAGCGGCTTGTACGGCGAACCGCCCGGCGCGCCCTGCAGCAGGGCGCTGAGCAGCCCGTGGGTCCACACATTGGCACCGCCGGCGCCGGTGTTGTCGTCGACGCCGAGAACCGGGCCGATGGCGTGGTCTTGGAATCCGGCCGCGAAGATGTCGGTCGCCGAGTAGCAGCGGGCGTTCGTGACGAGTACGACCGGGCCGTGGTAGTGCTGGCCGATGTCGTTGGCGCCGTCCTCCGGGGTGATGGGGAAGGCGCTGGAGAACGGGGCGCCCGTCTCGGCGGCTTGGTCCAGCGAGGCACACCACGGTCCGAGATCGATCTGGCTGGTCGGGTTGTCCTTGTGCGCACTGCAGATACGGGCGCTCAGGGGTGTGCTGATGAACTGGACCGACTCGGGGACGATCCGCCGGGGGGTGAGGGTCTGCAGGGTGAACTCGCTCGCGAAGATGTGGCCGCCGCCGTTGTCGCGTACGTCCAGGATCAACCCGTTCTGCGGCAGCAGCCCGATCAGCCGGACGAACTCTTCGGCGAAAGCCACGGGATCGTTCACGTTGAACGTGAAGATGCGGATGTGACCGAAGGTGCCCGACGTTGTCGCCACGCTTCGGGCTCTGAAGACGCCGGGCATGCTGGTCGGCACATCTTCCCCGGCGGCGGCCGCAACGGCGGTGAGCGCCGGGGACTCGGCGGCCTGCGTCTGGCCGGCCACCTGAGGTACGAACAGCAGCGTCCTGGCCCGGCTGGCCTCATCGCCATCGAGGTCGAGTCCCAGCGAGGCGGCGGTGGTGCTGACCTCGTCGAGGTCGCCCACGAAGGATGGCAGGTTCTCGGTGATCAGCCATTTCTGGCGCAGCTCGCGTTCGACGCCGTCGGTGCCGGTGTAGCTGACGGTGACCCACTCTTCGTCGGGCGGCAGGTGGGTGACCAGAGGTCGGACGGTCAGCGAGTCCAGGCCGCGGGCATGGCGGGCGGCGGCGTTGCTGCCGGCGAACCGGGCAGCGTTGAGGTCGATGGCACGAGCGACGGGGATCCCACTCCAGTGCGTCACCTCGGCGCCCGGACCGAGGCCGGGCGCGGAGAAGCCCTGCATCACCTGGGACACAACGCAATGCGAACCACCCGAATCGTCGAAGAACTCCTCCACTCGGAACGGCAGGAACGCGACCTTGCCCGCGAAGGGACTGGGCAGCAGGTAGTTGGTGTGCAGGTCGCGGACGGAATGGAAGATCTCCGACATCTCGGTGTGGAACAACCACTCAGGATCGAGCTGACCGGAGGTTTGGCGCTCCAGGCGGATGCGCAGCAGACGTAACCGTTGCACCGGGTTGACGGCGTGCATCGCCACCTTGAGCGGGAGATGGACGTAGTTGTGCTCGAGCAACACGAGCGCCTGATCGACCAGCAGCCGGCGCTCCTGCACAGTGAGTGTGCCTGCGCCGCGGAGAAAGTCACGCAACGTCGCCGAGCCGGCCAGTTGATCCCGGACCGGCTCGGCGACGTCAGCCAGAAATGCTGCCGCCAAGACGTTCTCGCCGAGGGCAGCGTTACCGTCGGATCGGCCGGAACCGCTCCCGCTGCCCGCCGTCTCGTCCTGGCTGCTGTTCGCGCTCATGGTCGCCTCCGGTGTCTACCGGCAACCATGCCACTTCTGAACGCGCCAGTTCCAGCGTCACCGGCGCCGGTGTTGTCGTCGACCGGCACACTCGACGCCGTGGCGGGCTTTGACTGGATTTCCTTGTGCACCGACTACGGCTGTGCCGACGGGTTCGTGGCTTCCTGCCACGGCGTGATCGCCGGGATCGCCCCGCAGGCGCGGGTGCTGGACGTGACGCATGCGGTCGCGCCGGGCGGCGTGCGTCATGGCTCGGTCTTGCTCGCCGACACGCTGCCCTGGCTGCCAGCGGCGGTGCATGTCGCGGTCGTCGACCCCGGGGTCGGTACGGCACGGCGCGGGATCGCGCTGATCAGCGGGGACGCGGTGCTGGTCGGCCCGGACAACGGGCTGCTACTGCCCGCAGCGCAGATCCTGGGCGGGGTGCGCGCCGCCTTTGAGCTCGTCGAACCCGCCTACCGCCTGCCGGCGGTCAGTGCGACTTTCCACGGCCGCGACGTCTTCGCGCCGGCCGCCGCTCACCTGGCCAATGGCGTGCCGCCGGACGCGCTCGGCCCCGCGGTCGACCCGGCCTCGCTGGTCGCTTTGCCGGCCCCGGTGTGCGAGGTGTACGGCGACCGGATCCGGGCCGAGGTGCTGACCGTGGACCACTTCGGGAACGTGGCATTGGCCGCCGGGGCAGCAGAGCTGGACGTGGTCGGGCTGCGGACCGGGACAGCCGCGACCCTCCATTGTCCGACCGGCGCCGCGCCGGTGCTGGTCGGCACGACCTTTGCCGACGTAGCGGAAGGGGAACTAATCCTGCTCGTCGATTCCGCAGGCCACCTCGCGGTGGCCCGTCGCGGCGGATCGGCCGCACACCACACCGCCCTCCACCCCGGCGCCATAGTCGAGCTCATCCTCTAACCGCCAAATGCCCCAGAACTGCGACAAGCATCCGTGTGGCGACGAGCAACACTCAGTGCGCGAAGTGGCGGGTTCCGGTGAGGTAGAGGGGCACCCCGGCAGTCTCGGCGGCGGCGATCACCTCGGCGTCACGGACCGATCCCCCGGGTTGCACCACAGCGCGGACCCCGGCGTCGAGGAGCACCTCCAGCCCGTCGGGGAACGGGAAGAACGCATCCGAAGCGGCCACCGCACCGGGGGCTCGCTCGGCCGCGCGGTTGACCGCGAGCCGGGCCGCGTCCACCCGGTTCACCTGCCCCATCCCGATGCCGATGGTGGCCTCGCCGGCGGCGAGCAGGATCGCGTTGGAGCGCACGGCGCGGCAGGCTCGCCAGGCGAAGGCCAGGTCGGCCAGGGTCGGGCCGTCCACCGGCGCGCCAGTGGTCAGCGTCCAGGACGCCGGATCGTCGCCAGGGGCATCGAGTGCGTCCCGGGTCTGCAGCAGCAACCCGCCCGGCAGCGCCCGGAACTCGATACCACCCCGCTGCGGGGCATCGGCCACCAGTAGGCGGACATTCTTCTTGCGGGCCAGCACGTCCACCGCACCCTCGGCGTAGGACGGTGCCACCACCACTTCGGTGAACACCTCGCTGATCTGGTCCGCCAGCTCGGTGGTGACCTCACGGTTCACCGCGATCACTGCGCCGAACGCGCTCACCGGGTCGCAGGCATGCGCCCTGCGGTGCGCGTCGGCGACGTCCCCGGCGCGCGACACCGCGATACCGCACGGGTTGGCGTGCTTGATGATCGCCACGCAGGCGGCGGCGTGGTCGTGCGCCGCCCGCCAGGCAGCGTCGGAGTCGACGTAGTTGTTGTAGGACATCTCCTTACCGTGCAGCTGCTGCGCACCGGCCAGCCCCGGGGCGCCGCCCGCGGTGTACAGCGCGGCCTGCTGGTGCGGGTTCTCCCCGTAGCGCAACGCCTTAGCGCGCCACCAGGAGGCGCCCACCCAGGGCGGGAACCCGTCATCCAGCGGCGCCGATGACCCCATCCAGGACGCCACGGCGATGTCGTAGTCGGCGGTGTGCCGGAACGCGGCAACGGCCAGCGCCCGGCGCTGCGCCAGGGTGAACCCGCCGGCCCGAACCGCGTCCAGCACGTCGATGTAGGCGGCCGGATCCACCATCACCGCCACCGAGGCGTGGTTCTTCGCGGCAGCCCGCACCATCGCCGGGCCGCCGATGTCGATCTGCTCGACGCACTCATCAGGAGTCGCGCCGGCGGTGACGGTCGCCTCGAACGGATACAGGTTGACCACCAGCAGGTCGAATGGCGCGATGTCCAGGGCAGCCAGCTGGGTCAGGTGCACGGGCTTGCGGGTGTCGGCGAGCAGCCCGGCGTGCACCCGGGGATGCAAGGTCTTGACCCGCCCGTCCAGGCACTCCGGGAAGCCGGTGAGCTCCTCGATCCGGGTGACCGGAACACCCGCGTCAGCGATCGTGGCCGCGGTCGAGCCGGTGGAGACGATCTCGACCCCGGCCGCGTGCAGACCGGTAGCCAGCTCCAGCAGGCCGTTTTTGTCCGACACGCTCAGCAGCGCCCGGCGCACCGGTCTGCGGTCCTCGGCAGTCACGCCAATCGATACCTTTCGTCCGGTGCCGGTGTAGCCCCGGCGGGCCAGGTCAGCGACAACCTCTACCAGCAGCCGCCGCTCCACGATCTTGATCCGTTCGTGCAGCCGGTCCTCAGTGTCGTCGGCCAGCACCTCGACGGCCCGCTGGGCCAGGATCGGACCGGTATCGACGCCGGCGTCCACCAGGTGCACGGTCGCGCCGGTCACCCGGACCCCGTGCGCCAGCGCGTCGGCCACCGGGTGCGGGCCGGGGAATGCGGGCAACAGCGCGGGGTGGGTGTTGACGATCCGACCGGCGAAGCGGTCCAGGAAAGCCGGGCCCAGAATTTTCATGAACCCGGCCGTGACGACCAGGTCCGGCTGGTAAGCGGCGACCGCCGCGGTGAGCGCAGCGTCCCAGGACGCTCGGTCGGGATGCCGGGCCAGTTCGACGACGAAGGTGGGCAGCCCGCGATCAGCGGCGCGGCGCAGCGCTGCGGCGCCGGGTCGGTCCGCGCCGACGGCGACAACCAGGGCGGGATAGTCCGGGCCGGCAGCGTCCAACAATGCCTGCAACAGCGTCCCGGTACCGGACACCAGGACAGCGACCCGAATCGGGACCGGCAGGCGGAGCTGATGCACGGTCAGCAGGCTCCTGGCAGCAGGGCGGATCACGAGCACCCAGACTAACTTGCCCCATGCACTGGCCGTCAGCTGTGTCTATGAGCTCGAATCGGATCCATCGTGGAGGTGGTGGGTCTGCGGGTCGCCGGCTCGACGGCGGCTGTGTTCGAGCAGCGCGGGGTAGTCGGTGGCGATGCCTTGCAGGAGGGTTTCGACGGCTCGCTCGATCTCTGCGTCGCTGGTGGGCGCGTGGCCGAACAGCGTGCGGTAGTGGATAAGTGATCCGAGGAGGTCGAGGGTGAGCTCGCGGTCGAGGTCCGCGCGCAAATCACCCCGAGCAAGGGCGCGGTCGAGTGTGTGCCCGACAGCGGCGCGCGGCGGCTCGAACAGTGTGGCCATGAAGTCCGCGCGGAGCTCGGGGTCGCCTGCGCAGTCGGCCAGGAGGGGGCCGAGCACGTCTGGGGGCATGCGTTGGAAGGCCGCCACAAAGACATTGATGCCGTCGGTGAGGTCACACAGTGTGCAACCGGTGGCCGGCACCTGCGCCGCGCCCAGCCGCCGGGCGAGCACCGCGAGAACGAGGTGCTGGCGGGTAGGCCAGCGGCGGCGGATTGCGGGTTTGGTGGTGCCGGCGCGGCGAGCGACCTCTTCGAGGGTGAACCGGCTGTAGCCCGAGTCGAGCACGGTGTCCGTGGCATCGAGCACAGCAGCGTCGATGGACGAGTCCCGCGGACGGCCGGCACGGGCGGCCGGGATCACGGGGGCGGGCGAGAGGGTCACCCGCCCATTATATGTTACGTTCTGATCCGAATCGAAATATTATCTGATGGTTGGTCGTTGGCGCACGATGAACTGCGGCCTGACGTACTGATGGAGGGACGCCCGATGCCAGCGAACATCGCGTCTGAGCCCGGCCGGAGCGCCGGACGCCGGGAGTGGACCGGGCTCGCGGTGCTGGCCCTGCCCACCATGCTCATCGGTCTCGACATGACCGTGCTGCACCTGGCGGTTCCGCGGCTGAGCGTCGACCTCCAGCCCAGCAGCTCCCAGTTGCTGTGGATCGTGGACATCTACGGGTTCCTGATCGCCGGGTTCCTGCTGACGATGGGAACGCTGGGCGACCGCATCGGCCGCAGGCGGCTGCTGCTTGTCGGCGCCACCGGCTTCGCCGTCGCTTCGGGGCTCGCCGCATTCTCCACGACCCCCGAGATGCTGATCGCGGCCCGGGCGCTGCTGGGCATCGCCGGGGCGACCCTGATGCCATCCACCCTGTCGTTGATCCGCAACATGTTCCTCGAGGCGCAGCAGCGCACGATCGCGATCTCGGCGTGGATGACCAGCCTGCTGGCCGGTAGCGCGATCGGTCCGCTGGTGGGCGGAGCACTCTTGGCGCACTTCTGGTGGGGCTCGGTGTTCCTGCTGAGCATTCCGATCATGCTGCTGCTGCTCGCGGCGGCACCGGTACTGCTGCCCGAATACCGCGACCCCGAATCAGGCCGGCTCGACCTGGGCAGCGTCGCCCTATCCCTGGCCGCCATCCTGCTAGTGGTCTACGGCCCTCAAGGAGTCCGCCGCGCACGGCCTCGGATGGCTACCCGCCCTGTCCACCGTGGTCGGTCTCACCATCGGCGCCCTGTTCCTCCGCCGGCAACACAAGCTTGCCGACCCCATGCTCGACCTTCGACTGTTCGGCGACCGCACCTTCAGCGCGTCAGTGACCACACACCTGTTCTCCCTGTTCGTCCTGACCGGAATCCAATACCTCATCGCCCAGCATCTGCAGCTGGTACTCGGACTGCCGCCCTTGCAGGCAGGGCTGTGGACCTTGCCCGCAGCGATCGGGGGCCTGGTCGGTGCGATGCTGGCCCCGGTCCTCGTCCGAACCGTCCCCCCGGCCTTCGTGATCACCGCCGGTCTCCTGACCGGCGTCGTCGGCCTTGGGATAGTCACCCAGGTCGATGCGAACGCCGGCCTCCCGGTTCTGGTGACCGGATTCGCCATCACGTCTTTCGCGGTCGGACTGGTCACGGCCTTGACCACCGACCTGATCATCGGATCGGCCCCTCCGGAACGGGCCGGTGCCGCGTCCGGGATCTCAGAGACCAGTGCCGAGCTCGGTATCGCGCTGGGCATCGCGGTGCTGGGCAGCATCGGCACCGCCGTCTACCGCAACCAGGTGGCCGACACCGTCCCGGCTGGCGTCCCACCCGAAGCGGCCGATGCCACCCGGGAAACCCTGGGTGGCGCGGTGGCCGCAGCCAACCAGCTACCCGGCGAACGTGGCGTCGAACTGCTCAACACCGCGCGTGAGGCGTTCACCCAAGGGCTGCAATTCAACGCCGGCCTCAGCGCTGTAATCGTGCTCGGCCTGGCCATCATGTCCGCGACCCTGCTGCGTCGTGTGTCCACGCGCTCCGATCCCGATAGTCCACCGGACCAGGAGCAGGACGGATCACCCACACGAACAATGAGTACGGAACGAACTAAACGATGACACCCTTGGAGGGCCCCAAGTCCATCGAGCTGAATCACACGGTCGTCGCAGCCCGTGACAAGAAAGCAGCCGCTGGGCCGCGGCGCGTACTTCACGGATCCGAACGGGCACATTCTGGAGATCCTCACCCGCCCGTACGGCAGCGGCGAGTGAGTTTGGTGTGGTGAACGATTCCTCGGCGTGGTCTGAACGTGACGAGTTGCTCGCGGAGGCGGCACGCCGCGCACGTCGATACGTCGATACGTCGACAGCGTGCACCGCCGTCCGGTGGCGGCCCGCCTGCATGAGGTCACCCGGAATTGGTTGGTGCAGTTGTTCGGGCTGCCGGGCACCTGCGAGGCCGCGTTCGTTACCGGAGCGACCATGGCCAACCTCACGGCACTGACCGCCGCACGGGATCATCAGCTCGCCCGCCTGGGTTGGGACGTGCAGCGCCAGGGCCTGTCGGGAGCACCAGCGTTGACCGTGGTGGCCGGCGACAAGGCCCATTCCGCGTTGTTCAAGGCACTGGGTGTGATCGGGCTTGGCCGGGATCGAGTACGCCGTGTCCCGGCTGATGGACAGGGACGGATGCGAGCTGAGTTGCTTCCCCGTATTGAGGGACCGGTCATCGTGTGCGCCCAGGCGGGGGAGGTCAATACCGGGGCGTTCGATGCAGTCCCACAGGTCGTGTCCTGGGCACGGGAGCATGACGCGTGGCTGCATGTCGACGGTGCCTTCGGTCTGTGGGCGCTGGCCGATCCCACCCACCAGCACCTCGTCACCGGCCTGACCGACGCCGACTCATGGGCCACCGATGCACACAAGTGGCTCAATGTCACCTACGACAGCGGAATCGTGTTCGTTCGCGACGCTGAGCACCTCCGCCGCAGTTTCGCCTCCGTCGCCGACTACCTCCCCCCGGACAACGGTTTCGAAGCGATGCACCACACGCCCCAGTCCTCACAGCGCGCACGCCAAATCGAGATCTGGGCAGTACTTCGCTGCCTTGGCCGCACCGGAATAGCGAATCTTGTGGAAAACGCATGCCGGCAGGCTCGCCGGATCGGTGACGCACTAGCCCGGGCCAGGCTAGAAATCCTCAACGAGGTGGCCCTCAACCAGGTCCTCGCCGCCGCCGACTCCGACGAGGCCACCAACCGCCTGATCACGGCCGCCCAAAACGATGGCACCTGCTGGTGCGGACCCACCAACTGGAACGGGAGAATCGCGATGCGCATCAGCGTGTCGGGTTGGAATACCACCGACGAGGACGCCGACCGTAGTACCGACGCGATACTGCACTGCGCACGGCAGACCGGAGCGTTACCTGCACCGCGACATTGCTAATCCGGGCGCTGGTGGGCAACCTGGTGCTCTTGGTTGTCAGGCGGATCATCCCCAGGCGGGCAGTCGGGTTCCGCCGGTTGTGCCTCGGTTTCCTCCTCGGCGACCGTCCCGTCGCCCAGACCGGCCTGGACAGGCAACTGATCCGCCGCACCGTCCACCGGCAGCGGCACAGCATGCGTAGACAGCAGCGTGGCAGCGCAACCGCCCAGCAACGTCGCGCCGAGCAGCGCAACCGCGAGGGACCCCGACGCAACGTCGACAGGATCAAAGCTCGCTGAGCCCAACCGCCCGCCGGCCAACGCCGCGAGCACCCCACTGCCGAGGGCGAGCACCGCGGTGGCCACCCCGAGCACCCGCAGCCGCCCTACCAGGTCGGAGGCAGCGGCGGCGCAACGGCGTCCCATCGCAGCCCCGGTCAGCAGGGGAATCGCGAGCACGACGCCCCACCACGGCTGCACCGGACCCTGCGGTAGAGCGGCAAGTAGTGGTAGCGCCGGTACCGGCGCCTCCACCATCGCGACCGGGCTGACCGACAGCGCCCCGATCGAGAAGCCGGATCCGGCCAGCCAGGACAGTCCAGCGATCGCCGCGTTGGGCAGGTACCCGATCGACAGGAGGGCCAGGCCGAAAGCGCTGCCGGCGTCAGATCCCGACATCTGGAAGGCCTCCGGCGCGGACACACCCAGACCGATCAGCACCACGGTGAGACCAGCGGTGAGCAGGACCGCCGAGCCCCACGCGCCTATCACGAGGCCGGGTCGTACCCAGCCAGGTGCCCAGCGCAGCGCCGCAGGCAGCAACCCGCAGGGCCGGGCCAGGCCCAGACCCGCCGCGACGCCGGCGACCAGCGCGCACCCCAGCGCGGCGTGCACGGGATCCGCGGTGATCGTCGCCGGGGCCGCCACCAGCGCCAGGACCGCGCCGAGGACGCCGTGGGTGCCGGCGATCGCACCGGCCACCCACCCCGCGTCGGCAGGTGTGTGGATCCCGCAACGGCTCGCGACCCGGGCTGCGCCGCGGGCCACCAGCGCGCCGAGCAGCAGGGTGGGCAGCAGCGGCAGGACACCGAGCGGGGCGCCATCGATGGTCAGCGGGACCTGGTGTGCGACGAGCCAGCCCACTGCGCCGGCCTGAGCCACAGCGGCCAGCGGGCTCTCCGCCCCACCGGCGGCCCCACCGGCGGCCCCACCGGCGGCCCCAAGCAGGGCGAGCAGCGCGACGATGGCAAGGTAGCCGACAAAGGCTGGCATGCAGGCGATGCCCACCGCCGCGCCCCAGCCCACTGAGGTCGGGCCGGGACGGTGGCCGCCAGCCGCGGAAGTACCGGGCACCGGCGCCAGCAGCAGGCTCACGGTCGCCACCCTCGCAGCCGCGTGGAACATTCGGGACGATCAACTGGCCGACGCGCCCCTGATGTAACCGGATTGGGGGACTACACCGCCGGGCCGCCAAGGTTGGCAGCAGTTAGAGGGCCTCGTCAGCCGGGTTGGCGGTACTTGAAGAGCCACCTACCCCGTCATGATCTCGCGCATCAGCTCCGCGGTTTCGCTGGGTGTCTTGCCGACCTGGACCCCGGCCGACTCGAGGGCTTCCTTCTTGGCCGCCGCGGTACCGGCCGAGCCGGACACGATGGCGCCGGCATGGCCCATGGTCTTACCTTCGGGGGCGGTGAAGCCGGCGATGTAACCGATCACCGGTTTGGTGATGTTGGCCTTGATGTAGTCGGCGGCGCGTTCCTCAGCATCCCCGCCGATCTCGCCGATCATCACCACCGCCGCTGTGTCGGGGTCGTCTTCGAAGGCCTGCAAGGCGTCGATATGGGTGGTGCCGATCACCGGGTCACCACCAATACCCACGCAGGTGGAGAAACCGATGTCGCGCAGCTCGAACATCATCTGGTAGGTCAGGGTGCCGGATTTGGACACCAGCCCGATCTTGCCGGGGCCGGTGATATCGGCCGGGATGATCCCCGCATTGGAGGCGCCGGGGCTGATCACCCCGGGGCAGTTCGGCCCGACGATGCGGGTTCGTACCGGATTCGCCGCCAGCCCGGTGGCTCCGGCATGTGCGCAGAAGGCGGCGGTGTCGTGCACCGGGATCCCCTCGGTGATCACCACGACCAACCCGATGCCGGCGTCGGTCGCCTCGATGACCGCGGTTTTGGCGAAGCGCGGGGGGACGAAGACGACGCTGCAGTCAGCACCGGTAGCGGCGGTCGCCTCGGCGACCGAGCCGAACACCGGCAGTGACACACCCCCGAAGTCGACGGCCTGGCCGCTCTTACCCGGAGTGACCCCGCCGACGACCTGGCTGCCCGCGTCGAGCATCCGCTGGGTGTGCTTGCGGCCCTCCGCGCCGGTCATCCCCTGGACGATGATCTTCGAATCCTTGGTCAGGAAGATTGCCACCGGTCAGGCTCCCTTGGCATAAGTCGATGCGGCGAGCTCGGCGGCCTTGTCGGCCGCGGCGTCCATCGTGTCGACCATGGTGACCAGCGGGTGGGCCGCCTGCGCGAGGATCCGGCGGCCGTCGGCAACGTTGTTGCCATCCAGCCGGACCACCAGCGGCTTGGTAGCGGCCGCTCCCAAAATACTCAGCGCCTGGACGATGCCAGTGGCCACCTCGTCGCAGGCGGTGATCCCGCCGAAGACGTTCACGAACACCGACCGCACATCCGGGTCGCCGAGGATGATGTCCAACCCGTCGGCCATCACCTGCGCGTTCGCACCCCCGCCGATATCGAGGAAGTTGGCCGGCTTCACCCCCCCGTGCGCCTGGCCCGCATAGGCGACCACGTCCAAGGTGGACATCACCAGGCCCGCACCATTGCCGATGATGCCGACCTGACCGTCGAGCTTGACGTAGTTGAGGTTGCGGGCCCTTGCCCTGGCCTCGAGCGGATCCAGCGCGGCGGCGTCGGACAGTTCGGCGTGATCAGGGTGGCGGAACCCGGCATTGTCGTCCAGGGTCACCTTCCCGTCCAACGCGATGATCGCCTCGTGGGAGTCCCGAACCAGCGGGTTCACCTCCACCAGGGTCGCGTCCTCGGCGACGAAGGCGTTCCACAGCTTTTCGACGGTGTCGGCCGCCGCCTGCGCCACCTCCGCCGGGAACCTGGCAGCCTGGACGATCTCAGCGGCCTTCGCAGCGTCCACCCCGAACCTCGGATCCACCGGCACCTTCGCCAGCGCCTCGGGCTTGGTCGCGGCGACCTCTTCGATGTCCATCCCGCCTTCGACGCTGGCCATCGCGAGGAAGGTGCGATTGGTGCGATCGAGCAGGAAGGACAGGTAGTACTCCTCGACGATGTCCGACGCGGGGGTGATCAGCACGCGGTGCACGGTGTGGCCCTTGATGTCCATACCCAGGATGGCGGCAGCATGCTGCTGCGCCTCGTCCGGTGTTCGGGCCAGCTTCACACCACCGGCCTTGCCGCGGCCGCCCGTCTTCACCTGGGCCTTGACGACCACCGTGCCGCCGAACTCCGCAGCGGCAGCTCGGGCCTGCGCGCTGGTAGTGGCGACGCGGCCGGGGAGAACCGGGACGCCGTGGGTGTGGAACAGATCCCTCGCCTGATATTCGTACAGGTCCACGCGGATCTCCAGGATGGGTCGGCCTGCCGACGGACCGCCCGACCCTATCCAGCCGCAGGCGGCAACGCCTCTACCGGCAGCCGTGAACCTGATCACTCCACCGGGGCGGTCACGGCGGCGCGCACCCAGTCGACGATCTCGTGCGTGGTGGCACCCGGGGTGAACACCTTGGCCACCCCGAGCTCGGCGAGCTTCGGGATGTCCTCCACGGGAATGATCCCGCCACCGAAGACCAGCACGTCAGCCGCGCCCTTACTCTGCAGCAGCTCGACGACCCTGGCGAACAGAGTCATGTGGGCACCGGAGAGTACCGAGAGCCCTACCGCGTCGGCGTCCTCCTGCAGCGCGGTCTCCACGATCTGCTCGGGGGTCTGGTGCAATCCGGTGTAGACGACCTCCATACCGGCGTCGCGCAGTGCACGTGCGACGACCTTGGCGCCCCGGTCGTGCCCGTCGAGGCCTGGTTTGGCGACGACCACCCGGATACGTCCGCTCATTCACTCAAGGGTAGACACCCGCCGGCTACCGATGAGCGGGTCGTCGGCTGGATCGACCGCACGGCGCGCGAGAACCAACGCTTGCCGATACCGCCGAACGTATCGCGGAACGGTGGCTTGCCCGCGACTTCGCGCTCCGTTAACTTCCCCCAGTCCGCGGTCACGCTACGGTCACGGCTGGCTAACGGAACTGGACCCACCAGTTCCCCGGGATCCCCCGCCCGGTGCCAGCTCGGCCCCTCGACACGGGAAGGCAGGTCTTGGCTCGACACCGCTCCCCAGGCGGCCAACGACCATCCCCGGTACATGAGGCGGCGCTGCGCCCCGGCCCCTCGAGTACCCGGGCGGCCCACCGCATCACGGCACCCTCCCCCGCCGTGCGCGGCCGGGTGGTCGTAGCAGCCGTCGCCGCTGGCGCTTTCGTGGCCGCGGGCCAGGCGATCGACAACACCACCACCGTGATCTCCGACGATGCCACATTGCTGGCCTCCGCACGCAACGCCGCATCGGCCACAGGGCTGGCGGCGACAGGGGTGGGCGGACCCGCCCCGGCACCGGAGTACCTGCCGCTGACTCGGCCCGCGGCACCCGCCGCGGCCGAGGCCGTCCAGGCGATGGCCAAGGGACAGCGCCTCGTAGACCAGCGCGTCGCCCGCGAGGCCGAGGCCAGCCGGATCCGGTTCATGGCGCCAACCAAGGGCACGCTGACCTCCGGATACGGCTCGCGGTGGGGTGTCTTTCACTTCGGCATGGACATCGCCAACTCCATCGGGACACCGATCCTGGCCGCCGCCGACGGCGTGGTCGCGGAGTCCGGCCCCGCCAGCGGTTTCGGCCTCTGGGTGCGCCTCCGGCATGCCGACGGCACGACCACTGTTTACGGACACATCAACCGCTCGCTGGTCGCAGAGGGTCAAAAGGTGCGAGCAGGCCAGAAGATCGCCGAGATGGGCAACCGGGGCCACTCGACCGGACCGCACCTCCACTTCGAAGTGTGGAACGCGGCCGGTCAGAAGATCAATCCGATCAGATGGCTGCGCGACCACGGCGTCGACTTCTGACAGTGGTGCTCGCCTGCTCACTGGCCGCCATCTAGCGGCCATCCGCCACCCAGGTGGGCATGCGCGACACGCCACACCGAGCACTGCCGACGCTGGCTGCGCAATGGGCGAAACCCACGGTCGCAGTGCCGGCAGCGGCCACTACGACCAGGACCATGCTGCGCCAGCAGACTCCGCCAGGCCGCGGCAAGGGGGAGCAGCCGAGCCCGGACCGCTGGCCAGGCCGCTCCCGGCTCCGCTCCGCGGAGCACCCGCTCGACTTCGCGCAGGTACGCATCCACGCGCTCCCGCAGCACTCGCCCCAACCGCTCGTCCATCCCGCACCCCCAGCAGCATAATCGAACACATGTTCGAAAGATAGCGGGTGACCCTGACAATCGCGATACCCGAAGGGCCTGCCGTGCGGCACAATCAGTACGGCGGACCCGGCAAACCACCCGGAGACGTCTGGCGCGGACGGCGTGGCTAGCAAGCGAGACGTGGCTACCATCCCGCGCCGGTTGACACCGCGGGATGGTAGCCATGGACGAGCTCGAACGTGGCCGCGAGGCCTACCGTCGGCGAGCGTGGCTCACTGCCTACAAGTCGCTCTCCCTGGCCGATGAGGCGGCTCCGCTCGGAGCAGAGGATCTTGAGCTGCTCGCGACCTCGGCGTATCTGATCGGTCGCAACGACGACGGCGTCGGTGCGCTGGATCGTGCCCATCACCGCTATCTGGACGCCGGGGAGCCGGTGTGCGCTGCCCGGTGTGCGCTCTGGCTGGGCTTCGGGCTCACCGACGCGGGAGCGATCTCTCGTGCGACCGGGTGGTTCAGCCGGGGGCAGCGCCTGCTTGAACGGACCGAGCGTGACTGTGTCGAGCGCGGCTACCTGCTGGTGCCCGTCGTACTACAGCAAATGTGCCCCGGTGAGTACGAGACCGGGTACGCCACCGCAGCCCTCGTGGCGGAGATCGGGGAACGTTTCGGGGATGTCGACCTGATCGCCTTCGCCCTGCATGCGCAGGGCCGGGCCCGGGTCAGACTGGGGCGGGTCAAAGAGGGTCTGGCCCTGCTGGACGAGGCGATGGTGGCGGTGGTCGCCGGCGAGCTGTCGTCGCCGCTTTTCACCGGCCTGATCTATTGCAGCGTGATCGAGGCCTGCCAGGAGGCCTACGAGCTGCGCCGGGCTCGCGAGTGGACCGCCGCGCTGACCCGGTGGTGCGAGGCGCAACCCGACATGCTGAACTTCACCGGCCAGTGCCTCGTGCACCGCGCCGAGATCATGCAGTTGCACGGCGCCTGGCGGGACGCGCTGGAGGAGGCGCGGCGAGCCAGTGAGCGGTTCGCACGCGGTGTCAACCAGCTGGCCACCGGGGCGGCGTCCTACCGGCAGGGCGAGATCCATCGGTTGCTGGGTGAGTCCGCCGCGGCCGAGGACGCCTACCGCAGCGCGAGCCAGTGGGGATGTCAGCCACAACCTGGCCTGGCCCTGTTACGGCTGGCCCAGGGACGCACCGAGGTAGCCGCCGCGGCGATCTGCCGGGTGGTGGGTGAGACCACCGAGCGGCGTGAGCGCGCCCGGCTGCTGCCTGCCTATGTGGAGATCATGTTGGCCGCGGGCGAGACCGTACCGGCGCGGGGCGCCTGCCGCGAGCTGACCGAGATCGCCGAGGGCTACGGGCGCGACGGCGTGTTGGGCGCGACGGCCGCGCACGCCCGGGGGGCCGTCGCGCTGGCCGAAGGCGACGCCCAAGCCGCCCTGATCGCGTTGCGGCACGCCTGCCAGGTGTGGCAGCAGCTCGAGGCGCCGTATGAGGTCGCGCTCGTGCGGGTACTGATGGGGCTGGCGTGCCGCGCCCTGGGAGACGACGATGGGGCGGGGCTGGAGCTGGCGGCGGCCCACGACATGTTCCTGCAGTTGGGGGCTGCCCCAGACGTCGCCCGGCTCGACTCGCTGACCCGGGATGCACGGTCAGGTCCTCGGCGCGGGCTGACCCCGCGCGAGCTGCAGGTGCTGCGCCTGGTTGCCGCCGGCGCGACCAACAAGGCGATCGCCGTCGAACTGGTCCTCAGCGGGCGAACCGTGGACCGGCACGTGAGCAGCATCCTCACCAAGCTGGCCGTGCCATCACGAGCGGCGGCCACGGCCTACGCATACCAGCATCGGCTCGTCTGAGCACTCTCCTGGGTGGAACTACCCACTGCGTGGTCACGCATATTGGGTGCTTCCGCCGACGCGCGGCCTGCTCGCCGAGTTCCATCATTCGACAACCTGTTCCGCGTGAACCGCAACATTCCGCCGACGTCCCGCGCTCGAAACGGGCCGCAGCACGAGAGGAGTCAGCCATGAGTAGCAGCGTGGGTTTGCCTACGGATGCGCGCGAAAGCGTTGACACGCTGGTGATCGGGGGCGGGCAGGCGGGCCTGGCCACGAGCTACTGGCTGACCCAAGCCGGGGTCGAGCACCTCGTCGTGGAGCGGCGGAACCGGTTCGGTGGCGGCTGGCTCGACCGGTGGGACAGCTTCTGCCTGGTCGCACCGAACTTCGTCATCCTGCTGCCCGGCATGCCCTACGCCGGTCCCGATCCGGACGGCTTCATGGCGCGCGACGAGGTGGTGAACTACCTGCAGGAGTATGCCGCCTCATTCGGCGCACCAGTGCGGCTGGGCACCACGGTGAACCGCCTGGCCACGTCGAACGGTCATTTCGAGGCTCACACCGACGGTATGACGGTGCTGGCTCGTAACGTCGTACTCGCGACCGGGCCATACCAGCGCCCGAAAATTCCAGCCGCATCCGGCCTGCTCCCGGCCCACATCCAGCAGCTGCACTCGCTCAACTACCGTCGGCCGGGACAGCTTGCCGACGGTGCTGTGCTCGTGGTCGGTACCGGCCAGTCGGGCACCCAGATCGCCGAGGAGTTGCATCAGGCCGGGCGCGACGTGCACCTCGCCGTCTCACTGTGCCCCAGTGCCCCTCGCCGCTACCGCGGTCGCGACCTCATCTGGTGGCTGCTGCAATGCTTCCTGCACGGGGCGGAGGTCGGCGTTCCCTTCCCCACCGTCGAGGATCTCCCCTCGCCGGCCGCGAGGTTTGGCTGCGATCCGCACCTCTCAGGCAAGGATGGCGGCCACGACATCAACCTGCGGCAGTTCGCCCGGCAGGGTGTCCATCTGCACGGGCGACTGGAGTCGGCGACCGGTGCGACAGTGCGGTTCAGCGACGACCTCGACGCGCGGCTGGCGTTCGCCGACAGGGCTTTCGACGAGGAATTCCGGCCGATGTTCGACGCGTACATCGCTGCGGCCGGCATCGACGCGCCGCCCGATGAGCGGCCGCCGTACGACGACTTCACGCCGACTACGACCAACGAGCTCGACCTCGATGCCGCGGGCATTGGCGCAGTCGTATGGGCGACGGGTTACCAGCTCGACTTCGGCTGGGTCGACCTGCCTGTGCTGGACGAGTGGGGATACCCGCGACACGTCAGGGGCGTCACCACACACCCAGGGCTGTACGCCGTCGGGTTGCGCTGGTTGCACTCCGAGCCATCCTCAGTGCTCGCCGGGGTAGGCGCCGATGCCGCTCACATCGTCGAGCGCATCGTGAGAAGGCGGGGGCGGGCGGCGCTCGACACCGCTCAACCGGGAGCCTTGAGAGGTGCGCGCAACGCTGCGGACCATTCGTCGTAGGCTGGCGGCCATGACGGTGCCGGTCGGGATTGAGCGCAAGGTCAAGCAACTCGACAACGACGTCCAGTCGATCTATGAGATGTTGGCTGACATCGCGGCGACCCAGCGTCGGCAAGGTAACCGGCTGACCGAGGTGGACGGCAAACTGACCGAGATGGACGGCAAACTAGACACCATCCTCGGCCTGCTGCGCGGTGGTCGACCCAACTGACGCGCAAGTGGGCGCCTAGGCGGCGAACTCCCGGCGCTAGCGCTGAGAACTTCGCAAGGTGACCCTGCCGATGGGCATCAGCAGCAGGTTATCCCCGCCTGGCAAGCTCGTGCGTGATAGCGGTGCCCGAGCACCACTCGCCGGGGACACGACCGCGATCGTGAACCTGTGACCGGGAATCGACGGCGTGCACGTCGAGATCGCCCGCAGCTACCGGCTGCCGCCCGGGGCGACCGACGGCAGCTACATGGACGGCACCACCACCGCGGACATCGACTGGCTGGAGGCGATCGGCGCCCGGTTCGGCGAGGGGCTGTACGCGTTCCTCAGCGCCCGCGGCCTGGTCTGATCGGGAGCACCGCGGCGTACGCGGGTACCGGGCGGCGCCCATTGCGCATCCTCGGACCAAACCACATTCGGCTCGACGAGTCGATGTGATGCGTGCCCTGGTCGTATCGGCGGTCGATCAGACTCTCGACCAAGCAGCCATGATGTAGCGCAGGGCGCCTGCGTAGCGATACTCAAGTAGAACCGCCTTCCCATGGAGGAAGGCGCCCTGTCTACGGGACACGGTCTACAGGGATCGCGGAGCCAGATCCAGATCCAGACGACGTCGATAGTTCCGGCGAGAGTGCACTCCCATTCGTGCAAGTTCCACTCGTCCTACCACCAGCACAGCCCGTTGCTGGTGGGTAAGGCCCGTGAACTCGACGTTACGGACGTTTCACCCTATCGCGGACGTCGGTGGTGTCGTGTTCACGGCGGTGAGGTCCTCGGTGGCGTTGTCGCTTGAGCTCGGACGTCCCCGGCGGCTCCGGGGGCGGCAAGGGTGGCCACCTGCCCGAAGATCTGCGGGACACGGCCTAAATACCCCCTGCAAGGAGGCTGGCTGTCAGGACGGCGCTGAGTGCGACGACCCCACGGGCTGTAGGGGTGGTGCGTGATGACCTCCGTTGCCGTCATCGGCCCATCATGCCCACCACGGTGCCGACACTTCAGAGTTTCACCAGGGGGACGCCGCCGATGAGCATCAGTCGGACCGTGCCGGACTTGCCGAAATCGATGGTGGCGGTGGTCCGTGGACCGCTGCCGTCGGTGGCCACCACGGTGCCCAGGCCGTACTTGTCGTGCGTGACCCGATCTCCCACGTCCAGCACCAGCGCCGGCGTGTTCTGCCAGCCCCGGAACGGGGTCGTGCGCAAGCCGCGCGCCGCGACCCCGGCCTGCGCTGAGTCTGCGCCGGTGGCATCAGCACCGCGGCGGCCGAAGACCGTCCGCCCGACCGGGCCGGCGCGCTCGGGTTCCTCGCGCCGCCACTGCACCAGCGACTCGGGCACATCGGCGAGAAAGCGCGACGCCGGATTGGTCATCGGCTGTCCCCAGGCCGACCGGGTGATCGCCCGGGACAGGTACAGCCGGTGCCGGGCCCTGGTCAGCCCGACGTAGGCCAGCCTGCGCTCCTCAGCGAGCTCGGTCGGATCGCCCAACGCGCGCAGGTGCGGGAACAGCCCGTCCTCCCAGCCGGTGAGGAACACCACCGGGAACTCCAGCCCCTTGGCGGTGTGCAGCGTCATCAAGGTCACCACACCACCGGATGACCCATCGTCGTCCGGGATCTGGTCCGCGTCGGCCACTAGCGCGACCCGCTCCAGGAACGCCGCCAGCGACCCGGGCTCGGCGCCGCCGTCCTCGACCGGGACGACCGGGCCGGTGGCGGATTCCCGGGCCACAGTCACCAGCTCGGTGAGGTTGTCCAGCCGGGAAGCGTCCTGCGGATCCTCCGACCCGTCCAGCTCGTCCCGGTACCCGGTGCGCTCGAGCACCGCATCGAGGACCTCCGCGACCTCCTCGCCCGCCGCCACCTTTTCCCGTAGCTCGTCCATCATCACCACGAATGCCGTGATCGCGTTGCGGGATCTCGGGTTGAGCAGCGGAATCTCCTCACCGGCCGCGGCGGCCCGCAGCGCCGCCGCGAAGGAAATCCGCTCCCGCTCGGCGTGCGCGGCCACCACGGCCTCCGCACGGTCCCCGATCCCCCGCCGCGGCGTGTTGAGGATCCGGCGCAGCGACACCGTGTCTTCGGGATTGTCCAGCACCCGCAAGTAGGCCAGCGCGTCCCGGACCTCGCGGCGCTCGTAGAAGCGCACCCCGCCGACCACCTTGTAGGGCAACCCGAGCCGGATGAAGATCTCCTCGAACACCCGGGAGGAATTGTTGGTCCGGTAGAACACCGCCACGTCGCCGAACCGTGCTTCGCCGTCGTCGACCAGCCGGTCGATCTCCGCGGCGACGAACGCGGCCTCGTCGTGTTCGTTGTCGGCGACGTAGCCGACGATCGGCTCGCCGTCCCCCGCGGCTGACCACAGCCGCTTATCCCGGCGGCCGGGGTTGCGGGCGATCACGGCGTTCGCGGCGGACAGGATCGTCTGGGTGGACCGGTAGTTCTGCTCCAGCAGGATCGTCCGGGCGTTTGGGAAGTCCCGCTCGAACTCCTCGATGTTGCGGATCGTGGCACCGCGGAAGGCGTAGATGGACTGGTCGGCGTCACCCACCACACACAGCTCCGCGGGGTCGGTGTCCTCGGCCGGTGCCGCGGCCAATTCGCGGACCAGCACGTACTGCGCGTGGTTGGTGTCCTGGTACTCATCGACCAGGACGTGGCGAAACCGGCGCCGGTAGTGCTCGGCAACATCAGGCAGGGTCTGCAACAGCTCGACCGTGCGCATGATCAGGTCGTCGAAGTCCAGCGCGTTGGATGTGGTCAACCGCCGCTGGTAGCCGTCAAACACCTCCGCAACCCGACGATCGAAGTCATCAGACGCGGCGGAAGCGGCACTATCGGGGTCCAGCAGGTCGTTTTTCAGGTTCGAGATCTTCGCCGCCAGGGTGCGCGCGGGGTACCGCTTGGGGTCCAGATCCAGGTCACGGGCCACCATCGTGATCAGTCGACGGGTGTCGTCGGCGTCGTAGATGGAGAAGCTCGAGGTCAGCCCGGAAAGGTTACGAGCTTCCCGGCGCAGGATCCGCACGCACATCGAGTGGAACGTCGACACCCACATCACCGCGGCGCGCCTGCCGACCAGTGCGGTGACCCGTTCCCTCATCTCGGCCGCGGCCTTGTTCGTGAAGGTGATCGCCAGCACCTGGCCGGGTGCGACGTCGCGCTGGCCGAGCAGGTAGGCGATGCGGTGGGCGAGCACCCGGGTCTTGCCGGACCCGGCACCCGCGACGATGAGCAGCGGGGAGCCGACATGCTCCACCGCCGCACGTTGTTGCGGGTTGAGTCCGGCGAGCAGGTCCTGTGGGGGGGCTGCGCCATCAGAGTTGACAACAGAGGCACTCATCGTGGCGACCACGGTACCGGGAGGCACTGACGGGGGGCATTGCTGAGAGTCCGCTGAAAGCGCGATCCATACATATAGCGGACAATCCGGAGAGGAGGCAGAGTGCTCCAGGGGGCCGCCGCACGGCGTCAGACCGCAGGAGGGTGCCGTGGATCCCGTCAGCTGGCTTGAACACGTCGCGAAGGTCTCTCCCATCCTGCTGCTGGTCGTGG
This sequence comes from Pseudonocardiaceae bacterium, assembly GCA_050700115.1. Classification (GTDB taxonomy): domain Bacteria; phylum Actinomycetota; class Actinomycetes; order Mycobacteriales; family Pseudonocardiaceae. Next base: position 93,488 of record JBOHGG010000014.1, read on the forward strand.
TGGTGCTGGTGATGTTCGTGGACAGCCTGGCCTTGATTGGTGGGCTGCTGCCGGGAGACCTGGTGCTGCTGGTCCCGGCGGCCGCGGTGGGCACGGCCGGCGCGCCGATCGTGGTGGCGGGCGCGGTGATCGGGACGGTGCTGGGCTACACGCTCAGCTACGCGGTAGGCCGCCGCAACGGTCCTGCCATCCGGCACAGCTGGCTGGGCCGGCGGGTCGGCTCAGAGCGGTGGATCCAGGCGGAACGGCTGCTGCGGGGCCCGGCTGGCCGCACTCTGGCCCTGGTCCAGTTCATGCCGTTGTTCAACTACCTGATCCCGTTGCTGGCCGGCACCCTCAAGGTGCCGCCGAAGCGGTTCATCCAGCTCACCGCGACTGGCTCACTGGTCTACTCCTGCTTCTACGTGTCCCTCGGGGTGCTGGCCGGCGGCACCGGCGCGGCGATCAACGATTCCATCGGCCGGCTGGTCGCGCTGGTGGTGGTATCGGTGGGGGTTGCCGTAGTGGGCTTCACCGTGCTGGCCGCAGCGGTGCGCCGGATGACCGAGCAGCAGGATCCGGACCCCGGTGAGGAGGTGGACGGCGCACCGGGCAACGTGGCAGACTCAGTGCCGTGCTGAGTCGCCACCGCTTTTTCTACGGGTACCGGATCCCGGTGCCCGTGGTGGTGTGACGCACGACACAGACCGCCACGACGCCCCGGAGTCCACGGACCCGGGGCGTTGTGCTGCCGGGGAGCACGGACTCTGGAACAGAATCCAGGAGGCCACCGAGATGCCCACTCACGCGACCAGCGAGGCAGCACCCGAAGTCCAGGACAGCTCCGCCACCGATCTCGCCGCGCTGCGCACCGAGATTGACTACCTCGACGCCGAGATCCTGCGGCTGGTGCAGCGACGCACCGCGATATCCCAGGCAATCGGCCTCGCCCGGCGAGCCGCCGGCGGCCCGCGGGTGGTGCACGGCCGCGAGATGGCCGTCGTGGACCGCTACCGCGAGCTGGGCAGCGAGGGACACGAGCTGGCGATGCTGCTGCTGCGGCTGGGGCGCGGCCGGCTCGGTCACTGATCGCTCTGCTGCACACCGGCACCAACCTCGCCCGCTGAGGCACACTGGCAGCATGGTGCTCATTCTCCATCTCATCGCCGTACTCGCCGCGCTCGCCGGGTTGGCGGCCGCGCTGGGCCATGGTGGTTACCTTGCGATGCTGCGCTCGGCGGCCAGCAAACGGGCCGGGGGCGAACCGGTCAACCAGTACGTCCGCAGCCGTGTTCCGGTCGCTGCCGCGACCCTCGGGGTGGCGCTGTTCGCGCTGTTGCTCACTTCCGGCGGCTCGTTTGCCGACGTGCTGGCCATCCTGGCCGGAGCCGGTAGCGGCGTGGTGGGATACCAGGCCCTGCAGGGCACCCGGACGCACTTCCGTACCGGCGGCTGAACATCCGGTAACCGTCCGGCCCACCGGGCGTACCGGACACCGATAGTCCTGTGCCGGCAGAGGTGCAGGTCCTAACCTGAGCTCGTGAGCGAGGAGCGGAGCAGGTGAATGCCGATGCCCGGCTCGTCGCCGATCGCTACCGTCTCGACCAGCAGATCGGCGCCGGCGCAATGGGCGTGGTCTGGCGAGCGCACGACCTGCGGCTGGACCGCACGGTGGCCCTCAAAGAGCTGCTGATGCAGCCCGGGCTGGCCGCGGCGGAGGAAGAAACGGCCAAGGCCAGGGCGATGCGCGAGGGCCGCATCGCGGCTCGGCTGCAGCACCCGCACGCGATCTGTGTCTACGACGTGGCCCTCGATACCGGCAGCACCGGTGATCGAGTGGTGCCGTGGCTGGTCATGGAGTACCTGCCGTCGCGCAGCCTGGCGACGGTTCTCGCCGAGCAGGGGACGTTGTCACCGCACGAAGCGGCCAGGGTCGGCCGGCAGGTGGCCACCGCGCTCGCCGCGGCCCACGGAGCCGGGATCGTGCACCGGGATGTCAAACCGGGCAACATCTTGCTCGGCCGCAACGGCATCGTCAAGATCACCGACTTCGGGATATCTCGGGCGACCTGGGACGCCACGGTGACCCACACCGGCATCCTGGCGGGCACGCCCGCCTACTTCGCTCCGGAGGTGGCCCGCGGCGAGCTGCCCGGTCCCGCCGGTGACGTGTTCTCGCTGGGCTCGACTTTGTATACCGCGGTAGAAGGCGAACCACCATTCGGGCTGGACGAGAACACCTTGGCGCTGCTGCGGACCGTCGCCGACGGCCGGGTGCAGTCCCCGCAGCGGGCCGGGCCGCTGGCCGCCGTGCTGATGCAGCTACTGGCCGACGATCCGCTGCAGCGTCTCTCGATGCCCGATGCAGTTGCCGCACTCCGCTCGGTAGAGGAGGCAACCGCCGCTGGGCCGGTCGCACCTGGGCAGATCGCACCTGGTCCGGTCGCACCTGGGCAGGTCGCCTCCCCATCGATGGCACCGCCACGCCGGCGGCCCGCCGCGCCGACCCCGGCCACGCCAACCGCGGTGGACCTGGCCATCGGCCGGCCGGCCAGCACCGCGGGTCGGGAGGGCCCGGCTCAGGACCGGACCCTGCGGTGGTGGCGGCGGCCCGCGGTGTTGCTCGCAGCCGCCGGTGGCCTGGTCCTGGTTGTCATGGTGCTGACCCTCGCCGGGGTGGGCGACGGCCGTAACCAACCAGCGGTAGCCACGTCTTCAGCGCCACCGGCACCCGGCGCGAACGCGCCACCACCGGTGCTAGCCCCTGGACCCGCACAAGCCGCGCAGCTGGAACAGATCGTGCGCACCTACTACGGCCTGCTACCCGATGACACCGCGGCGGCGTGGCAGTACCTCGGCGTCGCCGAGCGCGCCAAGGCCCGCGGGCTCGCGGGCTACGACCAGTTCTGGAGCGGGATCGACCAGGTGAGCATCCGCGGCCCGGTCACCGTGACAGGCGACACCGTGCTGGTGAACCTGCAGTTCGAACCGAAGAACCGGAACCCGACCTTCGAGCGCTACCGGCTCACCATGGACACCGCGCCGGACGGTCGCGTACTGATCGACTCTGCCTCCAGACTCGGCACCTTCACCCTCGCCGGCCGATAAGGCGCTTGCCACCTGAGCCTTATCGAGCGTGCGGCTACACCAAGCGGCGGTCCGAAGCCCACCGGGACAGCTCGTAGCGGTTGGACAGCTGGGTCTTTCGCAGCACCGACGACACGTGGGTCTCCACCGTCTTGATCGAGATGAACAGCTCGGCGGCGATTTCCTTGTAGGCGTAGCCGCGAGCGAGCAGCCGCAGCACATCGCGCTCTCGAGGGGTGAGCAGATCCAGCTCCGGGTCGCCAACCGGCGCCGCCCCCGGTCGGTGAGCGAAGGCGTCGAGCACGAAACCAGCCAGCCGCGGGGAGAACACCGGGTCCCCCGCGTGCACCCTGCGCACCGCGTCCACCAGCTCCCGGCCGGAGATCGTCTTGGTCACGTACCCCCGTGCCCCACCCCGGATCACTGCGATCACGTCCTCGGCCGCATCGGACACCGACAGCGCGAGGAAAACCACATCGGGCTGCTCGGGACGGACCCGCCGCAGCACTTCCGCGCCGCCGCCGTCGGGCATATGCACATCGAGGAGCACGACGTCGGGACGCAGGTGCGCGATGCCGGTGACGGCCTCCTCCACGGAACCACCCTCGCCGACCACGACGACCGGCGCCAAGCCGGGTTCCGCCGAACCAGCCCGGTCCAGCTCGGCCTTCACCCCGGTGCGGAACAGAGCGTGGTCGTCCACCAGGAAGACCCCGATAGTGGTCATGTTTCCTCCCCGTTGGTGCGGCGCGCGATGGCCAGCTGGATCTCGGTGCCTTCACCGGGTGTGGTGCGCAGGGTCACCGTTCCGCCGTGCCGTTCCATCCTGCCGCGGATCGAGTCGGCCAGGCCGTGCCGGTCGTCAGCGACGGCCTCCGGGTCGAATCCGGTGCCCCTATCCCGGACGAAGACATGCACCTGCCCGGGCTCGACCTCGGCATACACACTCACCTCGGCGACCCCGGCGTGCTTGGCCGCGTTGACCATCGCCTCCCGGCTGGCCTGCACCAGCGCGGTCAACGGCTCCTCGAGAGCACAATCGCCCACCACGACAATCTGCACGCTCACCGCGTAAGTGTCCTCGACCTCGCCAGCAGCAGCGTGCAACGTCGCCGCGAACGCTGCCACCGCGGTGTCACCGTCAGCGTCGTTGGGCGCCAGGCGCCCGTAGCCGCGCGGACCGTACAACCAGGAGCGAAGCTCGCGCTCCTGGCCCCGGGCCAGCCGGCGGACCTCGCGGGCCGAATCGGACTGCTGCTGGATCAGCGCCAGGGTCTGCAGCACCGAGTCGTGCAGGTGCGCAGCGATCTCGGCCCGCTCCTCGGTGCGGATCCGGGCCCGGCGTTCCTCGCCCAATGCGCGCATCAGCCCCAACCACCAGGGCACGGTGAGCACAGCCACCCCGACCAGCGTCGCCGCGGCGGCGAGCAGCGCGAAACGCAGCTGCCCCAGGTTGCCCTGATTGAACAGGAACACCGCGATCCCGCTGGCCACCAGCGCAATCCCGGCCAGCACCCGCAGCAGGGCCATCCTCCCGCCGCCGAAAAACGCCCCCTGCAACACGCCCGCGCCACTGCGCCAGCGAGTCCGTTGGCTCGCGTCGGCCTCCCGCCACACCACGGCCGCGCCGACCAGAGCGATCCCCAGCGGACCGGTGACCCAGCCGCCCCACGCAGCGCCCAACGCGGCGCCGGCCAGCGCGAGACCCACGCCGAGCACGACCAGACCGACCGCCTGCTGCGTCTCTCGCGCGGTGCTCGGCTGCCCGCCACCGGCTTCAGTCGCCGGCACGAACGCCCACAGCAGCGCGTAGCCCACCAACCCGGCCCCGCCGAGGCCGGCGAGCACCGCGAAGATCACTCGCACCCACAGCACCGGCACACCGAGGTGCTCGGCAATCCCGCTGGATACCCCGGCGATGACCCGGCCGGACCGATGCCGACGAAGCGGTGGCGGCCCCGTACCGTCCGGGGCGCGATCCGGTACCGGAGGCTGGCCACGCACCGGCTGGGCGGCCGGGACAATCCCGGCCTGCTGCTCCGCCGATGTGCTCATGGTCGCCATCGTCACACGTCTGGCGGACAAGGGGTATCAGGGTCGACCCCGGTATCCCCCGACTCGGGGACGGATCAGGGTGACCCCCGATGGTGCTGGCCGTCCCCGCGGGCCAGGCTCAACCACGTGAGCGAGATCAACGTGCAGCACACCGTACAAGATTTCTGGGCCACCAGGCCGCGCCGCCGACGCGACGACCGCAAGATCGGTGGAGTCGCGGCGGCGATCGGACGGCGGTATGCCGTCGATCCCGTCCTGGTTCGAGTGGCGTTCGTCGTGGCCACCCTGTTCAGCGGGATGGGGGTGCTGCTGTACCTGCTCGGCTGGTTACTGCTGCCAGCCGAGGGAGATCAGGCTTCCGCCGCCGAGAGCCTGATCGGACGGGGGCGCAGCTCGATGTCGCCGGTCCTCATGCTGGTGCTCATTCTGCTGCTGATTCCGGCCAGTGGGGCGGTGTTCGGCGGGCCCGCATCCGGTGTGCTCGCGCTCGCGGTGGGGGTGGGAGCGATGTTCCTGCTGCACCAGTCGCGGGGTGCGTTAGAACCGGCTCAGACCCCGTCCGGCACGGCGTCTGAAGCGCCACCAAGGGGGACAACCGGTAGCGGCGAGCATGATTCGGTCCCGCAGGTCGACCCCGACCGGCCTGCTCCCCCGGCCTGGGATCCGCTCGGGGCAGCACCATTCGCTTGGGATCTACCGGAACCGTCATCGGCGCCCCCACCGCAGCCCCCGCCTGTGCAGGGCCACCGATCCAGGGTCACTCCGATCACCCTTGGACTCGCGCTGCTGACCGGCGGCATCGCGACAGCGTTCTGGCCCGCGCTGTCTGGCGCCCAGATCGCCGCACTGCTGCTGGGTGTGGTCGGGGCGGGCCTGGTGGTGGGCTCGTTGCTGCGGGGCGGTCGGGGATTGATCGTGGTCGCCGTCCCGCTGACCCTGCTCACCTGGGTGCTGCAGGCGTCCCCGGTGTCCAGCCTCACGATGGGAGAACCCCGGTGGAATCCGCTCGCGGCCACCCAGGTGCAGCCGCGCTATGAGGTCAGCTTGGGCAACGGCCGCCTCGACCTTTCCGAGCTACAGTTCGCGCCAGGGCAGAGAGTAACCACCAGTGTCGCGGTGGGGATGGGGGAGGTCGACGTCATCCTGCCGCCGAATGTCGACGCGCAGGTGAGCTGCCGGGCGCAGGTCGGGAACGTCGACTGCCTCGGCCTGAGCGACTCAGGCAACCTCCCAGCCCAAGTGACCGTGATCAACAACGGACTCGACGGCCCCGGCGGTGGCCTGCTTGTGCTGGACGTGAACGCCGGTATGGGCAACGTCAACGTGGAGCGTCGATCATGAGCGGAACGGACCCGGCGATGACAGACCCAGGACCTCACCCCACCGACGAGCCGGGGGCACTGACTCCGCGGCGCGGGCCGGACCTGCTCACCCTGGCCGTCGGGCTGGGCGCGCTGGGTGTCGCCGGCACCGCGCTGCTCGGCGGCGTCGTCTGGCTGCCCGACGTGGACGCCCGGTGGGTGCTCGCCGCAGTCGCGCTGGTCGTCGGCCTGATGCTGGTAATCGGCTCACTCCGCCACCCCCGCCGCTGACCAAGCTGCTCGACGTGCTCAGCATCGCGACATGGAACCTTGTCGCAGTTCGAGGGCCCCGAGAATCGCCATATGGAGACTTGTCGCAGTTCAAGGGTTGACGAGCTGAGTAGGGCTACTGTGCCGTCCGGGTCCGGTCTCAAGTAGCAACCGCCGACCCCGCCGGGTGGGTATTCGTACTACTCGGTCAACGTCCTCGCAGAATTCTTCCCGATCGTTTCTCGGCGCTCGTTGGTGGGCCGGTTTTTGTCGGTGTCGGGTTGTAGCGTGATGTCCGTGAGCGTTCGACAGCTGATTCCGGATGGTCTGGCGGATATTGCGCCGGGTCCGGAGCTGGCGAGTGTTCTGGCAGGTCTGGAGTTGTCCCGGTTGTCAGGTTTCGATTGTGTGGAAGTCCTCAAGGCCCAGTACCGGCAGGCCAATCACGAACGGGCCCGGGTGATGGCCGCGATGGCGCAGGTCGGGGTGTGTGGCCCGGTTCCCGATGATGACCTGACGCGGATGGTGATGCCGGATGAGTTCTCCGCTGATGAGGTCCGCGCTGCCCTGGTGTTGACTCGTCGAGCGGCGCACGCGCAGTTCTGGCTGGCCTATGACCTGGTGACCCGGCTGCCGCAGGTGCACGCCGCGATGGACGCCGGGGTGCTGGACGAGCCGCGCGCCCGGGTGCTCTCGGAATGGACCACCGAACTGTCACCCGAGCAGGCCCAAGCGGTGTGTGCCGCGCTGCTGCCCCGGGCGCCCAAGCTGACCACCGGACAACTGATCGAGCAAATCAAAAAGCAGGCCATCGCCGTCGACCCCGATTGGGCACAGCGCCGCTACGAACAAGCCCTCGCCGACCGCAAAGTGGTCGGATACCGCAATCCGGATGGATCGGCGAACCTATCGGGGTGCAACCTACCCGTGAATCGGGTCGCCGCGGCAAGCGGGCACATCGACGCACTGGCCAAGGCCGCCAAGCACGCGGGCGATGCTCGCCCCATCGACCACATCCGCGCGGACCTATTCCTCGGAATGACCGATGGCAGCTACACCGGGCTCACTGACACCGCCATCATCGAACTCCTCACCGCTGCGGCAGCGGTGGAAGCCGACCAAACCGACAACGGCAGCGGTGAACCTCACGGCCACGGACCTGACACCGAGGGACCCGACGGCGGCGGACCCAACGACAGTGGGCCCAACGACAGTGGGCCCAACGACAGTGGGCCCAACGACAGTGGGCCCCACGACGGCGAAGGGGCTAGCCACCAAAGTGCTGGTGGATTCGGGTCCCCGGCGTCGGGTGCCGCGCCTAAGCCCACCCGACCGGCCAACGCTGCGGTAGGGGCGGGGCTGGAGTTGCGGGTGCGGCTGTCCACTCTGCTTGGCCACGACCAGTACCCGGCCGAGCTGGCCGGGTGGGGCCCGGTGCATGCGGAGTTGGCCCGCGATCTGGCTGCCACCCTTGGTGGCGCCCAGTGGCGCTTCGCAGTCACCGACGACCACGGGCAGTTGACCCACTGTGGGATCACCCGCGCCCGGCCCACCGGCACCCCCACCCGCTCCGCTGCCAACCAAGCCATCGTGGAACTGCAGGTAACCACGACTATGCTGCGCGCCCTGGTCGACGACCCCACCACGCCGGCTGGCTGGGTCAGCGTGGTCGCCGACGTGGCCCGCCAACTCGACCACGACACCACCAACGAGGACCCGTACGCCGGCGACACCGATCGACGCGGCCCGGGCGCCGTGCTGCGCCGCTACCTGGAAATCCGCGACCGGTACTGCGTCATGATCGGCTGCCGCGCCCCCGCGCGCACCGCCGACAAAGACCACACCATCGACCACGCCCACGGCGGCCCCACCCTCGCGCGCAACCTCGGGGACGCGTGCCGTCATGATCATCGGCTCAAGGGCGAGGGTGGCTGGACACTGCACCAGCCCCAACCCGGGGTATTCCGCTGGACCAGCCGACTTGGCCACACCTACCAACGTCAGCTACCAGCGATCATCGAACTGCTACCCGACCCCGTCCCCCACGGCCAAGCCCCCTACCCGCTCATGATCCCCGTCGACGACGGCTGGGAAGACACCGAGATCTGGGACGACCCCCCACCCGAACCCGAGCCGGACCCGCCGCCCGAACCCGACCCACATGTGGACATCCCACCGTTCTGACCCACCGAGTCCCGGGACCGAAAGCTGGCGCCCGGCGCGACGCTTCGGCATTCGAGCAGTGGTTGAACCATCAGCTCCCGGACGGCCAGCGGCTGCGCCCCCCGACGACGACCTGGGCGGTGGGCGGAAGAGCGGGAGCTTGGTGTTCGTCGTCACCGACGAGACGGGCGTTATTTTTGTACGGCCGCAAGGGCCCGATCCCACGGGTAACTGTCGAGCACTGTGCCGCCGGTGCGCGGCGGGTGTGGTTCGAATTCTCCTGGCCCGAACAGGATGTGCACGCCCGCCTGACGTAATTCTTCGATGCTGCGGACGAAGACCTGGTTGGCGGCCAGCCCTTGGTTGACGAACGGCAGCACCACGATGCGCGCACCCAGCCCGGTCAGCTCGGCAAGCTGGTTGAGCACATAGTTGTCGGCGATGCCGGCAGCCCATTTGTTGATTGTGTTGTAGGTTGCCGGAGCCACCACGATGGCGTCTGCCCGAGGTAATGCTTCACCCTCGCAGGTGCGGTAGGTGGTGCGTACCGGGTGGCCGGTCAGCGCGCTGAGCGCGGGAACGTCCAGGAAGTATTCGACCGCCGCTGGGGTAGCCAGGCAGTACACCGACCACCCCGCACCCCTAGCCAGGTTCACCATGACGTCGATGCGGCTGGCCGGACCGGCAGCACAGATCACGAGATACAGCACCCGTTCGATCATGCCGTCAAACCTGCTCGGATCGCCAGCTGGCGCACCAGACGGCCGGATTCACCACTCGTGGCGTCCATGAGCGACCGCAACAAGCGATGCGCCAGCGGTCGGCAGCGCACTTCTTCCGCGGCGATGTGTTCAGCCTCGCCCAACGTCCGTACCGCATCGCAGTAGCGACCCACTTGAACGAGGGCCTGGGTTAGGTCCAGCAGATAGTTCGCTCTCCGTTCCGGAGGCAGCGTTTCAACGAGGGCCATGTCGATGCTCTGAGAGTATTCCAGCGCCCGGCCGCCCTCGTGCAACCGAACTAGAGCTGCCACTCGATGCACGGCAACATTGGCTCGGCCGAAACTTGTCTGGTGTGCGTTGTGGCGCGGCCCCATCCGTTCCGCCGCGGTCTCGGCCTCCTGGTGCATCGCGAAGGCCAGCGCGGCATCGTCCTGGTGAGCCGCTGCAATGGAGGCTGCCAGGAACAGCATGCCGTAAAGTGAGCGCAATTCATGCTCCCGCGCACGTAACTGGGGCCGCATCCGGTCGGCCATGCCGATCAGGACCGCGACGGCATCGGTCCGTTGGCCGCTGCTGCTCATGGCGCGGGCTACGGTAAACATTCAGCCCCGGGCCGGATGGCAGGGGTGATCACCGGTGGGCCGGGTGGCTTCCGGAGATGTGCTGGACGGGTCGGGGCATCAGGTGGGCGCGGGTAGCGCGGGCATCCATGGGTGGCCGG
>JBOHGG010000015.1:0-103125 GCA_050700115.1 Pseudonocardiaceae bacterium
GGGTCACGCTGGTGGAGGCGTTTGAGTCGCAGGTGGTGCGGGCGCCGTTGGCAGTGGCGGTCCGTTGTGGTGATGAGGATTTGTCGTATGGCGAGTTGAATGCTCGGGCGAACCGGTTGGCTCGTTGTTTGGTGGAGCGGGGTGCGGGTCCGGAGCGGTTGGTGGCGTTGGCGTTGCCGCGGTCGCTGGAGATGGTGGTGGCGATCGTGGCGGTGCTCAAAGCGGGGGCGGGATACCTGCCGCTGGATCCGGATCTCCCGGCCGAGCGGGTGCGCCAGGTACTCGGTGACGCCGATCCGGTGTTGGTGGTGACGACCAGCGAGGTGCTGGCGGCGGTGGGCGATGCGGTGCCGGTGCTGGTGTTGGATGCGGTGGCCGACGCTGCGGTCATGGCACACCAGCCGGCTGGGGATCTGACGGATGCTCAGCGTCGTGGGTGTTTGAGCCCGGTCAATGTGGCTTATGCTATTTACACTTCTGGTTCGACCGGTGTTCCGAAGGGTGTGGTGGTTTCGCACCGTAACGTGGTGCGGTTGTTCTCCGGGACGCGGCCTTGGTTTGAGTTCGATGAGCGTGATGTGTGGACGTTGTTCCATTCTTATGCTTTCGACTTCTCGGTGTGGGAGATCTGGGGGGCGCTGCTGCACGGTGGGCGGCTGGTGGTGGTGCCGTTTGCGGTGTCTCGCTCGCCGGAGGAGTTTCTGCGGTTGCTGGTCGCGGAGCGGGTGACGGTGCTCAGCCAGACGCCGTCGGCGTTTTATCCGTTGCTGCGCGCTGATGGTGAGCATCCCGAGCTGGGGGCGCAGACGACCCTGCGGTATGTGGTCTTCGGTGGCGAGGCGCTGGATCTGCGGCGCCTGCGACCGTGGTACGACCGTCACGACGACACCGCCCCGGTGCTGGTGAACATGTTCGGCATCACCGAGACGACCGTGCACGTCTCGTACCTGCCGCTGGACGCGGCGACCGCTGCCGAGGCCAACGCCAGCCTGATCGGGGTGGGGATTCCGGATCTGCGGGTGTATGTGCTGGATGTCCGGTTGTGCCCGGTGCCGCCCGGGGTGGTCGGGGAGATGTATGTCGGTGGTGCCGCGGTGACCCGGGGGTATCTGAACCGGCCGGGTTTGACCGCGCAGCGTTTTGTGGCCGACCCGTTCGGCGCGCCCGGCACGCGCATGTACCGGTCGGGAGACCTGGCCCGGTGGAACCTCGGGGGGAAGTTGGAGTACCTGGGTCGGGCCGATCACCAGGTGAAGATCCGCGGGTTCCGCATCGAGCCCGGCGAGATCGAGGCCGTGCTGTCCACCCATCCTGGGGTGGGCGAGGTCGCGGTCATCGCCCGCGAAGACCAGCCTGGGATCAAGCGACTGGTCGCCTACCTGGTCGCCACCACCGACATCGCACCCACCCCGGCAGACCTGCGCGGCCACGCCGCCGCGGTGTTGCCGGATTACATGGTGCCGGCGGTGTTCGTGGTCCTGGATGAATTGCCGCTGGGGCCTACCGGGAAGCTGGACCGTAAGGCGTTGCCGGCTCCGGATCGGGCTGCTGAGCCGGTGGCGGAGTACATAGCCCCGCGGACACCGGCCGAACACACACTGGCCGGTATCTGGGCGCAGGTGTTGGGAGTGAAGCGGGTTGGTGTTGGAGATAATTTCTTCGAGCTCGGCGGGGATTCGATTCTGAGTATTCAGGTGATGTCGCGGGTGCGGGTGGTATTCGGGGTGGATGTGCCTTTGCGGGCATTGTTTGTTGATCCCACGGTTGCGGGGCTGGCGGCGGCGGTGTCGGCAGGGTCGGGGTCGGTGGAGGGCGCGCCTATTGGTGTGGTGGATCGTGTTGGTGAGCTGCCGTTGTCATTTGCCCAGCAGCGGTTGTGGTTCCTGGATGAGTTCGCGCCAGGCGCGCCGGGGTATGTTTCTGGTTTCGCGTTGAGGTTGCGTGGCGACGTGGATGTTGACGCGCTGTCGGAGGCGTTGACCGCTGTGGTTGCTCGGCACGAGTCGTTGCGGACGACGTTCGACTCCGTGGACGGGCGGGGAGTGCAGGTCGTGCATCCACCGTCGGTGCTGCCGCTGCCGGTGCTGGATCTGTCGGAACTGGCCCGGCCCGATCTGACGGCGCCGCAGCGTGACGCCGAATTGCGGCGGGTCGTGGCGGTGGAGTCCGCCCGGCCGTTTGATCTGAGCCGGGGCCCGCTGCTGCGGGTAGGGCTGGTGCGGATCAGCGCGGTGGAGCATGTGCTGACCGTGGCGATGCATCACATCGTGACCGACGGCTGGTCGATGGGTGTGCTGCTGGGCGAATTGGGTGCGTTCTACAGCGCCGCGGTCCGCGGTCAGGACGCGGACCTTCCGGTGTTGGCGGTGCAGTACGTCGACTACGCGGTGTGGCAGCGGGAGTTGCTGTCGGGTCCGGCATTGGATACCGCGCTGGAGTACTGGCGCGACCAGCTGTCGGGTCTGGCGGCGTTGGAGTTGCCCACCGACCGGCCGCGTCCGGCGGTGCTGACCGCTGCGGGTGCGATCTATGAGTTCGTGGTTCCCGCGCAGGTAGTCGCCGGGTTGAAGGCCGTGGGCCATCGACTGGACGGCACGTTGTTCATGACGTTGGTAGCAGCCTGCCAGGTGCTGTTCAGCCGCTGGTCGAGCCAAGACGACATCGCGGTCGGGACGGTGGTGTCGGGTCGGGAACGGGCCGAGCTGGAAGGGCTGATCGGGTTCTTCGTCAATACCCTGGTGCTGCGCTCACGGGTGGACGGCAGGCAGAGTTTCGTCGAGTTCCTGGCCGGGGTGCGGGAGACGGTGCTGGATGCCTTCGCCCACCAACACGTGCCGTTCGAGCGAGTGGTGGACGAGCTCGCGCCGGTCCGGGACACCAGCCGGACCCCGTTGTTCCAGGCCATGGTCGTGTTGCAGAACGCTCCCGGGAAGGCACCGGAGCTGGATGGTGTGGAGGTTTCGGCCCTGGAGCTGCCGGTGACGACAGCGACCTTCGATGTCACAGCGCAGTTCCAGGAATCCGGTGATGTGCTGGCCGGCATGTTGCAGTACAACACTGATCTTTACGACGCCACCACGATGCAGCGGATGGCGGATCATCTGCTGGTGTTGCTGGCCGGGATCGCAGCCGATCCGGACCAGCCGGTACTCGGATTGCCGCTGCTCACCGCGGCGGAGACCCACCAGGTGGTGGCGGGGTGGAACGACACCGCCCGGGAGGTGCCCGAGGCCACCCTGCCGGAGCTGTTCGCCGCGCAGGTAACCGCCCACCCGGACGCCGAAGCGGTGCGCTGTGGGTCGGTCAGCTTGACCTACGCCGAACTGGACGAGCAGGCCAACCGGTTGGCGCATTGGCTGATCGAAATGGGGGTCGGCCCGGAACGGCTGGTCGCGGTGGCGTTGCCCCGATCGGCGGAACTGGTCATCGCGTTGTTGGCGGTGGCCAAGGCAGGCGGGGGGTATGTGCCAGTCGACCCGGACTACCCCGAGCAGCGGATCGGGTTCATGCTCACCGATGCCGCCCCGGTGGTGGTGCTGACCGCTACGGCGGTCGCACCGCAGGTCCCGATCGTCACCGGTGCGACCCGGGTGCTGATCGACGACCCGGCGGTGTCGGCCGGGATAGCCACGATGGCGGGGCGGGCCCCCACCGATACCGATCGAATGTGTGCCCTCACGCTGTCCCACCCAGCCTACGTGATCTACACCTCGGGGTCCACCGGGCAGCCCAAAGCAGTGGTGGTGTCCCACGCCGGGCTGAGCAGTTTCACCGCCGCGGAGATCGACCACTACCAGGCCGGCCCGGGAGACCGGGTGCTGGCGATGTCCTCACCGAGCTTCGATGCCTCGGTGCTGGAATTGGGGATGTCGCTGCTGGCCGGGGCGGTGTGGGTGATACCGCAGGTGGGACCGTTGGCCGGCGACACCCTGGTGGAGATCTTGGCGCAGGACCGGATCAGCCACGCGTTGATCCCGCCGGCGGCGCTGGCCACCATCCCTGCCGATATCGCCGCGACCGGGTTGCCCGAGTTCACCACCGTGATCGTCGGTGGGGACGTGTGCAGCGCGGAACTGGTGACCCGGTGGGCTCCGGGCCGCCGGCTGATCAACTCGTATGGACCGACCGAGGCCACCGTGGTGGCCAGTTGGACCCCGCCGTTGGTGCCGGGCCCGGATCGTCCACCGATCGGGTCTCCGATCCCGAACACCCGGGTATTCGTGCTGGATCGCTGGTTGCGGCCGGTACCCGTGGGAGTCAGCGGTGAGTTGTATATCGCCGGGGTCGGGTTGGCTCGGGGTTATCTGGGCCGGGCGGGGTTGACGGCGGCACGGTTTGTGGCCAATCCGTTCGGTGACCCGGGTGAGCGGATGTATCGCAGTGGGGACCTGGCCCGGTGGAGCCCGGAGGGCGAGCTGGAGTATCTGGGCCGGGCTGATGAACAGGTCAAGATCCGTGGGTTCCGGGTCGAGCCGGGTGAGATCGAGGCTGCGCTGGCCACTCACCCCGGGATCAGCGAGGTGGTGGTCATCGCCCGGGAGGACCACCCCGGGATCACCCGACTGGTCGCCTACCTGGTACCCACCGCCGACACTGTGCTGGACACCGGGCCGGATACCGTGCCCAGTACCGCGCAGCTACGCCGTCACGCCGCGCAAATCCTGCCCGACTACATGATCCCTGCGGTGTTCGTGACGCTCGAGGCGTTACCGCTGAGCCCCACCGGGAAGCTGGACCGCCGCGCCCTGCCTGCCGCCGACCGGCTCACCGAGCCGGTGTCGGAGCACATCGCCCCGCGGACACCGACCGAACACACCCTGGCCGAGGTGTGGGCCGAGGTACTCGGCGTGGAGCGGGTCGGGGTCGAGGACAACTTCTTCGAGTTGGGCGGGGACTCCATCCTGAGCATCCAGCTCGTTTCCCGCATCCGGAAGGCCGGGTTCCAGCTGACCTCCAGGGACATCTTCTTCCACCAGACCGTCGCCGAGCTCGCGGTGGTGGTCACCGCGGCCGGCGGTGAGCAGGCCGACCGGGAGCCGGTCATCGGTGCGGCCGCGCTCACTCCGATCCAGCACTGGTTCTTCGACACCCACCCGATCAACCCGAACCACTTCAACCAGTCGATGACAGTGGAGCTGGATGAAGACGTCGACGAGCAACATCTGGAGCGGGCGCTTGCGCAACTGCTGGTGCACCATGACGCGCTTCGAATGCGGTTCACTCAAGCCGACGGGCAGTGGCGGCAGGACAACGCCCCGCCAGGACCGGCGAAGGTACTCCGCCGGGTCGATCTATCGGATCTCGCTGGCGAGGACCAGACAGCCGCCATGGAGATGGTCGCCGACGACATTCACGCGAGCTTTGATCTCCGGGAGGGCCCGCTGCTGAAGGCGGCGCTGTTCGGGTTCGGTCCGGGGAAGGCCTGCTACCTGTTCCTGGCGGCACATCACCTCGTGATGGACGCCGTCTCCTGGCGCATCCTGCTCGAGGACCTCGACGCGACCTACCAGCAGGCGGTGCGCAGCGAGAGCCTCCAGATGGAAGCCAAGACGACGTCCTTCCAAGACTGGGCCAACCAGCTGGGCGAGTACGTGGCGAAGGGCAGCATGGACCACGAGCTGGACCACTGGACGGACGCGTTGGAGACGCATCAGCTGCCGGTGGACCTGGCGACTCGCGAGCCCGGCGCACTGTCGCGCGCGGTGTCTGTGCTCCTGGACGTCGAGGACACCGAGTCGCTGCTGCGGTCGGCCCCCACCGTCTACCGCACCCGGATCAACGAGGTCCTGCTCAGCGCGCTCGCCTGGGCGCTGTGCCGGTGGACCGGAGGCAACCGGGTGTCGATCGACCTGGAGGGCCACGGCCGCGAGGAGATCCTCGACGGTGTCGACCTTTCTCGCACCGTCGGCTGGTTCACCAGCATGTTCCCGGTCGCGCTGACGGTGCCCGACCCAGCCGAACTTCAGGAGCGCGAACCCAGCTGGCGGGACCTGATCAGATCAGTGCGCCGGCAGCTGCGCGCCGTTCCCAACAACGGGTTCGGCTTCGGGGCGTTGCGCTACCTGGGTTCCCCAGCGGCCCGCCAGCGCCTCGCCGTGGCTGGGCCGGGGCCCCAGATCGCGTTCAACTACCTCGGCCAGTTCGAAGGCGCGGCTCGGGACCCCGGACAGGGTCTTTACCGGGCCGTGCACGGCTCGATCGGGCAGGCGCACGATCCCGCCGACCCCGGCGCTCACCTGCTGGAGGTCGTGGGTGCGGTGCAGAACGGGCGGCTGGCGTTCTCCTGGCTCTACCAGCCCGATCACTACCATCAAGCGAGCGTGCAGGCCGTCGCCGATGATTTCGCCGATGCCCTGCGGGGCATCGCGCGGGACTGCCGGAACCCGACATGAGCCCCGACATGAGCACCGTGCCCGAGGAACAGAGCGTTCCGCTGTCCCGCAACCGCAACTACCAGCTGCTGTGGATCAGCCAGGTGCTGTCGGGCGTCGGCCTCAGTGCGGCGGTGATCGCCTTCCCGCTGCTGGTGTTGGCGCTCACCGGTTCGGCGGCGGCTTCCGGTCTCGTGTTAGGAGCGATCGCCGCGGGGCAACTCCTTGCCGGGCTGCCGGCTGGTGCGCTGGTGGACCGCTGGGATCGTAAGACGATCATGCTGAGTTGCGAGGCGACGCAGGTGATCGCGGCGGCGAGCCTCGTCGCGGCCCTGTGGTGGGACGAGGCTCAGGTCGCGCACCTGGTCGTGGTGGCGGTGGTGATGGGCGTGTGTGCCGCGCTGTTCGGGCCGGCGGAGCACGCGTGCCTGCCTCGGGTGGTACCGGCCGAGCAGCTGTCCACGGCGGTGGCGCTGAACGCGGCACGCACGTCGGTGGCACAGCTGTCGGGTACTGCGGCGGGCGGGTTCCTGTTCGCCGTCTCCCGGTTCGTGCCGTTCCTGGCCGACGCGCTGGCCCACGCCCTGGCCTGCATCTTGCTGGTGTTCCTGCGGGTGCCACCGCGGGAGGTCCGACCGGAGCCGAACCGTCATCTGGTCCGGGAGATCAGGACCGGTCTGCGGTGGGTGTGGGGGCAACGTCACATCCGGGTCACCGCGTTGTGCGCGGTCGTGCTCAACTTGTTCTTCAGTGCTTTCTACCTCATCGTCATCGTGTTGGCCGTGGCCCGGGGAGTGCCCTCGGGTCAGATCGGCATCATGGCGGCGATGCTCGGTGTGGGTGGGCTGCTGGGCGCGCTGGTCTCGGCGCGGCTGTCTCAAGTGGTGAGCCCCTACGTCTCTATCATCGCGGTGTTCTGGGTGATGGCGGCGCTCACCCCGGTGGCGGCCTTCGTGCACAGCGGCTATCTCCTGGGAGTGTTGCTGGCCGCCATGGCGTTGCTTCCGGCGACCGCGAACACGACGATCATCACGCGGCAGCTGCTGCTCACCCCCGATGACCTGCGCGGCCGGCTGAGCAGCGTGCTGGGCATCGTCACCGGTGTCGCCGCCACGCTGGGCCCGATGCTGGGTGGGCTGCTGGCCACTGCCCTTTCCGGCACCCTCGCGGTGCTGGTGTGCGCGGGCGGCATCGCGGCCGCCGCGGTGGTGGCGACGCTGAGCCCCACCCTGCGCAGCTTCCCCCGGCAGCCAGTCGTCGCGCAGACCCCTGGGGCTCAACCCGAGCCCCAACCCGAGTCCGAGCTCAAGGCCGAACGGCACCGCGATCCGTAGTGCCGGTCATCACCGATGTTGTCAGGAAAGGAGATCGAGGACATGGACGACGACGCGAGGTACGAGGTACTGCGCAACGACGAGGAGCAGTACTCGCTGTGGTTGGTCGGCCTGGATGTGCCGGCGGGCTGGTACCGGGTGGGCAAGGAGGGCAGCAAGGAGGAGTGCTCGGCCTACGTCGATGAGGTCTGGACAGACATGCGGCCGCGCAGCTTGCGGGAGCAGATGGACGGCGCCGAATCCTGATCAGGGGAACTCGAACATGACTCGCTCGCGCTGGGTGCAGGTCAGCCGGCCACGGCCGGCCGCTCGGTTGCGGCTGATCTGCCTGCCCGCTGCTGGCGGCGGCGCGAGCAGGTACCGGGACTGGCCGGCGCACCTCCCCGACGACGTGGAGGTCGTGTCAGTCCAGCTGCCCGGTCGGGAGAGCCGCTTCAACGAGCCCCCCATCGAGTCGATGGAGCAGCTGACCGGCCCGCTGCTGGATGAGTTGGCCGGCTATCTCATCCCCCCGTTCGCGCTGTTCGGCCACAGCATGGGCGCGTTGATCGCGTTCGAGATGGTCCGCCTGATGCGCCCGTGGGGTCTGGCACCGGTGCACCTTTTCGCCGCCGGATGCCGAGCGCCCGACCTGCCCAGCCGCTCACCGGACTGGCACACCCTGCCCGACCAGGAGTTCCTCGCCACCATCGGGGAACTGGGCGGGATCCCGCCGGAGCTGCTGGCAGAGAGCCAGTTCCTGGACGCGATGCTGCCCATGTTGCGGGCCGACTGCACCCTGGTCGAGACCTACGCGTTTCACCCGCAGGAACCGCTGAGCTGCCCCGTGTCCGCCTTCGGCGGCCTGCGGGACAAGGAGGTGTTTCCAGAGGACGTGCGAGCCTGGTCGCGCCACACGACCGGGCCGTTCCGGGTTCACCTGCTGCCAGGAGACCACTTCTTCGTCAACTCCGCACGTGCGGACCTGCTCCAATTGCTGGTGTCCGAGCTAGGTAAGGAATCCCCGTCCCCGTCCCCGTCCCCGGAGGCCGTCCAATAAAGCTCACCGGACTCGCCGCTGGCGGTTGAGGCCCGTGAACTCGACGCTACGGACGTTTCGCCCCTCCGGGACGTCGCTGGTGTCGTGTTCACGGCGCAAGCCGACGCGGTTTACGCAGATCCCTCGGATACCCGGAACAGCACACCGTTGCTGTCGTGGGTGTACTGGCGGCGGGCGTTCTTGGTGATCTTCTGCTCGATCTCAACTTCGAGATCGACACCGTTCATCTCGGCCAGCGCGAACAGGTAAAGGGCCACGTCGGCCAGTTCCTCGCCGAGATCGGGCTGGGCTCGACGCCACGCCTGGAAGCTCTCTGCAACCTCGCCGTGCAATAGCATGAACTCCAAGGGGACGTCGCTCGTGTTGAACCCTTTGGCGATCTTGTTCTGCCAGGCGAGCTGCTGGGCTTCCTTGATCTCCAAGGCTCCTCCGCGGGGAACGACCGGTCCAGGTGCGGCGGCAGCGGCCCGTTCCGGCATCGACCGGGTAGACGAAACCGGGGTATTCGGCCCCCGGGTTGCCGCTATGCAAGCCGTAGACCAGGCCATGCGCACGGGGGATCCGGACCGGGCGGTGCAGCTGGCCACCCAGCTACCCGACATGGCGGGTGCGGTGCCGGCGTTCTGGGAGTCCGGGCATCGGCTGCACCTTGCCGCGGCGTGCGCGGACCTGGAACGGTGGGGCGACGTCGTCGAGCACCTCGCTGCCGCCCGGGCGCTGGCGCCGCAGTGGTCGCGGGTGCAGCCGCTGGGTCACACCGTCGTCGGGCAGCTCGTCGAGCACCGGGGTCGCCGCCCCGAGCGTATCGCGGTGCTGGCCGCGCACTACGGGGCCTGAATGATCATAATACCCGCTGTGTCGGTCTCGGAGCTTAGTGTATTCATGGCCGTTGAGCCAGATCTTGATAGAATATTTGGTTTCCCTTGTTGCGATGCGGTGGCTCGGTAATATATAGACCTAACGCGAGCTATTTCGCGCCGAATGTGAGTTACGCTTTAATCATGTCGACGCTTGGTCAGCCGGGTAACACACCGGATGCCGACGATTACCGATTGCGTCGGATCGAGGCGGTAACCGACGCGGCACTGGCCCACCTCGACGTCGAGGACCTCTTGGTCGAGCTGCTTGACCGGGTGCGAGAGCTTCTTGCGGTCGACACAGCCACCGTGCTCATGCTCGACGCCTGCTCCCAGGAGCTTGTCGCCATCGCTGCCAGAGGGATCGAATCGGTGGTCCGTCAGGGGATTCGCGTCCCGATCGGGAAGGGGTTCGCCGGTCGCGTTGCAGCAGAGAAGCGCCCGGTGATCATTGAGCGGGTCGATGAGACGAACGTGCTGTACTCGATCCTGCGGGAGCATGGGATCTGTTCCCTGCTCGGGGTGCCGCTGTTGATCAGCGGGACGGTCATCGGCGTCCTTCACGTCGGCACATTCGTCCCCCGCCGGTACACCGACGACGACGTCAGGCTGCTCCAGATCGTGGCCGACCGGGTCGCTTTCGCGGCCCAATCCCGGCGCGTCGAGGTCGAACGGACCGCGGCTGCGGTGCTTCAGCGCAGCCTGCTGCCAGCGCGGCTGCCGGTGGTGCCGGGCCTTGAGCTGGCCGCCCGTTACGTTCCGGCTGAGAATGGCGGGGTCAGCGGCGACTGGTATGACGTGTTCACGCTTCCCTCAAACTGGTTGTGCATCGTGATCGGAGACGTGGTCGGGCGCGGCCTTGGTGCCGCCGACGTGATGGGCCGGCTACGCAGTGCACTCCGCGCGTATGCACTCCTCGGCGGTGATCCCGCCGAGGTGCTCGGCAGACTTGACCAGCAGGTGCAGCACTTCGAGCCCGAGATGATGGCCACGGTGCTCTTGGCGATGTTCGAGCCATCGTTTGAGCGGCTGCACCTGTCCTCGGCGGGCCATCCCCCACCGGTGCTTGCCCTGCCCGATCAACCTGCGACTCTCCTCGACGTGCCGAGCGACCACCCGGTGGGCGTGCCCGGTGGGCTGCGCCGCCGGGCGACCACCATCAATCTGCCGCCAGGCGCGCTGCTCTGTTTCTATACTGACGGCTTGGTCGAGAGCCGAGAGACCTCGCTCGATGCCGGCCTCGAGCGCCTGTGTGAGACGTTAGTGGCTGGCCCGGTGGAATCCGTATGTAGGAAGCTCATGGCCCAGCTTGTTGGTGATGATCCACCGGGCGATGATGTCGCCGTGCTCGCAGTGCGCCGCCAAGACAGCGGCGAGGTTGGTCCGTTAGATCTCGTAGTGCCGGCGTTGCCCTGGTCGCTGAGGGATATCCGCGTTGCGGTGCGCCGCTGGCTGTCGGCGGTCGGTGCCGCGCCGCATGCGGTCGCCGATCTGCTCATCGCGGTTGGTGAGGCATGTACCAATGCCGTTGAGCACGCCTATGGACCTAGTGGCGGTATTGTGAGGGTGCATATGGAGCTCCAGTTGCCGGATGTGCTGGCCACCGTCCGCGATACGGGCCGTTGGCGCCCGCCCCGCGGTGAGGGCCGGGGAAGGGGGACACTATTCATGCGGAACTGCAGTGACGAGCTGCGGATCGATCATGGCCCTACTGGGACCAACGTCGTCATCCGTCGCAGCCTCTCCGACCAGGCGCGTCGATGACCGCCGCCAGGGTTGAGACCAGCGCCGAGGACGGGTTGATGCACATCGCGCTCAGCGGTGAGATCGATCTGGCGAATGCCGCAACCGTCGAGGACGAGCTCCGCGCGGCGGTCTCCCATCAGCCGACAACGGTGTCGGTCGACCTGACCGAGCTCACTTACATGGACAGCGCCGGAGTAAGGATCCTGTTCACGCTGGCATCTCGGCTACAGGCGCTGCGGATCGTGCTGGAACTCATCGTGCCGCTCGACTCGCCCACCCGCCGGCTCATCGAGCTATCCGGGTTCGAGTCGCTGGCAGCGCTGCGACCCGGACGCCACTGATTGCTGGATGACTCACACCAGGCCGGTCTCGTATCCCACGATCACGAGTTGCACCCGGTCTCTGGCGTCGAGTTTGGCGAGCAGGTGGCCGATGTGTGTCTTGACGGTCCCCCGGCTCAGGTGCAGATGCTGTTCGATCTCGCTGTTACGTAGTCCGCGTGCGATGAGGGTGAGCACCTCGCGCTCCCGGTCGGTGATGCTGGCCAGCGTGCGGGCCGGGCGCCGGGCCGGCTGCGGGTTCCGGACGAACTCGGCGATCAGTCGCCGGGTGACGGTGGGTGCGAGCAACGCCTCCCCGGAGGCAACCACTCGCACGGCGTCCAGCAATTGAGCTGGGGGCGTGTCCTTGAGCAGGAAGCCGCTGGCTCCGGCGCGTAGTGCGGAGTACACGTACTCGTCCAGATCAAACGTGGTGAGCACCAGGATTCTGGGGGCGTGTTCGCGTGCGGTGATTCTCTGGGTGGCCTCGATACCGTCCATGTCCGGCATGCGCACATCCATCAGCACCACGTCGGGGCTCGCGGCCTGCACCTGCTCGACTGCCTCCGTGCCGGTACCCGCTTCGCCGACGACGACCAGGTCCGGCTCGGTCTCGATGAGCACCCGCAGGCTGCCCCGCAGCAGCGCTTGATCGTCGGCGATCAGGACCCGAACCTGTGCGGCGGTGGTCATGCCGGTTCTGGGGTCTTGTACGGCAGGCGGGCATGCACGGCGAACCCACCGTTGGGTTGGCGGCCCGCCACCAGTGTTCCGTGGTGTAGGGCGGCTCGCTCGCGCATGCCGATCAAGCCGTGCCCGGGCTCGCCGGCCGGGCGGCGTGGTACGCCGTCGTCGATCACCGCCAGGAGCAGTTCGCCGCGCTCGGCGGTGATCCGGACGGTGCACCGGGCCGGTGCTGCGGCATGTTTGATGACGTTGGTCAGCGCCTCCTGCACAATTCGGTACGCAGAGAGCTGGACTGCCGCGGGCAGTGCTGGGATGGTCCCGCGGTCGAGCTCGACTTCGACGTCGGCGAGCCGGGCGTTCTCGACCAGCCTTGGTAGCTCGTCGAGGCCTGGGCTGGGCGTCAGGTGGGCCTCCTCGGCCGACCGCAAGGAACCGAGCACGCCCTGGATGTCGGCGAGCGCGGCGCGGCTGACGGACTCGATGACGCCGAGCGCTTCCCGGCTCTCCTCCGGACGCGTGTCGTACACGTGGTTAGCCACCGCGGCCTTCATCACGATCACGCTCATGCTGTGCGCCACCACGTCATGCATTTCCCTGGCGATCCGCAACCGCTCCTCGGAGACGGCCTTGTGCGCGCGATGTTCGGCGATCTGGGCGGCGTACCCGCGGCGCGCCCGGATGCTGCGACCGAGCATCCAGCCTGCGCCGATGGCGAACCAGGAGAAACTCAGCAAGGAAAGCAGATCGGTATTGAACGACTTTGTGTTCGGTGCGACGAGCAGGAATGGGGGATCCAGCACGGTCGCCGAGAGCACTGCTGCCAGCGTGACACCCAGCAGCGCCGAGGCGAGCGCGACGGCTGAGCGTCGCAGCCCGACCGACAGCGCGACCTGGTAGAGCGCGACCGCGACCGCCAGCACGGTTGCCGCAACCGACATGCCCAGCAATACGGCAACGATCGCCGAGGTGAGCACGACGCCGAACACCGGAATGGGTCTGCGCCTGCGGACCGCAAGCGGAACGCTGACCGCCACCGCTACCAGCCACACCACGATGACCGTCCCGCTGGAGAGCCCGAGCGCGGTGTTGAGGGTCGCGTTGCCGATGAGCACGGTGATCCACACCGCTGGCAGCAGGTCGATCACGACGAGCTGCCACGGACGATGTCGAATCCACGGCGGCCACACGCCGGAATCAACCCCAGCGGGTTCGGTCACATAGGCCACGTTAGCCGGAATTGGCGGATCAGCCTATCGGACCTGGGTCTGATCCCGAACCCCGGACCCTGCTCCGATGTGTGCGCGCCCTGAACGCGGCAGTATTGCCGGCATGATCGAGGTACGTGAACTGACCAAGGACTACGGAGACAAGCGGGTGGTGAACCGGCTGTCGTTCACCGCCCGACCGGGTGTGGTGACCGGCTTTCTTGGCCCGACCGGTTCGGGGAAGTCGACCACTATGCGAATCATCCTCGGTTTGGACGCCCCGACGTCCGGCACTGCGCTGGTGAACGAGCAGTGTCCCACCACCCTCGACCGGCCGATGCGCACCGTGGGGGCGCTGCTCGACGTGGGCGCGTTGCACTGCGCACGCAGCGCGGCCGACCACTTGGGCTCCCTGGCATGCAGCAATGGCATCGGCCATCGCCGGGTGGCCGAGGTGCTCGAGGAGGTGGGGCTTTCGGAGCAGGCCGCCAACCGGATCGGCGGCCTCTCCCGCGGCATGCGCCAGCGGCTCGGGATCGCCGGCGCGCTGCTCGGCGACCCCGGTGTCCTGCTGTTCGACGACCCGGTGAACGGTCTGGACCCCGACGGTATCCGGTGGGTCCGCGATCTGCTGCGATCGCTGGCCGCTGAGGGCCGGACGGTCCTGGTGTCCAGCCACAGCTTGAGTGAGATGGCACTGACCGCTGACCAGCTGCTCATCATCGGACGGGGCGAGTTGATCACGGAGACCTCCATGCAGGAGCTGGCCCAGCGGTCCCGGCGCGACGTGTTCGTGCGCACACCGCGCCGCGCTGGACTGACCAAGGTGCTGACCGGCATGGGTGCGACAGTGTCCGCCGAACCCGGCGGTGGGTTGTCGGTCACCGGTGTGGACGCATGGCGGATAGCGTCCGCCGCCGCGGCGGCCTACATACCGATCCAGGAGCTGACGCCGCGCAGCGCGTCACTCGAGGAGGCCTACCTGGAACTGACCAATGCCAGCGTCGAGTGCCGTGTGCAGCCCGCTGACCATCGTGACCGTCGCCCGGCGAGTTGATGCACCGCTGAATGGCGGATCAGCCCAACCTCTCCTCGGCACGGTCCAGGCGACGCATCAGCATGCTCGCCAGCGCCAGGTACTCCAACGTCTCGTCCACGGTGGCCGGAACAGGGTCTCGTAGTCCCAGCATGGCACCGATGAACAAGAGCCGGAAACTCTCGCGCTCATCCTCAGCCGACGGGCCGGTTGTCGTGGCGATGTCGAGTAGTGGCGGCCGCGCGCCGAACACCGACTCCATCAGCGTGTGTCCGGAATCGTCGCTTGCCGTCAGAATCTGGACCCGTTCTTCGACCAATCGCAACGCTTCGAGGATGGCCTCGGGCCTGCGCCCATCCTCGAGCAGCGCGAGTGCGGTGGCCATCGTGGGATGCAAGGCGGGGGCCGTGACCTCCGGGATCGAGACTCGCCCGATCGGCACGCACGTTACTTCGATGTGATCGTTAACGGAGCTTGCACCCTGCATGTGCGGATGGACGACGTCGATCACGGTCATCATTCGTGGCTCATCGTTCGGTGGGCGATGTTCTGCGTGGTCTCCTATCTGCACGTCCGTCCCGATCGGGAGCCGCAGTGTGTTGCCCTCCACTCGAGCCGGGGATCCCAGGCGTCTTTCGGTCCCCGCAAGCTGTCGCCGAATCAGCGTGACGAACGTCGTGAAGAAGATCATTCCACACCGAAATCCAGCTTGTCGAAAGCAATGTTCGGTGCAACTGATCGTCCCCTCAGGCAAGCCCTCACTGACTGACCATCGCAACGGGATATACCGTTGTTACAGCAGTCGGGGCCTGCGGGGGCTGCTACCCATCGCGATGTCCCGGCAGGCTGTCGGCGACCACCGCCCCGCGCTGCCCCATCGGCCGCGGCTCTCCGATGGTGGTGTCGCACTCGGTCTGGCGCTCGGCCTCGGAGTTGATCTCTGCTCCGAGCAGAACTACGTAGCAGGTCAACAACAGCCACAACAGGAGCACGATCACGCCGGCCAACGCGCCGTAGGTTTTGTTGTAGTTACCGAAGAAGTCGACGTAAAGGCTGAACCCCGCACTGCCGGCCAACCACAGCAGCGCCCCGATCACGCTGCCCAGCGTGACCCAGCGGAACTTCGCAGGCTTGCGGTCCGGAGCCACCCGGTAGAGCACCGCCAGCCCGACAACGACCAAGACGAAAAGCAACGCCCACCGCAGCACCTGAGCGAGAATCGTCCCGACCGGGCCCAGGGGCACTGCCGCCAGCACCACCGGCACGCCGGCGATCAGTGCCAGGGTCAGCACCAGGAATACGACCGCACCCACAGTGACCAGCAGCGCGACCCCGCGGAGTTTCAGGAAGCCCCGCTTCTCCTTCTCGTCGTAGGCGAGGTTCACGGCGGTCATCAGGCTCGAGGTCCCGCTCGATGCGCTCCACAGCGCCACCAGCAACGAGACGATCAATCCGACCGTCAGCGCTCCACCGCTACTCTGGGTGATAGCGGCCAGTTGATCGAAGACCAGCTGCTGGGAGGCTTGCGGCAGCCCCGCTGTGAAGCTGCGCACCTGCTCGGTGATCTGCGCGGGATCGGCCACCAGTCCCACCAGCGTCACCAGTGCGATCAGCGCCGGGAACAACGCCAGGAACGCGAAGAAGGCCACCCCAGCGGCCAGCAGCGCGATGTTGTGCTCTTGGCTCTCGCGCATCGCGCGCCCCAGCACCTCCCGCCACCCCCGCATCGGGATCTGGGTCGGCGAGTCCGCGTGCGTGCCGAGGTCTGGCCGCCGGTCGCCAGTGTCAGGCTGGCTGTCCAGCTCACTCTCGCTCAGAGTCATGCGCCAAGACTTCCCCAATTCGCCCACTTCATGCGACGAGGCGCACCGTGCGTGACGTCGCGCAGGCCGGGTATCCCGTCGACGTCCGGTCAGGGTAGCGGCCAGGGAGGCGAGGTGGGGTTACGACGGATCACACCCGGCGGTGGCTGGCCGGTTTCGGGACACGCTCACGTGGGCCATGCCGCGACCAGAGATGATTGCGCTCCGCTCGCCGTGACGCCGTGCACCGCTATTCGGCTCCGAATGGTGCCCGGCGGCCGCCGGGCACCGCTAATCGCTTTGAAATACCAGTGACCACGACCGCTCTGCTGTTGCCGAGCTCGACAGCAGAGCTGTCCGAAGCCGTGCGGGCAGCTCTGGTGTCGAGCTCGGCGCACGTAGGGTTGTCCCGGGGCGGGGCCGCGGCGACCCGGGGACCGCGGTTCGGGTTGAGGTACGGGCGATCACGACCGGCAGCAGCACGCATTTCACCCCTCAGGGCGGCGCGCAGCGCGCACGGCGTTGGCTCCGAATGGCGACCCACTGGTTGTGGCAGCGTTAGACGTCGAAGAATTATCAGATCAAGGACGGCTCTCGGCCGTTCTGCTACTCCTTTGTGTTGCGATTTGAGCACCTACCCGGCGTCCTTCGGCTTCACGTCAGCGTACGTGACACAAGAAGGTGACGAAGCAGCCCTGATCGCAGCGCGTGATTGCGATCTGCAAGCGTGGCTAACGAGACTGCCGGGCCACCGCCCTCACGCTCCGGCTGCCTGCTGGGCGATCTTCGCACCGGGTGGTAAGCAATCCACTACGGACCCCGACCGTCGCCGGATATACGCTGCGCCGGTGCCGACCCCGGGAGTCGAGCTGTCCCTCGTCCTGCCATGCCTGGACGAGGCGGAGACGCTCGAAGCGTGCGTGCTCAGGCTGAGCCTGCCCCGCATCGGTGAGGACTGATCAGCGCGGTGCACGACGGACTGGTCTTGCTGGTAGCGCTACTGGTCTGCTACCTGCCTGGGCTTGCGTTGATGGCGGCGTTGGGCGTGCGATCCAGTGCGCTGCTGATGGGTCTGGCGCCGGCCGCCTCGGTGGGCGTGGCGGTGGGAACCGGCATCGGGACCGCGCTGCTCGGGGTGGCGTTCGGTGCCGCGCCGCTGGGGGTCGTCACAGCGGCGATGTTCGCGGTTGCTGCCGTTTTCGCGCTGCGCCGGCGTTCGATCCGGGGTCGTCAGGCCGGACGCCAGGAGGGAGTACGCCAGCGTCTGGCCACCGGATGGGCGGTGCAGGCGGTCGGTGCGGTGCTGGTGGCCGCCGGTGCCGCTGCGGGCGCCGGCACCTGGCTGCGCGGGATGGGTCCGTTGTCGACCATCCCCCAGGAGCACGACATGATCGTCCATGGCGTTCTGGCCGCATACATCCAGCGCAGCGGTAACGCGGCCCCGTGGTAGCTGATACCGGCCGATGTCCTGACCCGCGCGCCGGTGGCGTTCTACCCGTCCGGGCTGCACCTGCTGGCGGCGGTGGCCGGCGGCCTCACCGGTGGCACGGTGCCGGCGCTCAACGCCGTGACCGTCGTCGTGCTGGCGGTGGCCCTGTCCCTGTCAGCGGCAGCCCTGACCGTGCTGGCGGCCCGCCAGCTGCAGCTGGCCCACTCGACGGCCATGCTCGCGGCGGGTGTCGCAGCGCTGGTGGCGTCGGGGCTGTACCGGCCGACCTTCCATCTGATGCACGACGGCGGCATTCTGGGCGGCGGCGCCGCGCTGGCGCTGACGCCGGGCGTAGTTGCCGGGGTGCTGATGTTGCCCCGCCTGCCGCTCAGGTCCGCGGTCGCCATCGGGGTGGCCTGCGCCGGCGTGGTGTCCGTGCACCCCAGCGCCGCGGTCTCGGTGGGACTGACGGTCGTCGCGTGGTGGGCGGGGCAGGCGATGACCCGTCAGGGGCGCCAGCAACTGCGCGGGCAGCGGGGGAGCCACCTGGTCGGGTTGCTGATCACGGCCGGGACGGCAGTGGTGCTCTGTTCCGGAACGCTGGCCGGGGCGCTGGCGGCCAGCGAGCGAACCGGCGGGTGGCCGCCGGACATCCCGCCCACCCCGTTCGGCGATGCGGTGGGCAGCACGCTGGCGCTGTCCTACGCCGGGCATCTCGACCCACAGCAGTCCCTGGGCCAGGTGTTCGCGGCCGCCCTCGTCGCGCTCGGGGTGCTCGCGGTGGTCGCGCTGCGGCGAGGATTCGGCCCGGTGACCGCCTGGGCGGCCTGGAGCCTGGTGACGATCGGTGCGTTCCTGCACCCCGGCTCGGGGCTGACTTCCCTGGTCACCGGGTTCTTCTATAACGCGCAGCTGCGTGTGTGGTCGCATGTGTCGCTGCTGGTACCGGTACTCGCTGGGCTCGGCGTGGTGCTCACCGCGAGCTGGTGCGCCGTGTGGTTGCGCCGCCATTGCCCGGCCCCGGCCCGGCCGGCCGCGGCCCTGCTGGTGGTGCTGGCCTGGCTGGCCTACCTGATGGGCCCGGCCTGGCGGTATGCCGACACCAACACGACGGCGGTGGCGTCCCGCTACCTGACCCCCGACTTCGTCCGGGTGAACGCCGACGACCAGCGCGCGATCAGCTGGCTAGCGGAGCGCATCCGCCCTGGCCAGCGGGTCCTCAACTCGGCCAATGACGGTTCCACCTACCTGTACGTCGAGCGCGGCATCCCGGTGCTGAATGTGGGAACCCTGGGGATGGACGCCGTCCCCTACAGCTACCGGCTCCTGCAGTCGTTCCGCTCCTACCCGACCGACCAACAGCTGCGTGACGTCCTGCAGCGGTACAACGTGGCCTGGGTGTATGTCGACTCCCAGGCGCCCACGATCGGCTCTGCCGGATCGCCCGAGGGCTGGGCCGGTAACGGTGGTTTCAGCCTCGCTCCCGGTCTTACCGATCTAGCCGGACTGCCCGGGCTGGTTCCCGTGTTCACCAGCGGCTCGGTCACCGTCTACTCTCTCGACCTCGGCGCGCTGCGGGCGCCATCAGGTCGCCCGGCTGGGGTTCGATAACGTGACGCATGGCGCTCAGGCATAGGTCGCCCTGCGGTGCCTTCTGCCCGGTCTGCGAAGATTGGGGCCGAGGGCGGGCCGACGTGGGAAGGGATCACGTGGCAACCAGGGATGCGGGTGGCCTGCCGGTGCGGGTGGCGGGCGAGTCCAACGATCAGGTCGCGGTACCGACGGCGATCGAGCGCGCCGCGCGCCGGGAAGCGGCGCGCAACAACGCAGCAGACAGCAAGCTGTCGGATGTCAGCTCACTGCAGGTGGGCCCGGCCGCTGGCGCGGTCTCGATGCAACGTGTCCTGCACCGGGTGGTGATGCCTCGGGCAGACGACCCTCCGGATGTGCGCCCGCTGTACCTCGACGAACCAGAGTCCTTGCACGGTCGCACCGCCGAAGTCGTCTCGCGCTCAACGGTGACCCTGCCGCCCTGGAGCCAGCTGTCGTTCGCCACTTACTTCAACGCCTTCCCGGCCAGCTACTGGAAGCGCTGGACCCGAGTGGAGGAGGTGGCACTGCGGCTGACGGTGCGCGGCGCTGGGCGGGTGGACCTCTACCGCTCCAAGGCCAACGGCGAGGTCGTGCACCTGGAAGGTAAGCAACTCGACACCGGTGACAGCCCCGAAGACGACACCGTTGAGTTGGAGTTTCGCGAGTCTCTCGCACCGTTCGAGGACGGTGGCTGGGTCTGGTTCGACGTCGCCACCGTGCGCGAGTCACTGACCGTCGCCGACGCCGCATGGATCATCGACGAGCCACTGCCCACCCACCCACTGGCGGTGGCGATCACGACCTTCAACCGGCCGGCTGACTGCGTCACCGCGCTGGAGGGGCTGGCCGAGGACCAGGCAGTGCTCGACATCATCGCCAAGGTCTTCGTGGTCGATCAGGGCAGCGTCAAGGTACGGGACCACCAGCGGTTCGCCACCGTCGCGGCCCCGTTCGGTGACCGGCTGGTGGTGATCGACCAGGAGAACCTCGGCGGCTCGGGCGGGTTCGCCCGCGGCATGCTCGAGGCGCTGCGCACCACCGATGTCGAACACGTGATGTTGATGGATGATGACGTCCGGCTGGAGCCGGACAGCGTGCTGCGCGCACACGCTTTCGCCAGTGCGACGTCATCGCCGGTGATCGTCGGGGCGCAGATGCTGAACTTGCAGGTTCGCAGCCAGCTGCATGCCATGGGCGAGATCGTGGATCTGCGGACCAGCTTCTGGCGTCCGGCACCCGGCTCGGTCTACGAGCACGACTTCGCCAAGCTGACGCTGCGCCAGCAACGCTTGCTGCACGCTCGCATTCATTCCACCTACAACGGCTGGTGGATGTGCCTGTTTCCCCGCGAGGTGCTCGAACGCACCGGCCTGCCGCTGCCGCTGTTCATCAAGTGGGACGACGCGGAGTACGCGCTGCGGGCCGGTGAGGGTGGTTTTCCGACCGTCACCCTGCCCGGCTCGGCGATCTGGCACATGCCCTGGACGGACAAGGACGACGCGACCGACTGGACGACGTATTTCCACCTGCGCAACCGGCTGATCACGCTGGCGTTGCACAGCCCGTATGACGTCCGGCGGGCGCTTGTGCAAGATGGTCTGCGCACCACCTTCAAGCACCTGATGGCGATGGAGTACTCGACCGTGGCGCTGCGCCACAAGTCGATCGAGGATTTCCTCGCCGGGCCGGAGGGTTTGTTCGCGTCACTGCGCGACGGTCTGCCCGCCGTCCGCGCCTTGCGCGAAGGCTACGACGACGCCCGGATCCTTCCGTCAGCCCAGCAACTGCCCATGCCGTTGTTCGATCCGGTTCGCATCGAGCGCCTGCTCGAGCCGCCGGTGCACCCGGCCGCCATCGCCAAGCGTGCCCTGTCCACGATCTCCCGGCACC
This sequence comes from Pseudonocardiaceae bacterium, assembly GCA_050700115.1. Taxonomy (GTDB): domain Bacteria; phylum Actinomycetota; class Actinomycetes; order Mycobacteriales; family Pseudonocardiaceae. Next base: position 21,310 of record JBOHGG010000015.1, read on the forward strand.
TGCGCTCCCCGGCGCCGCAGACCCGGGTTCGCCCGCAGATCAACGTGCCGGCCCGCAACGCCCGGTGGTTCCTGCTCGGGATGGTCGACTCAGCCACGGTGTCGAACGCCGATGGCAGCGGGGTCGCCTTCCGCAAGCGGGACCCGCAGCAGTTCCGTGCCTTGCTTGCCCGCACTATCGCGCTCTACCGGCAGCTGGTCGCGGAGTGGGACGTCACGGCGGAGCGCTACCGCGCGGCAGTGCCCGAGCTCACCTCTGTCGACTCCTGGGAGCAGATGTTCAAGGGTGGCGACCCGCCGCGGTGTCCCTGAGCGGGTAGCCGATCCTCGGGTTACCTGCGGGCCAGGCTGGCGCGCACGGTGCTCGCCATGATCACGACGACCACGGCCGGTCCGGCGAGCTGCGCTGCCACCACGGCCACCAGCGGGGCGGTGGGGATGAACAGCAGCGCGCCGAAGACGACGGTGCCGACGATCCACGCCGACATCGCCGTCCGGTGCTCGCCCAGCGCCACCAGCGCGGGCTGCAGGATCTGTGCGATCATCATGAGCACCGTGCTCACCCCGAGCAGGGCGGCGACCAGCCAGGGGAGCTCGAAGGGAGCGTTGAAGAAGACCTGAGCGGCCCAGGGACCGGCGATCGCCGCGCCCACGACGCCGATCAGGCCGATCGCGCCCGCCACGACGACCACGGTGCGGATCTGCTGCCGCATCCGCGCGATCTCACCGCGCTCGACGGCGGCGGTGAGCGACGGCAGCAGGAAAGCCTGTACCGGTGCGAACAGGAACAGCGGGATCCTGGCGAGCACGAACAGCGAGACGAAGCTGGCCGCCGTGCCGGGATCCTCGGTGAGTCGCGAGGTCAGCACTACCGGCGCGATGTTGGCCAGCAGCAGGGTCAGCGCCGAAGCACCCGCGAGGAACCCGACGCCACGAGCCATCGGCCGCAGGCCCAGCGGCGGTCCCAGCGACAGGCCCGACGCGCCGGGGCGGACCCCGACGGCCGTCGCCGCGACGGCCAGCAGCGCTCCGAGCGCGAACGCGAACCCGAAGGCCCCGGTAGCGGCTCCGGTAACAGCGATGCCTACCCAGACCAGCACCACCGATCCGACCAGCCGGGCCAGCCCTTCGGCCGCGAGGCTGGCCCCGTACCAGCCGTACCGGCGCTGCCCGCTGAACAGACCCCGGGTGACGTACACCGCCGCAGCCCCGGCAACGGCGACGAGTGCGGCGACCAGCAGCGACCACGCCCCACCGAACACCCGGTGCACCAGCAGCGGGGACAGTGCGAGCAGCAGGGCCATCATCGCGGCCGCCAGCACCGCGCTGATCACCGTGGCGGATCGCACCACTGGCCGGGTTGGGCGGTCGGTGGAGATCCGGCTGCTGATCTCCCGGCTGGTCTCCTGCTCGACAGCTACGAAGACGCCAGGACCCACCACCGCGATGAGCAGGTACAGCGACGCCACCGCCGCGTACTCGCGAGGCGCCAGCGCGTGACCGGCGAGGCCGAGGAAGGCATACGCGGAGATACCGAGCAGGACCAGCCCGGCACCGACCGGTGCGACATCCGAAAGCCGCGCCCGCAACGCAGCCAGCACGGAGCTGCTGTTCGGGTCCAGTCCGAGCACGGCGCAACGGTACGGGATCCGTTCAGGCTCGGCCTCACACGCACCGGGCCTCACATGCACCGGCGAGAAGCGACCGGCTAACGTGCCGACGTCTTCGAGGCGAGTTCTCGCATGGCCGGACCGCCCGGCAGGTATAGGAGGACCTGAGTTGCGCATCGCTGTTGCGTTTGACTGCTTGTTTCCCTGGACCACCGGGGGCGGGGAGCGCCAGTACCGCGCGCTCGCGGAGGAGTTCGCCCGCGCCGGCCATGACGTGACCTATCTGACCCGCCAGCAATGGGACGGCGAACCGCCCACCGTCGAAGGGCTCGAGATCGAGGTGGTCAGCACCGACCGTGAGCTCTACACCGAGCACGGCATGCGCACCCTCGGCCCGGCGATCCGGTTCGCACGAGGGCTCTTCGATCACTTTCGCCAGCATCGTCGAGACTACGACGCTGTGCTGGTGAGTTCCACGCCGGCGACCAATGTGCTCGCCACCCGCGCCGCGCTGGCTGGCACGAAGATCGTCGTCATCGTGGACTGGCTCGAGGTGTGGCGACCCGATCAGTGGCGTAAGTACTCCGGGCCGCTGGTCGGCGCGGCGGCGAGCGTCATCCAGCGGCTTGCGGTGCGGCTCAGCCCGATCGCCAGCTGCCACTCTCAGCTCAACGCCCGGCGGCTGCGTGAGTTGGGTGTTCCGGCCGAACCGGTGGTAAGCCCTGGCCTCATTCACGATGAGATCGGCAGGGAGCCATCGCTGGCAGCGGCGCAGCCGCCGCGGGTGATCTATGTCGGCCGGCACCTTCCGAACAAGCGGGTCGAGGCACTGCCGGCTGCGATCTCTTACGCACGGGAGAAGATCCCCGAGCTGACAGCGACGATCTTCGGTGCGGGCCCGACACACGACGCAGTCCTCGCGGAGATCGATCGGAACGGGTTGTGCGGGGTGGTGGAGATGCCGGGTTTCGTCAGCCAGGCGGAGCTGGACAACAGCATCCGGATGGCATCGTGCCTGGTCAATCCCTCGAAGTCGGAGGGCTACGGTCTTGTGGTCGTCGAGTCGTGTGCGGCCGGCACTCCTGTGGTCTTGGTGGCTGGACAGGACAACGCGGCGGTGGAGCTGATCGACGACGGGGTTAACGGGCGGGTCGCAGCGTCGGTGGCGCCGGAGGAGTTGGGTGCCGCGATCGTTGACGTGGTCGAGGCAGGAGAACCGTTACGGCAGACGACCCTTGCCTGGTTTGAGACGGCGTACCGGACGAAAACGCTGCACGCTACGGCGAGACACATCCTGGCTCGGATGGAGGGCGCCGTCTGCAACGTTCCGTGAACTACCTTGTGATCATCCCAGCGTAGATGGCGTTTGCGTTGCGATAGGGCCGGCCGTATTCCTTGCTCAGGGCTTCGTCGCGGTCGGTCTCGATCCACTCATTGCTCCGGCTCGTCCTGACCAGCCAGCTCTCTTGCGGAAGCTTGACCTCGCCGGTCCTGAGCGCGCCGTCGAGCGTCTCATTGTGTCCGATCGGTACGGTGACCAGCATGCGTCCCTCGGGCGCAACACAGTTCTTCACGGCGTCGAAGGCCCGGAGAACCTTGTCCGGTTCACGCGGCTTCTCGTCCCACCCGACGTGCTCTAACGTAGAGATCGAGATGACTGTGTCGAAGAGCTGCTCGGGTGCGAACTCGACGATGTCGTCGTTGAGCACTCCCGGTATGATCTCGTACTTATCGAGCACGGTGTGTCCGTGCACGCCGTAGTGAGACATCACGTTGCCGACCTCAAGCATCCGGCCGGTGCTCTCTGATAAGAACCACTTCGCGATGGAAATCTCGACGGTGCGTTCATTGCGGTACGAGTTGTTGTACCGGGCGAAGACGTACGGTAAATATGTGCCACGGAAGGCAAATTTCCGGTCATGTCGGCGTGCCCTCGTGATCGGGAAGGCGAGCTGACCCCCAGCTACTGCCGCGACCTCCCCCACGGTGTTGACCAGGCCCTTCTCCTTGACAAAGGTACGCAGAACGTTGAGCGACCGGCTGAACTCTGTGCGTAGTACAGGGATGGAACCTGACACAGTGGAATCCTCCTGAAGAGACTAGGGTTTGGACCGGAGAGCCCAGTCCCAGCACGCCGAACGGTACCGGATCCAACAGTGAGGATCCGCGGCCAGTACCGCTCTCAGTCAAGACCGTGGTCGCGCGGAAGGCCCGCTAGCCTGAAAGCCATGCGAGTTGTGGTGACCGGGGGGGCTGGCTTCATCGGTTCGCACCTCGTCGATGCGCTCATCGACGTCGGTGCCGAGGTGCTTGTCGTCGACGATCTGAGCCGGGGAGCGCTGGCCAACCTCGAGTCAGCACTGGATCACGGCGCCCGCCTGGTCAAGCTGGATGTCCGCGACGGTGTCGCCGTCAACGAGGCATTCCGGTCCTTCCGACCGGAGCTGGTGTTCCACCTCGCGGCCCAGATCGACGTGCGCGTCTCCATGGATGAGCCGGCACGCGACGCGGCCGTCAACGTGGTGGGGTCGGTGAACGTGTTCTCCGCCGCTTACGCCGTCGGCGCGCGCCGGGTGGTGAACACCTCAACCGGTGGCGCGATCTACGGCGAGGCCGAGGTGGTGCCCACCTCGGAGGCTGCTGCCGCCGACCCCGTCTCGGCCTACGGCCTGAGCAAGCTCACCACGGAGCGCTACGCCCGCTGGTTTCGCCGGATGCGCGGGCTGGATGTGGTGACGTTGCGCTACGGCAACGTCTACGGTCCCCGGCAGGATCCCCGCGGTGATGCCGGTGTCATCGCGATCTTCTGCGATCGGGTGCTCGCCGGGCGCAGACCAACCGTCTACGGCGACGGACGGCAGACCCGCGACTACGTGTTCGTCGCCGATATCGTGAGGGCCAACCTGGCCACCGCCTGGGCCGTTGAGCCGGCACACGGCGAGTACAACGTGGGCACCGGCACGGAGATCACGGTGCTGGAGCTGGTCGGGGCGGTTGCGGCGACGGCGGGTGTCGACCCGGTGGACTTCGAGTCGGACTTCGCACCTGCCCGCCCCGGCGAACTTGTCCGCAGTTGCCTCGACGTCACCCGGGCCCGTTGCGATCTGGGCTTGCCGCCACCCACGCCACTGTCCGAAGGGCTGGCGCACACCTTGGATTGGGTCCGCTCGGTGGGTGTGCGCTAGCGGCTCGTGTCAGGCGGTCTGAGTGGCTCAGCTGACATGCTTGAGGCAGAGAGCCTCGGACCGGTAAGTACTTCGCCACGCACCGATCGCGTTCACGCAGGTCTGCTCCCACACCAGTTCGAACTCCGCCGGCTTCGGTGATGCCGGTATGTGATGGGTGTAGTTCAGCTTGAGTAACTGGCGCATCAGGGGGCCGGACTGTTCCGCGCGGGCGGCGATGTCGCGCTCAGTGCGTCCCCTGTCGGATATGAAGTCGACTATCTCACAATTGCAGAAATAGGCCAATATGCCGACCTCGCTGGGGCTTATTACCGTCGCACCGGGCGTCAGCTTGGAAATGTCCTCGGCTACGCGCTGGTACTCGGCGCGGGTGGCCCAGTTGGTGTCAATGGGTGGTGTCTTCCACGGCACGCCTCGCGCAACGTCGTAACTAGCTGCGGCCAGCACCACCAGGGACACCGACACGAGCGCGGCCACACCGCTCGGACTGGTAACCCGATCGGACTGAACCATGACCAGAGCTGTCACCACCGAGCAGAGGCTGAGGCCAGCGACGACGGGCCCGTAATACCAGTGCGACGGTGGAGTCTCCAGGAGGGCGAAAATCGCCGCATGGGCGACTCCACCGAGCCCGAAGGCGACCGCGGCCTGACCCGCCTTGGTAGTGAACACGTCTCGTCGCGCAACGGCGAGCACTGCCCAGCTGACCAGCGCCACCAGGCCACATCCAACGGCCAGCACAGTAAAAACGGTCGGCACCGGCCGGTACAACAGATACCACAGCGGTCCACTGACGAAGTGGAAGCCGACCCATCCATCGCCGTGGATCTTCAGAAGAAACGTGTCCGGCAGCGCAGAGCCCAACACGAACCAGCTGAAGACATACCAGGGCGCTGCGACCGCCACCGCGACCAGGCCGCTGCGCAGCGCCCGGCGCCGGGCCGCAGCCACGGTGAGTACGACGACGACATCGACCACGGCGAGGTCAGGCCGAGCCAGGACCAGCAGCCCAGCAACAATCCCGGTAGCAAGCCACCGCCCGGCTAGGGCATAACGCACCAGGCCGATGAACAACGCGATGCAAAGGTAGGTTTCCAGGCCAATCGTGGAAGCAAGCAGCGGGCTGGACAGCAGCATCGCCACCCCGATCGTCGGCAGCAGCCACCGCGACAGCCCGGTCATCTCCGCGATTCGCTGCAGCCACACCGCGGAAGCTGCCGTCGTGGCCATCAACAGCAGCCCCACCGCCAGCACCGGCCCGCGCACCACCGCCGTGATCGCAGCCAACAGACCCACCGTCAGCGGCGACGTAGCCGTGTTCGCCGTCAGGGTGGGGACGACCCCCCAATGCCCGTGGAACGCAAGGTTTCGCGCGTAGTCCACCGTGATGTAGCCGTCGTCGCTTATTCCGCGATGAGCGACCATGAACAGCAGGCCCCCAGCCACGGCACCGGCAACGCCACAGACCGCCGCCTGCACCCCGGCGTGTGCCACCGGGTTCCGCCGAACCGACACCAGATTCATCGCGGCATGGTTCCAGACGGCCTACCACCCCTGCTGAGCAGGGCAGGATGGGTTCCGGGCACCGCTCGGAGTGCTGGCCTGCCCGGGGTCGAGGGCCGAGATGGCGAGGCTCAGCTACCCTCGGCGCCCGTGAGCTCCCCCCGACCTGATCGTGGTCGGTTCCGGCTTCTTCGGCCTGACGGTGGCCGAGCGGGCCGCCAGGGCGCTGGGCCGGCGGGTCCTGGTGCTGGACCGCTGCGACCATATCGGTGGCAACGCGGCGCTGTCGATGTTCGACAACAAGATCGCCCCGTACTCCTGGCGAATCAGTCCCTGGATCCTGACGACTGACTGGGAGGCGACTGGTTTCCGGTGACCAGTGGTTCTTCGGTGACCGGTCTGCGGTCGCGGTCGGCCAGCTCGGCGTCCCGCAACGCCACGGTACGAGCCAGATCGGTCAGGTGATTGCTGATCTCGCGCTGGCGAAGGTAGGTGTTCAGCATGCCGAACACGAAGGCGACGACCAGCAGGTAGAGCACCAGGTCGGTGCCGCGCCCAATGCCGATCTGCTGCGCGATCCACGTCGTATGATCTGGCCGCAGCACCGCGTAGATGTTCACCACGATGAATGCGAAGAACGCGATCCGCTTGCTCGCGCGGATGCGGACATTGTGCGCCTGGCGTACGAAGTAGACCAGAGCGCCCAGTGCCGCGAGGACGAGAATGATCTGCACGATCATGGCATGCTCACCTCTGGTTGCGCACGGACAGGTCGAACAGGATGTTGACCCCATTGAAGAGGGACTGGCCCTTGCTTCTGGAGTACTCGGTGTAGCGGATCGTCACCGGGAGCTCCCGCACCGTCCACGACGACCGCGCCAGCAGCGAGACGATCTCCGAGGCGTGGGCCATCCCGTTCATTCTGATGCGCAGCTGCCCCGCGACCGCGCGGTTGAAGACCCGCAGCCCGTTGTGCGCATCGGTGAGGTGCATCTTGCGCGCCACTGGGCTCAGCGCCACCACCAGGCGCAGCACGACGCGCTTGAGTGGCGGTACCCGGTGTCGCCGGCCATCGTGCGGACCGAGGAAACGGGAGCCCAGGACGACGTCGGCAAGACCGCTGCGGGCCGCGTCGACCATGCGCGCGGCATCGGCGACCTGATGCTGGCCGTCCGCGTCGAAGGTCACGAAGAACCGGCCGCCCGGACGGGCCAGCGCGTAGCACAACCCGGTCTGCAAGGCCGCACCCTGTCCCAGGTTGATCGGGTGCCGAACCAGGTGCGCGGCGGTCGTGGCGATCCGCGCCGCGGACCCATCGGTGCTGCCGTCGTCCACGCACACGATGTTGCGAAACGTCGCGTGCAGGTCGGCGACCACTTGGGCGATCACGTTGATCTCGTTGTGCACAGGGATGATCACCCATGTGTCGTCATTGACCATCTGCGACTCCTCTGACCGCCGTGCGAGGCATCGTGGCGCAGGCTAGCAACGTCGGTGCGGCCCCCCAGGCTCGACGTGCATCCAGACCTGGTGGGCGGGGTTACACCTCGCCGTGCACGCTCGGCAGCTACCCTCGACGCCCGTGAGCAGCCCCCAGCACGAGCTGATCGTGGTCGGTTCCGGCTTCTTCGGCTTGACCGTGGCCGAGCGGGTCGCCAGGGCGCTGGGCCGGCGGGTCCTGGTGCTGGACCGCCGCGACCATATCGGTGGCAACGCCTACTCGGAGACCGAACCCGAGACCGGGATCGAGGTGCACCGCTACGGCGCGCATCTGTTCCACACCTCGAACAAGCGGGTCTGGGACTACGTCACGGCGTTCACCGACTTCACCGGTTACCAGCACCGGGTGTTCACCATCTACCAGGGCCGGGTCTACCCGATGCCGGTGAACCTGGCCACGATCTGCGAGTACTTCGGCGAGTACCTGACCCCGAATCAGGCCCGCGCGCTGGTCGCCGAGCAGGCGGGCGAGATCGAGGGCAGGGACGCGGTCAACTTCGAGGAAAAGGCGATCTCGCTGGTCGGGCGGCCGCTGTACGAGGCATTTTTCAAGGGCTACACCGCCAAGCAGTGGCAGACCGATCCCACTGAATTACCCGCAGCGATCATCAGCCGGCTGCCGGTCCGCTACACGTTCAACAACCGGTACTTCAACGACACCTACGAGGGCCTGCCGGTCAACGGGTACACCGCGTGGCTGAATCGGATGGCCGACCACCCGAACATCGACGTCCGGCTGGACACCGACTGGTTCGACGTGCACGATGCTCTTCCCGACAACGTGCCCGTGGTCTACACCGGGCCGCTGGACCGCTATTTCGACTACGCCGAGGGCGAGCTGGGCTGGCGCACCCTCGACTTCGAGCAAGAGGTGCTGAATACCGGTGATTTCCAGGGCACGTCGGTGATGAACTACGCTGATCTGGACGTGCCGTACACCCGAATTCACGAGTTCCGGCATTTCCATCCGGAGCGGGACTACCGCACCGACCAGACCGTGATCTTTCGTGAGTACTCGAGGTTTGCGCAGCGCGGCGACGAGCCCTACTACCCGATCAACACCGCGGAGGACCGGGCGAAGCTGGAGCGCTACCGTGAGCTGGCCCGCAAGGAGACTGCAAATCGAAAAGTGCTGTTCGGTGGTCGGTTGGGAACTTACAAGTACCTGGACATGCACATGGCGATCGGCTCGGCGCTGTCGATGTTCGATAACAAGATCGCCCCGTACTTCTTGGCGAATCAGTCCTTGGACCCTGACGACTGAGTCTGGGCGCGGCTGTCCGGCGACCGCGCGGTTGCAGCCGTTGTGCGCGTCGGTGAGGTGCATCTTGCTGGTCACGAAGAACCGGCGGACCGCAGATCTGGCGGGTGGGTTACCGTCTCGCCGTGCTTGAGGTCGTGTTGTTGGTCGGCTACGCAGCGCTGCTGTGGCTGCCCGGTGCCGCCGTCGGTGCGCTTCTCGGGCTGGGTAGCGGGCGGTTGGGCGGATGGTCACTGGCCGCGCTGGCGCCACTGCTGACCTACGGGATTGCCACGATTTGTGGTCCGTGGATGTCCCGGCTGGGCATCCCGTGGCAGCCGGGCACGGCGGGGCTAGCGCTACTCGTCGTGCTTGCCGTCGCGGCCGTGCTGCGGTGGCCGTTACGCCGGTGGACGACGGCGTCACGTGGCCGACCGGAGCATGCGGCCCTCCCTGCCTGGACTGCTGGTGGACATGCAGCGGTGGGACTGGCGACGGTGGCCTCCGGATTGTTCGGCGGTACCGTCCTGCTGTCCGCATTCGGTGGCATGGCGAGCATTCCGCAGAATTGGGATGCGATGCTGCACGCCAACGGTATCCGCTATATCGCCGAGACTGGCGACAGCGGCGTGCATGGCATGTATAACGTCAACTCTTTTGCCAGTGGTGGGCAGGTCTATTACCCGAACGCCTACCACCTGATCGCCGCTCTGGCGTATGACCTGACGGGCGCGACCATCCCCGAAGTGCTCAACGCCCAGACCATCCTCATGCCGTTGATGCTGGCTCTGACACTCGTCGCGCTGGTCCGGTACTTCCACGGGCGGGTCGCGTTGGCGATTTTCGCTGCGCTGGTGTCGTCGATGGCCACAGCTGTGCATTACGACCTGATCTGGCGGGGCCCGCTGTTCCCCTTCGCCACCGGCCTGGTGCTCACCCTTGGCATTCTGTACGTGCTGCGCCACTACCTGGACCGGCCGTCGGTGCTCCCGGCCGTCGCCCTGGTGCTGGCCAGTGCGGGCCTGCTCGGCCTGCACCCCAGCATGCTGTTCACTGCGGCGCTGTTCGCGTTGCCACTGCTGATCCAGCGTTGGTGGCACAGCCCACGGCGGATCGGTGTGGAGTTGGGGTTGCTGGCGATGCCCGGGGTACTCGTCGCTGCGCTGGTGGCGCCGCACCTGAGCGGCGCGCTGTCGGTTGCGCAGATTGTGCTCGATTTCGTGTGGCCACCGGAGGTGACGCCGGCACATGCGTTCGGCGAGGTCATGGGGTTCTCCACGATGCAGGCCTACCCGCAGGTCTGGCTGCTCGTGTTCCTGGTCATCGGGATGGCCGGCTTCTGGTCACTCGGACAACTTCGGTGGATCCCGGTCGCGGGTGTCGTGTTCGCCGGCCTGTTCGTGCTTTCGGCGTCCTACAGCACGCCGTGGGCGCAGAAGATGACCAGCCCGTGGTGGAACGACAAGTATCGCCTCGCGGCGATCGCTACGGTGGCGCTGCTGCCTGTCGTGGCCCACGGCCTGGTGTGCACCTACGACGCGCTGCTTGCCAGGCTCGTACTCCCGGCGCTGCGTCGGCTGCAGGGAACAAGCCCGTTCTGGGCAGCACCGGTGTCGATCACGATGGTGTGCGCCGCGTTCTTCCTACTCGCCGACGGTGGTTACGCCCAGCGCAACAGTGCCCGCACGTCCGAGGTCTACGGACCCGGGCCCACGGTGTCCCCCGCCGAACACAAGGCGTTCGGCGTGCTGAAAGGGCTGGTGAAGCCGGGCGAGCGGGTGATGAACGACCGTTACGATGGCTCCGGCTGGATGTACGCGCTGTACGGCGTCCGCCCGGTGGCGGCGCATTTCAGCACGCAGGCTATCGGCGACGGCCCGGACCTGCTCGCCGGCGGCTTGGACCACTACGACTCCAGAACGGACGTGCGTGCGGCGGTGGCGCAGCTGGACGTCAAGTGGGTGATCGTCGGCCCGGGCTTTGTCTGGGCGAGCATGCGCCGTCAGAGCGGCCTTGAGCACCTCAGCCAGGTGCGTGCCTTCGACCTGGTCTACGACGAGGATGGGGTGCAGATCTACAAGATTGCCCGACCGGCAGCTCCCAGCGCGCCACCATCGTCGCTGCCGGCGTCCACACGTGGCGCGGGCGGGCCGCACGGAGGGCCTGGATAGCCTACGGTAGCTAGCCACACTCGTTCGCCTACGAGCCGTTGCGACTGGAGCGAAATCCCGGAGGGCTGAGGAGTTCATGCCGAGCAGTACCGCACCGAGCGACATCCTCGCGGGCCCAGCCCGATCGAGCACCGGCACGCCCGTCGAGCCGCCCTCGACGCTGCTGCAGCGGGTGATCCTGCCGCGGCGGGCCGACCCGATGGCCGTCCGTGCGCTGTATGTCGACGAGCAGTCGGCCACTGCCCAGCGGGTATGGCCGCCAGCCGGCGCTACCGGCACCCCCAACCCTCGTGACGTTGACCTCGAGGTCACCCTCGCCAACCCCAATGCGCGACGGGTGCGCGCGCTGTCCCGGACCAGCGTGCGGGTGCCCGAGCAGAGCGAGGTGTCCTTCGCGGCGTACTTCAACGCCTTCCCGGCCGGCTACTGGCGGCGCTGGAGCACGCTGCGCACCGTGCACCTGCGCCTCAACCTCGAGGGCGCGGGCCGGGTCGACGTCTATCGATCCAAGGCCGACGCCACCCAGATTCATACCCACGGCGAGCTCATTGAGGGTCGCCGCGAGCTTGACATCGAATTGGACCTGACCCCGTTCGAGGACGGTGGGTGGTACTGGTTCGACATCAGCACCGAGGACTCGGAGCTGGTCGTGCGCTCCGGCGGCTGGCATGCGCCGGTCGGGGCGCCGGGTCGCGCCGCGGTGACCATCGGCATGCCCACGTTCAACCGTCCCACCGACTGCGTGGCGACGCTGCGCGCGATCGGCGAAGACGAGCTGGTCCGCTCCATCGTGACCGCGGTGGTGATCCCCGACCAGGGCGCCAACAAGGTTCGCGACCAGGACGGTTTCGCCCAGGCGCAGGCCGTGCTCGGCAACCGGCTGCGGATCATCGACCAGCCCAACATCGGCGGCTCCGGCGGCTACGCCCGGGTGATGTACGAGGCGCTGGAGAACAGCGACTGCGAGCAGATCCTCTACATGGACGACGACATCGTCTTAGAGCCCGACTCGATCCTGCGCGCGGTGGCGTTCTCCCGCTTCGCGCGCCGCCCGATGCTGGTCGGCGGGCAGATGCTGCAGGCCCAGGCCCGCTCCCGGCTGCACGCCTGGGGCGAGATCGTCGACCGGCAACGGATGCGGTGGAACAAGGCGCCGGGCACCGAGTACGACCACGACTTCGCCCAGCACCCGCTGCGCCAGACCGCGTGGATGCACCGGCGCACCGACGTGGACTACAACGCGTGGTGGATGTGCCTGATCCCGCGCACCATCGCCGAGGACATCGGGCTGCCGCTGCCGCTGTTCATCAAATGGGACGACGTCGAGTACGGGCTGCGTGCCCGCGATGCGGGTTACCCCACCGCGACCGTTCCCGGCGTGGCGATCTGGCACATGTCCTTTGCCGACAAGGACGACGCCACCGACTGGCAGGCCTACTTCCACCTGCGCAACCGGCTGGTCGGCGCTGCCCTGCACGGCACTGAGGCCCGGCCGACGGCGATGCTGGCCGACAGCCTCAAGCACGCCCTCAAGCACGCGCTGGCGATGGAGTACTCCACGCTGGCGCTGCAGGAGATGGCGATCCGGGATTTCATGGCCGGGCCGCAGGCGCTGTTCGAGAAGCTGCCCACAGCACTGGGCGAGGTCCGGGCCCGCTGCGCGGACTTCACCGACGGGCAGGTGGTGGACTCCCAAGAGCTGCCGCTGCCGGCCCGCGGGCAGGTCGAGGTGCAGCGCATGCTGACCCCGCCCACCAACCCGGTCACCATCGGAGCGACCCTGCTCAAGCGCCTGGCGCATCAGCTGCGGCCGATCGATGCCCAGGCCCACCACCGCCCGCAGCTGTCCCTGGCCCGCACCGACGCCCGGTGGTTCGTGCTGTCCGGGATGGACGGGGTGACCGTCTCCACCGCGGACGGCCGCGGTGTCACCTACCGCAAGCGGGACCCGCGGGCGTTCCGCTCGATGCTCAGCCGCTCGGTGGCGCTACACCGGGAACTGGCCCGGGAATTCCCCAGACTGCGCAAGCGATACCGTGACGCAGCCCCAGAGCTCACCGGCCGGGCCAGCTGGAAGCGGGTGTTCAACGCATGATGCTGCAACGATGGTCCTCCACCGATAGCCCGGAGGTCGCCCTGGTTGCTGCTGTGCAGCGCCGGATCGCGGCGCCCCGGGTGGTGACCGCTGCCCGCGGGCTGTCCCATTTCGGCGAGCACGCCCTGGGCTGGCTGGTGCTGGGCGCGCTGGGCGCGCTGGTCGACCGGCGGCGGCGCCGGGATTGGCTGATCTCCACTGCGGCGGTGGCCGCAGCGCACGGGGCATCGATCGGCGTCAAGCGGGTGGTGCGCCGGCACCGCCCGACCGACCCGTCGGTTTCGGTGCTGGTGGGCACGCCGAGCCGGCTGTCCTTCCCGTCTTCGCACGCCGCCTCGACCACCGCAGCCGCCGTCCTCTACGGCGGTCTGCTGCGCCGCCCACTCACCGCTGTGCTGGTGCCGCCGATGCTGGTCAGCCGGCTGGTGCTGGGCGTGCACTACCCGACCGACGTGCTGGTGGGTTCCGCCCTGGGCGCCGCCATCGGTTCCGGAGTGCGCCGGCGACTGCGTTCAAGCCCCCAGAGAGGATGGCGATGACCGCCACCACCCAGCAGGACAGCAGGCTTGGGCGGACCAACCCGGTAGCCGGGCTGGTCCGCACCATGCGGCCCCGGCAGTGGTTGAAGAACGTTCTGGTGCTGGCCGCCCCGTTCGCCGGCGGTTACCTCTTCCAGCTGCACGTGCTCACCGCAGTCGGGATCGCCTTTGTCGCGTTCTCGCTCGCCGCGTCCGGCGTGTACCTGGTCAACGACGTCAACGACGTCGAGGCCGATCGGGCCCACCCGATCAAGCGCAACCGTCCGATCGCCGCTGGGGTGGTGGCGCCGACGCTGGGATTGGCCGTCGCGGTGCTGCTGTTCGCGGCCGCGATCGGAGTGTCCTTCCTGGCGTCGCCCGACCTTGCCATCGTCACGGTGGTCTACATCGCGGTGCAGATCTCCTACTGCTTGTGGCTCAAGCATCAGCCGGTGGTGGACATCGCCATCGTCGCGTCGGGCTTCCTCTTGCGGGCCATCGCGGGTGGCGCTGCCGCGGCGATCGAGCTGTCCCAGTGGTTCCTGCTCGTCGCCGCGTTCGGGTCGCTGTTCATGGTGGCCGGTAAGCGCTACGCCGAGATCCGCCTCGCCGAACGCACCGGCGCGAAGATCCGCAAGTCGCTGGAGCGCTACACCGCCTCCTACTTGCGCTTCGTGTGGACGTTGTCGGCCACCGTGCTGATCATGACCTACGGTCTGTGGGCCTTCCAGCTCAGCCAGATCAACGCCTCGGTCTGGCCGATCATCTCCCTGGTTCCCTTCGTGGTGGCCGTGTTGCGCTACGCCGTGGACGTCGACGGCGGCAACGGCGGCGAACCCGAAGAGCTCGCCATCGGCGACCGCGTGCTCCAAGTCCTAGGCGTTTGTCTCGTGCTCACCCTCACCGCCGCCGTCTACCTCTAACCCCCGCCCCCGCCGGTCGCCCACTCCCCGGTCGCCCGCCCCCGCCGGGGTCGCCCGCCCGCCCGTCGCCGGTCGCCCGGTGGCCGTGAACTCGACGTCAGCGACATTTCAGTCGTTCAATATGTCGCTCTCGTCGAGTTCACGGCCAGGGGCGAGCCGTGGGTGCGGAGTTGTCCACAGGTGGTCTTGTGTCCACAGGTGGGGGTTCGACCTGGGGGTGTTTGGCGGGGGGTGGGGCAGGGTTGGTCTGTGATCAATGCGCTGACCTTGGGGGTGGCCCCGTTCAGGGGATCATGGGCTGTGCAGCGCGGGCTTGTCACCAAGCGCATGCTCTGTGGCCCCCGCTACCACCGGCTGTTCCACGATATCTACCTGCCCGCGAGTGCACCGGCCGATCTCGCCACTCGGTCGCGCGGGGCGGCCCTGCTTGCTTCCGGGCAGTGCGCGCTGTCCGGTTACTCGGCCGCGGAACTGCTCGGTGCGAGCTGCGCACCGGCGGACGCGAATGCCGAGCTGACGGTGCCCGGCGGCGACTTCCGGGAGCAACCGGGTCTCACCGTTCACCGTGATCTGTTGGCAGGTGACGAGATTCTCGACGTCGGCGGCGTACCCGTCACCACCGCGCTGCGCACGGCCTGGGACCTGGCCCGGTGGCTGCCTACGGTGGAGGCGGTGGTGGCAATGGACGCGCTGGCCAGAGTTGGGTGGTTCGCCCCCACGGCCGTGCTCCAGATCCAGGGCCGCTACCCGCGGGCTCGCTGGCGCCGTCGGGTGCCCGGGGTGATCGACCTCGCCGACCCTGGAGCTGAGTCCCCGATGGAGACGCGTTCCCGGCTCGTGTTCGTGCTGCGCGGGTTACCGCGTCCCGAGCTGCAGTACCAGGTGTACGACGAGCTCGGCGAGTTCGTCGCTCGCCTCGACATGGCGTATCCGCTGCTGAAGCTGGCGATCGAGTACGACGGCCGGGGACATCTCACCGCCTGGCAGCAGCAAGCGGACGCCCGCCGCCTCAACCGGCTAGACGCCTGCGGCTGGTCCGTTTTCCGCTTCACTTCCCCAGACGTCCTCCGGACCCCAGACGCCATGGCCGCCCAAGTACGGGAAGCCCTCGCCCGCCGCTCCCGAGGACGGTCGACGTCGTGAGCTCGACGTCACCGACCTCACCGCCGCCGGAAATGTCTGTGGCGTCGAGTTCACGCCCTCATACTGAGCGAGGAAGAGAGGAGTGGGCGTGCTCGAAGATGAGCGGTGGCATGGGCGGGTTTTTGACGGAGGCTGGCGGCGATCTGCTGGCGGGGAGGTCCGCGTGGTGGCGCCGGCTACCGGCGAGGAGCTGGGCCTGGTGGGGCTGGCCGGGGTCGAGGACGTCACCGCCTCGGCAGCCCAGGCGGCACTGGCCCAGCGGGACTGGGCGGCGATGCCGTTCCAGGAGCGGGCCGCGGTGCTGCGCCGGGCGGGCGAGGAGTTGCAGCGCCATACCGACGAGCTGTGCGGCTGGCTGATCCGTGAGGCCGGCAGTGTCCCGGGCAAGGCCCACTTCGAACTGCAGATGGCCGCCCAGGAGTGCTATGAGGCGGCAGCGTTGCCGTCGTGGCCGCAAGGTGAGGTGCTGGCAAGCGTTGCGCCCCTGCTGAGCATGGTGCGCCGGGTGCCGGCCGGGGTGGTCGGCGTCATCGCCCCGTTCAATGCCCCGCTGGTCCTGGCGCTGCGGTCGGTGGCCCCGGCATTGGCGCTGGGCAACGCGGTGGTGCTCAAGCCCGACCCGCGCACCGCGGTCTGCGGCGGGGTCGTGCTGGCCGCGGTGTTCGAAGCAGCCGGGTTGCCCCCGGGCGTCCTGCACGTGCTGCCCGGTGGCGCGGACATCGGCGCCGCGCTGGTCGCGGATCCGCACGTCAGGGTGATCTCGTTCACCGGCTCGACCTCGGCCGGTCGAGCGGTCGGCGAGTTGGCCGGTCGCTATCTCAAGCGGGCCCATCTGGAGCTGGGCGGCAACTCCGCGCTGATCGTGCTGGACGACGCCGATCTCGAGCCGGCCATCGGCGCGGCCGCCTGGGGCGCGTTCCTCCACCAGGGCCAGGCCTGCATGGCCATCGGCCGGCACCTGGTGCACGACTCGATCTACTCCGAATACGTGGAGCGGCTGGCCGCCAAGGCCGACGCGCTGCCGGTCGGCGATCCGGCGACCGAGCAGGTCGCGCTCGGCCCGATCATCGATGCCACTCAGCGCGACAAGATCCACCACCTGGTGACCAGCAGCGTGGCGGCGGGCGCCCGGCTCGCCGCGGGCGGAACCTACCGGGACCTGTTCTACCGCCCCACGGTCCTGGCCGACGCGGGCCCGTCCATCCCGGCCTACGACCAGGAGGTGTTCGGGCCGGTCGCGCCGGTGACCCGGTTCGCCACCCTCGATGACGCGGTGAAGCTGGCGTCGGCCAGCGAATACGGCATGGCACTGGGCATCCTGACCTCCGACGTGGCTCGGGGTCTAGCGCTGGCCGAGCGGATTCCGACCGGGATCGCGCACATCAACGACCAGACGCTCAACGACGGGGCACATGTGCCCTTCGGCGGGGTGCTGGCGTCGGGTACCGGTTCCCGGCTCGGTGGTGCCGCCGCGAACATCGACGCGTTCACCGAGACCCGATGGATCACCGCACGCGGGGACATCCCCCGATACCCGTTCTGATCGCCGTTACTGGAGCTGCGACCAGCTGACGTGGACCCGCTACTCGCGTGCTAGGGCCCCTCAGTCCCTGAGAAGTTCGACATAGCCGGTCGCCTCGGCGCGGCACCATTCGGAGCCAACTCCGTGGGCGCTACGCGCCGCCCTGAGGGGTGAGATACGGGTTACCGGCGGTCCCGGTCACCCGTATTTCGAAGCGATTAGCGGTTCACGCTGTTCCGATGTTACGAGAACCTGTCGCACTCAGCGTCGCGCTCATTGCGCTCCGCCGCCGGTGGCCGTGAACCGCTATTCGGCTCCGAATGGCGACCCACGGCGGCCGTGAACCGCTATTCGGCTCCGAATGGCGACCCACCGAGGCTGGCCCCGAGATCAGATACGGAGCCGTCCTTGAGTTGATCGAGGACACGTATGCAGTGGATCTATCGCACGTGCCCAATTGCCGGGAGACATTGAGTGCCGCCTGCAGTTGCCTGCTCACCGACGCGCCGCCTGCAGCCGCGCCCGATGCCGGGCCGCCCGCCCGCGCTGTAACCACCACTCGGCGACCAGCAGGTTGACCCCCCAGCTCAGCCAGACGCTCGCGCCGGCCGCTGCATTGATCATCGCCGCCTGGTCTCCCCCGAAGGTCGTGTCCAACTGGGGGGACAGGACGATGAAGAGCAGGACCACCCAGAGCCGGTTCACCATGATCGACGTGGTCAGCGCGAAGCTGCGGATCATCCACTCGCGGTGCTCGGCGAACCGCCGTTGCCGGGCCATCCGGTAACCGGCGATCGTGATCGGCAGCCACAACAGTGCCAGCATCGTGTTCCCGACCTGGGAGACGAACCCCGTGCTGCTCAGCGGGGCGACCCCGAGCACCGCAATGCCGGCCGGCAGCACCCCACCGAAGACGTACACCCGCCCGATCGTCCGGTGCGCTGCCGGGTAGCGGTGACGGAACCACGGCCACACCTGCATGCAGCCGGCGAGCAGCGCCACCGAGCCGAAGAGGATGTGCGTCACCAGCAGCGGGTAGTACAACGGGAAGCCCTCCCGAAGCCCCGGCAACCGTGACTGGCTCGGGTCGAACGTCAGGTACGGCGGCAGCGCGAAGGCGACGAACGCCACGCACAACAGCGCCAGTGGCAGCATCCAGCGCAGCTGCCGCCGGCGCCGGGCCTTGCCGCCGGAGGGTCCGAGCGGCGTCCCCACCGCCGTAGCCGTTGCAGATCCCACCGCGTCCCCGTCCGGCGTTGTCGTTGTGTTCGTCACTGTGCTGATCCTCGCCGTGTCGTCGAGTTGGAACTGGCTGGGCAGTTCTGCATGTTGACCGTACAAGCGTCTGAGAATTTTGTATAGAACGAATGTTCAAGACGTTTGTCCTGACTGAGGAGTACGATCACGGGCATGGGTAACCGGGAGGACCTGCTGGCCGGCGCCAAACGCTGCCTGTACGAGAAGGGGTACGGGCGCACGACCGCGCGTGACATCGCGGCGGCTGCCGGTGTCAGCCTGGCCGCCATCGGTTACCACTTCGGGTCCAAGGAGACGCTGCTCAATGCGGCGATGATGCAGGCGACCGGGGAGTGGGGCGAGGAGCTCGAGCGAGCACTGGCTACCGAGATTGATCCCGATGCCACCCCGATGGAGCGGTTCGAGACGGCGTGGGCGAGGGTGGTGGAGTCGTTGGCCGCGCACCGGCCACTATGGGCCGCTCAGTTCGAGATCTTCGCGCAGATCGACCGCGCGCCGGACATACGTGAATTTCTGGCCGACGCGCAACGGCAAGGACGCCTGGGGCTGGCGTCGTTGCTGCAGAACATCGACCCCGCGGTCGATGAGGAGAAGGCGCGGGTAGTCGGCGGGTTCTACCACGCACTGCTCAGCGGCGTCCTCGTGCAATGGCTGACCGACCCGGACAGCGCCCCGTCGGGGTGTGACCTGGCCGATGCGCTGCGCATCATCGTGACCGATATCGGCTCGGTCGATCAGGTCGCGTCCCCGCAGGACGCCGACGTACCGGAACGCTAATACCAGCGCTCAGATCGGCAGGCGGCGGAAGATCGGGCGCGGCATGTGCCGCAGTGCGGACATCACGAACCGCATCGGGGCCGGCGCCCATGCTTGCTCGCGGCCGTGCGCCACGGCGTCCACGATCACCTCGGCGACCTGCTCCGGGGTGACCGCCAGCGGGGCGGCCTTCATCCCTGCGGTCATCTTGGTACGCACGAACCCGGGCCGGATCACCGAGACCTTGATGCCGCCTGGCCGCAGTGCCTCGGTCAGACCGGTGTAGAAGGCGTCCAGGCCGGCCTTGGTGGAGCCGTAGCCGAAGTTCGAGCGCCGGGGCCGCTCGGCAGCGGCGGAGGACAGCGCGACCAGCGCGCCGTGGCCCTGCCTTTGCAGTGTCTTGGCCAGCAGCACCCCGACCGACACCGCACCCACGTAGTTGACCTGCGCGAGTTCGACGGCGGTGGCATGGTCGGTCCAGGCCTTCTCCTGGTCTCCGAGCAGCCCGAAGGCGACCAGCGTGACGTCGATGTCGCCGTCGGCGAAGGCCTTCTCGATGGTCGCCGGATGCGACGCGGTGTCGGCCGCATCGAAGGGCAGCGTCACCACGGTGGCGCCCAGGCGGTCCAGTCGCGCCGCCGCGGCGTCCAACCGCTCCGACGGGCGGGCCGCCAGTACCACCCGCAGCGGCCGCCGGGTGGCGTAGCGCTCCGCGGTGGCCAGCGCGATCTCGGAGGTGCCGCCGAGCAGCAGCAAGGATTGGGGGTTACCCACAGCGTCGATCACAGCTCGAGTCTCCTGGAGAGGTCGGAAACGAAGATCCCGCCGGGGTCGGTGGCGGCGCGGATCTTGCGCCACTCGTCGATTCGCGGGTACATGCGGTGCAGGGTGGCCGCGGAGGTCCGGGACTCCTTGGCCAGGTAGAGCCGCCCACCGGCCTCGAGTACCTGCGCGTCGAGCCGGTCGCAGAACTCCGCGAGCCCCCGGCGGATCGGGAAGTCCACGGTGATCGTCCAGCCCGGCTGGGGGAACGACAGCGGCGCCCGACCGGCCTCGCCGAAACGCTTGAGCACGTTGAGGAAGGAGACGTGCCCGGAGCACGTGATGTCCTCCACGATGCGCCGGAAGGCATCCTGCCTGTCAAGGGGAACCACGAACTGGTACTGCAGGAAACCGTGCGGACCGTACGCCCGGTTCCACTGCCCGATCATGTCCAGCGGGTGATAGAAGGCGGTCAGGTTCTGCACCTCGTCGCGGCGGCGCCGGGGCGCCTTGCGGTACCACGCCTCGCTCATCGCAGCGAAGATCGCCCGGTTAGCCAGGCCGTGGGGGAAGACGTTCGGTGCGGTGAACAGTTGCGG
This sequence comes from Pseudonocardiaceae bacterium, assembly GCA_050700115.1. Taxonomy (GTDB): domain Bacteria; phylum Actinomycetota; class Actinomycetes; order Mycobacteriales; family Pseudonocardiaceae. The sequence goes on from JBOHGG010000015.1 coordinate 42,093, forward strand.
GGCGTCGAAGGCCAGCGGAGCCCGGCGCAGCTTCGGCGGCAGCTCGTCGCGCCGGGCTAACGAGCCGCGGGTGAGCACCGCGCGCCCCAGCTTCGGGCCCGTCGAGATGGCGTCGAACCAGGCGGCGGAGTAGTCGTAGCGGTCGTCGGAGCCGTCGGTGAGCAGGTCCATCAGCTCGTCGAGGTCCGCGGTGCGGTCGGTGTCGACGACGAAGTACGCCGACTCGACCTGCGTGAGCGCAATGGTGGCTCGCACGATGATCCCGGTCAGCCCCATGCCCCCGACGGTGGCCCAGAACAGCTCGTCGTCCGGGGTCAGCGTGCTGACCGCCCCGTCGGCGGTGACCAGGTCGATCGCCTGCACATGGCTGCCGAAGGTGCCTGCAGAGTGGTGGTTCTTGCCGTGGATGTCGGCCGCGATCGCGCCGCCCACGGTGACCTGCCGGGTGCCGGGCAGCACCGGGACCCACAACCCGAACGGCAGCGCGGCGCGCATCAGCGCATCGAGGCTGACGCCCGCGTCGAGCACGGCCAGGCCGCTGCCCGCGTCGATGGAATGGATCCTGGACAGCCCGGTCATGTCGATGACCAGCCCACCCGCGTTCTGTGCCGGGTCGCCGTAGGACCGTCCCAGCCCGCGGGCGATCACCCCGCGGCTGTCCACGCTGCGTACAGCCTGCTGGATCGCCTCGACGGTCGGGTCGACCAGCACCCGCGCGCTGGTCGGCGCGGTGCGCCCCCAGCCGGTGAGGGTACGAATGACGGTCTCAGGCATCGGCGCCGAGGCTACCGACCTGACCCCGCAACCGGCGCCCGGGGTCCGGCAGCTATCCTCTGCCCCGGTCCGAACCGCCGTGGGTTCGGACCGGGACAGACCCTTACTACCCTCCGTTACTGCCAGATCCACCCCAGTGGTCGAAGGCAAGCCGACGGGAGACGTGACGATGCGAGTGGTGGGGTCTACGATGAAGCATCCGGTCTTACTCCTTATGGGTGGAGGGGATTGGATATGGCTGGGGTCGGTGTGCGGCACCGACCCCAGCTTGTATTAACGGAATCCGCCGTTCGGGCGAACCTCTTACGATGAGCTACCTCCTCGTATCAGACGGCCTCCTTTTCTACGGGGTTCGTAGACTGGGAAGTTGACGACATCTCGCTGATCAGCACGTCGAGAAAGTCGACGCTCTCCTCCAGGGGCAACGCCAGCCCCTCCAATTTTTCGAATCTGTCGAGATACCGGGCTATCAGCTCGGTATCGTCACGGGCTTGCCGACGTCGAGCATGTGGGATTGTGAGCGAGTCGATGCTCTCTAGATGCGCTAGGTCGTCCAGGTTCGGGTCGGTGAACTCGAGCAGGATGAAGTTCCCGGCCATGCCCGGGTGGGCACCGCTGGTGAACGGCGTGATTCGGATGCTGACGTGCGGCTCCGCCGCGAAGTCCTTGAGCCGCTCCAGCTGATGACGCATCACGTGTCCTCGGCCGACCTGGCGGCGCAGGGCGGCCTCGTCCAGGACGAAGTGCATCTCCGGCGGACTGTCCCGATCGTGCACCTCCTGACGGTGCTGCCGGACGGTCCATAACTTGTCGACGTCATCCGGACCCAAACCAGCCATATACTCAAGGACTAGTCGGCCGTATTCCTCGGTCTGTAGCAACCCGGGAATCAGAACGGGGTCGTACTGACGGATAACAGACGCCGAAGCCTCGTACGCGAGGTACTCCTTGAAGCCTTGCTTTAGGAGATCGGCGTACTGATCGTAGAAGGATGCCCCCCTGGCCGATCTGGCGAGCTCAAGCAGCCCGGTGATCTTGCCCTTGTCCTTCACACCGTAGTGACTCAGCAACGCTTTCAGGTCGTTGGTCGAGACACTCACATCCCCCCGCTCGATGCGGATCAGCTTGGATGGTGACCAGTCCATAGCGTGGGCCACATCGGCCTGTCTCAGTCCAGCAGCGTCGCGTGCCCTCCTGAGCTCCACGCGGAGCCGACGTCGCTGCACGGTTGGATCTTGAACTGCCGTCACCCGCTCTCCCCCTTCTCTGCTGACACCTGTCGTTGGGTTCACTGACGTTACGCTCCCTGTCGGTTATACACTAGCATGATGCTAGTTGGCAGCACGCCACCACGCAAGCCGCATCTTGCGGTTTGCGTGGTGGCAAGACGCTCCATGGCGTCGATGTCATAGCTGCCCTGAGCTGCACAAACTAGCACCGCTGGAAGCAGTGAGGTGGCTGTCCGACTGCCACCTGGCACTGTGAAAGTCGCCACACTGCAGAGAGCTGAAGCGCCTGCTCACAGTACGACCGCTACCACCTAGCCACCTTCCGGAAGAGGGCTCCTCCGGCGGTACGATGTCGACGGCATTTAGTATCAATACAGATGCGTTACCTGGTTATAATGTTCTTGTCATACGGGTGTCCTGAGCCAGGTGGAGCGCGGATCCAGTCGTCTGACGCGCACCTCTGCTGTTGGTCGGTCCTGTCGCTCGCCTCGTCTGGCAGATGACGCGAGTGACAGGGGCCCCGATGACGTGGTCACTGGCAGCGAGAGACGTGCCGGCTTGCTGGAAAAGGAGTACGGCATGGTCGATGTGTCGCAGCCCCCCGCCGCCGCGTCCTGGCAGAAGAGCAGCGCGACTGGGGGTCAGGAATGTCTTGAGGTCACCTGCACCCACGGGCACGTCTGGGTCCGGGACTCGAAGAATCCGCTTGGGCCTGCCCTGGGGTTCACCCGCGAGGGCTGGGCAGCGTTCCTCGTCGGGTTGCAGAGTGACGAGTTCGCCTGCCACGGGACAGCGGCGTGACAACACCGTCCCACTGTCCACCCCAGCACTCAGTCGTCGTCCGAGGGGTCCTCTGCGGGCGGCGGTGGGAAATACCAGTCCTGCTCGGTTAGCGAGCAGGCGCAGCGCGGGCATTTGCCCCGCTGGCGGCGGGCGGTGTGAACTGCCGACCACTCCTCGTTGAGCCTGCGGCGCTCCTCGGCCTGCCGGCGAAGCTTGGGCTCTAAAGCCTGGGTGGTCCAGGTCGCTCCGAGCAGTAGCCCGAGGCAGACCAGCAGGACGGCGGCCAATACCTGGATGGTCACCGCGCTCTGCGGTGTGCTCCGCCACGACGTCTCGCTCCCAGGCTGCGGCCTACTGGCCGGGCTCCGGGGAGGCGTGTCGCGCTCCGGTGAGATGTCGACATGATGGCCTGCCCCTTCTCATCGGTGATGCGAGCTGGGGGCGCTATGAGCTGCCGGGTAAGCCGAGACATGCATGTACCTCCCGACAGATATACGTACGTGTTTCTAAATACGTAGGTATAATTACTAAAAATACCAGTATGAACACGTAAGATCAAGCTGTACTACGAGCTTGCACTTACGTAACATGGAGTACGCCCACCGAGCGGCGACCGCGAGGAGCAACCCTGTGGCCAGGACCCAGCTGACACATCGCGAGGATGAGGTGCTTCATCTTGCGGTCACCGGGCTCAGCAACGACGAGATCGCCGCTCGCCTTGCCATCTCGCGCCGGACAGTGGAGGCGCACATGCGCATGCTGTTCCGCAAGATCGGGGTGACCAGACGGGCTCAGCTGGTGGCGCTGTACCAGGGGCGCGACCCGAACGGCGCGGGGCCGTCCGAGTCTGAACCGGTCGAGGGTCCAGTAGCTCCGCTCTTCCAGCAGCGTCGTGATCTGGTGGACTGCGAGCGACAGTTGCAGGCCTACGCCGCCGGCATTCGCGGGCTGGTAGACCGGCAGTTCCCGCTGTTCGAGGAACGCGTTGAGATCACTGTCATAGTCGGTGCGCAGGACGAGCAGGACGTCGTCGTCGAGCGGCGCTGGACCAGGCCGAGGCCCTACCTCGTCTATCGAATACTGGGACCGATCGTGCCCTGGCCCGACGGACCGTTCGAACTGGACGATCTCGCCCTGGTCTGCCATGTGAACGGCCAGGACACTCACGTCGACGTCCACCCGGTGCGGGATGTGGACGGTCGGCCACTATTGATGATCCTGTTCCAGCCGGGGCTGCAAGTCGATACCGAGTGGGTGATCCGCTACCGCTCGCCTCAGTTGTGGAACCCGCTGCGCAGCTCGGGCCAGGACACCCTGTCCTGGGCTACCGCTACGCTCGATGAACGGCATTCGCCGACCACCAACAAGCTCACCCTCAAGGTCGTCTTTCCGGCCTCCTGGGCAGGAGAGCGGCTTACCGAGCAGAGCAATCTCGGCGCGATCCATGCTGAGCGTCTACCCACCGGTCAGACCCAGCTGACCTGGCACCACGACACTCCGGACGCGAGGACATACCGCTGGGTGCTGCGAGGTCACGCGGCTCCTGAGCGTGAGCGGTCTTCGGACGGTAAGGAGCCAACGGGGGTACCGGGCGACGCGGTGCCATAACCTGCGCCAGCCCCTACCTGGCCAATCCCGATCGACCCAATCCTCATCGACCTATGCCTCTTCACCGCGGAGGGCCCCTCCACTGTCCGCTGCATCCCCGGCTACCCGTCGGCCGGCTGGCACCACTCTTGCCTTGCTGGTCGGGCTGGCAGGTGTGCTCATCGCGCTGGCCCTGCCATTCGTCCCGGTGCTGGCCGACCAGACCACGGTGACCTGGCCGGCTCCCGGTCAGCCGGCGACGTCGAGTACGGCGTTGTTCGCGCCGTACCGGCCGGCGGAGCTGACCGCGACCGTGCCGTGCTCGGCGATTCGCGCTGCCGCCAGCCGGGGCCTGGCCGCCACGGTGCTGGCGACCGGCTCGGACGGTGACGGGCTGGTACTCACCACCGGCGCCGGAGCCGCCCGGTTGCTGCTGAACGGCCGGTTGGTGAGCACGACACCGGTGGCTGGCACCGCCAGGGACTGCGCGACGCGGGTGGCCGCCGGGCCGGCCGCAACGGTGATCACCATCGGGACCCCCGGCGACGTCCGGACGATCAACCTGGCTGGCGAGCTGGTGCCCAAGGTGTTCGCGTTCAGCACCGAACTCGATCCCGGGCAGGCGGCCGGGATGACGGTCACCGCCCGCACCGCCAGCCCGTTCGCCACCAGCCCGAGCGGGATCAAGACGCTACTCATCGCCGCGCAACTGCTCGCGGCGCTGGTCGCACTGCGGCTATTGGCCCGGCGTACCGCCGACGATCGTGGGCGCCCCGACGACGGGCCGGCGCGCACCCCCAGCCGGCGGCGGTGGGGCACCGTCTGGGTCGATCTCGGCGTGCTCGGGGTGCTGGCCGGCTGGGCGATCATCGGTCCACTGACCGATGATGACGGCTTCGCCACCACGATCGCCCGCAACGCCGCGCGAACCGGAAACGTCGGTAACTACTACCGCTGGTGGAACGCCTCGGAGACGCCGTTCGCCCTCACTCACCAGCTGCTCGCGCCGCTGACCGAGGTCAGTCTGGCGCCGCTGTGGTTGCGGTTGCCCAGCACCGTGCTGGCGGTGGCGACCTGGTTCGTGGTGAGCCGAGGGGTGCTCGGCGCGGCCCTGCCGGCGGTGGCGAGCACCGTCTGGATCCGGTTGCTGGCCGCGGTGTGCCTGCTCGCGGCCTGGTTGCCGTTCAACCTCGGGGTGCGCCCCGAGCCGTACGTGGCGTTGGGTGTCACCGCTGTGCTGGCGCTGCTGTGGCGGGCTCGCGGGCTCGCCGCGCTGGGCTGGGCCGCGCTGGTCGCCGGGTTGACCGTCACGGTCAGCCCGAGCGGGTTGCTGGTCGCCGCCCCGATCCTGGTGTTCACGCCCCGCATCGTCGCGATTCTCGGCGCTTCGGCACGCGGGTGGGCCGAGGTGGCGACCCGCGTGACGTTGCTGTGTTGCATCGGCGCGGTCGGCCTCACGGTGATCTTTGCTGACCAGACCTGGTACGGCCTGGTGACTGCCACTCGCTGGCACACCGACTTCGGGCCGTCGCTGGCCTGGTACTCCGAGCCGGAGCGATACCACTACCTGCTCGGAAACGATCAGGACGGCAGCGCCGCCAAGCGGGTCCCGGTGCTGCTCACACTGGCGCTGCTGCCGGTGGTCGGGCTGGTCCTGGCCCGCCGGGCCGAGACCGGCGTCGCCGGCCACTCGGCCGCGCGGCTGGCCGGGGTGGTGGCCACCGCGCTCGCCCTGCTGTGGCTCATGCCATCCAAGTGGTCGCATCATTTCGGCGCATTAGCCGGCTTGTTTGCGTCATTCCTGGTGGTGGCCGTGGTGTTGCTGCTGCGGTGCGCCCACGAGACAGATCGGGTGACGCGGGGAATCGGCCTGGCGGGTGGCGCTCTGGTGGCTGCGGCGGCCGGGCTGGCCTTCACTGGCCCGAACGCCTGGTGGCAGCCGGCGGTCTACGACGTACCGTGGGCGGCCGGTCCGGTGCGTCCGATCGGCCTCCCACTGGACTCCCCGCTGCTGTGGGTCGGCACGCTGGCGGCGGGCTACGGGGTGCTGGCCGTACTCACGCCGCGCCGAGGCACCGCCCGCGCCGGGCCGGCGCTGGTTGCCGCGCCGGCGGTGCTCACGGTGGCGGCGGCTGGCACAGCGTTGGCCGTGCTGCTCGGCGCCTTCCTCGCCGCGCCGGTGCGGCAGCCGGCCGGTTCGCTCGCACTGGTGAACCTGCACCGGCTGACCGGTGGCCCCTATTGCGGACTGGCCGATGACATCCAGGTGCTGCCGGACGGCGACGTGCTGGTCCCCGCCGACTCGTCCGGGAGCCTGGACGGGTTCACCACCCTGGCCGGTTTCGACCCCGATTCGCCGCCGCCACACCCGCCCGGCACCGGCATGTCCGCCCAGCTTTGGGGGAGCCGGGCTGGTGGGCCGCTGAGCACTGGGACCATGACCAGCCCCTGGTTCACCCTCGGCGCTGCCGGTGGTGTGGCGGTATCGGTTTCCGGTCGCACTGACGGGGGCAACGAGCTGGTCCTGGAATTCGGCCGGGCCGCCGACGCCGGCGTCACCACGCTGGGTTTCCGCTCACCGGTCGACCGGGTACGCCCCGACCAGGACGACCTGGACGGCCCGCTGGACTACCGGCCCTGGCGGTCCATCGGGCTCGATGCGCAGCAGATCCCACCTGCCGCCGACCGGGTCCGGATCCGCGCGGTCGACGCCACCAGCGACCCGGACGGCTGGCTGGCCGTCACCGGACTCCGGCGCCGCGGACTGGTCGGGCTGAACGAGTTCCTGGCCGGCCGCGGGCCGGTGCTGGTGAGCTGGCCGCAGGCGTTCCTGTTCCCCTGCGTGCGAGACATCGCCGGGGTGGCCGACGGGCTGGCCACCGCGCCCCGCGCGGTGATCGAGGCGCCGCGCCGCCACGGCCGGCTGTCGGCGATCACCACGGACCAGAGCCAGGGTGGCGACTTCGCCGCGCTGCGCCCGTTCGGCCAGCTCTATGAGGTACCCACCCGACTGGCGGGCAACCCCGAAGCCGACTGGGGCGCCCTACACCTGACCACCACCCGAGACACCTATCACCAGACCCGGATCACTCTTTGGCACGTTCTGGATGCAGACTGGGGTAAATCGGGCACCGTTGACAGCAGTCTGCATCCAGAACGCGAAAAATAGCGAAGTTAGGGCTGGAGGGTGGCGAGGACTTCGGGGAGGTCGCCGGGGTGGACGACGCAGAGGCGGCTGGTGGTCCGGGTGAGGGCGACGTAGAGGTCGTTGAGGCCGCGCGGTGACTCGGCCACGATCGCCGCCGGGTCGACCAGCACCACCGCGTCGAACTCCAGGCCCTTGGCCTGGGTGACGGTCAGCACGGTCACCGGCGCGTCGAGGTCGTCGCCGCTCGCGATGGGGACGATCTTGCGAAGCTCGTCCACGCTGGCGGCGGGCCCCATCACGGCGACCCGGCCGTCGCCGACCGCCGCGGCCTCCTCGACGACCACCGCGGGCAGCCCGTCCGGGAGATCGGCGATCCGGACGGCGCGGGGCGCCACGCCCGTACTGCGCACCGACTTCGGTGGGATGATGTCGACGTCGAGGGCGGCGAGCACCTCGTCGGCCAGCTCCGCGATCTCAGCCGGGTTCCGGTAGTTGATCGTCAGCTGCTCCAGCCGCCACCGCTGCGCCACGTAGGGCCCGAGCACGTCTTGCCAGGAGACCGCACCGGCCCGGTCCCCGGTCTGCGCCAGGTCGCCGACCACCGTCATCGAGCGGCTGGGGCAGCGTCGCATCAGCACTCGCCACGCCATCGGGGACAGCTCCTGTGCCTCGTCGATGATGACGTGACCGTAGGTCCAGGTCCGGTCGGCTGCGGCACGCTCGGCGGTGCTGCCGTAACGGCGCTGCTGCTGACGGTCGGCCAGCCGGCTGGCGTCGATCAGGTCGGTGGCGCGCAGCAGCTCGGGGTCCAGGTCCTCGTCCAGGTCCAGGATGTCCAGCACGCCCTGTGCGTATTGCAGCTCCGCGCGCAGCGCCGAGGCCTCCCGGGCGGCCTCGGCGCTGCCGTCGGAGCCGAGCAGCTCAGCGGCCTCGTCCAGGAGCGGCACATCAGCGGGGGTCCAGGTTTGTCCGGGCTCGGTGCCAGGGCCGGTGGCAGCTCGAGCCAGCAGGTCGCGCTCCTCGGGGCGCAGCACCCGGTGGGTAGCGGTGGCCAGCCGCTCCGGGTCGGCATAGAGGTCGGTGAGCAACTGCTCCGGCGACAGTGTGGGCCACAGCTGGTCCAGCGCGGCGGTCAGCTCGGGACTGGTTCGCAGCTCGGTGCGGATGTCTGCCAGGTCGCCTCGATTCAGGACGCCCCCACCCAATCCCTGACCGCTCAGGCCACCGGCGACCTGCTCGGCCAGTGCCGTCACCACCTCGCGGTGGAAGATCTGCTTGGCCTCATTGTGCGGGCGGCGGGACCGCCGCGCCCGGGTGCGGGCCGGCAGGCACACCGTCTCGTCCAGCCGGACGTGTTGGGCCTCGACGTTGAGCTCGATGGGTGCCGGGGGCAGCTGCTGGCGGTCCCGGACCGCTGCGGCCACCACCTTCGTCATCTCCGCGCGACCCTTGACCGCTGCGGTCTCGGCGGGCTCGACGCCGCGGGCGTGCAGCCCCGGGTGCAGCTGGGCGACCGTGGACAGCAGCACGCTGGTCTCCCCCAGCGAGGGCAGCACTTGCCCGATGTAGCTCAGGAACGTCGAGTTGGGCCCGACGACCAGCACACCCCGCTTGGCCAGCTGCTGGCGGTGCGTGTAAAGCAGGTAGGCCGCGCGATGCAGCGCGACCGCGGTCTTGCCGGTGCCTGGCCCGCCCTGCACGACCAGCACCCCCTGGGGCTTGGCGCGGATGATCCGGTCCTGCTCGGCCTGGATGGTCGCGACGATGTCGGACATCCGGCCGGTCCGGCTCGCCGCCAGCGCGGCCATCAGCGCCGCCTCGCTGGTCAGGCTGGTGCGGGTCGGGTCCTGCTGGGCACTGTCGAGGTCGAGCACCTCGTCGTCGACGGCGAGCACGGTTCGGCTGCGGGTGCGGATGTGCCGGCGGAGGCGAACGCCCTCGGGGCAGGCGGCGGTCGCGGTGTAGAACGGGCGTGCCGCAGGCGCCCGCCAGTCGATGAGCAGCGGCTCGTAGTCGTGATCCTCGTCGAGCAGTCCGAGCCGCCCGATGTAGCGCCGCTCCTCGCCGTCACCTTCCGGGTTGCCTGGCCCGTCGTCTTCCCCGTCGCCACTGCCGTTGAGGTCGAGCCGTCCGAAGCACAGGCCCTGCTCCACGCCGTCCAGGGTGGCGAGCTGGTCGGCGTACATCGCGGCTGCGGCGTCCCGCTCGCTGAGCGCCTGGGGTGTCCCGCTGGTGGCGCCTCGGAGGACCTCGCCGAGCCGCTGCGTCGTGTAGCGCCGGCGCTCGTCGAGATGTCGGTAGAGCAGGGTGAGGTAGTCCTGCTCCGCCGCCACGGCGTTATTGCCGCCGGACGGCGGTACTGGGGGAACCGACACGCGATGCTTCCACCTTCTGCGACGGGATGGCCAACGTGGCACTCAAACCGGTGGGCGGCTGCCGACATTCCAAGGTAGCAAGATGTGCACCCCCCAGGCCTCCCCAGAATCCTAGCCCGCCCAGGTGCGGCCAATCCGTGCGTAACCGTTGCGCACGAGCCCTAGCGCTCAGCCGTGGCTGCTGTCAGCACTGGTGCCGGTGAAGCTGAAGCTGTAGCTGGAGTCGGACCCGCCGTAGCCGAACCATCCGAGGAAGTTGAACTTGGATACACCCTGGCCGTCGGCGCCGTGCGTACCCGGGTCGCCGTTCGCGCCGGTGGCGCTCAGCAGCGACAGGACGGTGCGGGCCGGCAGCAGCTCCACGTATTGCTCGCCGAGCTCGGCGAAGCTCATCGCGTCAGACATCGAATCCCCCTAGGACAGGCGGTCCCGGTCGCCCGGGCACGGAAGACGCCTCACCGGCGGCAGAGCCGGTTCGGCATCACCCACCGTGCCTACGGGAGGGGTCCTGTTGCAATCCGTAATCCCACGTAACTCTTAAGTGGCCTACGTACACGAACCCCCCGAGCCTGCACAGCGACAAGCATCCAGGTGGCCGCTCGCGAGGGTCAGCCGATGTAGGGGCGGCCGGTGTAGGACTCGCCGATGAGGGTGGGTAGGCGGGTCCAGCTGGGGCGCCGAACCTGGCCGACGCGCAGGTCGACCAGACCGACGGGGTGGGTGTAGACGACCTCCTCGACGTGGCCCCAGCCCAGCGTGGGCACGCCCGGCGGCATGAGCTGTGACGGCAGCTCGATGAACGTCGCGGTGCGGTCGACCTGTACCAGGGTGCCCCCGTTGCCGTCGAAGGTCGAGTTGTCGGCGACTGAGCTCTCCAGCCCGTCGGCGGCCCGCAGCCGCACCTGGGGGGCCTGTACCAGGCCGTTTCGCACGGTGATCTGATCCTGGCAGGGCCACAGCCCGGCGGATACCTGGTCGGCGAACACCGGCCGGTCGGCGATGACATCGGTGACCGGCCGCGGCAGCGCCAGCCGTGGTTGCGCGACAGCCAGCCAGCTACCCGGACCGGGGACGCGATCCTGCGCTATCACCCGCACCGCGCTGGGCGCGTGCAGGCCGGCGTCGGCCAGCGCGACGGTGACCTCGGTCCAGCCGGCTGTCTTCCCGATCGGGTCCAGTGGCACCGTGCGCACCCGGTCCGGTGCGGCTGGGTTCCCGGCTCCCACCTGCACCTCGAGCCGCTGGTCCTTGGTGAGCGTACCCAGCAGCCCCACCACCACCCGGCCGTCGGGGACCGGGCCGGGCAGCGGGTACCAGGGAGTCTGGACGGTCCCGGTCCCGGTGCCGCCGGACACGTCGTCGTGCCACACCGTGCTGTTCGATGGACTGTTCATCGGCGGCTGTAGTGAATCCGCCAGCGTTGAGTCCGGCAGCGGCGCCTCGCGCATGTCCCCAGTGAGCCCGGTGGTCCCGGTGGCCGGTCCGAGGCCAGGCTCGGCGCCGGTGAACACCGTCACCGACGTCGCCAGCCCGCAGGGGTCGCCGGCGAGCGCGCGCAGGTTCATCAGCGCCACCGAACTGCCGGGGTGCTGACGCAGCGGCGCGATCGTGAACACAGCGAGCATCAACGCCACCCCGAGGCCGGTCGCGGTGACCAGCACGGCCCGATCCGGGCCCGGCCAACCCCGGCGCCGCGCCCACCACCAGCCCGCACCGGCGACCGCTAGCCACAGCAGCGGGTTGCGCAACGACAGCGGTCCGACCGACGGGGCGAGCAGGCTCTGTAGGTAGGGGGTACCGAGGAGGATGTGGTTCCCGAAGGGCTGGCCCCAGTCAGAGTAGGGCCGCCACAGATTGGGGCCGGCGAAACTGACCGACGCGGCGGCCACCAGCCCCGCGGTGCCGATGGCCATCGCTGCGGTACCGGCCCGCCGCGGGAGCGGGGAGCGGATCACCGCGGCGGCGAGCAGCACCGTGGCGGGTGCGGCGATGGCACCGAAGTGGTTCACCCACTTCGTCGGCGTCAGCGCCATCGCCACCAGGCCGATCGCGGTGATCGCCGCCATCTCGCCGAGCAGCCGGCCGGTGCGTCCCCCGGTGCCGCCCCGCCGCCCGGCCCCGATGGCCACGGCCAGCAACACGGCCAGGGTGAGCAGCACTGGCAGCCGCTCGCCCCAGGCCCCCCGATCGTCGGCGACGAGCAGGTTCGCGTAGTGCAGGTACTCCTCGTACCAGGCGTGCTGGCGGTAGTACCAGCGGTGTACCGCGACCGATTCCAGCACGTCGCCGAGGGTGGCGTCGGCGAACCCGACCGGAACCACGACCGAGGCGGCCGCACCGGCCAGCAGCACCGCTGCCACCCGGCCAGCCAGATCGGCGGCCCGCCACCACTGCCACAACCACGGCAGGCACAACACCAGCGGCGCGCTCGCGACCAGGCCGGTGGGGGAGACCGTGACGGTGAGCGCGGCGACCGCAGTGGCCGCCGCGAGCACCCCGACCGAGCGGCGCCGCCGGGCCAACTCGGCCAGCACCAGCACCGCCGCCGCGCCCAGCGCGATCAGCGGTTCGGGCCGCAAGGTGATCCCGTAGGCAAGCCACCAGAGCAGGTGCGCGGCCGCCACCGCCCACGGGACCAGCGGTCGCTGCGCTGCCCGGTCGAGCACGGTCGCGACCAGCACCCGCAGCAGCGCGTAGGTCGCCAGCCCGTAGCCCAGCGGCAGCAGCCGCATCCAGCCCAGGCTCCAGTTGCCTGCGACAGCGCCCCAGGCCTGCATCACGTACTGGCTGGTGGAGAACGGGTTCTCGGTGACGTTGAACTGGTAGATAACGTTGCCGATATAGCCCGAGTCCATCGCGTTGCGGGCCATCAGCAGGTACCACGAGTCGTCGATGTTGACCGGGCCCAGCACCACCCAGATCAGCGAGACCCCGATCACCACGGCATCAGCCCACGACGGTCGTGGACGGACCAGGCCTGGCCCATCGCCGCGCCACCATCGCCAGGCCAGCACGAGCAGTACCGCGAGCGCGAGACCATGCGCGACCAGCAACGCGGTCTTGAGCAGTGTGGGGCTGGACTGGTATCGCGCGTCGGTGTGCAGCGTCAGGGCCAACCCGCTAGTTGGCCCCACGGCATCGGTCTGCAGCTGCGCGACCTGGGGCACCAGCAGGTCAGGCCGGGTGCCGATGTCGGTGCCGTCGCGGGACACCCGAATCCCGCCGGCACCGGCGAGGACCTGGTAGGAGCAGTCCCCGGCCGGCAGTGCCTCGCGGGTGAGCTCGGCACCGGAGGCGGTGACCGTCACCGTGCCCTGGGCTGCGGCTACTACCAGGCCTGCACCCGGGGCGGTGCCCACGTCGGCGGGCAGCGTGCGCAGCGCCTCGCCGCCACCCGGGCGGGCGTCCAGCTCCTGCAGCGTCGCGCATCCGACGGTGGCCGTGAGCTGCAGCGGGCGGTAGGGCGACAGCGGCAGCACGGTCGAGGTGGGCTGTTGCCCAGCGCGGGGCCAGCTCACCACCGGATCGTCGGCGATCACCGGGGCGAGCACCGCGAGGATCCCCAGCACCCCGGTGATCAGCGCCAACGCCGCGATCGTCCACCCGATCCGGCGCCGACTACCGGCGTCGCGGCTAGCGGGGCTGGGATGAGCCGGGCTGGACACCGCGGCAGAGTATGGGGCCGGGGGCGCGTGGCAGGCGCTGGGTCGTGTGGTCAGCCCGCGGCGCGGTAGCTCGGGAGGCTGAGTGCACTCAGGTCAGCCGGCCAAGCCTTCCTTGTCGTCGCGGACCGAAGCGGTCAGCGTCGGAGCAGCTCATTCTGCGGGGTCTGACCAGTCTCTTTGCCGGGCTTCGTCGATGAGGGTCTGGACGATCTGGTGTTCGGGGACGGTCTTGATGACCTTGCCGCGGACGAAGATCTGGCCTTTGCCGTTGCCGGCGGAGACGCCGAGGTCGGCTTCGCGGGCTTCGCCGGGGCCGTTGACGACGCAGCCCATGACGGCGACGCGCAGCGGGACGGGAAAGCCCTCGAATGCGGCGGTGACCTGCTCGGCGAGGGTGTAGACGTCGACCTGGGCGCGCCCGCAGGAGGGGCAGGACACGATCTCCAACCGGCGGGGTCGCAGGCCGAGGGATTCGAGGATCTGGTTACCGACCTTCACTTCCTCGACAGGTGGGGCCGACAGCGACACCCGGATGGTGTCGCCGATCCCCTCGGCGAGCAGGACCCCGAAGGCCACGGCGGACTTGATGGTGCCCTGGAAGCGTGGTCCGGCCTCGGTGACGCCGAGGTGCAGCGGGTAGTCGCAGCGCTGGGCCAGCTGGCGGTAAGCGGCGATCATGACGAGCGGGTCATGGTGTTTGACGGAGATCTTGATGTCGCGGAACCCGTGCTCTTCGAACAGGGAGCATTCCCACAACGCGGATTCGACCAGCGCTTCGGGGGTGGCGTGGCCGTGTTTGGCCAGCAGCCGGGGGTCCAGGGAGCCGGCGTTGACCCCGATGCGGATCGGCACACCGGCGCCGGCGGCGGCCGCAGCGATCTGTTCGACCTTGTCGTCGAACTTCTTGATGTTGCCGGGATTGACCCGGACCGCAGCGCAGCCGGCGTCGATGGCGGCAAAGACGTATCGGGGTTGGAAGTGGATGTCGGCGATGACCGGGATCTGCGACTTGGCGGCGATGGCAGCCAGCGCGTCGGCGTCGTCCTGGCTGGGGACCGCGACCCGCACGATCTGGCAACCGGTCGCGGTGAGCTCGGCGATCTGCTGCAGGGTGGCGTCGATGTCGCAGGTGCGGGTGGTGGTCATGGACTGGACCGAGACGGGCGCGTCGCCGCCGACGGGCACGCCGCCGACCATGACCTGGCGGGACGCCCGGCGCCGCGAAGCCGGCTGGCTGGGTGGTGCCGGCATGCCCAGTTCGACAGTTGTCATCACATCTCCTTGGAAGTGACCTTCCCCCGGTGCGTGCTGGCGAGTCGTTTGAGGACGGCGGTGGCGATGCCGGCCGCATCCAGGCCGTGGGCGCGCAGGATCTGATCGCGCGAGGCGTGTGGCAGGAACCGGGGTGGCAGGGCGAAGGTGGCCGCGCAGGTGTCCGCCCCGGCGGCGGCCAGCGCCTGGGCGATCCGGGCACCGAGCGCTCCGGTGGTCGTGGTTTCCTCGACGGTGAGCACCAGGCGGTGCGCGCCCGCCATTTTGAGCAGAGCCGGGTCCAGCGGCGCGATCCAGCGTGGGTCGATCACGGTGACCGGCACGTCGTGGGCGGCGAGCTCGTCGGCAGCGGCCAGGCAGGGCCCGGCCAGCGATCCGACGGCGACCAGCAAACCTACGGCAGCGGGGTCGTCACGGAGAATGTCGCACTGCCCGATCCTGCCGGTGGCGGGGATGTCTGGACCCGCGGTGGCCTTCGGGTAGCGGATCACGGTGGGCCCGTCGGCGATGTCGACGGCTTCGCGGAGCAGTTCGCGCAGCCGGGCACAGTCCCGGGGCGCGGCAAGACGCAGGCCGGGCACGACCGGCAGCACCGAGGCGTCCCACATGCCGTGGTGGCTGGGCCCGTCCGGGCCGGTGATCCCGGCCCGGTCCGCCACGATGGTGACCGGCAGCTGGTGCAGGGCGACGTCGGTGAGCAGCTGGTCGAAGGCCCGGCTCAGGAACGTGGAGTAGATGGCGACCACGGGGTGCAGGCCGCCGATGGCCAGCCCGGCGGCGCAGGTGACGGCATGCTGCTCGGCGATCCCGACATCGAACACCCGGTGCGGGAACCTCGCGGCGAAGGCGCCGAGACCGGTGGGGTGGAGCATCGCCGCGGTCAGGCACACCACGTCGTCACGGTCGGCGCCGATCGCGGTGATCTCCTCGGCGAACACCGAGGTCCAGGTCGGCTTGCCGACCGAGCGGGGGCAGCCGGTGCTGGGATCGATGACGCCGACGGTGTGCAGGCAGTCGGCGTCATCCTGCTCGGCCGGCGGGTATCCCTTGCCCTTGCGGGTGACGCAGTGCACCACGACGGGACGGCTCAGCCTGCTGGCCCGTCGCAGGGCGTTCTCGACGGCGGTGATGTCATGCCCGTCGACCGGTCCGAGATAGGCCAGCCCGAGATCCTCGAACAGCGTGTGCCGGTCCACCTTGGATTGACGCAGTTCAGCGAGGTGGCGGGCGAGCCCGCCGACGGTCGGTGAGTAGGAGCGTCCGTTGTCGTTGAGCACGATGATCACGGGCCGGTCCGGGGCCGCGCCGATGTTGTTGAGCGCTTCCCAGCACATGCCGCCGGTCAGCGCCCCGTCGCCGACGATCGCGACGACCCGCCGGTTGGCGTCACCCCGCAGCGCGAACGCCTTGGCCAGGCCGTCGGCGTAGGACAGGGCGGTGGAGGCGTGCGAGTTCTCGATGACGTCGTGGACGGACTCGGCCCGGGACGGGTAGCCGGACAGACCGCCGGCTTGGCGCAGCGAGTCGAACTCGGCGCACCGGCCGGTAAGGATCTTGTGTACGTAGGCCTGATGCCCGGTATCGAAGAGCAGGACGTCCCGGGGTGAGTCGAACACCCGGTGCGCGGCGATGGTCAACTCGACCGCACCCAGGTTCGGTCCCAGGTGCCCGCCGGCGCCGGAAACCTTGTCGATCAGAAACGCGCGGATCTCCTCGGCCAGCACAGCAAGCGCCGCGGTGGACAGTCCGGTGAGGTCGGCTGGCCCGGTGATGCGGCCGAGCAGGCTCACGATCGCCGCACCGCTGCAGGCAGGGTGAAATGGACGGTCTCGCGGGTGGTCTCGCGTTCAACCACGGTGACCGGCCCCAGCTCGGCCAGGGCGGCAATGACAGCCTCGACCAGCCGGGGTGGGGCCGAGGCACCCGCGGTCAACCCGACCACCCCAACCCCGTCCAGCCATTCGGGGCGGATGTCGCTGGGGTCGTCGATGAGGTAGCTGGGCATGCCGTGGCGGTTCGCGAGTTCCACCAGCCGCACCGAGTTGGAGGAGTTCGTCGAACCGACCACGAGCACCAGATCCGACTCCTCGGCGATGGCCTTGAGCGCATCCTGGCGGTTCGTCGTGGCGTAACAGATGTCGTCGGACGCCGGGCCCCGCAGCGCCGGGAACCGGGCCCGCAGCGCAGCGACCATCTGGGTCGTCTCGTCCACAGCCAGGGTGGTCTGCGTCAGATACGACACCCGCTCTGGGTCGGCCACCTCCAACTCCGCCACCTCGTCGACGCTCTGCACCAGGACGGTCTGGTCCGGGGCCTCGCCCAGGGTGCCTTCGACCTCCTCGTGCCCGTCGTGGCCGATCAGGACCACGGTGTCGCCCCGGGCGGCGAACCGGCGGGCCTCGGCATGCACCTTGGTCACCAGCGGGCACGTCGCGTCGATCACTTCCAGCCCGCGATCAGCGGCCTCGGTCCGCACCGCCGGGGACACCCCGTGCGCGGAGAACACCACTGTGGCCCCATCCGGAACGGCGTCCAGCTCGTCCACGAACACCGCCCCGTGCGCCTGTAGATCGGCCACCACGTGCACGTTGTGCACGATCTGTTTCCGCACGTAGATCGGGCCGCCCCGCTGGTCCAGCAACTGCTCAACGACCGCGATGGCGCGTTCGACGCCGGCGCAGAACGACCGCGGTGAGGCAAGCAAGACGGTGCGGGCTCCAGCGGGGCTATTCGCGGTGACCGACATCTGGGTGCCTCCTAGAGACTCGGCGGAGTTCAGTTGTCACGGTGAGTAGCCAGCCGGGACAGCGCGCCTAACTCTCGGGCGGCTCGCGGTACCGGGCGTGCTGATTCCAGGTCGCGCATCGCCTGCGCCAGCAGGTCATCGACCTGGGTCTGGCTCCAGGCGCGGCCGCCCGCGACGTCGATCAGTGTCGCGGCGTGGACCAGGTCGGTATCAGATAGCGGCGCCTCGCGGTGGTAGAGCTCGGCCAGTTCGGGCCCGGCCACGGTTCCCGAGGCCACGGTTCCCGAGGTCACGGTGCCTGAGGTCAGGGCGGCCACTACCGGAAGGGACTTCTTGCGGCTGCGCAGGTCTGAGTAGACGGGCTTGCCGGTCACGGCTGGGTCTCCCCAGATGCCCAGCAGGTCGTCTACGTGCTGGAACGCCAAGCCCAGGTGCGCGCCGAAGCGGCGGAAATGATTGACCTGCCCTGGGCTGCCCCCTCCGAACGCGGCGCCCACCGCGCAGGCGCACTCGATCAGGGCACCGGTCTTTCGCTCGGCCATACGCACGCACTCGGCCAGCTCGACCTCCGCGCGTTGCTCGAAATCCAGGTCCGCGCTCTGGCCGTCTATCAGATCCTGGACCGCGGCGCTGAGCATTCGGGTCGCGTCCGTGGTGGCCGGGTGCCCGCTGGCGGCGAGTACGTCGAAGGCCAATGTCAGCAACGCGTCTCCGGCCAGGATCGCCGCATTGAGACCGAACACGCTCCACGCCGTGGGGCGGTGGCGGCGGGTGAGGTCACCGTCCAGCACGTCGTCGTGCAGGAGCGAGAAATTGTGCACCAGCTCCACGGCCACTGCGGCTGGCACCGCGGCGGCCGGAACCCCGCCGACGGCCTGGGCACTCAGCAGTGCCAGCGTGGGGCGGATCGCTTTGCCGCCAGTGCCGTTTTCTGTGCCCTTTTCTGGGGCCGGGTACAGCTGGCCGTGCTCGTTCCACCAGCCGAAGTGGTAGCCGGCGATGCGCTGCATCGACGAGGGCAGGGTGTCGACCGCCGCGCGCAGGGCGGGTTCGATAATAGCTCGGCTCCACGCGAGTACCTCGCGCGCCGACCGGCCCTCGGCCTTCACGTCAATGGTGGTCATGATCCTGCCCTCCTCCTATCGGTCTATTTCGACGTTTTCGAGGATGCCGAGTGCGTCGGGAACCAGGACGGCCACGGAGTAATAGGCGCTGACGAGGTAGGAGATGATGGCCTTGTCGTTGATCCCCATGAAGCGCGCGTTGCACCCGGGCTGGACCTCATCGGGGATGCCGGTCTGATGCAGGCCGATCACGCCTTCGTCTTCCACGCCAGTACGGAGCGCGAGAATGGAGCTGGTGCGAGTCTTGGTGATGGGGATCTTGTTGCAGGGCAGAATTGGTACGCCGCGCCAGGACATCACCATATGGCCGTCGATGTCGACGTTCTGTGGATAAATTCCTCGGCGGTTGCATTCTCGGCCGAACGCGGCGATGGTGCGTGGATCGGCCAGGAAGAACCTCGTCTTTCTCCTTCGGGTGAGCAGCTCGTCGAGGTCGTCGGGGGTGGGGGGCCCGGCCCGGGTGGTGATGCGCTGTTTGACGTCGGCGTTGTGCAGGAGCCCGAACTCGCGGTTGTTCATCATCTCGTGCTCTTGCCGTTCCCGCAGCGCCTCAATGGTCAGCCGCAGCTGCTGCTCGACCTGGTTCATCGGATTGTTGTACAGATCCGCCACCCGGGTGCTCACTCGCAACACGGTCTGCGCCACGCTCAGCTCATACTCCCGGGGTGCGATCTCGTAATCGACGAAAGTCGCCGCCAGTTCGGGCTCCCCCACATGGCCCGAGGTCACCTCGATGGCGGCCTCGCTGTGTTTGTTCTGTGGCTTTCTGGCGTCGGCCCGGAACCGTTCCAGGTGAATCCGCAACGTCTCGGACTGGCCGAGTGCCTCCTCGAATGCCTGCTGGGGTAGCGTCAGTACCGTGCAGGCGGTCACCGCCCGGACGCTGTAGCCCCAGGTGTCCGGGGACCCGGTGCCCAGTGAGTCCGCTAACTCCCGATCACCGAAATAGTCCCCGTCGACCAGCAAATCCAGCACTGCCGGTTCGCCGAACTCCCCAGCACCGATCTTGTTGACCTTGCCATGGGCGATGAGGAACAGCTGATCAGCCGGCTGGCCCTCTTCCACAAGCGCGTCACCCGCCGCGAACTCCCGCTGCGCGAACCGGCCCGCCAGCGCACCCAGCAACTCGGCGTCATCTAAACCCCGCAGCATCGGCAACTCACCCAGCCCGCCGGGAATGACCCGCACCTCAGCCCCCACCGTGGTGAACGTCACCCGCCGGTCGCCCACCAGATAAGTCAACCGGCGGTTTACCCGGTACGTCCCGCCCGAAACCTCCACCCACGGCAACGCTCGCAACAGCCACCGCGACGTGATCCCCTGCATCTGCGGCACGGACTTGGTCGTCTTCGCCAATTTGCGGGCCGCGGCGGTGCTGAGGCTTAATTGAGGCGGGCTCAACTGTGACTGCTCGGCAGCATCGACGTTCGGATCCGTCATGGTCACTGCACCTCATCAATCTCGGTACGGCCGGGCATCGACGCTTCGGTAGGAATCAGACCCGATCGGCGGCGATGAGCAGGTAGTGGAAGCTGCCCTCGCGGTACGCCGTCAGGAACGGGTCCTCGATCCCGGTGGCCACTGAGGACTTCGCTCGGAGTTCCCAGTACGGGATGGTATGGGCGGTCAGATCGATGACGTTGATCGGGACGAGATTATTGACCGTCAGCGCCTTGAAGTAGTCGCTCCTGGGGTGGATGTTACAGATGTAGTGCTCGTCGATCCGGCTGACCGCTTTGGATCGCCCACCCGTCACATCGTTATAGCAACCGGTGATGCAGACGTAGCGACCGCCGAACTCCAGTTGGCGGGCATGCTCGGCGAAGAGCTCGAACAGGTCCACGTACATGGTGCTTTCGTTGTTCCAGATTCCCCGATGCGATCCCGTCTCGAAACCGGTGTCCAGCATGTTGCGGAAGTGGAATCTCACGTTGTCGGCCACGCCTCGCTGCCTGGCCTGGTCGTTGGCGAACTCGACCTGTTGCTCCGAGATCGACACTCCGTCCACCTGACAGCCGAAGCGTTGGTGGGCCATGAAACTGGTGCCGCCGCGGCCGCACCCGGCATCCACAAGGCGGGCACCGGACGAGACGTCGCCGAGGTGGTCAAGCAGGACCATCGCCTGCGCGGTCTCCAACCGGTGCATCTCGGTGATGATCCGGTCGTCGCGGGTGTCCTCGGGGCCTTCCAACACAGACGGGTCATAGTCGCCGATCCCGTAGTGGTGGTGGTAGAGCCCGTCGACATCACCGAGCAGCAGGTTGACCGGGTCCTTCTCGTTGTTCCAGTACGCCGCAACAGACTTCTGGTAGGCGGTGTGGAGCACGTTGGCGACGGTAGTTGTGGTCATGGTGGACCTCCTTCTGCTTGTCAGGCTGAACAGCCGGCGGGTGCCGAGGCCGGATTGGTGGACCGCTCACGCATTACTTGCGCCGTGGTATCGCTCGGTGGTGCTGTGCCACTCGCGGTTGCCGCCGAGCCAGGCCCATATGTCGGCCAGGAAACGACGCAGCGCAAGCGACCCCAGGTGGCTGAGGACGGCCGCCTCTTCGACGAAGGTGTGCATCAGCTCGTTATGGATCTGCACGGTGCGCTTGATCGCTTCCTGTGGAGAGCACTTCTCTTCGGCGGCGATCACCTTGGGCAGGTCGAAGTCTGTGTCAGATTCCTTGGACATCGAGTACAGATCGTTCAGAATCACGCTCGCACTACCGGCCAAGCAAAACACACGGCGCACCCGCCGATCGGCGAACTCGAAGGAGGGAAGCTCGTAGCCGGCGATCGGATCGACCAACACCATGGGCGGCAAGAAACTGTTTTCATGCCGATGCGTCAGATACTCCCAGACCGGCGGGGTTCGCCCGGTGGCACGCCAGTTCGCCTCATGGTTGTAGGCCATGAACATGACCGACAGCTCGTGGCGGAGCCGGGCTACCTGCGTCGCGGTGGCGTACTGGGCAAGGTGTTCGAAAGCCGAGCGGTACGCGACCGCGACCGGCTCCTCCGAAAGAGCCTGGTCGAGCTGGGGCGCGTAGCTGACCGGAAGATCAACCGGATCCACTGCCGCGAAGGCAATCCCTAGGCGCGAGCCGATCAGCTTCGCATCGGCACCCAGGGACTCCTCGTCGAGGAAGTGGTCGTCGGTAGCCCACTCCGCCAGGACGCACTTCGATGCCGCCAGCAGCCGGTCAGGGTCATCCGTGGCCGGATGGGTGAGCATCATCAGACGTCCGAAATTGGCCGCCCGCACGCGGTCGAGCTGTCCGGGGTAGATCCCGACCTGCCCGGCCCAGTCGACCAGGCGGTCGTTGACTGCCTCGCCAAGGGCTTTGTCGTCACGGACGGCCGGAGGGCAGTACAGCTCTGAATCTGACTCACCGCCGGCGGGCCCCTCGACCGAAACCCGCGCGGTAGAGGGTCCTGATCCGGTGGGGTCGTCGGGTATGCGGGGTTGCGCGCCACGGCCAGTGGCTGCAACCGTCTCGCCAGCGGGGGTGCCCTGCCACGGGATCCGGGCCGCCGACGTACCGAGCCCCGTGGGGCCGGTGACGAGCCGGCCTACCACCGACGCAGCTGGCTCGTTTTCGTCCTCGGGCAGCTGATCTCCGCCCTCGGGCAGCTGATCTCCGTCGGTTCCGGGAAGGTCCCTCGGGGCAGCGCGTTCTGGGTTGGAAAGCAGGGCGGCCACCACGCCCGCCAGGTCATGGGTGGCCGCAGGCGCGGACACACGGGACAGCACAGACACCGGTCACCACCAATCACTCAAGTACCGATAAGTCGACTTCAGACTGGAGCCCCCATGCTGCTCAGTAATCCGATAACAGCAGCGGAAGCGCCCAGCCCGGTGCGGCCGCCGAACCGCTGTGGTGGCGTCCGGTAGCGTCTCCGCAAAGCCGTTTCGCGATAACGGCGGGTCAACATATGCCAGTCGAGAATGCCGGCCATCCAGTCTTGTAGTCCCACGACGTAGGCGTCCAGTGCCTCGCGGGAATCCCCATCCAGGTCGACATCGTCTGCGACGGCGGGCAGCTCGGCGTCGATGATGTGCTCGAACTGAAGCATTCGCGAGGTCATCAGGTCGTTGACCACCGAGACCGCACGCGCACGATCTATGTCGAGGAATTTCTGGACGACTAGTACGCAGTTGTGCAACTCGCCTTCGAACTCGATTTCCTTCTGGTAGGAGAAGATGTCGTTCGTGAAGCAGGCGTAGTCTTGCGCCGAGTTCTCCAGCCCGCGCATCGCTCGGGTGCGGAATACTTCGGGTGGGATCCGCGCAGCCCGCTCGATCCGGGCCAAGTTCATTGTGAGATCTGAGCCGAACGTCTTGCGGCGCATCTCGATATAGTCGACCGGATCGGGGATCCGGTGCTGGATGTGGTTCGTGAGCTCCCACAACCAGCTTGCCGTCATGTCCTCGACACCCTGCCGGACCTGATGCCGCTGATCGATGGGCAGCGGGGCGGCAGCCCGGATCCACAGGTCGGCCAGGCCCGCTTCAGCCGGGTTGGCCGGTGGGGGAGTGGCGCTGCAATCGAGCGGCATGAACAGCGACAACCTGGCGTTGAACACCTTCGCGCCCACCATGTCGCGGGTCGGCCCGAAGACGGCCGGAAAGTAGTCGTCGCCGTAGGTACCCCAGGTCAGCCAGGCCGAGGACAGGTCAAGCTCAGGGCCGGATGCATCCGGATGGAGCCTGGCCGCGCAGACGGCGAAATCGAACGACGCGAGACTTTCCTCATCCCAGATGCCGATACCCCCGGGCAGTGACTCCAGCATCCCCATCTGGCGCGCCCAGTCGATGCAATGCTGACGGGACCGCTCCAGATTGACGTTGATCCGCGCGATGTACGGCATGTAGAACTCGGGCAGGGTCGTTGGCCCCACCGCAGCGTAGGGCACGTGCGTGTGACTCTTGAATCTTTGTAGACCCAAAGTCCCGGGTGACAGCCCGAGCTGCGCTGCCGAAGTACCCAAGCCGGTGGGCCCACTGAGCAGCCGCTCTATTACCGACGGTTCACGAGTCGACGTCTCGTTCATGTACCGGCTCGACCGCAGGTGCCACTCATGGCAACCTGATTGCCAATCCTGCAGGCCCTTGACGTAGAGCAGGACACTCTCGCGCTCAGGCGGGTTCAGCCCGCACTCCTCGAACAGGGACGGCAGCTCGGTGAAGGTGGTGTTCTCGAACTGCTGCAGCCGGGAGGTCAGGATGTCGTTGGTCAAGTCGGCGGCGCACTGCGGGCTGACCTCCAGAAACCGCTCCAGCACCAGGACGCAGTTGTTGATCTCGCCTTCCTCTTCGGTTTCCCGCTGGTAGGAGAAGAGGTCATTGCGGAGGTGCACCCCGTCGGCGAACGTGTCCTTGAGGACCCGCATCGGTCGACTGTCCGCGATCCTGGCCGGGACCTCGACGAACGCGGCGTGCTCCACGAGGTCGGCCGACCAGGGGGCGCCGCCGACCTTGCGGCGCATCTCGATGTACTCGATCGGGTTCGGGACCCGGCTCCCGCTGATGTTGGACAGCTCCCACGTCGATTCGTAGAGGAGGTTCTTGGTGCTCTCGAAGAACCGCCGCCGCCAGTCCAGTGACCTGTTGGGGATGGTGCGCGCCCACAGGTCGATCAGCCCGCGCTCGACCGGATTAGTCGGCTCCGGTGGTGGATCGGCCGGGTTCATCGGCATGAACGCGGGCAGCCGGTCGAGGTACTCCTTCGCGCCGGCCTGATCCTGGCTGCGCTTGTAGATCTCCAGGAAGTGATCGTCGAAATAGAACACCCAGACGTACCAGTCAGTCACCAGGTCAAGCTCGCAGCTCGGCGCGTCGGGATGGGTATACGCGCAGAGCAGGGCGAAGTCCATGGAATCGAACTTGGCCTCGTCCCAGATGTTCGCCCCAGGCGCGTCCAGCATTCCCATCTCGCGGGCCCACGCCTTGGTGTGCGCACGCGCCGTGTCCAGATGGGGGTTCAACCGAGCGGGATACGGCATGTAGAAGTCTGGCAGCTCATAGGGCTGCATGTCCTGGCCCAACCTTCCCGGTGTCTGCTCCTCGCTTTACCGCCCGATTTCGATGTTTTCGAGGACGCCGAGTGCGTCGGGGACCATGACGGCTGCGGAGTAGTAGGCGCTGACCAGGTAGGAAGTGATCGCCTTTTCGTCGATACCCATGAAGCGGACATTCAGCCCGGGTTGAACTTCATCGGGGAGGCCGGTCTGGTGCAGGCCGATCACGCCTTGCTTCTCCAAACCGGTACGGAGCAGCAAAATTGAACTGGTGCGGGTCTTGCTGATGGGGATCTTGCTGCAGGGCAGGACGGGTATGCCGCGCCAGGCGGGCATCATGTGGCCGTGGATGTCGACGCTCTGCGGGTAGATGCCCCGGCTGTTACATTCCCGACCGAACGCGGCGATGGTGCGGGGATGGGCCAGGAAAACGTCCGGATCTTTCCACACGGTGGCCAGAAGTTCGTCGAGGTCATCAGGGGTGGGGGGTCCAGTGCGGGTGCTGATGCGCTGGGAGAAGTCGGCGTTGTGCAGCAGCCCGAAGTCACGGTTGTTCATCAGTTCGTTTTCTTGGCGTTCCCGCAGCGCCTCGATGGTCAGCCGAAGCTGCTCTTCGACCTGGTTCATCGGATTGTTGTACAGATCGGCCACCCGCGTGTGCACCCGCAACACGGTCTGCGCCACGCTGAGCTCATACTCCCGGGGCTTGATCTCGTAGTCGACGTAGGTCCCTGCCACGTCCGACTCCTGCGCCAGGCCCGCGCTCAGGTCGATGTCGGCCTCGCCGTTTTCGGTCTGCGACTGTTTGAGCAAGGCCTGGAACCGCTCAACCTGGGCCCGCAACTCCGGGTGCTGGCCAACGACTTCCTCGAAGGCCTGCTGGGACAACGCGAGCACCGTACACGGAGTTGCCGCTCGCACGCTGTAGGCCCACGTGTCGTTGGACTCCACCAACTCCCACACACCGAAATAATCACCATCGGACAAGGTACCCAATACCGTCGGATCACCGAACTCTCCAGGGCCGATCTTGTTGACCTTCCCATGGGCGATCAAAAACACCTGATCAGCCGGCTGACCTTCCTGCACGATCGTGTTGCCGGCCTCGAACTCCCGCTGCGTGAACCTGTCTGCCAACGCACCCAGTATCTGCATATCCTCAAGACCGCGCAGCACCGCCAATTCACGCAACTCCGCGGGAACGACCCGCACCTCGGCGCCCTCCGTGGTGAACGTGACCCGCCCGTCACCCACCGCATAAGTCAACCGGCGGTTCACCCGGAAAGCCCCGCCGGCGGCCTCCACCCACGGCAATACCCGCAACAGCCACCGCGACGTGATTCCCTGCATCTGCGGCACGGACTTGGTCGTCGTCGCCAAATTACGGGCCGCCGCCGTAGCCAAACTCAGCTGCTGCCGCTCACTATCAACATCCACACCCGGCTGTCCCGGCTCAGTCACCGCGTACACCACCAATCTCGGTCCGTATCAACGGAGAAGGAATTACCCCCACGGTCGCAACACATGTTAGGGATCACGGCCTGGTGAGCCATCCGTAGAAACTACGGACTTCGCCCGGTCCGTAGTTTCTACGGACCGGGCGTGAATCCGAACTCGGCGGCGCGGTGCACAAGCTGTTGTTTGGAGTCGACCCCCAGTTTGGGGTAACTGCGGGCGAGGTGGGTTTCCACGGTGCGCACGCCGATGTGGAGCCGGGTGGCGATCTGCGGGGCGGTGTAGCCGCCGGCGGCCAGCTCGACGATCTGCCGCTCCCGTCTGGTCAGTTCGCCCGGGCCGTGGGTGGCCGCAGTGGTGCACTGTTCCTCCGACCCGGGCGGGATGGGCGGTGTGCGGGCCTGCTCGCGGCGCAGGACGGCTTCGCACGCGTCGAAACGACCCTGCTGGCCGGCCGTGGGCGCCAACGCCTCGAGTGCGTCGCTTGCCTCGCGGTCCCCTGCCTGCGCCGCGCGGACGAAGTGCGACGCCGCAGCCTCCGTCCGCCCAGACCTGAGCATCGTCGCAGCCACCCGCCGGTGCATCACGCGCCGCCTGGCACCACCGATATCTGTGTAGAGCACCTCCCGGGTGAGCGGATGGGCGACTTGATAGCCCAAGAACCCGTCGTGCTGGTGCTCGATGACCATCCCAGAACGCACGAGCCGCTCCAGGGCAAGCGCGATGTCGTCGATCGGCTGCTCGGTGATCCGGGAGAGGTCGCCGGGATCGATCAGCTCTCCGACGACGGCGAGCACCTCGACCAGCGCCAGGGCTGGCGGGTCGAGCCGCGCGACCTCGGTGCGGACCCAGCGGGCCAGTTTCTCCGGTACCCCGTCCAATGCAGGTGCCTGGAGATCTGCGCCGTTATCGACCAGTGCCTCCTGCAGCCCGACGGCGCACCGCGGGTTGCCCTGCGCCCGGGCTGTCAGCCAGTCCACGAGCGCTGACGGCACCCGGTCTCGTCCCACGATCTCCGCGGCCAGCTCCCGGACATCCTCCCGAGAAAACGGGGCTAGCTGAATCCGGCATACCATCGCTTCCTGCTCCAAGGCATGCAGCACCTCGACGGCCATCCGGTGCCTGGCCAGCTCCGCCGGCCGGGCGGTGGCGAGTACGAACAGCTGGCTGGCCGGAAAGTCCCACGCCAGCCGCAGCAGCATCTCCCACATCGCATCATGGCCCTGGTGGACGTCGTCGAGGACCACGATGATGGGCCGGTCAGCGCTCGCCTTAGCGAGTAGAGCCGGAATCCACTCGACGAGGTGGTAGCGAAGGGCGGCAGCGCACGCGGACGCGTCGTGCCCGATCTCGGTGTGGCGCCCGAGCGCCGGAAGGCCACCGAGGCCGCTCCCGCAGGCGCGACAGACCCCCTCAGGGTCCAGATCACCCGGCTGCAGGCCGAGAGCGTCTGCCCATGGGCCGAACAGCGGCATACCTCCCAGGGGGGAGCTGTGCGCGATCAGCCCGACGGCCGGCTCATCGTCGCGGGGCAGCAGTTCGGCCGCCAGCCGTGTCTTGCCCAGCCCTGCATCGCCGAGAACCAAGGCCACTCGCAGCTCACCCAGCGCGCTGCGGTGCCGCTCGGCCTGCAGCGCACAGAGCTCCCGCACGCGTCCCGGAACAAGGCGCCGGGTGCTTCCGGCGCAGCACAGTGAGCCGGTAGCGCTGGCCATCGTCAGGCCACAACAGCCGCATCAGGATTGGGCGCTGACGCCAATGTTGACAAGCTCTTATACCTGTGTCGCCACCTTCCCGGCAGTGTTCTTAGTGCCTGTGGTGGTGCTAACACCAGGCTGGCCGTGGACACTATACCCCCAAGCTCAGACGATATCATCCGCTCGCAGTGCTAGGGGTGCTAGGGGAAATAACTCCCGATCCTAGACAGGGCGCTTCTGACACGTCAGTAGCGTGCCTTTGTTCGGTTTTTCCTACCGGATCGCGCATTCGGGGTGGGTTATCTAAGCATTGGGTCCCGGCAAACGCGCCACTACTCTCGGCACACACCTCGCTGGGTGCCCACCGCGTCCATTCACACATCGCTGACCGGTGTCGCGGACGGTTTACGCGGGTACCATCACAAAAGATACCGACCGGTTGGCTCGCGGGCAAGGCCTCTCACCCCAACGCCACGCCAGTGCGTAACCGGGCGGGTGCTCTGGCTTGGCGCCATGTCCGGTGGCGTAGCAGTCTGAGCCGTCGACAGGAGGGGGATAGGTGGTTACGCCGCGACGGGAGCCGGTCGTCGCAATGGTGGTGGCCGAGCCGCTCCAGAGCCGGGCACGGGCTACCCGACGGACGCTGCTGGTTGCGGCCGCGACTCAGTTCGCCGAGGTGGGCTACCACGGCACGGCGCTGAGTGAGGTGCTCGCTGCCAGCAAGGTCACCAAGGGCGCGCTGTACTTCCATTTCGCCTCGAAGCAGGCTCTCGCCGACGCGGTGGTGGCCGCGATGGTGGAGCACTGGAAGGTGATGGTTGCCGAGGTCAACGCCCGCGGTTTGGACCCACTATGGACCCTGCTCGCGCAGACCGACGAGGTCGTCGCCCGCATGATCACCGATCCCATCGCCCGCGGCGGCATCCAGCTGCTGACCGACCGCGGACTGGCCTGCGCCGGCGCTGGCGAGCACTACGCCTACGGAGAAGCGTCGGCGGTCGAGCAACTCACCGCCGCCGCCGCCGCGGGACTGCTTCGACCCGGCCTCGACCCGACCCGGATCGCCCGCTTGGTTGTGACGATGATGACCGGTGCCAACCTGATCTATGAATTCCCCCGTGACCAGCTGTGGGAGGCGGTCACTGACCTGTGGCAAGGGCTGCTGCCGGCCATCGCCACGGATTCCTGGCTCGAGCGCTGGCAGGCTGCCGACTGGCCCCGGCGGCCGATACCCGCGGTCACCGGGCTCCCCGACGCCCCCCGCCGACGCGAGTGAACTCACTGGGCTACGCCCCATCCCAACCCACGCAGGTCCCCCGGCTGGCGTGCCCGGGGCACTGTCCGTGAACTCGATGCCAGCGACATTTCAGTCCTGCCAGACGTCGCTCTGGTCGAGTTCACGGGGTGCGGCACCGACAGACGCGTCCGACGGTGACCAATTGCCGTGGAAGCCGTGCGGGACACGGTCGGGGAGGTGAATCGCGGCGATGGTGTCTAGGGTGGCGGCGTCGAGCAGGGTGAGGTCGCTGCGGTTCGTGGCGGCGTCGTACACGAAGCCCATGAGCACGCCGTCGTCTTCGGTCGCTTCGAAGCTGTTCGGGATGAACACGAACTCGCCGGGCTGGCTGTGTTGGCCGAGCCGTCGCACCGTGGTGTGTCCCAGGTGCAGGTCATGCTTGAGCACCGCGTCGACGGCGATGGCTCCGGTGCCGGGCGCAGCGTGCATGGCATAGCCATAGCGGTGCGGTCGGCCCAGGAGCCGTTCGTCGATACGCGGGAACTCCTGGGGGTGGTCGTCGAGCCGGGTCTCGCGAACCGTCCCGGCGGTGAGATCGACGATCCAGCGATCGAGGGTGGTGGCGCTCTCGTGGCCGCTGCGCTCATCGAGGACACTGTCGAACATCGTGGGGTGCCGGACGACGTCGAGAACGATCGTGTCGGCCTCGTCGTAGGCGTTGAGCGGGTGGAAGACATAGCAGGGCTCGACGTCGAACCACCGGATATCGCTATCGCCGCCCTTGCGCGGCAGGACGCCGATGCGAGCCGGATAGGCGGGGTCCCAGGAGTAGGGCATATTCGCGTTCCCGCGGACCCCTTTCCCGAACATGGCCGTGATCGGATCGGGCACTCGGACGCGGCCGATGAGCGCGGAGAGCACCAGCCGTGCCGGTGCTCGCAATGCGCGCGGGACGACGATGCCGGCGCCGTGCACCGGATCGAACGTGACCGGCAGGTCGTAGAACACCACGTGGTTTTGGGTGAGCGAGAAGTCGTGCATCATCGGGCTACCCGTGACGGTGACATCAACGGTATGTCGAGCGCGCCCGTCGACCCCGATAATCGAGTACTGCACGGTGTTGCCGCGGCCGAAGAAATAGGAAACCGCGTGCAGGTCTCCGGTGCCGGGGTCGCGTTTGGGATGGCCGGTGTAGCCGCCGGGCAGGGAGCCATCGAAGTCGCAGGGTCCGACTGTGTCCAGTTCGTCGGTGAGCTCGTAGCTGGCGATCCCGCCTTCGACCAGCGCCAGGGTGCGACCAGCGTGGCAGACCACGTTGGTGTTCGCGGCGAACACCTCCAGCCCGGCGCGATGGCGGCGACGATCGGTCGGCTCGCCGAGCGACCTGGCGATGGCCGGGGTGCGAATCCAGCGGTTGCGGTACCACTCGGCCTTGCCGTCTCGCAGGCGCACCCCGTGCACCATGCCGTCACCCATGAACCAGTGGTAGGTCTCCGGGTCGATCTCGGCGACCGGGTTGGGGCCGTTCCGCAGGTACCTCCCGTCGAGATGCTCCGGGATGGTGCCCGTCACCGCCAGTTCGGTGATCGTGTGTTCCTGACGCACCGGAGCGTAGTTACCGTCCAGGTAGTCGTTGCTCACTGCTGTGATCAGCCCACCCGCGGGCGCAAACCGCCGCCGAGCCCAGGGCCTTGCCCCGGCTGATCACCCGGCGTGACCTCTGAGCCCGTTGCCGCGAGATCCCCGTGATAGCCCTCATCGGCCAGCGTGGCAAGCCGCGTCCACCCGGAGCGCCGCAGCGTCTCGACGCGCAGGTCGACCAGCCCGACGGGGTGGTCGTAGACCACCCGCTCGACTCGGCCCCAGGGCAGGGTGGGTGGGCCGGCGGGTATCAGCCGGCTGGGCACCCGCACTGTTGTCGCGGAACGATCCGCCGGCACCTGGGTACCGCCCCGGAAGGCCTCGAACATCAAGTCGAGGAAGTGCCGGGGGAACCCCTCGTCGCCCAGCACCAGCACCTCCGGCATCCGCGCGATCCCGTGCTCGACTCCGACCTGGTCGACGCAGGGCAGCAAGGTGGCGGTGACCTGGTCGACATAGACCGGCGCTGCCGTGGTCAGGGTCGCCAGCGGACGCCACTGCGCCAGCCGTGGTTGGCCTACCGCAAGCCAGCTGTCGGCGCCGGGCACCAGGTCGAGAATCACCAGCCGCACACTCGACGGCCGTGGCTGGCCCGAACGGGGTGGGATGGACAGCCGGCTCAGGGCGACGACCGTTTGCTGCCACTGCATCTTCGGCACGGTCGGGTCCACCGGCAGCCCGACGGTGCCGGCCACGGCAGGGTCTGGCCCGGCGGTGGTGGCGTACTGCAGGGTCAGCCACTGGTCTGTCCGGGTGCCGAGCAGCGGGATCAGCAAGTCGGTGCCCCCATTCGCGGGCCTGATATCGGGCAGCGCGAACCAGGGTGTCACGAGCAGCCCTATCTCTGGGCCGCCTTGGGCGGCGCTGTGCCAGACCTGCGTGTCCGGAGCCGGTGCCGGCACCGGTGCGGGTTCGTCAGCGGCCGCGGCGAACGCTCCGTCCGTGATCGCCGGACCGGCGGGCACCGGCTGCGCCTCGGTATCGACGAGGACCTGAACGTGTCTGGCGAGCTCGCACGGCTCGCCCGCCACGGCGCGGGCCGCGGACAGCGCTACCGACCATCCGGGATATTGCCGCAACGGCGCCCACACGAAGACGACGATGGTCATGACCACCATCGTGATCGAACCGGCCAGCAATACTGCCTGGTCGGGGGTCAGCGCGGTTTCCCGACCGCGGCGATGCCGCCACCACACCCAGCCGGCCGCGGCAAGCGCGACCGCGGCCCAGAGCATGGGGTTGGCCAGCTGCACGGGGCCCAGCTTGGGTCGCAGGCTCCCGAGGTCGGCCCAATCCAGGGCCGCGTTGAGGTGGTTACCGAAGGGCTGGCCGCGGTCGGAATAGGGCCGCCACAGGTTCGGTCCGGCGAAGCTCAGTGACACCGCGCCTACCATCACGGCCGTCGCTGCGATGGCACCGACGCCGCGGCGTAGGGCGGGCCCCAGCATCGGTCCCAGCAGAGCTGCGGCCAGTAACACGGTGGGCGCGGCCGCCACCGCGCCGAAGTGGTTGACCCATTTGGTCGGCGTCGGCGCGAGGAGCGCCAGGGCGATCGCCGAGCAGATCGCACTGCTCAACAACAACCGGAGTACCGGGTCGTCTCCGCGGGAAAGAGTGCGTCGGCGGGTCATCACGATGCCCAGGGCGACGACCACGAGGACCGCGATGGTGAGCACGACGGGCGCCCGACGCGCCCACTGGCTGGAGTCCTGCAGGTGCAGCACGGTCCGGTAATGAACGAACTCCTCGTACCAGGAGTAGGTCCGGTAGTACCACTGATGCACTGCGGTGGACTCCAGGAAGTCGCCCAACGTGGCGTCGGCGAATCCCACCGGCACCAGGCTGGTGCCCGCGGCGACGAGCACCAGGACCGCGGCCACCCGTGCCACCCGCGGTTGCGCGCGTAGCCAGTCCCACAGCCAGGGCAGTGCCAGCACCAGCGGAGCCGCGGCCACCAGCCCAGAAGGGGAGACCGACACCGCCAGCGCGGCGGTCGTGGTAGCCGCGGCAAGCCGGCCGACCGAGCGGCGCTGCCGGGCCAACTCGGCCAGTAACAGCGTCGCGGCGGCGAACAGCACGATCAGCGGTTCCGGACGCAGTGTCATCCCGTAGGGCAGCCACCACAGCAGGTACGCCACCAGCAGTGCCCACACCGCCCGGCTGCTACCAAGCTCGCGGCCGAAGCCCGCGACCAGCAGCAGGCGCAGCAGCACCCAGGTGAGCAGCCCGTAGACCAGCGGCACCACCCGCATCCACGCCAGGTCCCACCCTCCGACCGCCCCCCACACCTGCAGCACGTACTGGCTGGCCACGAAGGGGTTCTCGGTGACGTTGAACATGTAGATGGCGTTGCCGATCGAGCCGGAGGTGTTGGCACCTCGGGCCATCAGCAGATACCACGGGTCGTCGAAGTTCGTCGGCGCAAGCAGCACCCACACCGCCGAGACCGCCACCAGCACCAGGTCAGCCGCCCGGAGTCTTGTTCGCCGCCGTAACGGCGGCTGGATGGGCGCGGCTTGTCCGCTCCACCACCGCCAGGCCAGCACGAGCAACACCAGCAGGGCGGCACCGTGGGTCACCAGCAGGCCGATCTTCAGCGCGGTCGGCCTGGACTCGTAGCGGGCATCGGTGTGCAGCGACACCGCCAGACCCTCGGCCGCCGGGTGGCCGTCGAGGTCGGTGGCCAGCTCGCCGACCTGGGGCACCGGCAGCGGGGCGGCGGCTCGCTGTTGCCCGTCGCGCAGCACCCGCACCCAGCCGGCGTCGGCCACGATGCGATAGGTGCACCCGGGCCCGGGCAGTACCTCCCGCAGCAGCGTGGCACCAGAGGCCGTGATCGCCACGATGCCGCGGTGCGCTCCGATGACCAGGCCCTGATCGATCCAGCTCTGCGCGTCCGCCAGATCCATCGGGCCGGACAGCACGACGGGGGTCGGCAGGGTGCGCAGCGCGTCGCCGCCCTCGGCCCGCTGGTCCAGCGCAGCCAGCGCGGCGCACGGCACCGTGGCGTCCAGGCTCAACGGGCGGTAGGGCACCAGCGGCAGTACGGTCGAACGGTGCTGCTCACCGGCCCGGGGCCAGCTGACCACCGGGTCGTCGACGATCACCGGGGCGAGCAGCGCACCGACTGCACAGGCGAGCGCCAGCACAGCCAGCCCGGCGAGCACCCCCGCCTTCCGCTGCGATCGGGGGCCCACGGACACGGCCGGAGAGTAACCGGCCACGGCTCGGGTGGATCCCCTGAGTGCACCCAGCCTCCCGAACCGGGGGTATTCATACCTGCCGCGCTGTGACGCCTCGATGACCGCTAACCTGCTCGAACCTGACCACCACTGGTAAGGAGTCCGGATTGGCCGCACCCCAGCTAGCGGCGCGCCGGAGCCTGGCCACCCAGCTCACCCGGTTCGTGCTCGTCGGCGGCGTCGCCGCGATCGTTGACTACGGCAGCTACCAGGCGTTGCTGGCCACCGGGCTGTGGGTGCATCTGGCCAAGGCGCTGGGATTCATCGCCGGTACCACCACCGCCTACCTGATCAACCGCCGGTGGACCTTCCAGGGCCGGGGTGGCGGCGCGCAGTTCGCTTCGGTGATGGCGCTGTACGGGATCACCTTCGTCGTTCAGGTCGGGATGAACGCGGTGATGCTCGCGTTGCTGCCGCCGATGCGGGGTGAGATCACTGCCGCGTTCGTTGTCGCACAGGGCACTGCGACGTGTATCAACTTCATTGTGCAACGCACGGTGATCTTCCGGCGCTGATCCGCCACTGACCCGGATGAGTGGTAGCAGCGACGCGCCGAGGAAATCCTGTGCGCCACGCCGTGGGATCACTCGCATGGGGGAGTCTGAAGGTGGCACAATGAAGTGCGGGTTCGGGACCCCCAGCCGGATCCGCCGCCCCTCGCGGAACACCTCCCCCTCGTTTCCGCGGGGGGCCCTATCTTTTCTTGCTGCTTTACGCTCAGCGACCCAGTTGGGAGATCTCCGCGGTCTGGCCCCCGCTGCGCAACGGCCCCGGTGACCACCAGCCGCTGCGCACCTCGGTGCCGGTCTTCAGTGTGGGTGCCTCGGCTTCGGGCACCCGGGGCTGGATGACCATGAGCTTGCCCCAGTCGGTGTCCCAGTTCTCCTTGAGGTAGGTCGGCACCTCCTGCTCGGTAGCGAGGATCTGCAACCAGCCGATCGGACCGCCGGCGTCCCGTGATGACCAGTTCTTGCTGTAGTCAGCCAGCAGCTCGTCGGGGAGCAGCCGATACTGGGGCACCTCGGCGATGCCGTTGCGGATCTCGAACGGGCGCACGCACGGGTGTACGAAGCCGACCGGCCAGTCCATGAACACCGGGGGTATCGGGGCCACCAGGTCGGTCATCGAGGTCAGCACGGGCACCCGGGGCGCGGAGAACGACAGCCAACCCTCTTCGGTGACGTCGGCGTCGGTGGCGATCAGCCGCACGGTGTCCGCCCCAGCGGCGGGCCGGCCGGCCAGCCCGAGGCGGTAGTCCCGCCATCCTGGCGCGTTGGCGGTGGCCTGCCCGCCGATGGGAATCTGGTCGACGACCTGAAATCCGCGCTCGGTGCGGCGCGCGAACTCAGCGACCAGCGGCGTGGTGGAGGACAGGTTTCCGGCGACGGAGATCACTACCGGCGCGTTGCGGCCCTGGCCGGCCCCGCCGGGCAGCGCGTACCAGGTAGTGCGGGTGTCCCCGGTGCCGGGGCCGTCGCTGGAGAAGCTGCTCCAGATCGGGATCTTGTCGCCACCCAGCCCAGGCGGTGGTGTGCCAACCGGGATGTTCGGCTCCGACTCGGGAGCGCGGTCACCCTGAATGCGGTCATTCTGTAGATCGCCACGTTGCTCGTCCGCCCCGTCGGTGGATGCGGGGGAGGTGAACCGGTTGAGTTCGAAGCCACGCCGCAGCGGGATGTCGGCGAGCAGCGCACCCCGCAGCGGGATCAGCGCACCGGCGCTGCGATCGGGCTCGACGGACACGGCGTCGGTGAGATTGCAACTGTGTCCGGTGATGTGGGCGATGTTGGCGGCGGCCATGCTGTAGCCGTCGCGCTGCTTGTGCATCGCCTTGAACATCGCGCCGACCTCGGCGAGCACCAGCAGGCCGCAGAACACCGCCAGCGGGGCCGACCCGATCAGCAGCGCCCGCCGCTGCCCGTTGCCCCGGTCCGGTGGGGGTGGCGGCGGCGCACCCGGTTCGTGGCGCAACCCCTCGATCACCGCGATCAACCCGGCCAGCGCGGCCGCCACGATCAGCAGCGTGCTCGCCTGGAAGCCGTTCACCGACGGGGGTTTGTCGAACCACGGCACCCCGTACTGCGAGACGTACCACGGGGCGTTGGGCCCGGTCGAGGACAGTGCCAGGATCACCAGCAGGCCGGACACGAACCACCACCGGTTGCGCGCCGAGCGCAGCACGCCCGAGCTGGTGGCCAGCGCGGTGAGTGCGGCCAGCGCGGCGCCGATCGAGGCGAGCGCCCCGAAGTGGTGGGTCCATTTGGTCGGAGTCAGCGCCATGAGTACCAGCGACACCCCCGCGGTGGCGATCAGCCGCCGGCTCGGACCCAGGCCGGCACCGGGGATGCCGCCCCGGCGCAACAGCACCACCAGGCAGGTTCCCAGGCACAGCAGCAGCAGCGCCACCGGGAAGCGGCGGGCCAGCGCCCCGTCCGGGGTGGGGCTGAACAGCCACTGGTAGCGGGTGGGCTCCTGGAACCAGGACATGCTGGGACCGATCTCGGTGCGAATCCGGGTGGCTTCCAGCACCCCTCGCAGCGTCTGGTCGGCAAAGATCACCACAAGAACCAGCAACCCGGCACCGATGACCGGCCCGAGCACGGCGGGCCGGCCGGCGACGGAGGCGTGCTGGCGCAGCAGTCGCACCAGCGGTCGCACCGCCACCAGGAACGGTGCGACCGCGATGAAACCGGTCGGTGTCGCGGCGACGGTGAACGCGGCGGCGAGCAGGCCAAGCGCCAGCGGCAACACCCGGCGGGTGGCCACTGCGCGCTCCACCGCGCACAGCGCGAGCAGCGAGCCGATCGCGACCACCGGTTCCAGCCGCAGGCCGTTGTTGTAGGGCAGCCAGAAGGCCAGGAACACCGCGGCGGCGGCCCATCCGGCGGCGGCACTGCGGCGGACTTGCCGGCCCAGCCGCGGCATCACCTCGCGGCTGATCAGCATCCAGCTGACCACACCCATGGCGAAGGAGGGCAGCCGCAGCCACGGCGGAGCGGTGCTGATCTGCGCCCACAACGTGTACAGCTCGTAGGGCCAGCCGAAGGGCGCCTCGGGGACGTTGAACCATCGGTAGTAATTGCCGACGTATCCCATGTCCAAACTGGTGCGGATCATCGTGAGGATGTATCCGTCGTCGGAGGTGATCCCACCGATGACGACCCACACCGCCAGCACCGTGATCACCGTCGCGTCCCGCCCGGTGGGGCGCCACCAGCCCGACGGCAGCAGCCGGGGGGCCCGCCGACTGATCCGCCCGTCCAACCGATGCAGCAGGATCAGGCTGCTCAACACGGCCACCACGGCGAGCACCATCGCGGCGAGCTTGATCGGATGTGGGGTGGACTGGAACCGGGTGTCCGCAGTGATCTGCACCGCCAGCCCCGCGACCGGGTCGAGCTTGTCGTCGAGGACCGAGTAGATGCCGGTCACCTGCGGCCGGACGTCCTGGTCGACCGTGACGAACTGGGTGGGGCCGGCCGAGGCCGTGGTGCCGGTGGCGTCGGAGTCGATCTTGATCAAGCATTCGCCCGGGGGCACGGGGATGGGTGTCCCGAGCGCCTGGCCGCGGCTGATCAGGCTCAGCTTCCGGTCCGCCACCTGCAGGACCATTCCCACGGCCGCGCCGTCGGTGGAGCCGGGCGGGGTAGTGGCCAGCAGCGACGCCGGCTGCGCCGTCCGCGCGTCAGCCGAGGTGGCTGCCTTGCAGGGGATCGTGGCGGTCAGGCTCTGCGGCTGAAAGGTGACCAGCGGCGCGTTGACCGGGGCAACCTGTCCCGGACGTGGCCAGGTGATCACAGTGGTGGCCTGGACTACCGGCAGGAGCGGTATCACGACGGCGAGTAGCGCGCCGAGCAGACCGAGCGCAGCGGCCGCGATCCGCCACCGAGGGCAGGCGCGGTCGTTACCTCTGTGGCGGCCGGGGGAATGCTCAGTGACCTCGTCGCCAGTGCCGGACGGGCCGCGCGAGGTCTCGGTGTGCCCGGGGGTCAGCACGCGGAGGAGGCTAGTCCAAAGGGACCAGCGCCTTGGCACCCGTCCCGGACCCCGATCTCAGTGCCGATAAAAGCGCTCCGCCCGGCCCTGGCGGAGCAGCCGCAGCCACTGCAGAAAGGCCCGCGGGTCGCGTTTGGTGCCCAGGAAGTACAGCCCGAACCGGAACACCTCCAGCATTCCGATCCAGCGCATCCC
The DNA here is from genome assembly GCA_050700115.1 of Pseudonocardiaceae bacterium. GTDB lineage: Bacteria > Actinomycetota > Actinomycetes > Mycobacteriales > Pseudonocardiaceae. The sequence continues at coordinate 80,265 of JBOHGG010000015.1, forward strand.
CGGCTGGGAAAGCAGGTAGCCGCGATTGCGGTAGGTGTAGTACCGCTTGACGTCGTCGCTGGGGTCCTGGGCGTGGAAGTGCCCGCGGAGCATCGGCTTGAATTCCGCCGAGCCGTCGGGGTGGGCGTAGGCGGCCTTCAATGTCGTGCCGAACCGCAGCCCGGCGCGGACCACCCGGCGGTGCACCTCCACCTCATCGCCCCGGACGAACAGCCGGTAGTCCGGGACGCCGACGACGTCGAGCGCGTCGGCGCTGAACAGCGCGCCGTTGAAGAAGCTCGCGATGCCGGGCAGGAAGTCAGTTCCCAGTTCACTGCGGTGGCGCTTCCAGGTCAGGCCTCGGCGCAGCGGGAATGCCAGCCGCTCGGGATCGTCGATGTTGACCACCACCGGGGAGATCACCGCGAGGTTTTTGCGCCGGGCCTCCTCGAGCAGGGTCTGCAGCACCCGGACGTCTGCGGGACGCCCGTCGTCGTCTGCCAGCCATACCCAGTCCGCGCCCAACGCCAGGGCATGCAGGATACCCAGCGCGAACCCACCGGCGCCGCCGAGGTTGCGCCGCGAGGGCAGGTAGGTGGACGGGATCGGGCAGTCCTCGACGACCTCCAAGGCCGGATCATCCGGCCCGTTATCCACCACCACCAGATGATCGGGCACCCGGGTCTGCTCGCCGATCACGGCCAGCGACTTGGCCAGCAGATCCCGCCGATGCCGAGTCACCACCACAGCGACCACAGTGCTCATCTGGCGGCCACCGCATTCAGCGGGCTCAGCGTGGTAAAAGCCGGCCTGATAACCCCGCTGAGCCCGCTGAATGCGGTATGGGCGGTCATCTGGCGGCCTCCTGGACGCGGGTGAGGGCTTCCTTGCTGAGGTTCTCGAACGGGTCCTTGCCCTTGTAATGGGACAGCACCGTGCGCAGGTCACCCTCCTCCCGAATCTCGCCGTGGTCCAGCCACAACGCCGTGGTGCACAGTTCGATGAGGAACTCGTCGGAGTGCGACGCGAAGACCAGGATCCCGGACCGCTCGACCAGCGCGGTGAGCCGGTCTCGGGCCTTCTCCAAAAATGCCGTGTCCACCGCGCCGATGCCCTCGTCGAGCAGCAGGATCTCCGGGTCGATGCTGGTCACGACGCCGAGCGCGAGGCGGACCCGCATGCCGGTCGAGTAGGTTCGCAGCGGCATCGACAGGTAGTCGCCGAGTTCACTGAACTCGGCGATCTCCTCGGTGCGGGCCTCCATCTGTTTGCGGGTCATGCCCAGGAACAGCCCGCGGATGATGATGTTCTCGTAGCCGGAGATCTCCGGGTCCATGCCGACGCCGAGGTCGAACACCGGGGCGACCTTCCCGACGATCCGCGAGCTGCCCCTGGTGGGCTCGTAAATCCCGGACAGCAGCCGCAGCAGGGTGGACTTGCCCGCCCCGTTGTGCCCGATCAGGCCGACTCGGTCGCCGTGGCGCAGGGTCAGGGTGATGTGCCGGAGCGCCTCGATGATCGGCACCTTGGAGTCGATCCCGATCTTGCCGCCAGCCCGCCCCACGGTGCCCAGCAGCGCCTTCTTCAGCGACCGGGTCTTCGCGTCGAAGATCGGGAAGTCCACGCAGGCTGCGTTGACGTCGATGGAGACCATTGTGCTATCACACCCAGTAGGAGACTCGGGCCCGGTAGTTGCGCAGGACAAGCAGCGCCACTGCCCACCCCACCACAGTGATAGCCAGCGTCACCACCCAGTGCCGGAGTTCGAAGGATTCACCGATCATCGGGCGTCGCAGGATCTCGACGTAGTGCAGGAACGGGTTGAGCTCGGCCAGCCGGGCGCGTTCGCCGACCGTGCCGGGTGTGTTCAGCAGCTGCTCGTAGTCCCACACGATCGGCGTCATGAAGAACATCAGGGTGACGACGCTGCCGGTCACCGGGGGGACGTCGCGGTATCTGGTGGCGATGATCCCGATCAGGACGGCCACCCAGACCCCGTTGAGCACGATCAGCGCCAGCGCCGGGAACGCCAGCAGGCTGCTCCACCCGAAAGCTCGCGGGGCTTTCGGTGGGAAGATCAGCATGAGCGCGACCCAGACCAGCACGTTGTGCCCGAAGAACAGCAGTTGCCGCCAGACCAGCCGGTAGATGTGCACACTCAACGGCGCGGGCAGGTGCTTGATCAGGCCCTCGTTGCGGATGAAGACCTCGGCGCCGTCATTGATACAGGCCGCCATGAACTGCCAGATGATCAGCCCGACGGCCAGGTAGGGCAGGAAGTCGTGTAGATCTTGGCCGAACAGCGCTGCGTAGAGGATGCCCATCCCGATCGCTTGGACTGCCAGGCTGATAGTGATCCAGAACGGGCCGATCACCGAGCGCCGGTAGCCCTGCCTGATGTCCTGCCAGCCCAGGTGTCCCCACAGCCGGCGTTGCCGCCACCCCGCCGTCAGATCGCCGACTGCTCGGGACCAGCTTCGAGACGACAGCTCCGGGGCCTCCGTGCTCTCGGATGCCGTCGCGGTGTGCTGCATGATCCGCGACGATACTCGGGCGATGCTCGGACCCTCGTCCTGCGGGGGCGGCAGAAGGGCCCGGCACGCGAGAGTTAGACCGGGGCGATCGGGTGCGTTTCGGTGTCGCGGTCCCTTGTTGCGTCGGTCCTTGGCCTGGCGTTGGAGGGCCCAGCGATGGGGCCGGTCTGGATGGGCACCGGTTCGGGCGGTGCCGGCGCGGTGACGCGCCGGGCGGTGAGCTCGGCGAGGGCGAGCACGCCGACGCCGACGGCCAGCCCGGCGCGAGGCGTACCCAGCACCGCGGCGCCCCCGGCCAGCGCCGCGCCCGCCAGGGGTCCCGCACCCCGCCAGAGCAGCCGGGTGACGGCTCGGCCCGGCGCCCCCACCGCGTTCATGGCGGCCTTGGTCGCCACCGTGTGCGCAGCGCCCCACAGCAGCCCGGCCACCACTGCGAGCAGCCAATGAGCGGACGCCAGCACGACGAGACCGCTGGCCAGCGCCACCAGCAGCCCCTCTCTGGCCAGCCGGACCGGACCGGCCCGCCGGGTCAGCGCCGGGTACAGGGCGCAGGCGATCATCGCGCCGAGGCCCCAGCAGCTGATCAGCAAAGCCAGCCGCGCGTCACCCGAGGGCGGCACGCCGAGGTGCCGGTCGGCCCACGGCAGCAGCATCGCCAGGTAGGCGCCGGCCGCCGCGGCGTGCAGGGTCCCGGCCAACGCCCACGTTCGCGACCCGGGATTGCCGCGCAAGAACCGCAGCCCGGAGCGCATCCGGTGGCGGGGCAGCGCGGTCGGTTCGGCCGGGTTGGATTCCGCACGGTCAAACCAGGTGCGAACCGCCGCCCGGACCAGCAACGCGGAGGCCAGGAAACTCACCGCGTCCAGGATGAGCAACGGAGCAGGCGCGACGATCGCGACCGCCAGCCCGGCCAGCGGCGGCACCATGAGCTCGACCAGGCCGGACGCTCCGCGCCCGACGGCGATGTCAACCGGAATCGGGAAGGCAGCGGCGTGCGCGGCCTCGCGCAGCACGAACACGGCCTGTAAGGCGCCGGCCACCGCGAGCACCTGCCATCCGGACAACCCGCCGAACCCCCAGGCCAGCGGGATGCTCGCCAACAGTGCTGCGCCGGCCAGGTCTGCGGTCAACAGCACGTTTCGGACGTCACGCCGGGCCACGATCAGCGCGGCGAACGGGGCGAGCAACAGATGCGGCAGCGCTTCAGCGGCGACCACCGCCGCGGTCCACGCCGCTGAACCGGTCAGCCGGTACACCAGCACCGGCAACACCACGGCAGTGATCAGCGTCCCGGCCATCGAGACCACTCGGGCGGTGAGGTATCGACGGAGCCCAGGATCGGTCCCCGATGGGACCGCCGACACTGCCACGCAATGACTCTGTCAGCCTCCGGTCGCAGCCTGAACCCGCCCGGGTTGCGAATCGATCACGAAACGCCCCGTCATGTGCGTCACGAACGTTCTTCGAGCCAGCTCAGCAGGGCGCCGAACTCCGGTGACATCGTGGTGTCCGATTCGGTCAGCACCACGTGCTGGCCGCCGTCTTCCACGGTGATCGTGTAGCTCATTTCGTCCGGGGCGCGTCCAGGTCCCGCTTCGGTGACTTCTCCGGGGGTTGCGGCGGCTTTGGCTGCCGCAACAAGCTGCGACAACTCCTTCGCGGCCGGCTCGGCCAGGGTGTCAGCGTCGACCACCCGCGGCGGGCGGCGGAGATTGATCGCAGCCGCCAGACCGCCATGCGTTGCCAGCGTTACCCTCATCCCGCGACCGTCCGGCTGACTCATTTCCGTGCTGTGCCGACCCGAACGTCTTGGGCCCGCGCCTTGACCTGTGCGGACAAGGTATCGATCTGCCGAGTCAGCGCCGTCAGACCGTTCCCGCCTACCCCAGCGTCCGCGGCGGCCGGTATGCTGCTGATCCGAATGCCGACTTCCCGCCAGGCGTCGAGCACCGCCTGCTGTTCGGCGCTACCTGCACCGTACAATTCCTCGGCCTTGACGTAGGTGGTGTCGGCGAAGTCCTGGAACTGGGTTCTCGTGCTGGATGCCTTCAGCGTCTCGTACCAGATGTGCCCGGGGGCCTCCCAGGCGAAGCCGCCGATGTTCACCGCAGCCAGATAGAATGCCTTATTGGGGATACCGGAATTGATGTGCACGCCGCCGTTGTCCCCTTCGTCGGTGTCCGGCAAGTGAACGAACTTGCTCATGTGGTCAGGTTGCGGGTCCTTGCCGAAGAGGCTGTTGTCGTAGGCCTCTCCCGGAGCCTTCAACGAGCGCAGGGCGTCCGCCCCGATTCCCGGGGTGAATATCTCGCTTCCGATGAGCCAGTCCGCTTCCGCGGCTGATTGCTGGCGCGCCCACTGCTTGACCAGCGACCCGAAAACGTCCGAAATATGCTCGTTCAGGGCTCCTGCCTGGGTGTGATACTCGAGCCCGGCGGTGTGCTCGGTGACCCCGTGCGTCAACTCGTGGGCGATCACATCGAGGGATCCGGTGAAATCAGTGAAGACCTTCCCGTCGCCATCGCCGAATACCATCTCCTGGCCATCCCAAAACGCGTTGTTGTAGTTCCTGCCGCGATGCACGTATCCATCCAGGAGCATCCCTCGTCCGTCGATCGAGTCACGACCGTGGATGTCCTTGTAGAACTGTCGGGTGGTCCCGAGCCCGTCGAATGCCTGGTTCACGGAACTGTCGTCGGACACCGCTGCATCCTCTGATCGAACGAGTACCGCGGACGAGAGGACCGTACGGTTCTGGCAATCGAAGATGGTGCGCCGGCCGCTGGCGGGAGGGGCAGTTGCCAACGATGCCCGCACTGTGCGTTCGCCTCCCAACCGGGCGTTGCTCAGCAGCGTGCTCAAGGCGGCCTCACGAATGTCCCGATCCTCGCTCTCGAGGAGCTTCTGGAGAACGTGCGGGGGCGTGATGCAGGTGAAGGGGCGGAAGCCGCTGGTCATGCTGGGCACCTCGCACAGATAGGAGATAGGAACAGATCCTGCAGTCACGGTGGGCAGGAGAGCGCGACACACCGTGCAGGAGAGCGCGACACGCGAGGTTAGAGGTACTGGCCGGTGCCTCGGGTGCCGGGCTCTGCGGGTTGCCCGCTGGGCTGCATCCCGGGAGGGATCGTGCCGGCGGGTAGGCCGCGGCGCATCTGCTCCAGCTGCACCCGGGCAGCCATCTGCTGGGCGAACAGGGTGGTCTGGATGCCGTGGAACAGGCCCTCCAACCAGCCGACCAGCTGGGCCTGCGCGATCCGCAGTTCCGCGTCGCTGGGGGTGGAGTCCTCGCTGAACGGCAGGGACAGCCGCTCCAGCTCGTCGCGCAGCTCCGGGGCCAGTCCCATCTCCAACTCGCGGATCGAGGACTGGTGGATCTCCCGCAGCCGGTTGCGGCTGGCGTCGTCCAGCGGCGCGGCGCGGACCTCTTCCAGCAACTGCTTGATCATGCTGCCGATCCGCATCACCTTGGCGGGTTGCTCGACCATGTCGGAGACGTCCCCGCCGCCCTGCTCGTCGAAGGTACCGGCGACCGCCTTGCCGTCCGGCCCGACCACAATCACCCGCTGCGCATCCGGTTCACTCATAACCCCATCCTCCCCCAACCCCCCCGCGTGTCGTGCTCCGGTGCCCGGTATGTCGTGCTCTTGTGCCCAGATAGACCCGGTCTGGTGCCCAGACAAAACCCGCTCAGCCGCGGGTCGTCAGTAAGATCTTGCCGACGGCACCGCCAGCCTCCAGTAGCCGGTGTGCCTGGGCAGCCTGCGCCAGCGGCAGAGTCGCGTGCACCACGGGCTTGACCTTGCCGTCGCCGAACATCGGCCACAGCCGGGCGACGACGTCAGCGCAGATGGCGGCTTTTCCGTGTGGGCCGTCCACCGGTCGCCCGCGCAACCCGATGGCCGCGACACTGGTCCGCTTGGGCAGCAGGGCGGCGAGATCCAGCTCGGCGGTGGTGCCGCCTTGAAAGCCGATCACCACCAGCCGACCGTCCGGGGCAAGTGTTGCGAGATTGCGTGCGAGGTACCGGGCGCCCATGTTGTCGAGGATGACGTCGGCGCGGGCCTTGAGCAGTTCGGCGAAGTCCTGCTCGCGGTAGTCGATCAGGATCTGCGCGCCCAGCTCGGCGCAGCGAGGCAGCCGAGCCGTCGCCGCCGTGGTCGCGACCTGCGCGCCCAGCGCCCTGCCGACCTGGATGGCGTGGGTGCCGATGCCCCCCGACCCGCCGTGCACCAGCAGCAGCTCCCCGGCGGCGAGCCCGGCGTGCATCACCACCGTCGACCACACCGTGCAGGCCACCTCGGGCACGCCGCCGGCGGTGACCACATCCACCCCGGGTGGCACCGGCATCACCTGTCCCGCGGGCGCGGCGACCTGCTCGGCGTAGCCGCCGCCGGCCAGCAACGCACACACCTCGTCACCGACCGCGAACCCGGACGCACCCTCGCCGAGCTCGGCCACCGTGCCGGCGCACTCCAGCCCGAGGATCTCGCTGGCCCCGGGCGGCGGGGGATACCGGCCCTGCCGCTGCATCAGGTCGGCCCGGTTGACCGCGGTCGCCGCGACGTCGATCAGTATTTCGCCAGGGCCCGGCCGGGGATCGGGCTGCTCGGTGATCTGCAGCCCTTCTGGGCCGCCGTACTCGGTGATCGTGATGGCGCGCACGGTGCCCGACGGTAGTCGGTGCGTGGCACCGTGTGCGGTATGCCCGACCCCTGGCCGTTACGGCATCTGGTGCTGCGCACCCCGCGTTTGACACTGCGCCCGGACGACGATGACGGACTTTACGAGCTGGCGGCGCTGGCTCTGTGCGGCGTGCACCCGCCGCAGGAGATGCCGTTCCTGTCCCCCTGGACGGATCAGGCGCCCGACGATCTGGTGCGCGGCACCCTGCAGTATCACTGGGGAGCGCGCTCGCGGCTGACCCCGTCGGACTGGAACGTCAACTTCCTGGTCCGCCACGAGGGTCGGGTCGTGGGAACCCAAGGCCTGTCGGCGAAGGACTTCGCGATCACCGGGGAGGTCTCGTCCGGATCTTGGCTGGGTGCCGCGCATCAGCGTCACGGGTTCGGTACCGAGATGCGCGCCGCGGTGCTGCTGCTGGCCTTCGATCACCTCGGTGCCGCCATCGCGCGCTCCGGGGCGTTCACCGACAACCCCGCTTCGCTGCGGGTCAGCGAGAAGCTGGGCTACCGCACCGACGGCGCGAACACCTATGCCAGGCGGGGCACGGCGGCTACCGAGATCCGGCTGGTGCTCGAGGCATCGCACTTCGTCCGTCCGGAGTGGACGCCTGACGTGGACGGGCTGGACGGCTGCCGGAACCTGCTGGGCGCCCTCTAGGGTGCCTGGTGTGGCCCATTTCGGTGACCTGGCGCGGGAAATCTACCTGCGGGGCCTTGCCGGGGAGCGGCCGGACCTGCCAATGACCGCCGACGGGCTGGAGGCCGCGGCGCGGGGCGTGCTGTCCGCCGAGGCGTTCAGCTACGTGGCCGGCGGGGCGTCCACCGAGCGGACCGTCACCGCGAACCGCGAGGCGTTCGCCCGCTGGCAGATCGTGCCACGAATGTTACGTGGCATCACCGAGCGGGATCTGTCCACCACGGTGCTGGGCACGCCGATGCCGGCCCCGGTGCTCACCGCGCCGGTCGGCGCGCTTGGTCTGGTGCACCCCGACGCTGACCTCGCCGTCGCCCGGGCCGCCGCTGCACTGGGCCTGACCAGCGTGCTGTCCACCGTATCCTCGACCGCTCTGGAGGACGTCGCCGCTGCCGCCCCGGACGCCCACCGATGGTATCAGCTGTACTGGCCGCGGGACCACGAACTGGCCGAGTCGCTGGTCGGGCGGGCTGAGGCGGCCGGTTACCGGGCCATCGTGGTCACCGTGGACACCTGGGCATTGGGCTGGCGACCGCGCGACTTGGAACTGGCTAACCTGCCGTTCCTGCGCGCCGAGGGCATCGCCAACTACCTGTCCGATCCGGTGTTCCGTTCCCGGCTGGACGCGCCGCCCGAGGAGTCGGCGCAGGCCATGCAGGCGGCCGTGCGCAGGTGGGTGGAGCTGTTCGGCAATCCCGCGCTGAGCTGGTCGGATCTGTCGCTGCTGCGGCACTGGAGCCGGTTGCCGGTGCTCCTCAAGGGGATCTGCCATCCCGACGACGCCCGGGCTGCGCTGGACCACGGGGTCGACGGGGTGGTGGTGTCCAATCATGGCGGCCGTCAGGTCGACGGGGCCCGGGCGGCGTTGGACTGTCTGCCCGACGTGGCCGCCGCAGTCGACGGGCGCGTCCCGGTGCTGCTGGACTCCGGGATCCGGTGCGGCGCTGACGTGCTGATCGGGCTGGCGCTCGGCGCCCAGGCCGTGCTGCTCGGGCGACCGTGGGTCTACGGGCTGGGGCTGGCCGGGCAGCGCGGGGTGGAGCACGTGCTGCGCGCGTTCCTCGCTGATCTCGACCTCGCCCTGGCGCTGGCCGGCTACGCCCGTCCGGTGGAATTGAACGCGCACGGTGTCGTCAGGGACGGTTGACGGGTGATCGGTTAGCCTGCACGGGTGACCAGGGGGATAGACCAGCCGCGCTGGCTCGATGATGGCGAGATGCGGGCGTGGCGGGCCTATGTGGTCGGCAAGGCACTGCTCGATTCCCGGCTGAATCGTGATCTGCAGGAGGAGCACCAGCTGGCGCTGGCCGACTACGAGCTGCTGGTTCGGCTCTCCGAGGCTCCCTGCCAGCAGGCCCGGATGAGCACCCTGGCCGAGCAGGTCGCGTCGTCCAAGAGCCGGATCTCCCATCAGATCGGCCGGATGGAGAAGGCTGGGCTGGTGCGTCGCCAGGAGTGCCCGAGCGACGGGCGCGGGGTGTTGGCTGCGCTCACCAGCCACGGCCTGCAGGTGTTGCGCGATGCGGCTCCCACTCACGTCCGGGGGGTCCGCGACAACCTGGTCGATCTGCTCTCCGACGACGAACGAGCCGTGCTGGCCGAGATATTCGAGCGCGTCGTCACCCACCTGCGAGGGCAGTGACCCCACCCCCTCCCGGTCGGCCTGCCCCCGAATGGCGTAGTAGGTTCCTCCAACCAACCCGGGCGGGGTGCGCGCGGGCCTCACGGCATCGAGTGGTGGAGTTCATGACAGATCCGGCAGCACGGGTGGCAGCCAATGAGTTGGGTGCCAACAGCGCCCCAGTAGACACCCCTGTAGACGCCTCAGTAGCCGCCCCAGCAGATGGTCCAGTAGATGGTCCAGTAGCTGGGACGGTGGAGGGCCCGGTGCGTGGCCCGGAGAGCCCGCTGCCCGAGGAACGCCTCGCCCCGCCGCCGCCCCGGCTGAGGGTGCCCGGCCAGGTTCCTGAGCTCAAGCCCGACACACCGATGCAGAAGGTCGTTCTGCCGGGGCTGGTAGAGCTGACCCTGGGCAACGTGGTGGTGCCGGACCGGTTCAACCCACACCGGATCGCTGGTTTCGTCACCCGGCTGGAGGACGTTCCGGCCAGCTCGTCGTCCGAGCTCGCCCGGCGCTACGGGCTGGACCAGGTGGCGGGCTGGCCGGTCAACGACGAGCTGTACGTGCTGCGCTTTTACGCGCACAGCCCGCAGCTCTACATCGCTCCCTTCGAGCGCAGCGTCTATCAGGTCGATCTGCTCGAACTCCCCGCCGGCACCGAGTTGTGGCGGATCGACGCTCATGGTGATGAGCAGCGGGTGGGCGCGTACCTCAACCGGCAGGTCGGGTGGGTGAGTACCGCGCGACCGCTGCTGGGGCCGGGGGGGTGGAACCGGCCGCCGGTACCGTTGCGGCCCACTGTGCGCCGCGGCCTGGTCGTGCACTACCGCGGTGGGGACTTCGACGCCGACTTCGGCCCTCGCCCTGGCGAGGTGACCCTGCACCCGCTGCCCGGCAAGCGTCCGCCGAAGGAGTTCACCGAGCAGGCCGGCGCCTGCACCCTGTCGGTGATGATCAGCGAGCTCGACTCCCTGGACCTGGTCCGCTGGCGTGGCGGGTGGAGAGGCCTGCCGGTGGAGCTGCTGGAGTCCGGTCCGGAGTACGCCGTGATCCACTACATCGGGGAGAATGGTTCGCGGGCAGCCGAGTTCGGCCTCGCGGAGGTCGACTACCGGGTATGGCGCGGGGCTGTGCCGCACAGTGAGCTGGCGGACGTGCAGGAACAGCGCGTGGAGCTGCAAGCCTCGTGAGTGGTCTGACCGACCACCCGCTAGCGTGCACGATCGGAAGCGTGGCAGAGCGGTCTAATGCACTCGCCTTGAAAGCGAGAGGTGGGCAACCACCCGGGGGTTCGAATCCCTCCGCTTCCGCCATCGCTGACCAGGCACGATGGTGACCGGCATGGTCACTCTCCTCGCGTGGACCAGTCTCGGGCTAGTCCGCTCCTCGTTCCAAAAGTCCATGCCCGGCCGATAGGCTGACCACCTCAGCGCAGGGCAGCGGTCACTCTGACAGACGTCGTGGTGGGCTGCCACAGGGAATGTGACACTGGCCGCGTGTCTTGGGTGGGAATTGGCGAGCGTATCGCGGTGTATCGGCGTCGACGTGGGCTGAGTCAGGCAGCACTGGCCGGTCTGGTCGGAGTCGTGGCTGTCTCAGGTCGAGCGCGGGATCCGCTCGGTGGATCGCCTGTCCGTGCTGCTTGACATGGCGCGCATCCTGCACGTCGATGTGGAGTCGCTGATCGGCCGGCCTTGGCAGCTGGCCCCGAATGGTGGCGGGGTTGCCTAGGGCCTGGACACGGTCCGGCAGGTCATGACCCGGTATGACCACCTGCTCGGCGCGGACGCTCCTATCATGCCGCCATTGCCCGAATTGCGCGGCCAGGTCGCGACGCTGCACCAGGATTACCAGGCCGCTCGGTATGAGACGGTCGTCCGTCAGCTCCCGGATCTCATCACACTGATCGACGGGGTACCACGGATCGCCGCCGACGAGCGGGGCGAGATGCTGTGCACCTACGTATTTGCCTACGTTGGTGTCGCGAAGCTGCTGACCAAGTTCGGCGTGACCGATCTTGCCGTGCTCGCGGCGGACCGGGCAGCGACGATCGCGGTTGAGGCCGACTCGCTCGGCGCCCGGGGGATGGCTGCATACCAGGTGGTATGCGCTCAGCTGCGGGCAGACCACACCGACGAGGCGGAGCGGCTCGCCGTGCGTATGGCCGAGAAGATCCACGAATCGGCCACGACCGAGACCCCGAAGCTGGCTTCGGTTGCCGGTGCGTTGTGGTTGATCGCGGCGGTGGCCGCCGCGCGGAACGCTGCGCCCCGGAGGCGATGCGGTACAACGCGATGGTCTGTGACCTGTTGCGCGAGATGCTCGCCCGCGCACGCCGCCCGAACAGCGTCCTGCACGACCTCTCGGTACGCGCGGGCGTGCTGGACTAGGCCGTCGGTGCCCGCGCATCTCGCACTCGTCGCCTGCGGCGCGCCGCTCGCTGCCCGCGCACACGATGTCGCAGCACAGGCGGTCGAAGCCGGTTGGATCGTGCGCGTGGTTGCAACACCTTCGGCAATGAACTGGGTAGACGCTGACCGAGTCGAGAAGGTCACCGGGTTTACTGTGCTCGTCGAGCAGCGCCAGCCCGGACAAGCTAAGCGGTTTCCTCCACCGGCTCAGGTCATCGTGTGTCCCGCCACGTTCAATACGGTGAACAAGCTCGCCGTCGGGATCATGGACAACTACGCCGCGGGCCTGCTGTGCGAAGCCCTCGCTTCACAAACCCCGATCACCATCGCACCGATGGTCAACAATCGCCTGTGGTCGCACCCCGTCTGGCAACGCAATCTAGACGTGCTCACCGCAGCGGGGGTGAGCCACCCCAGGTTTTGTACCGCCCTTAGATTGTGTGTGATGCCGCCGGGGTGGCGGCGTCGGTTGGAGCGTAGTAGGCGGCTTCGGCTTCGGCCGGTGGAATGCGGCCGAGGCGATGCATGAGCCGCCGGGTGTTGTACCAGTGGACCCAGGCTGAGGTGATCTCCTCCAGGTTGGCCAGGGTGCGGATCGGGCCGCGTCGGAACGGGGAGCCGGCGCGGACGCATTCGGTCTTGTACAGGCCGATCGTGGTCTCGGCGAGGGCGTTGTCGTAGGCGTCCCCCACGCTGCCGATTGACGGTGTCAGGCCCTCCAGGAACAAGGTTTGTCCGAAGTGGACGGCGGTGTACTGGGAGCCTGCGTCGCTATGGTGAATCGCCCCCTCACCCAGCGGGCGGCCCTGCCGGCGCCGGTAGGCGACGGCCTGCCGGATCGCCGCCTCGACCAACCCGGTGTGCTTGCTCGTCGAGCATTCCCAGCCGGGGATCAGCCCGGCGTAGGCGACGAACGCGGTGTAGCCGAACCCGCCGCCGGCCAGTGGCACGTAGGTGAAGTCGGCCACGTGCAGCAGACCGGGCGCCGCGGCATGGAACTGCCGGTTGACCAGATCCGGCGCCCGGGTCGCAGCGGGGTCGGCCACCGTGGTGCGCACCTTCCGAGCCCGAGTGGCGCCGCGCCACCCGTTCGCGCGCATCACCCCGCTCCACCGTGCACCGGGCCACCTCGATGCCCTCCCGGTTTAGGTACGCCCACATCTTCGTCGCCCCGTACAGGCACTCCGGCGGCCGCCGCCCCTGCTCATCCGGCTCGTAGTAGCCGGCCAGCACCTCGGCGATCGCGGCGTCCCACAGGGCCCGCTTCGACGGCGGCCGGGCCAGGTGCGCCCGGTAGGTGCGCGGGGCGATCTGCACACCCAGCACACCCAGTGCCCGGCAGATCGGTGCGACCCCGTGCTCCTGCCGTCGCCAGGCAATGAACTCGCAGATCAGCGGCATTGCGGGTCGCACTCCCGCACGAAGAAAGCCGTGGCCTCTTTCAAGATCTCGATCGTGCGCTCCAGCTCGCCGTTCTTCCGCTTCAGCTCCCGGATCTGACGAGCCGACGCCGTCGTCACGCCCGCCGCCTCCCCAGCTTGCACTTCGGCCTGACGAAGCCACTTGCGCAGCGTCTCCGCGCTCATCCCCAACCGGCCGGACACGGCCTTGATCGCCGCCCACTCGGTTTGCGTAGTCACCCACGTGATCACGGACCAGCCGGACAGCCTTCGCCCGGGTCTCCCTGCCGTAGCTCCTGCCTGACATCGCGCCATCCTTCCCAAGATCGGAAAGGGGTACGAAACCCGGGGCGGTTCAGACCAACTCCCTGCCGGGTCCATCGTCACCGTGAGCCAGCCGGAGTGGCCCTCGCGGCGGACATCCCCTGTCTTGTACGGGCACATCCAACCCGCTGGACTGCCAGCAGTCGGCGTCGATTGCTTTGGTTGCCAGGTCGGCTCTCCGCTCATCACATCGTGGGTATGTCTGTACTTCGCGTGTTCCACAGGCCCATAGTGACTATCCACATCTTTGACTAGGGAATACGTTGCCGCACGCGAGAACTGTCCACAGCCGGTGACCCGAATTTCCGGGTTTATCCACAGTCAGCGACTTGTTGTGCCCGTAGCGCTCCCCAACCGGGCTTGGCTAGGGTGCACTTTCATTCACACCGTCCGTCGTATGGGTACTTTACCATCTTGTGAGGCTTCCTCGTGGGAAACGTGCTGTCGCCTGATTTGACCGTCCGTGACTTGAACGACTGGGCGAAGATGCAGTTGGGACGCTTGCGTCTGGCGCTGGGAAGCGATACCTGTAGCGAGCCTGCCTTTGTGCTTGCGCAGGCAGCGAAACTCGCTGAGGAAGTCGGTGAGCTGCAGGCCGAGGTTCTTGGTCAGGCCGGCTACCAGCGAGCTACTAAGAATCAGTGCTTTACTGCTGAGTCCATGTCCCGCGAACTCGCCGACGTGATGATTTGCGTCGCTATCCTGGCCAGCTCGCATGATATTGATCTCGGTAAGGCTCTTGCGTCAAAGATCGAAGCGATAAACGCACGTCACGAGAGCAACGCCTAGGCTAGCAGCCTCTCGAAGTGCTCGCCTCTGACGTACTCCACTATGTCCCACATCTCCTGATGCACGAGCTGGTTTACGTTCCGCGCACCAGCGCTGACTAGCCCCATCCCAAGGCAGGCCACTAGAGCGGTTGACAAGCTGTGTCGTACGTTCAACGTCAAGAGTTGCTCGCGGATTGACTCGGTGCCGTGTTCAAGGAAATCCCGCTGTAATTTGGTCATGGAGCCACGGGCCAACTCTGGCTGCCTCACGTCAAGCTTCACATCACCGCAGACGTCCACCAGCCTACGGCTAGCTCCGACTGGTAGATGGTCGACGTCGTAGCGAGTATCGAAAACACGACCGTCTTCGCTTCGCCTGGTGCGCCATAGCTCATATGCGCCCTCAATGCCGACCAGTGTGCTTGTGGATGCGTTCTTGACGATCGATAGATCTGATGATAACTGATGTCCAGTCAGCACCGAGTCACTGGCTAGCCATGCTTGCAGATCGCTATCAAGTGATGCTATCAGAGCTGCTTCGTCACCTTCTTGTGTCACGTACACTGACTTGAAGCCAAAGGACACCGGGTACGTGCTCAAATCGTCGCCATCATGCGGCCAGCGCAACAATACCAAGGAATAGCAGAACGGCCGGGAACCGTTCTTGATCTGATAATTCTTCGTCCACTCCACGTCGAGCGCCGCCACAAACCGCTCGGAAGCTCCGAAGAAGCGATCCGACCGGTCAAAGAGATTTTCAGGCCACTGTAAATTACTTGTGACGCGCATCGACGATTACTCCGCTTCCATTCTCGCTGACGGAGATGCTCTTGCCCAAGTACTTGCGCAGATGATTGAGCTTGAACGGGTAGCGCTTCCATATCTCAGTAATCGACTCTTTCTGCAGGTCCCCCAGGTACGCCACCTTGTCCTCCGGTCCACCTTGCTCACCCCGCTCGGCCACGCCGCCGTACACCGGCCACGACCAAGTAGAGCCGTCAGGATAGACCAGGATGGAGTAGCCCTCGGTCGCGGGCGTCCAGGTCGTCATGCGTAGACTAGGTGTCCAGCCGTGTTCGTGGGCAAGCTCTTTCATCCGTTCGAACAGCGCAGCCGACTCGTGAAGCGTCAGGAACTCCGAGTCTGCCAAGTGGAGTCCGTTGCCTTTTCGTATCGGATGAATGAGCTTAATTTTCCCGGCACCCAGCAAGTCGGCAATTTGGTAAGTAAATGGTAGCGCGTCAACCAAGCTGCGCAGCACTACCGCCGAGATCGACAGTGGTAATCCGGCCTCCTTGAACGCGATGATGCCACGCATCACCTTGTCGTAGTCACCGCGTACACGGTTGGTGGTGTTGCGCGGTCCTTCCAGGCCGACATTGATGAACGAAACCTTACCGACAAGCTTGGAAGCCATGAAGTGCCCACGGGTGGCGTTGGTTGGAACGGCCACGATGTGATCGTGGAAGATGTCGAAAATCTCCACGAAGTCACGGCGCAGGAGTGGTTCACCACCTGAAAGAAACACTCGGGGCACACCGGCCAGATTCCGCTGAATCGATGCGATCTGATCGAGCGTCGGGTCTTTCGTCTGCATCGTCTCGCTACAGAAGTCGCAGTCGAAGTTGCAACGCCGGGTCACCTGGTAGATGACCGACAGCGGCCTGTCGATGATCTCGGTTGAGCGGGCAAGCTCAGCGTCGGTCATGGTGGTCTTGAAGTAGTGTCCTTGCGCCGAGAACTCAATTCCGTTGGTGCCCGCGCTGACGCCTTGCTTGCCTGCGTGTTGGACGGTCGGAACTCCGAGATCAATGCTCATCGGTAGTACTCCTCTTCTCGATTAAATCAAGGTTCTTGATCTGTGTGACAACCCACCGCCCACGCTCGTCAATATCGAGCCCGCGCGGTATCTCGATAATCGGCTGGCCTAATCGCTTATACTCGGCGCGCACCAAGCCGTCAGCTTGCACCTGTAGATCGGCAACCCGAACTCGATACTTGTCGCCTCTCTGGTCAGTCGCATAGTGATCCTGACAGAAAAACACTGCGTCGTATACCGCCCCCCATGCGCGACAGAAACCATCCATGGCATCCGCCATCGCTGCGTCCCAGGTACCAGGTTCGATGTGCAGTAACATCTTGCAATAGGCCAGCACATTCGTTGGAGTCTTGTCGCAAAGCACAACTTCATGAGAGCGGACGGCGCGTACACTGTTCGTGATGTGCGCCGCAAAGATATCGAGTTCCAGAGTCATGTCGAAGTCGGCCGCCTTATGAATTACCACATCGTCCACGAAAGGACTCGTGCGTGCTGGCTCTCCGAGCGTAGTGACATGCACACCCTGCCGTCGAAGCAATGCCGCGACGGCGTAGATGAGTGTGGTTTTTCCGCTGGCATGCGTGCCATCGAATGCAACCAGCTTGGCGCGTCGAAGAGCCATACAAGATCCTCGTTTCAATCAGACAATGTGCAGCAGTTCCCCGCCTGACGCTCGCTCAACGGTGATCCACGCGAGCAGATGCGCTGCGACGTCGGGGGTGCTCATTGCGCGGCCGCTAACAACGCGTCGGCCACCCGGATGGCTGGGGGACGGGTGAGCACCGTCGCGGCGCACCACGCTGCCGCCCACCAAATCTGTCTCCCGCCACAAGATGATCGTGCGGTTGCGGCCCCGGGATCGTAACCGGTGAGGACGAACCGGTGCGAGCGCTCTGCGGTCATCGAGGGACGGTCGTCGGCGCGCACAGTTGGCAGTAGCGCGCCTCCCGCGCGATCACTGCCGCGGGTAGTACATCCTCGCCGCACAGCGCGCTGTACCGGCCCCGCGGCAGCCCATCGGCCGCAGCGTCGACCGTCAGCCGATGCGCTGTGCCAGCAACGTCCACCATCTCGACCGTGCGCGTGCGTTGTCGCTGTGCCTGGTCACTCTGTAGCCGATGTCTTGGCTTGTTGTGTCGCCCTACCATCGGTCTTTCCCTTTTCGTGGTGGTGGAACCGGCCGGGTCACGGGGAGTCGAAGTCGGGGAACAACGCCTCAACCCGCGACCCGGCCGGAATCGTGGGGGGGAATCAGCCCAGCCGGACTACCACTGGTCGCACCCGGGCACGCCGGGTTGGCGGTGACCGCCTGGATCGCTCGCATGCGTTTCAGCAGCTCAACAACCAGGGTGTCGTTGTCGACGTTGCAACCCTTATCTGCGTTGGTCAAGAACAACTCGGCCAGCGCTTCCCCAGGGGTCAGAGAAGGCACAGCGGGAGAGCGCGTCGCGGTTAGGTCAGTGGTGGTGTTCGTCACGGTTGACGAGAGTGAACGCGATCAAGCTCATGGTGTTCCGCAGTCGGAACATCATCCGGGATCACCCCGCTGGGCTACGCCGGGCAGCCCAGCCCGGTATGCCATTCTCCGGAGCGTTCGCCCAGCCGGGGAGTCACGGCGCGTACGGGTGAGCAGCTCGCCGAGCACCTCACGGGTGATCGGGTCTCGGAGCACGGAATGCGGCGAGAGCACTTCGGCGCGGCGCAACGCCATCGCCGCGTCCTCATGGCGCCCCCGCAGCCGGGCCAGTGCCCGGCCGTAGGTGACCCAGTAGTCAGCCTGCCGCGCCCGGAGTAGGTGAGTCTCTGGTCGCAAACCCTCCGCGACCCGGATCGACAACTCGTGGTCACCGGTCTCCAGCAGCGCGCGCATCCGCCACTGCCCGACATCCTGCGGACCGAACCCCAGCCCGTAGGCGTTGACCTCCCCGGTACGCGCCGCTAGCTCAGCGGCGTACTCCAAGGACGCATCGACGTCACCGGGCCGGGAGTCCACCGCCGCCAGGAATGAGCGGCACAGCGCGAGCGTGCCTTCCAGCTGCATCCCCTCCGGCGTGCGCGTCGGCACACTGACCGAGTCCACCTCGGCCCGCGCGAGGTCGACCGCTCCCGCCGTCACCATCACATACAGACCGCCCCAGACGGCCAACCCTCTCGCCTCCGGTGTGTCGCGCTGCTCGGCAGCGCGGAAGGCCAGCTCAGCGGCCATCTCGCGCAGCTCGATCGCGCCCGGGCCGACAACGCGCAGCCACCCCACGGTGGCATTGGAATGCAGTAACACCGCCAACTCGAGCAGCTCGGCGACATCCCGGCCAGCCGCGATCGAGGTGTGCAGGTCCCGGATCAACGACGGCAATGCAGCACCGACCTCGCCACTGCGGTCACAGCGGCAATGCGCCTCCACCACCGCCATGACCCGTGCCCGCAGCGCCTCCACCGGCAAAATCTGACCGCCGGGCCGACTGCGCCTCGCTGCCATCAGCGCCAGGAACACCGCATTGATGGCGGAATCGGTGTCCCCATTGGCCGGTGCTGGCACCGGCAGCCTCATCAACTCGCTCGGGGCGATCTGGAGCGCGTCGGCCAGCGCAACGATCTCCGAGAGGCTGTCCAGGGCACGTTCCCCGTGCTCGATCCGCCACAGCTGCGTGGTGCTCATCCCGGCCAGCCCGGCGACCACCCGCAACGACTTGCCCCGCGACTTGCGGATCTGGTACAGGCGTCGGCCGATCGTGCGCGCGTCGCCAACGTCCACCAGGGCACCTCTCCTTGCCGGGCCCCTGCCGATGCCCCCGGAGCTACCTCCGGGCGTGAACCTCGGCAAGGAGGTAACCGCCAGGTTAGTAGCCACCCTCCCAGGCGGCCCGCAAGCCGCCATCCGCGCATACGAAGAGCCATAGCCTAGGGTGACTGCCCGGCCGTCCACGCGACCCTCTGCGCAGGAAAGATCACGATTTCAGCATGCGGCAGCCTGCGGCTGCTCAACCCCACTACTTGCACACTGAGTAACGCTCCTGCCACTCACTACCCGGCGCCAGCGAGTCTGCACGTTCCCCGCGCCGAGCAACGCCCGATGACGATCCAGCTCCCGTCGCCGGGCCGGGCCGGGGTCCGGGCTGTCCGGCTCGCCACCGCGATGACAACCCGGGGCCCGGGGGATCATGCCGTGAACGCCGCCTTGCCTGGCGGGACAGGAGATCCCCGGCCCGCTGCGCGAGAAGACAACCCGTGGCGCGACATCGACGGCCCGCCGGCACCGGCTGGTTTCTGATGCCCCTGACGTCCGCCACTGCGCGGGGCAGCGACCCGGCGGTGACCATGCCGATGCCCCGGGCGCACGTGACGCTGCAACTGTCGGCCCGGACCCTGGCCTGGTTGACTGATCATCCCCACGCCCAACGGTTGGTCTACTCGGTGTGCGACACGCTCACCGAGCTGGAGCGAGCTGGTTGTCCCCGCGGGCCGATCGCGGCACTGCGGCGTGTCCTATCGCACCACCAGCCCACTCCCGCGGGCCGATGCGGCACCTGCCGCCGGGGAACCGGCCGCCGCCGACCCTTCCCCTGCGTGGTGTGGCACCAGATCCACGGCGAACTGCGCTCGTTCGTTGGCGTTCACCGGCGGCCAACTCAGTGCTCTGCCGCAGCTCACGGACGTGGGCAGGACTCGGCGGACTGTCGTCCCGAGCCCTGAAAATCGGAAGGTCGGCGGTGTGACTCCACGCTATGGCCGTCACTGGCTGCCGCGGCGATTGTTGCCGGTGTGCCGGCCGCGACGGGCAACTCTCGGACAGGACACCACGCGGTGAGCACTGCGAGCAACACCCGGTGCGTGGGCGCGGGTCCCCACCGGACTCGCACAGCCATCTGCTCGCTGAGCAGCGCAGCGCCCCGATCGGGATGCTGGCAGCGACAATCTGCGAACGGCTCATGCCGGATGTGGTTGCATTCGTCGTGGTCGGCGACGGCTGCGGGTGGCCGCACCAAGGCGGGTGACCTGCCCATACTGCCCCAGCGGGTTGCCGCTGGTCGGAGTGTCCCGACCTTGCAAAATGTATTCATGGGCACGTCCCCGGTGGTACACAGGGGTCAGGTCGCTGGGGTACGTGCTGTCCGCTCGTATCCGGCAGTCTGGCTCTCTGTAGATCCTCTGCGGGCGCGGGCCTGTCCGATCTGG
This sequence comes from Pseudonocardiaceae bacterium, assembly GCA_050700115.1. Lineage (GTDB taxonomy): Bacteria > Actinomycetota > Actinomycetes > Mycobacteriales > Pseudonocardiaceae. The sequence continues at coordinate 100,675 of JBOHGG010000015.1, forward strand.
GGTTGTCTGAGAGCGCGGACGTATCGTCCACTGTCTACGAGACATTGGGCTGGGGGTGATTGTGGCTCACATCTTCATCAGTTATGCCACCCCGGACCGGGCGATTGCCGACGAGGTGTCGGGTTGGCTGCGGGCAGCTGGCCACGAGCCGTTCCTCGACCACGATCTTCGCGACGGAATCGGCCCCGGCGAGGACTGGAAGCAGCGTCTGTACCGCGAGCTGCGCCGGGTCGACGCGGTGGTCGGGGTGGTGACGACGTCCTTTGTGGCGTCGGAATGGTGCTTTGCTGAGTTGGGAATTGCGGATGCGCGGGGGTGCCGGCTCATACCGCTGCGAGCTGAGGCCGGTGTGGTGCATCCGTTGATGCAGGGCCTGCAGTATGTGGACTATCACGCCGACTCCCAGCAAGCCCGCAATCGAGTGCTCCAGTCGGTGCGGCTTTTGGATGATGTTGGCGGCGCCTGGCGGGAGGGCGACAATCCGTTCCCGGGGTTGGAGCCGTTTACCGCGGCGCTGAGCCGGGTGTTTTTCGGTCGCGTGGCGGAGGCCCGGGAGGTGGGCAATCGGCTGCGCATAATGGGCGGCACCGGCGGCATGCTGGCCATCGTCGGGCCGTCCGGCTGCGGGAAATCCTCGCTGTTGAACGCTGCGGTGGTGCCGCTGCTCGACAGTGATCCGGCATGGCTGACGGTGCCGACGGTGGTGCCGGGAACCGATCCGCTACCTGATCTGGCCCGGACGCTGGCGGCCGCCGGCGGTCTGGAGTTGGGCTGGTCGGCCAGCGACGTCCGCGGCAGGCTCGAAGCCGGCACCGATGGCCTGCGGCGGGTGGCCGACGATCTACTGGCCGCCCGCCCGGGCACTCAGCAGCGGCGGCTGCTGGTGATGATCGACCAGGCCGAGGAGTTGTTCACCCGGACGACCCCGGCCGCCCTGGAGCGATTCGCGCAGCTACTGCGCAACGCGGTCGCCGGCCCGGTGGGCGTGGTCGCGGCGATGCGGTCGGAGTTCCTTGATGACCTCCGCACCCTTCCCGCGCTGGCCGGCATGCCGATCGAGGCGTACGTGTTGGCTCCGCTGGACCGGGAGATGCTGCGCGACGTCATCGAACAGCCCGCCAAGCTGGCCCGGCTGCGCCTCGATGACGGACTGGCCGCCTCGCTAGTGGCCGACACCGACAGCGGCGAGGCCCTGCCGCTGCTCGCGTTCACCCTGCGCCAGCTGGCAGAGGGCCTGCCCGCCGGAGGCACGCTGAGCCTGTCCCGCTACCGCGACCTCGGCCGCGTCCAAGGTGGATTGGCCCGGCATGCCGATGCGGCACTCACCGAAGCGGTCCGGACCAGCGGCCTGACCGACCGCGACATCCTGGCTGGACTGACCCGCCTGGTCACCGTCGATGAGACCGGCCGCCGCGGCCGGCGACGGATCAGGCTCATCGGCTTGGCCGAGCCGTTGCGTGTCGCGTTGCAGGTCTTCGTCGAGCGCCGCCTGCTGCTCAGTGACACCGATGGCGACGGTCAGGTGTGGCTCATCGTGGCCCACGAGGCCTTGCTCACCGGGTGGCGACCGCTGGACACCGCCACCGCCGACATCACCGCCGCCCTGCGCACCGCCCGGGCAGTCGAGCAAGCGGCCGCTGAGTGGAACAACGCGGACCGGCCTGAGCACTACCTCTGGGACGACAAGCGACTCACCACCGCCCTCGGCGCGTTGGGGATGGCCGGCGACGGCGGCAGCCGCAACCCTGCTGCGGCTCCCATCGTCGAGCTCGACGACCAGGCCCGGGCGTTCCTCGACGCCACCGCCCGGAGCGTCCACGCCGCCAAGGAGCGTGAACGGCGTCGCCGCACCCGCACCATCGCCGTGCTGTCGACCCTGCTGCTGCTCGTGACCGCCGTGTCGATAGTCGCCTTCCAACAACGCAGCACCGCACAGACACAACGCGACAACGCAATCTTCAACCAGATCACCGCGCAAGCTGACCGACTGCGCAGCACTGACATCTCCCTCGCGGCGCAACTCGACCTCACCGCCTACCGCATGCGACCGACTCCGGACCTCTACACGGCCCTGGTCACCGCGGGGAACGCCGCCTTGTCTACCCCGCTGGCCGGCCACACCAACTTGGTCTACTCGGTGGTGTTCAGTCCTGATGGGCGCACCCTGGCCAGCGCCAGCTACGACCAGACGGTGCGGTTGTGGGATGTGGCTGACCCGGCCCGCCCCACCCCGCTGGGCCCACCCCTGACCGGCCACACCAACTGGGTCTACTCGGTGGTGTTCAGTCCTGATGGGCGCACCCTGGCCAGCGCCAGCTACGACCAGACGGTGCGGTTGTGGGATGTGGTCGACCCGGCCCGCCCCACCCCGCTGGGCCCACCCCTGACCGGCCACACCAACTGGGTCTACTCGGTGGTGTTCAGTCCTGATGGGCGCACCCTGGCCAGCGC